>JAAWAC010000026.1 GCA_022791975.1 Lachnospiraceae bacterium | reverse complement strand
GATATATTTGTTTCTATTTCAAACAGAGAACCATTTACAATACGTGAAAACTTGATTTGCCTGTACGATTTTGAGAATAACTACTATGAAATAGATTTTAATGGAAAGCAAATCATATAGCTTCCGTGAGTTGTTAAGCGGATGCAAAAACAGTAATGATTATATGCACGAATTTGTATTATATTTCAAGCTTTGTGCAGTAGGAACACTTTTCCGAAAAGGGAGATAGAAAAGGAAGACATTTCCAGTAATTTTCGGAAATGTCTTCCTTTTTGTAAATCCTTATTTCTGTAACATTCGCCACAGAGTTGTCCGGCTGATTCCAAGGCGCTCGGCGGTTTTGGCCCGGTTCATATCCTCCTGCTCCAGCACCACGCGGGCAATATCATAGCTGATATCCTCCAGAGACTGGTTGGTATTTACAATCTCATAGCCAGGACGCAGGGATTCTGTGGTTTTGGGTGTCTCCTGTTTTAGGGTTTGTCGGACCAGATCCGTACTAATATAATCCCCCTCGGTAAGAACAATCAGCTGGTGAATCACCCGCTTAAACTGCGCCAGGTTCTGATTCCAATTAAAATCCTGAATCAGGGCCAGGGCTCCGGGCTCAAATCCTACCACCTGTTTTCCCAGATTGATATTGGCCTGGCTGATATACAGGGTGGCAATATTGGGAATGTCGTCGGTTCGATCCCGCAGGGGAGTCAGATGGAGAACCAGGCAGGACAGGGTGTTCATTAAATATTGACAGATAGAGTTGGTGATTTCTATTTCCTGGGATAAGGTGTAGGAGAATAGAAAGCGGTTTCTCCGACAAAGATCGTTTTGCTTTAAATAGGGAAGAAATTTGCCGGAAATGGAATCATGCAATGCCTGAAGATTTTTAATATAGATGGTAATATGAATATCATTCAGAGGAGAGTTGGGACTTTCCATAAAATAATTCCATTTTTTCTGGTTGGTACTTTCACAGTCAATGATAAAAAAAGGATGTTTTTTGAATTCACTGTGGCGGTAGAGAAAGGAAGCGGATTTGTCCTTTCCAGTTCCCTTTTCACCTAGAATGAGAACGGGCTGGAGAGTCCGGGAATAAGCTTCCAGAGTCTTTCTGGTAATGCCAATTAAATTGGCGCTGCCATAAAATTCAGAGTCTGTGACCATGGCCTCCGGGTTTTCATAGAGAGAAATTCCCAGTTCATCTATCAGAGCAGGCACATCCTGCTTGAAAAGATATATAAACACATAAGGCTCCTGGTCAATGGTGGCATGACTGCAATGATACGTCAATAAAAGGCCCTTTTTGCGCTCCTCCAACTGAAAGGAGCTGTCAGAAAAAAAGGTATCCATATTTTGTTCTATAATGAGAAAGATATATTCACTGTCCAAATTTCGGCTTAAACTGCTGTATACCAGATTTCGCTCTCCGTCGTAAATAAAAACATACTCCCGGCTGCCAGACATGGCAGTTTTAAAAAGCTTTGTAAGCCGTTGATGAAAGGAATGGCGGTGGGCTAGGCTGATAGCCTGGGTAAAGGTAGCCTCAAGACTTTCCCGCCCTGAGGTAATCAGAATGTAATTCATACCCAGTTCATAGGCGGTGTTGGTAGTACGCATATCGCACAATACCATCTCATAGCCCTGATCCAGAAGATCCAGAATGGCTTGTCGGTCATCCTCCGGCTTTGCCAGAGTGACGATTTTAATATTATACTGCAAAAGATTGCGCAGCAGTTTTGCATTCTCAACAGTGGAGGAGATTCCCACAATGGCAAACCGGCTGGTATAATTTTCCGCCAGCTTAATGGCACGGAGAATATCGTAGACAGAGATCTCAATGCGGGCGATGGGAAGCTTAATGTGCCGCTCAAACAGATTGGCAGTACCACCTCGGGCAACTACAATATCAAAATCATCCAGATTGTAGGATTGAACGATTTCCAAGCCCTTTTGCAGAGTTCCAATGTGTACTGTCAAGTCGATTTCCTCGTTGTCGGCAGCAATTTCGTTCATGATTTCTTTGATACCATTGTAGGGAACAACTGCTAAAATTCTTGTCTTTGTTTTCAATCCTGCATCCTCCATTCCATACTTCCTGTTTATTTTATCATATTTTTGATATAAAAACAATTTTACCCATTGGAAAGTTCACTTTTCACTTGGAACCAGTTACGTTTCCCATATTGTCCGGAACACGGCCTAAATGGGGGGAAACATGTCCAGGAGGTAAACCATTTTGGAATGTTTCCCCCACCTTAGTGTGTGTAGACCAATAGATAAAAAGTAATGGAAATCAAAATCACTGCATATCCAAGTGATAAAGACGGGTGGAATAATCAATATAGCATCGGGTATCCTCATCTAAGTTATGCCCATTAAAATCTGATTTCAGGCGGATACCCCCATGATTCAGTAGACTTCCATAAAGCGTATAGCTTTCCGTTTCCCGAGGCATTCTCACAAAGGGTACATCCGAAGAAAAACTGGTAAGCCGGCCGTTTAAAGGCTTTATATTTAACATAGCCGGTCGGCTGGAAAAATGATAGAGAGCATCCTCCTGTAATCCCCGAGTTTTTAAAACATAGATAGGACTTCCCGGTTGCAAAAGCTCCTGCATGGTCATAATCATGCCCCGACGTTTGTGAGGGCCCAGAACCATAAAACTCCAGTGTCCTTGTTCCCCTGTGCGAAGGCGGAAGAGATCCGCTTCCATTGTCCATTCCCGGATAGCCTTGTAATGGATAATCTGTTCCCGGATATCTTCCAGCTCATCCTCCCTAAGCTTTTCAAGGTCCAGCTCATAGCCCAGGACACCAAAGGCGGCTACCTCATACCGGGTGGTCAGAGGAGTTTCCCGTAAGGTCTGGTGATTGGGAATGGAGGATACATGGCAGCCCAAAACGCTCAAGGGATAGCCATAGGAGTAATTGGTCTGAATTCGCTGTCGGCAAAGAGCATCCGAATTGTCGCTGGCCCAAAACTGGGGCATATAGCACAAGAGACCTAAATCTGCCCGGTTCCCACCAGAGGCACAGCTCTCAAATAAAATATGGGGAAAGGTCTCGGTCAGTCGATCCAGTAAATGGTAAAGTCCCAGGAGAAACCGGTGTCCCGTTTCCCCCTGCCGCTCCTTTGGCAGATAGGGACTGTAGCAGTCGCTGATCCCTCGATTCATGTCCCATTTCACATAGTCCACACCCTGAGAAAATACCTTGCAGAGAGCCTCATATATATAGTCAATAACCTGAGGATTGGCATAGTCCAGAAGGCGGGTATTGCGGCCCTCGCTGTTGGGCTGTCCGGGAACAGACAGGGTCCAGTCTGGATGAGCCCGGAACAAATCACTGTCCATGTTGACAGCCTCCGGCTCTACCCAGATGCCAAATTGCAGTCCCTTTTGGTGAATACGGTCTGACAGTCCCTGGATACCATGGGGAAGCTTTTCGTAGTTACAAACCCAGTCTCCCAGGGAACTCTTGGTACTATTACGCTTTCCAAACCATCCGTCATCCAGCACAAAAAGCTCAATACCTGCCTGTTTGGCCAGATCTGCCATGGCCAGAAGCTTTTCTTCATTAAAATTAAAATATGCGGCTTCCCAGCTGTTGAGTAAAACCGGGCGTGGCTTATGGGCCCAGGAGCCACGAAGAATGTACTGGCGGATAAATCGGTGATAATTTCGGCTAAGTCCCTCAAAGCCAGAGGAAGAATAGCTTAAGACAGCCTCCGGGGTGGAAAAGCTCTCCCCTGGCTGTAGGGTCCAGGTAAAGCCCTCCGGTTGGATTCCGGTGGAAAACCTAAGTCGACTAAGCTCTCCGCTCTGGGCACATTCTCTGTGATTGCCGCTGTAGACTAAATTGCTTCCGTAGACCTCTCCAAAGGCCTCTGTGCAATCCGGACGGGCCAGCATAACAAAGGGATTGGCCCGGTTGCTGCTAAAGCCCAGCCGAGTCTCACTTACCACGGTTTTTCCTTTGCAGGGTGTGATGGATTTGTGCATCTCACTGGTCCAGCTTCCGTGAAAATTAATTAGCTCAAAATCGCTGTCGTCAAAGTCCAGCTGGGAGCTTAAAAACCGCCGAAGAATAAGAGGCTCCTTGCTGTCATTGACAAGTGTGGCGCAGCGGGCGATAATATCACATTCTTCGTAAACCGTGTAATATAAGTAGAGAGACAGCCCACGCCCATTTGCCTCCCGTAAACGGACACAGAGGGTGGTTTTGTCCAGGGAGTTGGGAGGAAGAGCAGAAGGAAGCCCTTTTAGATTGGGTTTCTCATCGGAAATTTCCCAGGAGTCAAAGACAAAATCACAGGTACGGCTTCCATCAGAAAATTCCAGATCCAAATAGGGATCTCCGAAATCTCCCTTGCCCAGGGTGGAAATTTCCTGGCGCAGCAGCTCCATGCTGAGATTTGGGGTGGAAGGGTCATAAGCAATGGTGGCGCTGGGAAGAGAGCTGTGCCTTTGGGCCAGGGCAGCTTCGCCCTGTTCTCCCAGTTGCATGCGGGGGCCATAGTGAAGATGTTCCAGATGGCCTGCCTCCTCTACGCGAAAGGCATAGGAGGTGTGGGAAGTGGACAAGCAAAATAAATGTTTGTTGTGGGTGATCATAAAATTTCTCCTGTCAGTTATTTAATAGGTACGTATGGATTGACAAAAAAACATGTAAGCTTTTGACAATCTATCATATAGGTGGATTATAACATGGAAATAAATAGGTTTCAATATAAAACGTTATAAAATGTTTAGATATAAAAATGCACAAAAATCAGGGTTCATTTTTTAATATTATTAACAAAAATAAAGATATGTTCAAATATGAAACATTATAGACTAGGAAAAGTGTTGAAATATGTGTTTGTATGGTTTATTTTAATCCCATAAGGAATGACACCAAATGCACGGCTTTGGAAAGCGGAAAATTTTGGAGGATTGAAAAAGGAGGAGATTTATGATGAAGGGTAAGATCAAGCTAAATGTTCTATTCCCTGTGGCAACAACCGTTTTGTCCATCGTGTGGATTTACAAGGGGTTAGTGGAATATGGGCTGTGGGATGCGGCCTCTACCAGTCCCAAGGACGGATTGTTTCCCTGCATTATTGCAGTAGTGTTGCTGCTGGCCAGTATCGTTAACATTTTTGGCAGTTTTAAGGAGGAACCGGTAACCTTTGAGCGAAATGCATGGTATCTTCTGGCAGCCCTGGCCCTGATGTATTTTGCTACAGAATATATTGGTATGCTGCCGTCCCTGTTTATCTTTTATGTATTGTGGCTAAAGCTTTACGCCAAGGTCAACTGGAAAAATACCATCATAGCTACGGTTGCCATGTTTGTTATCATTTATTTCGGATTCCAGGTAGGATTGAAAATTCGATTCCCCATGGGAAGCCTGTTTCAAATGTTAGGTTAGGAGGAGAGACACAATGGAAACATTATCTTATTTACTTTCAGGCTTTCAGACTGCTTTAACATTTCAGAACATTGGCGCAGCAGCTATCGGCGCAATCCTGGGTATTATTGTAGGCGCCATGCCTGGTATCGGTTCTCTGGTGGGTGTAGCTCTTCTGCTTCCTCTGACCTATGCCTTTAACCCTACCACAGCCATTATTATGCTGGGAGCCATCTATTATGCCAACATGTTTGGAGGCGCTTTCAGCTCCATTTTAATCAATGTACCGGGAGACGCTCCGGCCATTATGACAGCTCTGGACGGATATCCCCTGGCCAGAAAAGGAAAGCCGGGAAAGGCTCTGATGGTGGCCAATATGTCCTCCTTCTTGGGAGGTTTGTTGGGAATGGTGGTTCTGACCTTTTTCGGACCAGCCTTGGCCCAGTTTGGTTTGAAGTTTGGTCCTGCGGAGATGACGACCCTGATGCTAGTAGCCTTAAGCTCCATCAGCTGGCTTATTGAGGGAAATGTAATGAAGGGACTGGCTGTTACCTGTATCGGTATTTTGATTGCCACCATCGGAATCAGCACCAATACGGGGGAGGCCCGCTATACCTTTGGGGTGCTTCACCTATTAAGTGGTGTGAACTTTATTCCCCTGGTGGTAGGCTTTATCGGTATGGCTCAGGTATTTAACCTCTTGGGACAGGAGGAGCGGGGAAATGATCTGGTGGTAAAAAAGCTGTCCATTGCAGATTGTAAGCTGAACAAAGAGGATTTCTCCCGCATGGGTGCTCCCGTTGTCCGCAGCGGCCTTCTGGGATCAGTGATTGGATTTATTCCGGGAGCTGGCGCTACTATGGCTTCCATTGTAAGCTACACAATTCAAAAGAAATCAAAGAAAAACAAAGAGAAACTGGGAACAGGCGCCATTGAGGGAATTGCAGCCAGTGAAGCAGCCAACAATGGAGCGGCAGCCGGAGCTTTTGGTCCCCTTTTGGCCCTGGGAATTCCGGGAAGTGGAACCACGGCGGTTCTCCTGGGCGGTCTTATGATGTGGGGACTCCAGCCGGGACCCAGATTGTTTACGGATTCCCCGGATTTTGCATGGGGATTGATTTCCTCCCTTTATGTGTCAAATATTATCGCTTTGTTGCTGGCATTGATTATGATTCCGCTGATTATGAAGGTAATCTGCATCCCCAATAAAATCTTGATTCCTACCATTACTGTGATTTGTTTTGTGGGAGCTTACGCGTCCACCACATCCATGTGGGGGGTTCTGATTATGATTATCGGAGGAATCATGGGATATATCTTCCAGAGATTTGGATATTCCGCATCTCCCATGCTGTTGGCTACCATTCTCTCGGTTACCTTTGAGGTGAATCTGCGCCGGGCGTTAAATATATCCGGTGGAAGCCTGTCCATTTTTGTGACAAAGCCCTTGTCCTTAATTTTCCTGTTGATATTTGTGGGACTTCTGTTTAGCCCTGTGATAAAGAAGGCATATCGGAAAGCAAAGGCTCAAAAGGCCTGAACTTATAAATACTAATTTTAATTATGGAGGTATGAAAAAATGAAGAAGAAACAAATCGCGTTACTCATGACAGGTGTGCTTACTGTAGCAACCCTTTTGGCCGGATGTGGCGGCAAAGAAGCGGAAGATCCCAAGGAGCCGGATAATTCTTCCACAGAGCAGACAGAAGCACCGGCAGAGACCCCAGCAGAGGCAGAAACTCCTGAAGAGGCACCAGCAGAAACCGGATCAGCCTTTACACCAGAAAATACTGTTACCTTTAACGTAAGTTCAAAGGCAGGAGGAAACTCGGATCTTATTACTCGGACCCTGACAGATATCTGCACAAAGGAAGGCCTTGTGGATGTTACCTTTGTAGTGAACAATAACACAGATGGATCTGGAAATATTGTCAGAATTGAGACCAACGAGAGCAGCGATCCGGATCACACCCTTCTTTGCTTCAGCTCCGGGGATATGCAGTCTCTCCTGGACAGCGATATTGGAATGACCGTAAAGGATTTCTCCCCCATTGCCACGGTGGCCGCGGATAAGCAGCTGATCTTTGCCAAGACCGGCGGAAAATATGACAGCTTTGAGAAGGTTTTGGCGGCAGTAGAGGGTGGAACCAAGGTAAATGTAGGCGGAACCAAGAGTAATGAGATGACCGTGTTCAATATGTTTGCGGAAGAGATTGAGAAAACAGATATGTTTAATTACATGATGTACGATTCCTCTAATGAGTCCATCACCGCACTTTTGGGAGATCACATTGATCTGGCCATGGGTTCTCCGGCCGCAGCCATCTCTTATGTGGAGAGTGGAGATATTGTTCCTATCGTAGCCTTGTCTGACGAGCGGTTTATCGCACCTCTGGACGGAGCTCCTACCATGACAGAGCTGGGCTATGATGTGGTACAGTCCCCCATGTGGCGTGGTGTTTTGGCTCCTGGCAGCATGAGCGAGGAGGCACAGCAGTTCTGGAATGAGACCTTCAAAAAGGTTACAGAGAGTGAGGCATGGCAGGAGTATCTGAATAAATATCTTCTGAGCCCCTATTACAATGATCTGGAGACGAGCAGAGAGATTATGCTGCAGTCTCAGGAGGATTATCTTGCAGGAAAATAAAAGCGCGTAATGCTGGAGGTATCAAATACTATGTTAAAACCTGTCGTATGTGTATTGCTTGGAGACGCTTCGGGCGTGGGCTCTGAGATTGTGGTAAAGTCTTTTGCAGAGGGAAGCAGCCTTTTAAAGGAAGCCAGAGTGGTTCTTCTGGGAGATCAGAGAATTCTGACTAGAGCGGAGGCCATTGTAGGAAAAAAGCTTGCGTATGAAGTGATCTGCCCAGAGGAGATCCGGAATAATGAGAAGGATTTACTGCTGGTGGATACCAAAAATATAGATCCGGCAGATGCTCCGTATGGGAGGGTTAGCCCTCCCTGCGGGGCGGCCGTTGCGGCCGACATCCGTACAGCCTGCGATTTTTATAAAAAAGGCTGGATTGATGGAATCTGCTTTGCACCCTTTAACAAAGAAGCCATCCGCCGAGCCGGAAATGAGGTGGCCAGCGAGCTGGAGCTTTTCAGGGCCTGCTGTGGAGAACTGGGGCTTGATCTGGCGGATGATTTTGGAGAGCTGAATGTGGTGGATGGTTTATGGACCACCCGTGTGACCAGCCATATTCCCCTGACCCATTTGGGAGAATATCTGACCTTTGACGCAATTATGTCCATGATCCGCTTGGCGGATAAATCATGCCGGGATGCTGGGATCAAGGAGCCCAGAATTGCCATTGCAGCCTTAAATCCCCATTGTGGAGAGGGAGGCCTGTGTGGAGATGAAGAGCTGACCCTGATTAAGCCAGCTATGGAGAAAGCAAAGGAAGAGGGATATCACATTGTGGGCATGTATTCTCCGGATACGATTTTTGTCCACGCCTTTCAGGGAGAGGCGGATGTGGTGGTAACCATGTACCATGACCAGGGACAGATTGCCCTGAAACTAAAAGAATTCAGTCACGCAGTCACCATTCTCGCCGGATTCCCTATGCCGGTAGGTACACCAGCCCACGGAACAGCTCATGATATTGCCGGAACTGGGAAGGTGAAAGAGAGTGCCTTTGTCACAGCTTTTGGAATCGTGGCACGGCAGTCTGCCAGTGCAATGAGATAAAGAATCCCAGGGAGGAAGAGACATGCCAAAATGGTTAGAGAAGGCAGTATTTTATGAGATATATCCCCAGAGCTTTTATGACAGCAATGGGGATGGGATCGGGGATCTTCCAGGCATTATCCAAAAGCTTGATTATATAAAGGAGCTGGGCTGCAATGCAATCTGGCTGAATCCCTGTTTTGATTCCCCCTTTTATGATGCCGGCTATGATATCCGGGATTACTACAAGGTAGCTCCCCGGTATGGTACCAATCAGGATATGGCGGATCTGTTCCGGGAGGTCCACGAAAGAGGAATGCATATTATTCTGGATCTTGTTCCGGGACACACTTCCATTCAGCATCCCTGGTTTCAGGTATCCATGTCCAGCATGAAAAATGAATATACGGAGCGCTATATCTGGACGCCCTATCGAAAGGTGAAGCCTAAATTTGATCAACCGGGAGAGAATTACAGCAATATCCGGGGCTTTATCATTGGCTTTGGCGGAAGACCTGGCTGCTGTGCCGTGAACTTTTATTCCACTCAGCCAGCCCTCAATTATGGCTTCTGGCAGGTGGAGGACCCTTCCTGGCAGCTTCCCATGGATGCGCCGGGACCCATGGCTACCCGGGAAGCCTTAAAGGATATTATGCGGTTTTGGCTACAGCTGGGCTGTGATGGTTTCCGGGTGGATATGGCAGGGGAGGTCATTAAAAATGATCCCACCCAGGAGGGAAATGTAAAGCTTTGGCAGTATTTCCGGGAATTTCTGGATGAGGAGTTTCCCCAGGCAGCCATGATTTCTGAGTGGGGATATCCCATGTATTCCATTCGGGGTGGCTTTCACATGGATTTCCTGCTGAAAAGAGGAAAGCAGCATTACTGGGAACTGTTCCGGTCAGAAAAGCCTTATTTCTCCAGAAGAGGAGAGGGAGATATTCTACAGTTTGTGGAAAACTTCCAAAAAGATTATGAGGAGACCAACGGAAAGGGACTGATCTGTATTCCTTCGGGAAATCATGATATCAGCCGGATTACGGAGGAATTGGACATAGAGGAGATTAAGATTGCCTTTGCCTTTATTCTGTCCATGCCAGGGGCCCCCTTCCTCTATTATGGCGATGAGATCGGCATGAAAAACATGCCAGGCTTGGATTCTGTGGAGGGCAGCGAGGAGCGCACGCAGTGTCGGACTCCCATGCAGTGGAATAAGGGTGTGAATGCCGGGTTCTCCATGGCAGGACCAGATAAGCTGTATGCACCCATGGACCCGGATAAGAACCGTCCCAATGTGGAAGAGGAGATGAACAGGGAGAACTCTCTCTGGAAGGAGATTCAGCAGCTGATTAAAATCCGTCAGGCACATCCGGCTCTGGAGGCTGCGGCGGGAATTCGCTTTGTATATGCCAAAAGAGACAGCTATCCCTTTGTGTATTTGCGGGAGTGCCAAGAGGAGCGGATTCTGGTTGTGATAAATCCCAAGGATGAGCAGACCCTGTGTAAATGTACAGAGGAATTTGGCAGAATGGAAGTCTTGTATTCCAATCATGGAGAGGCTACCTTTGGGGAAGACGGTACGCTGACAGTCCCGGCTGCATCCGCTACATTTTTTAGAATTGTAGACGAGAATTCATAAAAAATCCAGACACACAGGAAACAGGGGAAGAGGTGGAAGAGATGGGCAATAAAAGATTTACAAAGCTGAATCTGAAAGAAATCCAGCCTACAGGCTGGCTGAGACGACAGCTGGAGATCCAGATGGACGGACTGAGTGGAAGACTACATGATATCTGGGACAGCGTAGGAAGCTATTCCGGCTGGCTGGGCGGCACTGGGGAGAGCTGGGAGAGGGCGCCCTATTATCTAGACGGACTGATTCCCCTGTCCTATTATCTGAAAGATGAGGAGCGATGGGAGCTCTGTAAAAAATTTGTGGAGTGGACCCTGAACAGTCAGACAGAGGATGGAAATTTTGGTCCTGTAGCCACAAAGGAGGATTATTGGTCCCGCTATGCCATGCTGAAAGTCCTCCTCCAGTACTATGAGATCACAGGGGATAAACGGGTCTTAACCTTTGAACAAAACTACTTTTCCTATATTACAGAGGAAGTAAATCGCCGGCCCCTCACAAACTGGTCCCGGGCCAGAGTTCCGGATCTTTTGTATTGTATGAAGCAGATATACGAGTGGACCGGGAACCGGACAATCCTGGAGCAGGCCAAAGTCATGGATGCCCATTCCATGGACTGGATTTCCTTCCTGGATATACTTCCCTTTCCCAGATCTTCCTCCTACTATATGACCTGGGAGAGCATTGAAAATATCAATCACAGCGAGCTGGATAAAATCGTTCCCTTTCACGCCACCCATATTGTGAATGTGACCATGGGTCTTAAGCACCCGGCCCTTCACACTTATTTTTTTCAGGATATGGATGGAGCGGATATTACACGTCGGGGAATCCATCAGCTTACTCATTTTCACGGTATGGCATCCGGGTGTATCAGCGGGGATGAGCATCTCTCCGGACGGGACCCCAGGCAGGGGGCGGAGCTTTGCTCTGTGGTGGAGTATATGTTCAGTCTTTCAGTAATGCTGGAAATATTTGGAAATCCCTATTTTGGAGATATACTGGAGCGCCTGGCTTACAATGCGCTGCCAGCCACTATCACAGAAGACTTTATGGCTCACCAGTATCTCCAGCAGGCTAACCAGGTACAGGTGGACATACGGAAGCGACCCTGGTATAACAACCGCAAGGATGCCTCTATTTTTGGTCTGGAGCCTAATTTTGGTTGCTGTACAGCTAATATGCATCAGGGCTGGCCCAAAATGGTCAATGCTCTGTGGTTTAAGGAAGGGGAAGAAGCATTGATTTCCATGGTCCTGGCTCCCAGCCATGTGGAGACCAGTCTGGGAGAGGAAACGATATCCATTTCCCTGGATACGGAATATCCTTTTAAGGAGACCCTTTCCTATCACTTCCACAGCTCCCATAAAAAGAAAATTTCCCTTAAGATCCGGATTCCTGGATGGTGCGAAAGTCCGGTGATTACTTGTCCTGGGGCAGACATGGACAAAGACAGAGATGGTTTTTTTGTTGTGACAAAAGCTTTTCAGCAGGGAGACAAGGTTTCGGTTCGACTTCCCATGGAGGTGCGCTTTACCCATTGGTACCAGGATAGTCTTGCGGTGGAGAGAGGGCCTCTGGTATATGGCCTGGATATCAAGGAGCGCTTTCAGGTAATCCGGGAGGTTGCCGGAGTAAAAGACTATGAGGTCTTTGCGGATAGTCCCTGGAATTATGCCCTTTCCCCTGGAAAAGAGATCCGGGTGGAGGAGACAGAGGTAGGGAAAATACCTTTTGGAAAGGCGAATCCTCCAGTGAGCATCTCTATGGAGGGACGAAGAGTACCTTCCTGGAGGTTAGAAAATGGAAATACCACAAGCCTCCCAAAGAAGGAGGAGATCACTGGGGAAGTGGAGGAAATCCGCCTGATCCCCTATGGCTGCACAAAGCTTCGCATTTCGCAATTTCCCTGGTACGAAGCATGACTTTTAATAGAAAGAAAGGATGGAGAAAATATGGAGCGATATGGACAGATCCCTTCCTTTGAGGGGACCTTGGAGGGAAACAGAGTTATCTGGGAGACAGAAGGGGAACTGGTTTATATGGAGCCCTATGGGAAGAATGCCATCCGCTTTCGAAGCAGCGCTTCCCTTCACATTGACACCAGCTTGAATTGGACCTTGTTGGAACCAGAGACAGATGGGGAGGCCAAAGCTGTCATAAAAGAGGACCGGGCTGTAATTCAAAACGGTAAGCTGTGTGCAGAGCTTTTGGGAGACGGGACTGTTCTATTTAAGGATAATACTGGAAAAATTTTACTGGAAGAAGAGTGGTTGGATAAGAGAAGCGGCACGGCCCCCCAGAGAGGAGCCAGGGTCTACGACCATATTTCCTCGGAGGCTTTTCGCACGGACTTGTTTTTCGCCGCTGATCCGGAGGAACATTTCTATGGGTTGGGACAGGAGCCCAATGACTGTATGGATTTAAAGGGCGCTTCTGTGGAGCTTTTTCAGAAAAATACCAAGTGCACCATTCCCTATGTAATGTCCAGCAAAGGGTATGGGTTTATCTGGAATAACCCTTCCATTGGCCGGGCGGAGTTGGGCACCAATCATACCCGGTGGCACAGTGAGGCCTGCCGGCAAATAGATTATCTTGTGATTGCTGGAGATTCCCCGGAGGAGATCAATCAGAGCTTTACGGAGATTACTGGCCGGGCAGATATGTTGCCGGAGTGGGCGGCTGGTTTTTGGCAGAGCCGACTTCGCTATGAGAATCAGGAGCAGGTTCTTCAAGTGGCCCGGGAATACAAAAAAAGAGGAATTCCTCTGGATGTGCTGGTGATCGATTATTTCCACTGGCCCAGACAGGGAGAGTGGAAATTTGATGACAAATATTGGCCCGATGTGGAAAACATGTGCCGGGAGCTTCAGGAGATGGGGATACATGTGATGGTTTCTATTTGGCCTACGGTTGATCCCAGAAGCGAAAACTACGATACCATGAAGAAGAAGAATTATCTCATCAAGGCTGAGCGGGGGATTTCTAATTTCTTTATGATTATGGGACCCCAGGGGATTTTTGACGCTACCCACCCGGGAGCCAGAGACTTTATCTGGAACTGCGCAGAGAAGAATTATCTGGACAGAGGCATCGATATGTTCTGGCTGGATGAGGCAGAGCCGGAAATGCGCCCCTATAGCTTTGAAAATGTGCGCTATTATATGGGAAACGGGCTGGAGGTTAGCAACATCTATCCCTATTACTATGCAAAGGCCTTTTATGATGGGATGAAGAGTCAGGGAAAGAAGGAGATTGTCAATCTTATTCGCTGTGCCTGGCTGGGTTCTCAGCGTCTGGGCACGGTTTTGTGGTCCGGAGATATTCCCTCGGATTTCACCTCCCTTCGCTGCCAGATTAAGGCCGGCCTTAACACGGCCATGTGTGGAATTCCCTGGTGGACCACAGATATCGGCGGCTTTTTTGGAGGAGATCCGGCCGATCCCTCCTTCCGGGAGCTTTTGATCCGCTGGTTTGAGTATGGCGTATTTTGTCCCATTTTCCGCCTTCACGGAAAACGCCTGCCCTACGACACGGTAAATAAGCAGAAGGATTTTGATGCCTTTTTACCCTCCTGCGGGGAAAATGAGCTGTGGAGCTTTGGGGAAGAGGCCTATGAGATTATGCGGGGATATATCAAGCTTCGGGAGAGGCTGAAGCCTTATATTATGGAGCAGATGAAGAGGGCCCATGAGTTGGGCACTCCGGTTATGAGACCCTTATTTTATGATTTCCATCTGGATAAAAGGGTGTATAATATAGGAGATGAGTATATGTTTGGTCCGGATCTTCTGGTGGCTCCCATTGTCCGGGAGGGCGAGCGGAAGCGAAACGTTTATTTGCCGGAGGGATCTGACTGGACAGATGCATGGAGCGGAGAGGTTTATAAGGGAGGAGACTGGACAGAGGCTTTGGCTCCTATAGACCGGATTCCCCTTTATCTTCGGGATCATGCCAGACTGCCTATAAGAGAATAGGAGAAGGAAGGCTCTAAAGCATGAAGCAGGTTGATTTTGAGAATGGAAGTATTGTCCACAACATCGCCCAGACAGCATTTCCCATGCTGGTAGCGCAGATGCTCAGTCTGCTCTACAGCATTGTGGACCGGATTTATATTGGCAGAATTCCCGGGGAGGGGACCAGCGCCCTGGGTGCTGTGGGTCTGTGCTTTCCCATTATTATACTAATCACTGCTTTCACCAATATGTATGGAATGGGGGGCTCTCCGCTTTTTTCCATGGAGCTGGGACGGGGAGATAAGAAAAAGGCGGAGATCCTCATGAACACTTCTTTCCGGCTGCTGTGCGTTACGGGAGTGGCGATTTTGGTGGCCGGCGAGGTGTTTGCAAGGCCCCTGCTCCAGCTGTTTGGGGCTTCTCAGGGGGCGATGGCCTATGCCTTGCCGTATCTTCGCATTTATCTTGCAGGAACCCTGTTTTCCATGATTACTACAGGAATGAATCCCTTTATCAATGCGCAGGGGTTTCCGGGTATCGGCATGATGTCTGTGGTTATCGGCGCGGTATCCAACCTGATCCTGGACCCGATTTTTATCTTTACTCTGGGCCTGGGAGTCAAAGGCGCGGCTATAGCCACTGTGATCTCCCAGGGATTTTCCATGGCCCTGACAGGATATTATATTTTAAGTCCCAGGCTTGCCTGTCGGGTGCGGATGCCTGGGAAGGAAAATGGAAAAATTTGGAAATATTTTCCATTTGCAAAGGATATTATGGGCCTGGGAACGGCCCCCTTTATTATGCAGTGCACCAATTCCCTGGTGCAGATTGCCTGCAACAGTGTGCTTATGCGCTTTGGAGGGGAGATCTATGTTTCAGTGATGACCATTGTGTCTTCGGTACGACAGATTCTGGATACACCGGTGGGGGCCATTGCCGAGGGGGCTTCCCCCATTATCAGCTATAATTATGGGGCAAAGAAAGCCGGGAATGTGCGGAAAACCATTCAGATTATGACAGCTATAGCTGGCGCTTATACTTTGATCACCTGGCTTTTCGTGCGGTGGAGGCCAGAACTGTTTATTTCTATTTTCAATACGGATGAGGCATTGCTGACAGATGCAGTGCCCGCGCTTCATTTATATTTCTATGCCTTTATTTTCCAGACCTTCCAATACAGTGGGCAAACCACATTTAAAGCATTGAACAAGAAAAACCAGGCGGTATTTTTCAGCGTATTTCGGAAGGTGGTTATGGTGATCCCTCTTACATATCTCCTGCCCCATCTGTGGGGACTGGGCACGGACGGGGTCTTTATGGCAGAGCCGGTATCCAATTTCGTGGGAGGGACCGCCTGTTTTATTACCATGCTGCTCACGGTGGTGCCGGAGCTGAGAAGCTTTGAGAAAATAGAATAAAATCTGTGGAAAGAGATAGAAAAATGTAAAAATAGTGGTACAATATAGTGGATCCCTATTAAAAGAGGACAAAGGCGAAAGGCCTTGGAAAGGAAAGGTAAGAAGCATGAAACCAATAATTGGAATAACCATGGGGGACCCCTCAGGAAATGGCCCGGAGATATCCGTGAAGATGCTCATGGAGCCTGAGGTTTATGAGATCTGCCGTCCGGTGATTATCGGAGATGCGGTGTGCATGGAGGAGATTAAAAAGGTGGTAAAGGGAGCGGAGCATCTGCATATCCACAGCATTCAGGATGTGAAGGATGCAAAATTTGTTCCTGGAACCATTGATGTATATGATATGAAGCTGGTGGACATAAGCAAGCGGCTTTACCGGAAGGATAAAAAAAGGCTTAGCGAGACTATGGCCCCGAAGGCCTTGGAGGCTGCCTACGAGGAGAGCAGAAGAATGTGTGGGGAGGCAGCTTTCCAGTATGTGAAAAAGGTTATTGAACTGGCTATGGATCACCAGGTGGATGCCACAGTGACCAATGCCCTGAATAAGGATCACATCAATCTGGCGGGGCATCATTATTCCGGTCATACGGAGATCTATGCGGATTTTACCCACACGGACAAGTATACCATGATGCTGGCCCACGAGGAGCTTCGGGTAGTGCATGTGAGTACCCATGTGTCTTTGCGGGAGGCCTGTGACCGGGTGAAAAAGGATCGGGTGCTGGAGGTTATACGCATTGCGGATGCAGGATGCCGGGCTCTGGGAATTTCTCAACCAAAAATCGGCGTGGCAGGTCTGAATCCTCACTGTGGGGAGAACGGTATGTTTGGAAGAGAGGAGATCGAGGAGATTCAGCCAGCCATTGACCAGGCCATGGCCGAGGGAATTTTAATTCCGGAAAAGGCTCCTACACCGCCAGACAGTATTTTCAGCAAAGCCTTGGGGGGCTGGTATGACATTGTGGTGGCCATGTTCCATGATCAGGGTCATATTCCTCTGAAAGTTAAGGGATTTGTCTATAATCGAGAGTTGCAAAAATGGGATGCAGTGGCTGGCGTCAATGTAACCCTTGGACTTCCCATTATCCGGGCTTCTGTGGACCACGGCACGGGAGAGGGCCATGCAGGAGACGGAAGCGCCAATGCTTTGAGCCTTCGGAATGCCCTGGATTATGCTATCCGCATGGCCCGGGAGAAATGTAAAGAGGGGTAAGCAGATTGATTGAGATACTGATTATTGCAGATGACCAGACCGGAATGCTGGATACGGGGGCTCCCTTTGCCCAGAAGGGAATACATACAGAGGCGCTGATGCATGTGCCTACGGTGGAGGAGCTGAGGGAAAGCGACGCCACGGTGGCAGTTATCAACACGGAATCCCGGCATATTCCGCCTGAGGAGGCATATAAAAGAGTCTATGAGATTGCCCGTATTGGGGCGCAGGCCGGGGTAAAGATTCTCTACAAAAAGACAGATTCCGTCCTTCGGGGACCAGTGGGCGCAGAGCTTGCGGCCCTGGGGGACGCTCTGGAAGGAGAGGTCTATTTTTTCCCTGCGTATCCCAAGGCGGGTCGGATCACAAAGGACGGAATACAATATGTAAATGGAGTTCCTATCAGCGAAAGCGCCTTTAGAAAGGATGAATTGAACCCGGTGGAGGAATCTTATATTCCTGGGATTCTACAAAGCACCTGGGAGCTTCCGGTGAAGCTGGTAGGAGAATCGCAGCTTAAGTCCTGGGAGCCGGAAAAGAAGCGACAGATTGTTGTCTTTGACGGGGAGAATGAGGAGAAGTTTCAGCAGGCTGTGGAATATGTGACAAACAAACATTCGATTCAACTGGTAGCAGGCTGTGCAGGACTGGCCCGGGAGCTGGCCAGAAGCCTTCCCCTTACTCAAAAGGAAATGGGGAATTTACCAGCTATGGATAAAATGTTTGTCCTATGTGGCAGCTCCAATCCCATTACCAGACAGCAGATGGATCACGGGGAGAAGCATGGATTCCTTCGGTATACGCTCACGAGGGAGGATCTGGAGGGAACCCAGCAGATAGCGGCTGCCCGGAAGGCCTGCCAGGAGGGAAAATCGGTGATTCTGGATATGGAATATCTCTCTCCTGAAATGCTGGGAATCACTAAGGAAGAACTGGGAGAGCTGGTGGTGAGTTCTCTTGGGCAGGCTCTGATAAGGTGCATGGATGTGCTAGAAGGTTATGTATTATTTTTAACCGGAGGAGACACGCTAAGCTGCTTTATCCGAAAGAGTGGATGTCAGAGAATAGAAGTTAAGGGAGAATTAAGTCCGGGCATTGCGGTAAATGTGCTTCATATTGGAGACAGGGAGATCTATGCAGTGTCCAAGAGTGGAGGCTACGGCAGCCAGGAGATTCTGGAGGATCTAAAGGAAGGAAAGATATAAGCACATAGAACAATCTGTTTCCGTGTTATTGCAGAAAGGAGAGGGAAAATGCCGGTTTACACAGATATGGTAAAGGACATAGAGCTGCCAAATATGATAGAGGTTCATCAGACCTTTTCCCGGCCGAAAATTGTGGAGATTGAGAAGGCTGTTCGTGCAGAGCTGGAGAAAGAGGGAATAGGGAATAAAATAAAACCTCAGATGAAAATTGCTATCACAGGGGGAAGCCGAGGGATATGCAATATACCGGTTATCTTACGGACCATTGCTTCCTTTTGCAAAGAATGCGGAGCGCAGCCTTTTATTTTTCCCGCCATGGGAAGCCATGGGGGAGGCACTGCAGAGGGGCAAAAAGACATTCTTGCCGGCCTGGGAGTGACGGAGGAGGCCTGTGGATGTCCCATTCGAGCTACCATGGAGGTAGAGCAGATTGGAGTGACAGAGGAAGGACATCCGGTATATATAGATGCCAATGCGGCCCAGGCGGACGGGGTGATCGTGGTTAACCGGATTAAGCCACACACGGCCTTTCGGGGGCCTTATGAAAGCGGGCTTATGAAGATGCTCACCATTGGAATGGGAAAGCATGTGGGCGCTCAGGTTTGTCACAGGGCTGGTTTTGGCCGGATGGATCATTTGGTTCCTTTGTTTGGCCGTGAGGTATTAAAAAGTGGCAGAATTCTATTTGGGCTTGCTATATTGGAGAATGCTTATGATGAGACCTGCCATATGGAAGCGCTTCTTCCGGAAGCGTTTGCTTCCCGGGAACCAGAGCTTTTGAAAAAGGCTTATGAGCTTATGGGGCAGATCTTGTTTGATTCGGCAGACGTGCTGATTGTAGATGAGATTGGAAAGGACTACAGTGGGGAGGGTGCGGACCCCAATATCTCAGGGGCATTTCCCACACCCTATGCCACAGGAGGGCTTAAGGCAGAGCGGAGGGTATGCCTGGGACTTTCCCCGGCCTCCCACGGCTGTGGCTATGGGTGTGGACTGTTTGATACCATATCCAAAAGATTATATGAGCAGCTGGACTTGGATGCCACCTACACCAATGCCATCACCAATACGGTTCTGACTGCGGTTCAGATCCCCATGATGCTTCCCAATGACCGGGATGCCATCCGCACGGCCTTGAGAAGCTGCAACAACGCGGATATGGAAAATCCACGGATTATTCGCATTGCCAACACAGCCCATATAGAAAAAATATATATCTCCACTGCATTGGTGGAGGAGGCAAAGGGCAATCCCAGTCTGGAGCTTGTGGGAGAGCCCCAGCCATTTCCCTTTGATGAGGAAGGAAATCTACTTCCTAACTAATTCTGACAGGGGACGAAAGCTGTAACCCATGTCCTCCCATCTTGTCAAAAGTTCATCTAAGATTTCCCCGTTAGTCTGGGAGGTGTTGTGCAGTAGGACAATGGCTCCCGGATGGATACGGGCGGTAAGCTTGTCCAGAGATTCCCCATGGCTTGGCTGGTTGTCCTGGTTCCAGTCTACATGGGCCAGGCTCCAGAAGATGGTATAGTACCCCAGTTCCTGGGCCATTTTCAGGTTTTGTGTATTGCATTTTCCCTGGGGTGGGCGATAGTAGGGGGAAAGGGGGATCCCAGTAATTTCCTGAAACAGGTTGGCCACATCGTCCAGTTCCTTTTGGAAAGCGGCCATATCGGAGATGGAAGCCATATCCGGATGGTGGTAGGTGTGGTTGCCCACCGTGTGCCCCTCTTCCACCATGCGCTTCACCAGATCCGGGGCAGTCTCCAGATAATGGCCCACCACAAAGAAGGTGCCTTTTGCATTGTGCTTTTTCAGAGCCTCCAGGATAGGTTCCGTATTGCCGTTTTCATAGCCACAATCAAAGGTCAGATATAGGATCTTTTCCTCCTGGGGGTCCACATAATAGGCATCATACCAGGCGAGATCTTCGGGCTTGGCGTTTCCCACGGGCTGTGTACCGGATTCTCCAAAGGAGAGCCCCCAATCTTCCGAGGCCAGGGTAAGCTGCCAGCCTTCCGGAGGCGTCTTTTTTTCCGCCCTGGGCACTTCTTCTGGGTTTGAGTCTTCCTCTGGCTGGGAGGCATCTGCCATCTCTGGAGCTAGGTTTTCCAGATCAGCTGGACAATCCAGCCCGGGAGGCTCTGCCATGCGCTGTTCTTTCGCCTCATGCAGGAGAGAAGGAACCTTGGAAAAAATGCTTGCAGTCTCATCCATGGGCAGCTGGTTTTCCTGGCCATCCGATCCACCACAGCCTGTGAGACAAAAAGCAAGAAAAACAGGCAAGATTTTTAAGAATTTAGGTATCATATGCATGTTGTGAGTCATTGCTTCTCCTTATTATTGCGGATGACTTGATGCAGTGTCCGGTACAACTTATCCACTTCCACAGGCTTGGACAAATGTCCGTTCATGCCACATTCCACAGATTTTTTAAGATCATCATCAAAAGCGTTGGCTGACATGGCAACGATGGGGATGGTATGGCAGTCCTCCCGCTCCATGCTTCGGATAGCCCGGGTTGCGTCCAGACCATCCATCACCGGCATCATAATGTCCATAAGAATCACATCGTAGGTACCTGGCGCCGTACTCTTTATGCGCTCTACAGCCTGAGCACCGTCATATACGCAATCCACCTGGAAATCCCGGTCCTCCAAAAGGCTCTGGGCGATCTCGGCGTTAAGCTCATTGTCCTCCACCACCAGCACATGGCAACCGGCAAAGGAAATTTCTTCTTCCGGCAGCTGATCCTCCACGCTTTCCCCAAGTTCCAGAGGAATGATGAAGCTAAAGGTGCTCCCCTCACCAGGCTGACTTTCCAGCTGAATATTACTTCCCATCATCTGAATCAGACGACTGCTGATGGAAAGCCCCAACCCTGTTCCCTGCTGTTTGGAGGGATTCATGCTGGACTGCTCAAAGGAGCGGAATACCCTTTCCTGATCTTCCTTGGCAATGCCGATACCCGTATCCTTCACTGCAAAATAAACCTGCGCTTTTTTGGCATCGGCTTTCATTTCCTGAATAGTCAGGGTGATTCTTCCCTTTTCAGGGGTGAATTTTACTGCATTGCCCAACAGGTTGATAAGTACCTGACTGATTCGCATACGGTCGGCTAGGTACCACATGTGGGTTAACTGGATGTTCTGGGTAAGGACGATGCTCTTTAGTGTCACCTGGGGCATGATCAGCTCCTTAATGGTGTCCAGCATATCATGAATGCTGAAATTCTGGGGCTCCAGCTTCATCTTGCCACTTTCAATCTTGGACATATCCAGAATATCGTTGATAAGTCCCAGAAGATAGTTGGAGGAGGACTGTATTTTTTGCAGGCAGTCCATGATCCGCTCCGGACTCTGTTCCTGTTGCAGGGCAATGGCCGTCATGCCAATGATTCCGTTCATGGGAGTCCGGATCTCGTGGCTCATGCGAGACAGGAATTCGGACTTGGCCTTGCTGGCAATGTCATATTGCTGTTGATTCAGCTGGCTCTCAATGACTCTGCCAAGCTCCGCTAGATTTTGATATTCCTCAAGATCCTCCAAAAGCCAGGGCTCCAGACCCAGAATACACACATTTCCCATGTAACTTCCGCTGTCGTACATGGGCAGCACAATGCCAAACTGTCCAGGCTCAATGCTTAATAAGCACTGGAGAGTTTTTCTGTTGCTGTCTTCCGGGGAGAAATATCGCAGCTCTTCCTGCGTTATCCATTGAAGGAATTGGGTACGCTCCTCTTCCTTATATTTTCGCACGCTTTCCTTAATAGCTTTCCCATTTCTATGCCATTGATACTCCAGATAATTAGAATTAAAATCAGCCCGCAATACGGAGACCAGCACATCACTGGCTTGATAAAACCTGCCAATTTTGCGGATGAGTAGGCTCATCTGGGCCGGGAAGTCCGTCCCCTTGCCAAACAGGTTTAAGGCTATGGATACCAGACTTACGTCCCCACTGTAGTCCAGGCTGTTAATCTCACGGCCTTGCAGGGGAGGCAGGTTTTCTCTCTCCCCCATGGAGAGGTCTTCATAGAATATGTAGGGCTTGCCACTGCCAGAGGCGGTGATTCTACAGGCCAGCTTTGCCATGCAGATAAGCTTTTCTCCCGTATCTTCCCTTTTACCACAGGCCAGGCCTATATGAATATGGACACGGAACATTTCCTCCGCAAAGTTCCTTCTGATTTTTTCCAGAAGTTCCTCTGTAAATATCTGTGCCTGATCCCGAGACTGATTTTCCAGCCACAATACAAATTCATCTCTGTCAACACGCAGAGCCACCACAGCTGGTCCGGACTTTTGGGTAAAGGCCTGACAGCTGCTGCGGATAAGCTCGCCCAGTTCCTCCAGGATCATATCACCAAACACAATGCCATTCTTTTCATCGGTTTCTTTAAGCTGATCCACAATCAGGCTTATCATAATGCCTTCCGGATGAAGCTTCCGGCTCTCCTGCAAGTGCCTCATACCAGCGCTGAAGACATAGAGACCTGTGACATCATCGGTGGTGTTTCTTCGAAGCTGTTCCGCCTCCTTATCTTTCTGAGCCTGGATATCCCGGATGCTTCCTATAAACTTCCGCCGCCGCCCATCTGTATCGTAAACTGCGTTTCCTGAGAGAAGCACCCATGAAAAATCTGCATTGTTGGGCCATTTTAAACGAAATTCCACATACAGCTTATCAGAATTGCTTTGGAATGTCTCCATAACTTCTTTCTGATCCAGATCATAGATGTAGGCAGGATCAATAAATCCGGTTTCATATTCCTCACAGGGCCAATTTCCGCTCATGGTTTCGTGGTTTACAATATCCAGCATATGACTTTCCAGATCATAGGAGAAGAAGATGTCCTTGGAGGATTCCAGAGCTACCCGGTAGCGCTCCTTTTCCTCCAGAAGAATGTTCTCTGCCTCCCTCTGCTGATCGGTCAAATCCTTTACCACATCATAGAGAGCTTCAACCTCCAAAATATTGGAATGGTGAAATTCCTGTAGGCCTGTGCTGCCTTTTCTAATGCATTGCATCAGGTGTTGCACGGGCCTGGTCAGATATCGCACCAGAAAATAGATGCAAAATACACCAAAAAGTAGCCCTACAAGAATTGCGATCACCATCCAAAAATAGAGCTGGCGGCTGATTCCAAAGAGTTCTTCTTCGGTATTTAGGCCCAAAAGTGCCCATTCTGTATTTTCATAGGGAACATTGTTGCTGTACAGTTTCAGAGGACAAACCACAGCGTAGACCCCCTGATTGTTCATCTGAATATCTTGCACCAGGGAAAGATTGTCATAGCTGGTCTGTTGTAGGTGAAAGGGGCCCTTTATGGAATGAACCAGATTATAGAGAACCCCCTTGCCCACTAGGGGAGAATAGCTTCCATCGTTTTGTCTGACAGCCAGCATATAGCCTGACTGTTGGGAGGCATTTAATTCTGCCACAGGAAAATAATCATAAAGGCTTCTGCTGGAGATCTCCACGCCCAGAATGCCATATACCCTCCCCTGGTATCGGAGAGGCAGTGAATAAGTGATCATCTCGTAGGAATCAGTGTTTTCCTTTTCCAGGGAAAAGGGCAAGGACCAATAGCCCAGATCCACCGTGTCTGCGTCCGGATATGCCTCTCCAGCTCTCCAAGGCTCATAGAAATAGCTGTCAGAGGCATTTTGCCCCAGACCACTCATACGAAAATGGGTGGTCCAGTTTGAATCCAGAGGAATATTCCACTCCCTGGAAAGATGCTTGCTGCCTCTTTCCAATAACAGATCTGTATAATTGGCCGGATTTGTAATGGGATCAGAATCTCTGATAAAAAATCCGTCAAAATCTTCTGCTGCCTCCATATCCTCACCTGTAAAAATAACGAAAATACCTGTGGTGGAGTTGGTTTGCAGCAAATTCAGACATTCCGGTAAAAGCTGCCCCAAAAAGTCATTTTTTAATTCACTGGAGATTAGAAATTCTTCCAGATTCACATGCTTGCTTGTCAAATATTCTTCCAGGAGATCACGGATGTATGTCTCCTGTTCACGTACAGCCGTCCAGCGCTGATTCATATCATTTTGCAGGATAACGCCCCTGTTTTCCACTAATCGGTTCATCATGCCGCTGGAGTATGCTTCCAGCATTCCTGTGGTTTTTCGGATCACCAGAGTACCAATGGTAATAACACTCTGTATGAGCATAATCCCGATGAGGGGAATCAGAAAGATTCTGAATATTGTTGCTTTTCTTTTCTCCGGCCGTCGTCTTTCTTTATCATCCATATCCATTTTTACCTGCCTACTGCTTGTTGCAGTGCGTTACAAAAAGAATTGTACCATCCCTCAAAGGCTTCCTCTGTGATATATGGGGCAGACGCTTCCTCCAGGCTCATTCCCTGGGAAAGACTGGCGGTTATTTCCGCCCGATCTGCAGCAGCCTGATCTGCCAGATGATATTCCAGTACCTTTCTGGCCGCGGAGCCATTCTCAAAGCTTTTATTGGTGTATAGGATCGTGTCGTCCATCTCCTGGAAAATAGTGGTCAGACAATCATAGGTCTTAGGCGCTACCTCTAATTGTTTCTCCGCAATGACCTGATCAAGCTTTTCCACGCTGTTTGCCTCTTTTAGCACAGGAAGATATCCCGATACACTTCCAAACTGCAAATTGTTTTCTGCCTCCGTAAACCATTTCAAAAATTCCACCGCAGCGTACTCATGAGGCTTGTCGGACTTGCTGACTACCATACCTGCGCCCTGCTGTACACCGTAGTGCTTTCCGTTCTCAAACACAGGGGCCGGCATCACAATATATTCGATGGCATAGCTTTCGTCCTCCAGCTCCACCTGATTGGGAAAATACATGGCAGAAGAGGTGGAACCTGTGTAGGCCAGAAGATCTCCGGTTTTCACATCATCGGAGCGGAAGGAGCCATAAGCGCCGAAATATCCTTTGACCATAGGTACATAATAATTTTCCCAAAGGCGATGAAGCTCTTCCTTGGGCAAATTTAAAGTCAGCTGCCCATTTTCCACGTGAAAGATTTCCACGCCCAGCTGCTGCATGCCGATAATAAAATAATTTGCCACCGCATCTCTGCCATAAAATGCCTTGCCGTCTCCGGAAATATCAGGAGTCAGGCCATCCGTCCACGCATAGTAAGCCTGGGCAGTGGCTGTGACGCCCTCCATGGTTTTTAAATCCTCCAGGGAAGCTCCTGTGGCAGCCGCAAAGGGCTCCCAGTCTGTCTTGTTGATCATCATGATTTCCGTGGACTTTGCTGTGGGGAAAATCCGAAGACTGCCATCCGCAGCGATGCGACCTTCTTCCATGTAAGAATCCACATATTTTTCCAGCTCTTCCTTGTCCAGATAGTCGGACAGGTTGGCTAAAGCGCCGGCCTGCTCCACTTCATAAGCGGTATCTGCATAGGAGGAGAAGATATCTGGCATGGCATCTGCTCCCACCTTGCCTTCAATGGACTCCCTGACTGCTGTCTCCAGATCGGAGACGGAGCCCTGGCTATAGCTCTGCACATAGATTCCTTTTTCCTTGCCCGCCGTGTCGTTAAATTCCTCCACCAATGCATCAAAGGCTGCCTGTTGGGAACCATTATAGTAATGCCACACGGTGAGAGACACGGGATTTCCCGGGTCCAGAGGACTCTTCTCTCCACAACCTGTCAAACCAAGGGTCAAGGCGGCTGCCAGACACAAACTTTTGGCAAATTTTCCTGCATATTTCATAGGTCACACATTCCCTCCTCATTTCGCTTTGTACTGATCCCCATTGTAGCATACACGCTGGCCATTTTCAACCAAACTGGGGTGTTTCGATTTGTTAAGTATTCCAGAAAAAGGAAAGCTGGCCCCAAAATAATCTTTTTGTACTTTCTTTTTTGTGATAAGCTAATAAAAAGTGTCACACCACACAAGTCAGCTTGTCTAATAAAGCAGAAGGAGGAAAAAGTATGAGTGAGTTAACAAATAAAGAACGTCTGGATTTGATTGACCAGGCCACGGGTGGAGATAAGAAAGCTCTGGAAACCCTGATCCTAAGCGTACAGGATTTGGTATTTAATCTTTCTCTGAGAATGCTGGGCACTTTTCCGGATGCGGAGGATGCGTCCCAGGATATTCTCTTAAAGATTATGACCCATCTGTCGTCCTTTCGGGGGGAAAGCTCTTTTACCACATGGGTGTTCCGCATTGCGGTGAATCATCTGAAAAATTATAAAAAACATATGTTTGCTCAGCGCCCCTTAAACTTTGACTATTATGGGGAGGACATCAAACATGCCCAGACAGAGGATGTGCCAGATCTGACGCAGAATGTGGAACAGGCTATTTTGGCGGAGGAGCTAAAGCTGTCCTGTACCAATGTGATGCTGCAGTGCCTGGATACAGAAAGCAGGTGTATTTTTATTCTGGGCACCATGTTCCACATAGACAGCCGCATGGCCGGAGATATTCTGGGGATCACGCCGGAGGCATACCGCCAGCGCCTGTCCAGGGTTCGCAAAAAAATGGCAGATTTTCTGGAGGAATATTGTGGGGCATATGGAAACGGAAAATGCTGCTGTGCCAGCAGGGTGAATTATGCTATCCAGAATCATCGGATTCATCCCAATAAGCTGGATTTTTACAATGCAGTTCCCAAAGAGGTTGTGCTGGATGTGAAGGAGGCCATGGAGGAAATTGATGATCTGTCCCAGGAGTTTTCCTTCTGTAAAACTTGGCAGTCTCCAGAAGATCTAAAACAGTTTGTGAAAGGCTTTTTAAACGGAGAGGCGTTTTCTGTGGTTCAAAACGGATGAAGGGAGTGGGTGCATATGAATTTACAGGGAATTATAAGTTATCTTACAAGCTTAAGTGAAAATAATAACCGGGAATGGTATCACGAACACAAGGCAGAGTATAAGACGGCCAATGAACAATTTGAGACACTGGTACAGGAGCTTCTTTGGGGGATCGGAAAATTTGACAGTAGTATTGTGCATAACGATCCCAAAAGTCTTACTTTTAAGCTGGTGAGGGATACCCGGTTCAGTCATGACAAATCCCCCTACATTCCGGCATTTCGGGCACATATGGGACCAAAGGGAAAGCTACCGGTGCCAGTGGGATATTATCTGATGATTCGGCCGGGAAATCAATCCTTTTTGGGTGGTGGTCTCTTTGCAGACATGTTTAAAGAGGCGACAACCATGGTGCGGGACTATATCGCGGGAAATGGGCAGGAGTGGGAAAAAATCATCTGTGATCCGGATTTTCAAAAGAGCTTTACGGTGCAGGGAACAACGCTTAAGAATGTCCCAGCCGGATATGATAAGGAACATCCCCAGGCTTCATTTTTAAAGATGAAAAGCTGGTATCTGGAATATCCCATTAGGGATGAGGAGCTTGGGAGAGGAGATGAATTTCTGGCCAAGGCAATAGAGGTGTTTCGGCTTATGAAACCTTTCCAGGATTACCTCAATCGGGCCCTGGAGGGTTTCCAGATGCCAGTGAGATAAAAAACCAGCGGAGATCGCAAAAGATCTCCGCTTTTTCTGGCAAATACGGCTGATATGCTGTTAAAACCGCAGCACATCCCCAGAATAATCGATTTCCTCAAAATATTTTGTCCAGCACGCCCGCATTTTCCCCTGATTTTTCCACCAGGTATCATCCACCCGGATAAGACCTAAGGTTACCCGCAGCTTATCCAGGGTATGATTCTCATGGGCCAGGGTAATGTCCTCGTTGGTCAAAGGCTTTCCAGTCTCACAATCATACATGGTGATAATATCAGGCACGGTGACTAGGGGAGTCGCCACGGAGCCTTGGACCTCTTCCAGCACCAGAGATTCATTGGCATAATGAATCCGGTAGGCTTGTTTGGAATCCGGGCTTTCCTTTACCTCATAATAGCCTACGTCGTTATTGCCGGTTACGCCGGGCTGGGGGGTATAATTGCAGATACAACCCTGTTCCAGCAGCAGGCGGGTGGTGCCAAGACCTGCCTTACTTATTTTATCAAACAGATTGCCTGCCGGGGCATTCTGGTATTCCTCCATAATTTCGCCGATCCGCATACAGAGGGTAATGGTTCCATTGGGAACACACTGGCGCAGCTGCTCCTTGTCAAACATCCATCCGGCCATGCCGGCATTCTGCTCAAACATCTGCACAATGGGGATCGCCATATTCTGGCAATAGGCAGCATCATAGGGATCTTTGGGATCCACAAGATAGGCATCTCCTCCAATACTTCCCATTACAAAGGGGCCTGTGGGCAGGCCATTGATGTGGGAGATGGCTGTCTCCAGGCCCGGAACTGCCCGACCGGCGCAGTCCGCATCCACCATAGGGATTCCCTCAATCATGGAGATTAAAATGGGGGTGAAGGTATTAAAGCCACCTAACTCCATGGATAGAGTATAATCTGGCGTCTGCCCTGTGATTGCAGCCAGGTGTCTGGCTTTCTCGTAGGCCGTGATAATACAGTTAGTGGCGTCTACCTTTCCGCCCTCCACTGGGGAACCCATAACAGCCAGGCCAATGGTGTACTTTCCTTCCTCCATCTCATCCACCTGGTAAAGATCGCAGCGCATTTCCTTTCCCGGATAATTTTTTTGATAGGTTTCGACCAATTCCATACCGTCATCCAGAGCGCCGCCCCCGCCTCCGGCCATGAGAGTTGATCCCATTAAAATATGAATGATATCTTTTTCTTTTAAAGTAATCATCTTTTTCCTCCGTTTATTATTCACAGGCCAGAGCCCTGATAGCTTCCTTGTAGACTGTTCGCAGCAACAGAAAATCCTCCAAAAGCATGGATTCATTCCGCTGGTGCTCTGTTAGTTCTCTTCCCGGAAGCATGGGACCAAAGGCCACGATGTTTTGCATGGCTCTGGCATAGGTGCCGCCTCCAACCACCGTTGGCTCACTCTGATCACCGGTTATCTGGCTATATACATGCATCAGTTTTGTGATCAGCTCCCCGTCCTTTGCCATATATACTGGGTCCATCTGCTCCGTCATGCGGACCGAAATCCCAAAGGGTTCCACCCGCTGCTTTAAGGAGTTGACAACCTGCTCAAGGGGAATGGTAACCGGATAGCGCACATCAATGAGTAGTTTACAGGCATCTTCCGTCAGAGCTAGGATTCCTGCATTTAAGGTGAGTGGGCCGCTCTCTTTATCATAAAAGCCAATGCCAGCCATTTTTCCCGTATAATCAAACCCAATACAGGACTGATAAAACCGGGCAAATTCACAGGCAAGACCTGATTCTGCGATCTTCTCCATCAGGTGAGAAATTGCGTTGTCTCCCTCCTCTGGCATACTTCCGTGGGCAGACTTTCCACGGGCTTCAAAAATCGCCGGCTTTCCATCTGTTCCCATCAGGGAAGCACGGGCTTGCTCTGGCACCACGTTGGCTGCTGTTCCGGCAGCTACATCCAGCAAGCCGGCAATGCTCCGATCCATGGAAAGCTCAAAGACAGCAATTCCCTTTTCTCCATAGATTGCCGGAAAATCCCCGTCCGGTGTAAAGCCCATGGTGGGAAGCTCCTCCGTGGCCCGGTAATATTCCATATCCGACCACTCTCCGGATTCCTCTGTCTGTCCAAAGATTATCCGGACACGACGTTTAAACTCCGTTCCGGAGTCCAGGACATCCTTCATGGCATAGATGGAGGCAATGGTCGGTCCTTTGTCGTCAGAGACACCCCGCCCGTAAAGCTTTCCGTCTTTTAAGGTGGCAGCATAGCTTTCTGTATCCCAGCCGTCCCCGGCGGGCACCACGTCCAGGTGGGTAAGGATTCCCACCAGCTCCTCCCCCTGACCGATCTCCGCGTATCCAATACGGTTTCCACAGTTTTTCACACGAAATCCCAGACCTTCGCACAGATCCAGCACATATTCCAGTGCTCCGCGGACTTCTTTCCCATAGGGAGCCTCCGGATCCCCTGAGGGCACGGAAACGCTGGCAAACCGGCAAAGCCCATCCAGGTCCATCAACATTTTTTCATTGGAAATCATTTGCAGAAGGGCCTCCAATCCACATTATATCCAAAGCTTCGGGGACCAAACACTTCAAGACCCCGCGTGGTAGTCCAGGCTTCTGGCGCAGGAAGCGCAAGCACGGAAACGTGAGTTCCAACCTGGGCGTAGGGATTCAGCTGGGGAAATTTGTGGTCCTCGTCCAGCACCACGATAAGGTCTGGGACTGTCACATAGAATTCCCCGTCCAGCCAGCTGATAATATTTTCATTCTGATACCAGATTTTTAATCTGTGGCCTTCCCAGGAATCACTTCCGGCAATCTCCATGGTCCCGAAGGTATAGCCATCCCGGGTCTCATACTGACTTTCACAGATTACGCCCCGGAACATATCCCGGCCCCGACCTGTCTCCCGCACAGCCGACACAAAATCTTTGCCAGATTGCACGGCATCCTGAAAGGCTTTTCCAATCTTCTCTGCATAGCTGATAGCACCAGTGATCACAGAGTTTCCGATTTTTTCTGCTGTGTTCACATGATCCACCACCGCAATCTGATTCTGGCTTACCACTGCCAGAGCTCGTACCAGATCCTCGCCTCGCTCATCATCGTAGACATGGGTAAAAATGGCGCTCTCCCCGAACTGATTGGCAACGGCCATGGGACACATGGGAATCCCGTTTAAAAAGTAGGTAGAGTGCTGTAGGGCCGGAACTGAGCGCCCAGCCGGATCCCCGTCCATAATCAGTCTTCCGGTCATGGCTGCACTGTAAAAGGCAGTAGCTGTATTCATTCCTCCCAGCTCTGTGCTTATGATTCCCTTTAACTCACGGCCCAGAAAATGCTCCAGCTGCTCCAGAGCAACCAGATAGGGGCTTTTATCCGACACCTGTAGCCTGGCGTATCTATCGCGCTCCTCCTGGGTCAGAGGAGAGATGGCGCCACAGCCATAAGGGGTTCCCACATAGTCATCAGCCTCCAGCTCCTCAAAGGAAGCCAGGGTAAAGGTCTTTCCCAGATTAAGGGCTTCGTCAATCAGGGCTATGCCCTGGTCCATAGTTCCGCCGCCTCCTGTTCCCAGGATAGTACAGCCATATAAAATATGAATCAGCTCTTCTCTTGACAGATTTCTCATTGCTTTTCCGCTCCATTCTTCATAGTTTCTTCTGCATAAAGGCATCGCACATAATGCCGCTCATTGTAGTAAGTTTCCTGGGGAACCTGCTCCTTACACCGATCCGTGGCCCTGGGACACCGGGTATGGAAGGGACATCCGGAGGGAGGATTGATGGGACTTGGAATCTGCCCCTCCAGGGTCCGGATCCCCTCCATTCCCGTCTCCCCCACCCTGGGAATAGCATCAAACAGCGCCTGGGTATAGGGGTGTCGGGGATGCTCAAAAATTTCCTCTGCTGGGCCGAACTCCACAATTTTTCCCAGATACATCACGGCAATTCGGTTGGACAGCTCATGGACCACCGCCAGGTCATGGGAAATCAGGATATTGGTCAACCCAAACTTTTTCTTTAAATCCTTGATAAGATCCAGAATCTGGTTCTGGGAAAAAACGTCGATGGAGGAGGTGGGCTCATCCAGAACCACCAGCTTGGGGTTGGAGGCCAGGGAGCGGGCTATGGCAATTCGCTGCCGTTGGCCTCCTGAAAATTCGTGGGGATATTTGTAGCAGGCATCCTGGGGAAGTCCAACCATGGCCAAGAGCTCCTCCACTCGGCTGAGACGCTGGGCCTCCCCTAGTTTTTCATACACATCCAGGGGCTCTGCCACAATATCCTTTACTAGCCACCGGGGATTTAAGGACCAGTAGGGATCCTGGAATACGATCTGGACGTTCTTTTTAAAGGCATTTTCCTGGCGGGCTTTTAGCTCCTGAAACACATCTTTCCCTTCAAAGTAGACTTTACCCTCCGTAGGCTCAAACAGATCCAGAATGGTATTTACCAGGGTGGATTTCCCACAGCCGGATTCTCCCACAATGCCTAAGACTTCGCCCCTGTGAATGTCAAAGCTTACATCGTCCACAGCTTTGAGGCTTTGATGGCGGATGTGCTTTACCTCGTCGTTGATGTCAAAATATTTTTTCAGATGCTCCACCTTTAAAAGGATTTCCTCCCGGCTGTCATCTGTAGGCATTAATTTGGTCTCACAGGCCTCCCGCAGAAGCCGTGTGTAATCCTGCTTGGGATTTGAGATAACCTGGCCCGCAGGTCCCTCCTCAATGATTCTTCCCTCCCGGAGAATGCCCACCCGATCGCAGAAGGCGCCCACTAAGCTTAAATTGTTGGCGATAAACAGTACGGTCATGCCATGCTTTTTTTGCAGCTCCCGCAGAAGCTTGAGAATGCTGGCCTGAATGGTTACATCCAGATTTCTTGTGGGCTCGTCGGCAATGAGGAAATCAGCGCCACAGCAGAGGGCCAGGGCAATAATCACCCGCTGGCGTTGCCCGCCGGAAAGCTGGTGGGGATATTTGCCCAGGGTGTTTTCCGGGTCAGCCAGCTTGACTTCCTCTAGCAGCTGAATAGCCTGGGAAACGGCGGCCCGCTTGGACATGCCTTTATGGTTCTGCCGCAGGGCATCCACCATGCAGTCCTTGATGGTGAATACTGGATTCAGGCAGCTCATAGGGTCCTGAAAAATCATGGCAATTCGTCTGCCCCGGATCTGTGCCTGCATTTTTCTCTCTGTTTTCTTCAGCAGATCCTCTCCCTCCAGCAGGATCTCTCCCTGTTCTATAATGCCAGGGGGACACTGAAGAAGCTTTAGAATCGTCAGAGCCAGGACGGTCTTTCCCTGTCCGGATTCCCCCACCAGACCATAGGATTCGCCCTTTTCCACAGCTAGCCTGTCAATATCCAGAACGGTCTTGACGCCATCAAAGGATTTATGCTTTACCAGCAGATTTTTTATCTCAAAATAAGCCATTGTTTTTCCTCCTTATCGTTTGCGCGTCTTGGGGTCTAGGATTTCTCTCGCCGCATCTCCCAGCAGGTTAAAACAGAGTACGGTAATAAAGATGGCCAAGCCCGGAAAGATGCAGCACCACCACATGTCCGGGAAATAGGTCCGTCCTGTGGAAATCATCAGCCCCCACTCTGGCGTGGGTGCCTTGGCGCCAAGGCCCAGGAAGCTTAAGGACGCCACCGTCAGAATCACACCGCCCATATCCATGGAGGCCTGTACAATGACGGGACTGATACAGTTGGGTACAATGTGCCTGAAAATAATCTTGAGTTTGCTAGTTCCAATAGTTTCCGCGGCTTGGACAAATTTTCGTTCCTTGATGGAGATGGCTTGGCCCCGCACCAATCTGGTATACCAGGGCCACCAGGAAATGGCAATGGCCAGGATAGCGTTGGTCAGACTGGAGCCCAGTATGGCTACCAGAGAAATGGCCAGCAAAAGGGGAGGAAAGCTTAAGAAAATATCGGTGATCCGCATGATAATATTGTCCACCTTGCCGCCTATGGTCCCGGCCACAGCGCCCAGGGGAATGCCAATCAGTAGGGAGATTCCCACAGTGAGAATGGCAGTGGACAGGGACACCCGGCCGCCGTACACCACACGGCTGAATACGTCCCGTCCCAGCTCATCAGTTCCAAACCAGTGAGCCCCGCTGGGGGCCAGAAATTTATCGGCAATATGGGCCTCATCGGCAATATCCTGGGGATAAGGCACGATCCAGGGAGCCAGAAGCGCCAGCAGCACAATTCCGCACAGCAGGATCAGGGCAAACAAGGAAAGGCGGTTTCGCGCCAGCAGATAGAGGCTTTCCTGCAAGTTGCGAAGCTTAGGCTTTAAAGAATCCATCCAGTTTTTCATATGCAGTGCCTCCTTACAGTCTCACCCGCGGGTCGGATGCGATAATAATGTCCGCCAGCAGATTTAAAATAATATAACACACCGAGCCAAAGATCGTTACGCCGATAATCGCCGGATAGTCTAAGGATGTGATAGCTTTGGAGATATAGCTTCCGATTCCCGGCCAGCTAAAAATAGCCTCCACCAAAAAGGTGTTGGTTAGGGTGTATCCCATGGACAGAGCCACATCTGTGGCTGTTGCGCCCAGGGAATTTTTCAGGGCATATTTCCACAGCATTTTAAACTCGCGAATGCCATAGGATCTGCCTGCCGTAATATAATCCTCGTTTAAGATTTCCAACAGGGCTGACCGGGTCATGCGGGAAACCAGGCCGATGGGATATAAGGCGATGGTAACACAGGGGAGAATAATATGAAGGAAAGCATCCCCAAACATCTGCCATTTGCCAGTGAGAATGCAGTCAAACAGCAGCATACCAGTAATCTGTGGCCGATCCTCAAAGATGGTGGCCATCACACTTAGGTCGCCACCCAGAGGCAAAATATTTAAATTTTTATAGAAGATCAGCTGTAAAAACAATGCCACCCAGAAGGTAGGCAGGGATACCGCTCCTATGGAAAAGAAGCGGCTCACGTGATCCAGCATCCGATCTTTTTTCTTGGCGGAATAAATGCCAAGGGGAATTCCAATGATGACTGCCAGAATAAACGCCAGAAGCACCAACTCCAGGGTAGCGGGCACATACTGCTTGAGCTCTGTGGTTACAGGCTGCTTGGAGTTCAGGGATTTTCCCAGATCTCCGTGAAGCAGCTGCCCAATATAGTTGATGTACTGCTCTGGCAGGGATTTATTTAAACCCAGCTCTTCCCTGGCCTGGGCCAGCTGCTCCTGGGTCGCCCGGGTTCCGGCCCACTTGGTTGCCGGATCGGAAGGCACAACTCGCGCAATCACAAAGGTGATGGTAATCACGCCCAGGAGCACCAGGATACTGCTCAAAAGCCGCTTCAGGATATATTTTCCCATATATCTGTCCTCCGTTTAAAAGGAGGCGGCACATATTCATGCGCCGCCCCACGCCTCTTAAAATTTGCGATTATTTTTTGCCAGCTTTCCGGCAAAATGTGAATCGTTCTACTTTTTCGTCACGTTGTAGTAATTGATGCAGGAAGCATAGGCAGGATTCTCGTAAACGCCATCCACCTGATTGCTAATGATATAGGTGTCGATTTTGTCGTAAGGGAAGATAAAATCACTGTTTTCCACCAACTGTTTCTGTACCTCGATATAATTACTTTCTGCCTTTTCCCGGTCGGTTGCAGTAACCTGGATGGCTTCGTTAATCAGAGTGTCATACTCTGCGTTCTCAATATATCCCAGGTTAAAGTTAATGGTATCCTCGCTGCGGACCATACTGGTAAACCAGCTCTCCGGGGAAGCGTAATCCGGCCACCACATGGACACCAGCAGATCCTGGCGGTCATTGGGATTGGTAGCCTTAGCCTTATCCCACTGGGAATCCCACTCCATGGGCTGCAATTCCAGATCGATCCCCAGCTTCTTTAAGTTCACCTGCCACAGCTGTGCCCAGTTGTTGTATTCGTCCAGACCTGTTGCATAGGTGATGGTCAGCTTTAAGCCCTCTGGGTTGATGCCAGACTTGTCCAGATATTCCTGAGCCTTGTCCAAATCCGTAGTGTACTGCATCAGGCTTTCATCATGTCCCCAGAGTCCTGCGGTTACGATACCGTGGGACTGCACACCATTGCCCTCCAGCACATTGTCGATGGTCTCCTGATAGGGGAAGGAGTAGGCCAGGGCCCGGCGGAAATCCGCATTGTTGGTAGGCTCCTTCTCATGGTTGGGAAGGATCAGGAGGTTGGTATATGTATGGAAGGTTTGAAGGCTGACTTTATCTGTCTGCTCTCTTAAAGCGCTTACATCCGTGGAGGAGAGCATGCTGGTAATGTGGGCCTCTCCGGTTTCCAAAAGCTGTCTTCTGGCGCTGGACTCCGGCGTCTCCTTAATGATAACATTTTTATACTGGTTGTCCTGCCATCCATCCCGATAATCGTCAAAGCCTTTCAGCACCACGGTGTCGCCTGTGGCCTGGGCGATTGTATAGGGACCTGTACCACCATCGTTTCCCTGATTAAACCATTCTGTGGTCTGATCAAGGGCTGCATCGCTTACAATGTATCCCGCATAGCATGCGGAGGAAATCAGATCCATAGGGGAACCGTAGGAGCAGGTGAATTTCACCTCGTAATCCCCCACAGCCTCAATATTTGTAACTGAATCCCAGAGATATGCGGCACCTTGTCCCAGCTCTTTTACCTTGTTGATGGAATTTACCACGTTTGCTGCTGTCATGGCAGTCCCGTCATGGAATTTTACATCCTCTCTAAGCTTGAAGTTCCATTCTGTTCCCTCTTCATTGGAGCTCCACTCTGTAGCCAGAAGGGGTTCCACCTCTCCGGTCTGATCGTTGTAATGGGTCAGGGTTTCGTATACGTTGTGGAGTATCATCACACCGTTGGAGTATTCCACCCGGGGGTCCAGGGTCACATAGGGCTGGGACGCATAGGAATGATATAATACATCCTTGGAAGCTTCTGTTGCCTGTGGAGTCTGGGCAGGGCTATCTGTTTCGTTCTTCTGGCCGCCGCACCCGGTTATGAGGGATGCTGTCAGCGCTAGCACCAGAAGAGCACTGATATGTTTTTTCATAATGCTATCCTCCTAAAAAATAATGTGTTAATCATATACCTATTTCTTCTTTTTGTAATTATCCATTAAAACAAAAAATAACAGGGCTTATTGTCCTAATTGACAATAGGCCCTGTTAACCTGCCATCTATTCCTCCAGAAGACGCTTTAAGGCCACCGCCCTGTATAAATCCATCATCTCCGGCATATCCGTCACCCGGCATCCAAGCTTCTCAGATATCTTTTTTAACCGATATTTTATAGTGTTGGGATGTAAGAACATTTGTTTGGATGTCTCCCCCACATTCATGTGGGCATCGAAATAAAAGGTTGTCAGGGTCTCCCCCAGATCCCGCTCCAAATCCGGGTCCCCGCATTTTAAAACCCGGAGAATACGCATCTGATCCATGACGGCCGCTTCCCCCTGATCGATGATCTCCCGACATTGCCCTGCAAAGCGGATTTCGTAGGCGCTGAGTATTTCTGCCTTGGGGTATAGGCGCACAGCCACGTCCAACATCTCTGCCATGGATATGTAGGCGCTCCGCACTTCGGAGGTGCTTTCCAAATCGCAGCTGTACAATACATGGCAGGCAATTTTTTTCTGACGAATTTGCTCTTTGATATCCAACAGGGTGGGAACCCACTGGCTTGACACCCCGTCATCCAGAAACACCACCACAAAATCATCATAGATATCCATTACCAGAGTTTGGCAATATCTGGACAGACTCTCCCGGAGTATTTTCATGATCTTTTGGTAGTCAGCTATCTCCACGGTCAGGGGCTTTAATAATATCATGTTGCGAATCTGGATCTCATCCATATTCAGGTTTCTGGCAAGCTGCCGCATTTTTACGGGCTCATCCCGGATTACGGCCCGAATGAAATCCAGCACACCCAGATTGTCTTTGCGCTCATTCCACATTTTTAGGAACAATGAGACGGCCTCTTCGATTTGCCTGATAATCTCCTCGGAGATCTGTTCCTCGGTGCCCATAACAATCAGATTCTGGTAGAGCGCAGAGTTGTCCTTAATTCTCCCCTTCCGAAAATACTGCTTTTCACCACCGCGGCCGACAATGGTGTCGCTTTTGTCATCTGTATTTAAAACCACATCCAGCAAGGTTAGAATATCCCGTTCCAGCATGGCGGGCCAGGACGCATAATTCAGCAGCCGCCAGGCCCGATCGATGATAATCACAGTCACCTGTAGACGGTCGCTGATAATACGCAGCAAGGAGTCCATACTGCGCTGCTGGGGAAGCAGGGAGGACAATTTGTCCAAAACCTCTGGAACAAAATTGGTGGACCGGTTTTGATCCTGAAAGATGGCATATTGGATTTCCGTGATGGCCTCGGAGTAACGGAGCTCGTAACGGTTTTCCGGCATACAGATGAGAACAAAGCCCAATTCGTCTGCTGTTTCCAGAAGACGCTTATTAATGTGCTTCAAAAACATTCCCACATAATACAACATGATCCCTACACCGCCGGTGGCGCTCATTCTCCGGATTACATTGCATTGATCCTCCACACTGTCCTTAACGCTGGCAAATGCGGTGATAATCAATTCACTCCCTGTATATTCTGTGCTGCGAAGCAATTCATCCTGGAGAGCCGTGGGCTCTGTGTACTCCAGCACGGAAACCGCAGAAACAATATTGTCTAGGCCGGCCTGTCCCCCTATGACTTTGGCCCCCCGCATACAGGGAAGCTTGAGCACATCACGAATCGAAATACTCATCCATTGCTTCCTTTCTACCTGACAGGCACCGGCATATAGGTACGCCTGCTGTGGGTTAAGCCCATTTTTGCGAACATTTCCAGCATTTTTACGGCTGTCTGGGCAGCTTCCAGGACAGGAATGTGATAGCCTGCCACATGCAGTTTTTCTGCCACATTTTCTGCCACATCAATCATAGCAGTACATCCCAGAACCAGAACCTCCACACCATGTTCCCGGATCACCCGCAGAGCTTCCCGGACCAGTGCCTCCTCCAGTGCCTCCTTGTCTTGCAGCTGTGCAACGGGAATTCCAATGCTGGAAATACTGACAACCCGGTCTTTCATACCAGCCCGCAGGACTTCATTTGTAATTAAGGGCAGCACATTGTCCAGGACAGAGAGAATCCCAATCCGATCCCCAATTCCCATGGCGGTCAACATCACTGGTTCGAAGCCACCAAAAATGGGGATATTGGTTACCTCCCGGGCTCCCCGGACTCCCGGGTCCCCAAAACAATTTACAAACACCCCATCCATACCCTGTTTTTCTGCCTCCATACAAAGCTCTATAATCTGTGGCTGGGCAAGGGCCTCCTGGTATTCACTTTGAATAGTTTCGGGCCCCTGGGAAACGCCATCTGGAATCAGCCTGGTATCCTTGTCCAGATATTTTCCTATATAGGCAATTTCCTCCTCTGTGGTTTCCAGAGTTACCGGGTTTAAGCACATAATTTTCAACATGGTTCTGCCTCCTGAAATGATATCACCTTTTTATCCAATCCATTATCTCCTATTGTACCAATTTGCCCGTGTGTCGGCTAGTCCTAAGGGAGAATTTTTTCTTATTTATAAATATAGAAGAAAGGCTTTGGGGAATCTGGAAAGAGACTTGTACTTTAGAATATTGTGATATACAATGAAAGGAATAAGAGCGTTCACCCAAAATAATTCTCAGGAGGTTCCACTATGAAGGTGCAGATTCATCCCAAAAGACAGCTTTTTAAGCGAGATAAAATGATCTATGGCCATTTTCTGGAGCATTTCCACCGGCAGACCTACGGTGGCGTATACGATCCAGGCAATCCTCTTTCCGATGAGGACGGCCTGCGGCGGGATGTAATAGAAGCCATGCGGGGAATTGAGGTGCCGGTGCTGCGCTGGCCGGGGGGCTGTTTTGTGTCTTCCTATCACTGGAAGGACGCGGTAGGCCGGGAGCGCAAGCCATTGTTTGACAAGGCGTGGCGGGTAGAGGAGCCTAATACCTTTGGCACGGACGAGTATGTGGCCATGTGCCGGAAAATTGGGTGTGAACCGTATATCTGCACCAATGCGGGGACAGGAACAGCAGAGGAAATGAGCGATTGGGCCGAGTACTGCAACTTGGAGAACGAGGGGCAGTATGCCAAATGGCGAATCGAAAACGGGCACAGGGAGCCCTATAAGGTAAAATATTGGAGCATTGGGAATGAAAACTATGGTGACTGGGAGATCGGGGCCAAGGATGCGCAGGAATGGGGCCTCCTGGTGCGGGAATCCGCGAAAATGTTGCTGCATGTAGATCCCACTATCGAGTTGTCAGCAGCTGCCCTGGCAGATGTTGACTGGAATACAAATATTCTTAAAAATGCTGGCAGATGGCTGAAATGGATCTCCATTCACAAATATTGGGACCGCAATCATGAGGTTAACACCGAAGCGGATTATCGTCAATGCATGGCATTTACCGGGGAGCTGGATGAGGGAATCCGCCAGGTGAGGGGAATCCTCTGTGCCATGGGACTGGAAAAGAAAGTGCGGATTGCCTTTGACGAGTGGAATCTGCGGGGGTGGTATCATCCTGGTTGCCGCTATGGGTACGGGGTGACAAAGGAGGACTACCTGTATCCCCGGGATGATAATGATGACAATACCAAGTATACCATGGCGGACACGGTGTTTACAGCCTGTTTTCTAAACACCTGCAACCGGAATGGAGACATCGTGGGCATGGCCAACTATGCGCCGGTTGTGAATGCCAGGGGCTGTATTTATACCCACAAGGATGGGATTGTGCTGCGTGGTACTTATTATGTATTCCAAATGTATGTGAAGCTTATGGGAGATACCATTGTTGATCTGTGGGACGAGGATCCGGAAATAATCACCTTCCCGCATTTAAAAGGCGGAGAGCGGCAGGTGCCAGTGCTGGATGTGCTGGCTACCCTGCGGCAGGACGGTGCAGTGGTAGTTTCTGCTATGAACAAGGACCCGGAGAGGGAGCGTGGGCTGCAACTCTTAGTACCGGGTGTGAGCAAGTACCGTATTCATACGCTGAATGGGGAGTCTACCGAGTCTTACAATGATATCGGTGTCAATGGCATTGTTCCGAAGACCGGCCAGTGGCTTGCCTGCCATGGCACGGCCAATCTTCAGCTGGAGCCCCATTCCGTGAATATCATTGAGTTCCTGTAAAAAGACTCTCCTCCATGGAGTCTTTGGGCATTCCCCGGGTCTGCATCCTGTATGTGGGCTCTGGGGACCTGCTGCGCCAGGCTTTATGTAGTTATTCAATCTTTCCAGCGCTGCGTTCTGTGGCTTTATTCTAGATCCCCACCAGGCTATTCCCAATGAATCTTATTTAAGCAACAACCTCCAACATGCTTTCCGGAAGATAATAGGGCTCCTCTGTTTTAGAAGGAGTACCGTTCTTTTCTGTTTTTCTATTTAAAAAAAATGAACCGCATATAAAGTTATGGCGAATATAGAGTGAACAGGCAGAGGGGGTGAAACAGTGAATGCAAGAGAAATAGAAAGATGTATGGACGAGTTCGGTACAGATATCTATAGATTTTGCCGAAAGCTCTGTGGGGACAAAGCGGATGCCGAGGACTTATATCAACAGACTTTCCTCAAAGCGTTAGAAACGGAATGGACCCTTGACTGGGAGAAAAATCCGAAAGCGTTGTTTTTCTCTTTGGCACATAATCTTTGGAAAAGCCACAGAAGAAAACAGGCCCGGCGGAATAGGATTGCTCCTTGTAGAAATCTCGATGAGGAAGTGGCGGCATTCCATACGGAAGAAAATATTGAGGAAAGCTATTTTCAAAAGGAGCTGATTATAGAAGTCCGCCAAATCATTCAGAGTCTCCCGGAAAAATTTCAGGTACCTCTGCTATTATTTTACCTTTCTGATTGTTCCATAGAGCAGATAGCAACCATCATAAAAAAGCCGCCAGGCACTGTGAAAAGTCGATTGTTCAAAGGAAGAAACCTAATTAAGAAAAGATTGGAGGGTGCTGGTTATGAGAGATAATCGATCTAACACGGAAATAGAAGAACTCATCCGGGCTTCTTTGAAAATGAATGATGTACCAACCGGCGAACTGAATAATAAACTCAAAGCAACTCTATATCAACAAGAAGCTGTCCTGCGAAAACCATCTGCCACACATACCTTGTCACTTTGGTATATGCCTATGATTTTAAATTTGATAACTTTTTCTTTGCTGGCTGTCTTGGCTCTTACAATCATTGAGAATATTTACTTATCTTACTTTGCCCTTGGTATCTGCTTATATATGGGCGTGGCAGGCATATTGATTACCATAATAGGTGTAAAGAGAACCCATATGAAAGAGGACATCACAATCCGTATTGAGAAAAGAGGTGTATTGACATGAGTCATACGAAATACAAAAAATTCCCGCTCTATATGGGTGTTTTTACTATCATCCTGTTAATCTTTTTGCGGTTTGGTCTGTATTTTCTTAAAAGCGATGGTTTTAGCGGCCTTTCTAGGTTACTTCCCGTGATGCTGCTTTTCGTTATAATTTTTGCACTGTGTACCTCTGCTTTTTTTGCAGCGTGGGTATATCAGGATTGCAAAAAGCGGTGCGATGACCCGTTGCTGTGGGCACTTGTAATTATTATTGCTACACCCTTTCTAGGGTTATTAATTTATTTTCTGCGGCGTTCAGAAATAAAGGGGTCTTGCCCCGCTTGTGGACATAAAGTTTCATTAAAGGCAAAATACTGCGAAGAATGTGGAAAGCCTATCCAAAAGGAGGATATTAGTATTATGGTAAAACAGAGAACACATCATTTAACATTTATTGTTGCCGGGATTGGGAGCATGGTGCTTATGCTGGTATGTTTGACGGGCTTTATTGTCAGTGCAGCCACTGGAAATGGTATAAATACAGATGTTACTTCTGATGAACGGGTTTGGAACTTAGGAGTAATCAACATGAATTATAATGGCTATACGGATGACGTTTGGAAACTGAACTTTAAAAAAGCCAGCGATGGATTTGTGAAAGAACAAAATATGATGATTGCGGACGCAGACACCCAACAACTCCATGTCGATATTTCCTGTGGCACAGTGCCAGATGGGGCTACGCTTGTCTTGTGGCTGGTTCAGGGAGATATGGCAAGGTCTGTTGATGTTACCAATCTTTCTGAGCCGCTGGAATATCCTTTAAATGAATTTGAAAACGGAATGCTTCATGTCAGATTACAAATCAATGGTGTAGAAAATACTGTTTCAGAAATCTATATGAAGTAACAAAGCCAGCTGAGACAGGCAAAGGACTGGCGGGAGATAGATAGGTACAAGGAGGGGGCAGGTGTGACTTGCCTGAGTCACACCTGGCTCTCCTTTTGTTTCCGGAAAACTTTTCCAGGTCCCTGCTCTATGGTCTCCACGGATATCTGGGATGCCTTTGCGATTTTCCGAAGAGAAATTCCCGTTTTATGTAGCCACTGTGCTGTTTCGATTTTGGCTTTTCGAGACCCTCTTTTATCTGCTTTCTGCCTTTCACTTTCCACATAAGTCTTTCAAATGTATTTTTCATGAAACTAGCAAATTAGCCCGAAAAAGCTCCCTATTCCCACCCTCTCGGAATTGTGTTATAATGACAAGCACAGAAACGAAATGATAGATTTTACAATGGGAAATAGATGATGAATATGCCAAGCGCAAAGATTGATAAAGTCATGTTCGCTCCGTGTGGAATGAACTGTATGGTCTGTTATAAGCACTGTTACCACAAAAAGCCATGTGCAGGGTGTTTGAATAGCGATGAGGGAAAGCCGGAGTGTTGCCGGAAATGCAAGATAAAGGATTGCATAAAAGAGAAAGGACTGTCCCACTGTTTTGCATGTCCAGATTATCCATGCAAACGGATGAAAAATCTTGAAAAAAGCTATAATCAACGGTATGAGGCAAGCCTTATAGAGAATGGCGCATTTGTCCAAGAACACGGTTTGGAATTGTTCATGGAAATGCAGAAAGAAAAATACACTTGTCCCAAATGCGGCGGTATTATCTCCATTCATCATAGGGAGTGTAGCGAGTGCCAAGAAAAGATGGATGGATAGAGGGTGTATTTATTGGTCTTGACGATACCGGAAGGATGAAAAGACCTGCGTGTGGAGCGCAGTCTGACGCTGGAGCAGCTTGCGGGAAGAGCGGATTTGCGGAAAAATCCAATCCCCCAGCGGGGTGGAAGTAAGAGAATGACAAATGGGGATGGAAGGAAGGACTGTTATGAAGTACTCGATAGATTTTATAGTGTTGGCTCTTTTATATGCTTTTGTCTTCTTTCGCAAGTGGAAAATCAGCGGCAAAGATATCTTACTTGTCAACACACTCATGTATATATATCTTTCATTTGTGCTTTATTTTACCTTGATGCCCGTCATAACATCTATCCCATTTGTTCTAAATCATCCCTATAAACCTATGAATTTAGTGCCGTTTATAGATGTTTCAGCGGGAAGAGGAGATTTTTTAAGGCAGATAATCTTGAACGTTATTATGACCATACCATTTGGTTTCTTATTTCCGTTGACCCAAGGGAGAACTGCTAAATTTGGTAAAACGGTATTTTTCTGCTTTTTGATGAGTGCAGGTATTGAACTATTGCAGCCCCTCATCAACGGTTTCCGATCTTCGGATATCACAGATTTAATAACAAATGTGGTTGGCGGAATAGTCGGATACGGTTTTTATGCTATTTTCAAGCCAATTACTTTTTGGATTTTGGATAATCTTAAAAATAAATAATTAGAAATCAAAATCCCAATTTATCAGGGAGAGCAGGGCCAGGCGAGGCGGTTAACCGTCAAGATGAACGGCGGGCATTTTTTTGATGTTCTTCAAAAGCTGTGGTTTTTCCTCTTTGCATAGGTCCAGCTTTTTATATTGCTGCGTGTTTATACCAGACCAGGCCTGTGCTCTCATTGGTTAAGATTGCGTATTCTTTACATTCTGGTGGCTGTCATCCTGATTGCCTTCATCGTCAATGTGTTCCATATTATTTCTGCGCGAGGATTAGCAAAATGATTAGCAGACCTTGTTTTTCCCGCCAGGGGGTTCGATTCCTTTCAGCACTTCCCTTGCAGGTGGCAGAACGAAAATTCGGCCATAAATAAGGAGACTACGCCTAAATCCCTGGAGGAACAAAAACGCAGCAACCCTTGGAGTTACGGCATTTTAGCGTCCCCGAGAAGATTGGAACTTCTGGCCCCATGCTTAGGAGGAAAACTTATACCTTATCTTACGGTTACCTTACACATCTTTTCATGCTCTTTTATGCCTAAAGTGTCCTCGTAGGAGCTAGCTTATTGTGCTTTTTTATTGCATATTGCACAATTTCGTCTACTATTGTTCATTTTTATAAAATTAGCAGAGGCTGTTTTTAGGAACGCCAATTAGCAGAAAATTAGCAGGATCATCGTCTGAATTTTATGCTGATCTGAGAAAATCAATTCTCATTAAAGTCTATATTTTGTTTTTGATGTGTACTCAAACTGAAACTGTTGCGCCGCATCGGACTGTGTTATTTTACCACAACTGTCACCTGATGGCAACGAATATGGATTTTGTTATTCCAAAACAGGCTCTGCTGATTCATGGAGGGTTCTATGTCAGAATATCAAATTAGAAATAAAACAAATCGTAGATTATCCACGCTGCCGGATATACAGGCAATTTATCTAGAACTTAATGGCAGATCGGAGTATTCGCACAGGCGGGGGCTCCGATCTTTTTTATTATATAGTACTTTGCAACTATGCAAATTTCCCTACTTCTTACCTCCGCATAGACGGTATCGGCTATACGGTATATCCCCGTGAATGGATCTGTACCGTGAAGGAACTGTCCACATGGTTCCGTACCCGCTTTCAGTGCCAGGCAGTCTCCATTCTGGACGAGCTACAGAAACGCCGCCTTATCTCCTATCTTTTCCTTGACCATGGAAAAGTGGTTAAATACAAAATCCGTGACTGGAAAAAACATAATACCGTACTGGACTAAAACTGCCCCTCTCAAAAAGATACAGGCTTTTTCTTTATGCCGACTGTGGTTGCAACGGAACTGGTCAGCGTCGGTCGTTGTTCTGAAATGGATATCCTGCTGGATTTGTGGATGTCCGCTGCCCATAACGACAGTCAGGTGTAGTGGTCAAGCATTTTTGTAACACTTTGTTTGAAAAATTATCTTTTAGTTCGTACTTCAAACGGAGTCTGTCCGCCATTATACGAATGGGGGAGGATATGGTTGTACCATACAAAGACATATCTGCTTAACGCTTCATCCAATTCCGATTCTGTATAAAAATGGTTCGGATAGATTCGTTCATTTTTTAATGTGTTATAAAATCGTCCCATCGGTGCATTAACATAGGGGCACCCTGCCTTACTCATACTTTGTATCACCTTTTTTCTTTGCAGTAGGATACAAATTCCCATGATGTAAACTGGCAACCCTGGTCACTGTGTAGAATCAGCCCTCTTGTGGATTCTCTGACTTTAGTACCTTTTTTGCCAATTCTGTATGGATATATGTTCCGTTTACACTTGCAACGAT
>JAAWAC010000066.1 GCA_022791975.1 Lachnospiraceae bacterium | reverse complement strand
TGCATAATCCGCTCCTGGGTTGCCTCCTCAATTCCCAGCTCCCCGGTCTTGCGCCCCTCACACATCACTATGATTCGATCGCTCATTCGCAGTATCTCTGTCATCTCCGATGATATCATGATTATGGATTTTCCCTGGGACACCAGCTCATTCATCAGATGATATATCTCACTCTTGGCTCCCACGTCGATTCCTCTGGTCGGCTCATCAAAAATTAGTATGTCACAGTTGCGCACCAGCCACTTGGCGATTACCACCTTTTGCTGATTTCCCCCTGATAGGTTCACCACCAGCTGGTCCACTCCCGGTGTCTTGGTCTTTAAGGCTTCCACATATTCCTGGGCTACCTGGTCCTCTTTCTTCTTATTTATGAAGATTCCCTTCATAAAACGTTCCAGGGAAGCCATGGTGGAGTTCTCCGCCACTGTCTTGTCTACTACAATTCCAAAACGCTTCCGGTCCTCCGACAGATACCCGATTCCACAGCGCACCGCATCCTGGGGGGTCTTAATCTCCACCTTCTCCCCGTTTACGTACACATCCCCACTCTCCTTGGGGTCTGCTCCAAACAATGCTCGGGCTGTCTCTGTTCGCCCTGCTCCCATAAGGCCGGAGAAGCCTAAGATCTCCCCCTTGTGAAGCTCAAAGCTTACATCCTTTACCAGCTTTCCCGCATTCAGATGTTCCACACGCAACACCACTGGCGCATCCTTAGGCACAGTGCTCTCTGTCTTGGGGTCCTCATAGATAACCCGGCCTACCATCATATTGATGATATCATCCTTGGTACAATCCTTCGTTATAAGGGTTCCCACATATCCCCCGTCACGCATAACCGTTACACGGTCCGTAATCACCTTAATCTCATCCATCCGGTGAGAGATGTACACGATTCCCAGCTGTTTTTCCCTCAGATCCCGGATTATCTTAAACAGCTCCTCGATCTCCGCCTCCGTCAGAGCCGCCGAGGGCTCGTCAAAGATAATCACCTTGGCATCATGGGAAATAGCCTTGGCGATTTCACACATCTGCTGCTTTCCCACGGTGAGACGGCTCATGGTCTCTGTAGGGTCAATATCAATATTCAGCTTATCGAAGAGCTTTCTGGCCTCCTCGTTCATCTTCCTGTCATCAATAATCCCGCCGTTCATAATTTCCCGGCCAATAAAAATATTCTGGGCTACGGTCAAATGTCCCATCATATTCAGCTCCTGGTGCACAATCACCACGCCAGCCGCCTGGGCCTCTCTCGGATTAGAGAATTCTACCTCTTTTCCCTCATATGTAATCGTGCCCTCATCCTTGGAGTAGATCCCGGTCAGCACCTTCATCAAGGTGGACTTTCCTGCTCCATTCTCCCCCATCAGTGCATGGACCTCTCCCTTTCGAATCTCCAGATCCACATGGTCCAGCGCGTGTACCCCGGGGAATGATTTATC
>JAAWAC010000025.1 GCA_022791975.1 Lachnospiraceae bacterium | reverse complement strand
GGTTATAATAATACCTGTTGAATAAAAGAAATTCGTTAAGTTACTTACTCTACGAACTAAAGAATAAAGAAATGACCAATCCCATAGAAATTTATCTATACAATTCATACTAAATCCCATGAGGATTTTTTAATTTTATCAAATATCCAAAAAAGGCCCTTGGCTTCTCTAAATCAAAGAAGCCAGGGGCCTTTTTTCTACTTTCTCACCACTCTATCAATTACAGCTCCAGATAGGAATCTGCATACAGAGTGTTATTCTTAATAATATCACAGGACTTAATGGTCTCCATCAGTCTCAAATCGCAGGGATTTACGATGGCGGAGGTCAAACCACACTGCATAGCCATAGCTACCATAGCAGAGTCCATAATAGGACGGATGTGCTTGGGCATACCGTTGGAATTGTTGGACAGACCACCTGTGGAATTCAGCTCCATATCGGAAATCATCTTAATGCACTCCAGGATCTGCTCCTGCTTGTCCTGCATTCCCTTAATAACCAGGAACAAGGGATCAAACCACATATCGGTGGGCTCCATGCCGTGCTCCATACCTCTCTCCAGCATGGTCTGGCAGTACATCATACGCTCGTCATTGTCTTTTGCAATGCCTTCGCCATTGCAAAGAGCAATTACAATGGCATCATTTGCTGCTGCCAGATCGATATACTCAATTCTTCCGGCTGCATCTGCGGAGTTAACGATGGGTTTTCCCTTGGAACGGTTGTAAACAGAGATACCAGCTTCGATAGCTGCCTTGTTAGCCGTATCCAGAGCCAGAGGCACATTGTCAAAATTGCCCTGCAGCAGCTCTACCGCCCACTTCATCAGCTCCGGTCCATCATTCTCAGCCGGTCCAATATTTACATCCAGATATGTAGCGCCTGCATCCAGCTGCTCTTTGGCACGTTTCAGGATGGGCTCCGGATCTCTGTTGGTAAAGGCCCGGTTAATGGCCGGTGCTGTTGTGGAAAGTCTCTCTCCAATAACTACAAATTTTGCCATAATTCTTCTCCTTTATATTTGATATATTGACACTCAGCTGGCGCCTTTGGAATTCTCTGTAGAAAATTGCACCTTCCACAGCTCTCCTCTCTTCTTTCTGGCGCTGCAGCAGCCGAAACAAATATCAGACTTGCAAAGCAGTATTTTGACAGCTGTCCCAGCTAGCTGAGTTTATGGACTAAATCTCGCCGTTGGCCTGCATATCCTTCAGGAATTTCACCAGCTGCACTGCCTCGTTGGGGGCCACGATAACCTCCCAGCCCGGAAGCTTGGCCTCAATGTCACCCTTCAATACAGCCACCTTACCAGGAATGATAAGCTTTCTGGATTTTACCTTGGGCTCCACATTCTCAATGATATACTTGGAAACAGAGGTGGAAGACAGCTTGCCGGCTGCCCAGGCTGTCAGTACGGAAAGTCCGCCTGCATCGCTGATTACCAGGTTGCAGGGAACCCCGGAGCGCTCCAGCTCGCCGGAAACCACAAAGTAAGTCAGAGCAAAGTCTACGGTGGTCAGGCATACGGAATTCTCGTCGCCGCCATTCAGGGGATAAATCCCCGGCTCTACCTTCATAGGCTTCTGGGGATCGGTGTATACATTCTGACGCAGACCGTAAAGAGGCAGAGCCTGTGCATAGGTCATCGTCTCCATCACGATAATGGAACCGTATTTCACAGTAAACAGGGAAGCCAAAGCTGCCTGCATAGCCTGATCACCGGCAGCCAAAGCTGCTACGTTCACGATGGTGGGATATCCAAAAGTCCGGTTGGTGTCCTTCAGAGCAGCACGACGGATCTGTACCGCGTTGCCAAAAGCCTCCTTCACAGAAGCAGTACCCACATTCAACACCAGATTCTTATTTCCCAGCTTCTCAATCGCTGCCACGGTGTCATACAGCTCATTAATGTCTGCTCCGCGAACGCCCAGAACCACACCGGCCTCTGTAGCCAATGCGCTCATAGCTTCATAGTTGGAAGCATCTGCTCCGTCCAGAATAGGCTTTGCATCCTTGCATACATCCAAAGCTGCCTTGGCCACATCCACATTGGTGCAACCCAGAACCAGAGTTTTTCCATACTCCGTAGCCTTCTTTACAAATGCCGCATAGCCGGCTGCATCACATTCCCCGCAGTAGTCCAGGTAAAGCATTTCTACATGCATCCGCTCGCCAATACGGTCGTAATCCACAGCCTTTGCAGCCTCAAACTTGGCATCCATATTTTCCTCACAGCAAGAAACGGAAACCGCATAACGGGGTTTGCTTACAAAGGTCTTTTCATGGCGGAACAGCACGGTCTCGCCGCCCAGGGTATACTCATTGTCGCCAGCGCCAACCTTGATGGTTTTCATGGGCGGTGCGGTAGCCTCAGACAGAGTAGCCAGCGCATCCTCAGACATATGAGGGCACTTGCTGATATCTACGGCGCCCTGCGCCACCTTCATGGAAAATGCCATACAGGTAGGGCTGCCACATTCCTTACAGTTTGTTTTCGGTGTTAATTTAAAAATATCTAAGCCTTTTAATGCCATGGTAATTTGCTCCTCCTTCCCTCGATTAAACCAGTTCTTTGATTAATTTTGAAATCGTTGCAACCGATGTCGGGTGTTTCAAAATTACCGCGTTGGAGCCGGATGCCAGCACTGCTGCAGCGGTTTCCACTTCCATATCAATGCCACGCTCTTCCTGGGAACCCCATTCCGGCATATCCGCCTCGGAAGCCATAGCCTCCTTTACACTCCATGCCTCGTCAGCTACCGGAGTGATAATGGGCATCTGCAGCTGTGCGTCATTCTGAGAAAGTGCTGCTGCCTTGATACGATCCATCGTAGATACCACATACTCAAAACCATAGCCTGCTGCTGCGGAACCCACGTTCATAATCACATTGCTCTGGTCTACGCCCAGCTGGCCAATCAGTACGTTCAGCTGCTTTGCAAGGTTGATATCCACAGCGGACTCTGCTCCAACCTTCTGCCCATAAGCCAGTCCGGCTGCAGCAGCAACGCCCTTGTAGTTCTCTTCTCTTGCAGACATAATCAACACGTTCTTTCCCTGCAGTGCCTCTGCTACCTTGGCAAACAGCTCCGCATCCTTCTCCACATGCTTGCAGCCTTCAACTACAAGGGGAGCAGTGATGGCCTCGCCTACTTCCTTTGCAATAGCTACACACTCTTCCACAGATTTGTTCTCACCGTTGGGGTCTGCACCCTCCAGGCGAAGCACCACAAAATCTGCACCTGGCATTTCCTCGGCTTTCTTTGCAATCTCTGCAAAGCTGGTGGCACCTGCGTAGTATTCCTTGATTCCTGCAGCTTCATTTTCCAGACCCAAGTCTGAAATCATGACTCCTACTTTAGGTGCATTTTCGATTGGCGCATCAAATGTATAGAAGGGCAATACATTTTCTCCGCCAAGCTTTACTGCCTTGTCACCGGTACCAAGTTCCACAGTACGGATGGCAGCGTTAAACTTTCCTGATTTTCCACTAAACGGCATTTCTTAGTTACCTCCTTGTCTTATTACATGCATCAACGCATATGCAGCTGTCGCCACATATGCGTGATACCATTTGTAAATATTATACTTCAATTCCCCTGCAAGCGCAAATGTTTTATAGGGAAAAATCGGTTCTTTTTTACGCACATATTGTGGGAAGTTTGGGGATAAGGCACCATATGTATGGGGTTATCCTGTATTCCTTGTTTAAGAAGGGAGCGTTGGCTTTTTGTTGTGCGCACTTCCGCCATGGGACAGGATAACGCGCATCGCATTATTCTGCCAGTACGCTTTGCACACCTTATCATGAGGGCTATGCCCTTCACGGCCCATAGCTGTGGGGTGGCTCAAAAGCATCCCTGCCAAGTGCCGCCCTTGGCGACGCTTGGTTTCCCGCTGGCAGATTACATCATAGGCTCTAAGCCAAGAGCTGGATGGCCTTTCTCGGTTAAGAAGGCCAGTAAGGTCTCGGGATCTTCTGCGATGGTTTCGTCTCCGATCATGTCGGTAAAATTCTCAATGCCGTACAGCTCCTTTGCAGACTCGTTCAGTCTCTCGGCTACGGTTTCCTTCAGCTCCTTGGGCATCCATACGATACGCTCGATACCACCCTCAGCCTTCATAAACTTCTTGGAGGCAATGAAGTGTTTTCCATGGCCCATAAAGCCTGGGGTCTGTACACCACCGCCAGTCATGGAAGCCAGCTCGGGGAAGGTCATGCCCAGGGGAGTCATGCCTGCGTACTCACGGTTGGCAATGATAACACCGTTGGAGAAGGGCTCGATTCCGCAGATACACTCGAAGCAGCCGCAGGAGGTCATGGGATTCTCCATAATGGAATACAGAGATACCTGCTCCAGGGCTCCCTGGGAGTACAGCTTCACAGCCTCGTTTACATCCTCATACTCACCGGTGCGCTCGTCAATGACACGCTCCTTGGTGATTACCTGGCAGGGTCCCTGGGGATCCAGCTCGTTGGTTGCCTTGGCATCCAGCCATGACACGGCGCCACACAGACCCAGACGCTCAGGAGTTACCACGCATACGTGGGACGGGGAGAAGGCCTGGCACAGAATGCAGCTGTAGTATACCTCAACAGACTCATCTGTCAGGGTGCGCAGACGGTCGTCACGCTTGTCAAAGGAAGGAATAGCCACATTGTGACGCAGATCGGTACACATGGCCGGGTCGGTGATAACCTTTACCTGGCACTTATCTACCACGGCATCAAACTCATTCTTAATCTTTGCGTACAGCACCTCGCCAATATGCTTAGCCCGGAAGCCAGCCTCAAAGGCACCCTTGCTGATACGCACGCGAATCATATCACGCTGTCCTGTATGCATCACGCCCTCAATGCAGTTGAGATAGCTGTGGAATTTACGCTCAAATACCGGCTCAAAGTCAGACTGCATATTTTTGCCGGCCACCTCTACGATATAGCCAATGCTGTGCTTGGTGCCAACCTCGAACTCGTCCAGATCCGGTCCGATCACCTCGATCTTGTGATCCTCCACCTCGGCGGCCTCCTTGGTCTGTACCAGCTCGAAGCAGTCCACACGGGAACCATCGAACTCCACCTGCATATCGCCACGGCGGATGATCTCACCCTCGAAGGCAGAAGCAAACGCCACTGGAATGTCAATGTTGGTAACCTTGATTTTAATATCCCGGGCCTCAATGGAGGTGGGATTGAATTTCTCCGTGTCACCCTGAAGAATCAGGCTCTTGGGCACATTCATTCCCTTCAGGCTCTCCAGATCATTGCTGATAACCGGGAAGCCAAAGGCGATGGCACCACCGCCACAAGCCACAGTCAAATCGTCCACCGGTGCAAAGGCGTTTACAAAAGCAAACACACGTTCCATCGTGTACTTCATCAGGTTGGGCAGATCACCCGGAGTAATATTACCGAAGATCAGAGCTGCACGCAGAGCCACGGACACAATATGTACCACAGAGGTAATGTCATCGCCCAGCAGGGTTACACGCACATTAAAGCCTGTGTTGTAGCCAGCCTCCATAAGCTGCTTGCAGATGCCGCCGGTACAGGATACAAAGTTACCCTGAGACTGATAGCTCTTTACCAGAGCCACAGCCTCCTCTGCGGAGGGGGCCTCATTGATCAGTACAGCCACACCGGGGATATCGCCAGTTACCAAGGGAACGCCCAGCTCGCGAATCCATGCATCAGAGAAATGTCCCACATAGGGCTCCTCATAAGGCTGTGCGCCACCCATATACTTCATAGTTTCAATAATTTCCGCAGCCAGAGCCGTGGCAATACCGGCCTGGAATACATTGTGCAGACGATTCTTGCGGGTCATCATCTCCTTGATGGTGCCCTCCAGAGCTTCCTTTACCTCACCCATGGTCGTCAGCTTCACACCCGTTACCGCATAATAGCAGGGCAGGCAGTATGCGGTATTGGGCAGGGTTACTGCCGCATCCGCACCGAATTTCTCCATTGCGTCGGCCACAGATCTCTCGGCCCACGCATACATTTCACTTGAACCACCAAATACTCTATCAAATAATGTCACGAGTTTAACCTCCAAATTTTTTGAACTTTCTATTGCTCTAATATCTCTTTTATTCTGCGAATCTCCTCCGTCGCCGATGCACTCACATCAAAGGGAGCCCTCCCCTGCCTGTCTGCATCGATGACCTCTGTGTTATAGTGGATAAAGCCCAGCAAATCCTCCGCAGGAATTCTGGAGCGAACAAATTCCTCATCCTGCGCATCCCGAACCTTATTGGCTACCACACGCACCTGCCTGACTCCCAAATCCTGGGCCAGACGTTTGACGTTTTTGTAGGTCTGCACACTCCTGGCTCCTGGCTCAATGACCACCACAAACTGCTCCATACCCTCACAGGTACCACGTCCCAGATGCTCCAAGCCAGCTTCCATGTCCATAATGACCACGTCCTGACTGCGCAGACTCAGATAATTCAGAATCCGTTTCAGCATCACATGCTCCGGACATACGCATCCGCCACCGCCGGTTTCCACTGTGCCCAAGGTCAGTAGCTTGACACCGTGAAAAGTCTTACTGTAAGTGTCCGGAATATCATCCACCCGGGGATTCAACTTATAAAACTGGTTATCCGCCGTAGCTCCGGTCCTCTCCTCAATAAGCCTGCGCATTTTGGAGATAGGAATAATGGAATCCAGCACCTCCTCCGGAAAGCCTAAAGCCAACCCCAAATTTGCATCCGGGTCCACATCCGCCGCCAGCACGGTCTTCCCCTCCTGGGCATAGAGTCTTGCTAGAGTGGCCGCAAATGTGGTCTTTCCCACGCCGCCTTTCCCGGTGATAGCAATCTTCATATTGATTCACTCCTCACTGCTTTGTCCAAATATACTGCTTTAATCACGTTCAGCACAGCTATTCGCAAAACGCACCTACCTGGCTAAACTGGATTCTTAGATTCCCAGAGCCTCTCTCTTCTCTTCGATGCGGTCGATCATCTTGTCAACCAGCTTTTCGATATCCTTTTCCACGGTATAGGAAGCCTCTACCCAATCCTTGATGCCGTGCTTCAGAAGGTTATCTACCTCTGTGGAACCGCATACATAGGGGTCAACACCAAGGAAGGTGTCAATACCGGTAGCCACTACATAGTTTCCAATGGAAACGGCCTTCTCAGACATCCACTCGGGAGCGCAGCCCACTACCGGAACCTGAGAAATATTCCAACCGGAATCCTTGGCAATATCAGCAGCCAAAATCATCATACGGCTGATATCCACACAGGAACCCATATGTAAAACAGGCGGAATATTGGCCAGCTCGCAAACTCTCTTTAAGCCTGCGCCGCAAAGCTCCTTAGCTTCCTTATTCATCAGACCAGCCTTAGCCGCTGCCTGTGCAGAGCATCCGGAGGCAATGATAATGATATCGTTGGCAATCAGCTTCTTCATCAACTCAATATGTGCCACATCCGGACGAATCTTCGGGTTGTTGCAGCCTACCATGGCCACAGCGCCGCGAAGGACACCAGACTTCACGCACTCCACCAGAGGCTTGGTGGTTCCGGTCTCATCCACAAAGGAGTTGGTAACTGTATCCAGAGTCTTTTTAATAGCCTCAACGGAGTATCCAACGGTAGCCTTCTGCTTCATATCCGGGATGTAAACCAGCTCAGGTTTTCGATTCTTAAAGTTATCAATAGCCATCTTCACGATTGCCTTGGCATTCTCGCCGGCTGTCTCTGCTGTGAAATGCATAAACTCGGAATCCGGCATCTGTGCAATCTTGGAGGTGGTGACAAATTTGGTGTGGAAGCATTTGCTCAAAGGTCCCAATGCCGGGAAGATACACTGTACATCTACCACAATGGCTTCACAAGCACCGGTCAGAACCACGTTCTCCTGCTGCAGGAAGTTACCAGCCATGGGAATCCCGCGACGCATGGCAACCTCATTGGAGGTACAGCACACACCGGAAATGGTAATACCCTTAGCGCCTACACTCTTGGCATACGCAATCATCTCCGGATCATCTGCATACTCACAGATCATCTCAGACAAGGACGGGTCATGTCCATGTACCACAATATTTACATTTTCCGCAACCATAACGCCCAGATTGGCCTCCGTGTCAATGGGCTTGGGGGTGCCAAACAGCACATCGGAAAACTCTGTACCCATCATGGAGCCGCCCCAGCCATCGCAAAGACCGGTCCTTAAGGACTGGCGAATCAGTGCCTCCGGCTTGGAGGAACATCCCATATGGGTCATATGTAAGGAGCTTGCCACCTCACGGTCGATAGCCCGGGGAGCGATTTCCTCTCTTGCCCAAAGCTCCTGGGTATGCTCTGGTGCTCTCTTTAAGAACCGCTGGTTTCCAAAGGGCTTTCCATACTCCATCAAACCCTCTACCGCTACCTCATGAGCCAGATCATAGATATCTTTACCCTCGGTCTCAATTCCCCATTCCTTTGCAATGCGGATAAGCTTCTCCGGATCTTTTACCTTGTAATTTCCGTCTGGAGCTGTGCAGTGCAGCGTGTGGCAGATCTCACGACCATGGTCGGAGTGAGTAGCCGCGCCGCCTGCTGTGAATTTCAGATAATTTCTTCCCACGATACCGTGTACATCGCAGCCACAGATTCCTCTGGGGGCCTTGGGTGTAATGCGGCAGGGTCCCATGGAACAGATCCGGCAGCAGACGCCCTGCTCACCGAATTTACAGTGGGGCGTCTGGTTTTTCACCCGGAGCTGCCAGGAATCGGCTCCAACCTTTGCTCCTGTCTCCAACAGTCTCGCTGTTGCGGCTTCAAATTCTTCCACCGTCGTTAACTTAAAGTCTCCCATTACTAACCTCCTAAAAATTATAGTTCTATGTGATTGATAATCTCATACATGGCCTTGCGCACCGGAGAGTCCTCCGGTAGCTTCACTGTGGGGATACCATCGCAGTCATAATTGAAAACCTCCTCATCCTGGGGTACCACGCCCACCAGGTTGAGTCCCTGCTTTTCAATCTCCTCCTTAGTCCCCTCATTCAAAACGCCTCCGGGGGCACGATTAATAATCAGACTGACGGACTTGGGCTTTAATCCACACTCAGGAATCAGCTTTGCAATCCGCCCCACGGCCTGGACGCCTCTGCGGGAGCAATCGCTGACCAGAATCACTGTATCAATCTTAGGAAGGATTCCCCTGCTAATATGCTCCATTCCCGCCTCATTGTCCACCACAATATATTGGTAATTCTGCGCATATTTGGCAATCTGCGCGGTGAGAAGCCCATTTACAAAGCAATAGCAGCCCTTACCCTGGGTATGCCCCATCACAAGGAGGTCAAAATCCTTTTCCTCCACCAGCGCGTCGCTAAACTTCATTTCCGCATAATCCTGCTTGGACATGCCAAGAGGAATGGGATTTTTCCCGGATATCTCTGCCTGGGCAATCTCCTCCCGGATATCCCCCAGGGTGGTCTCCACCTCCACGCCCAGAACCTCATTCAGGTTAGAATTGGCATCCGCGTCCACGGCCAGCACCGGCCCCTTCTTCTGTTGGCACAAATAATCGATCAAAAGCCCGGTCAGGGTAGTCTTACCCACGCCACCCTTTCCAGCCACAGCTATTGTATGCGTCATACGATCCACTCCTACTTTTTTACATATGGCAGCCCGGCCACCGGAGAAATTTGCTGCTCTCCGCGGCCAGGCCTTATTATACGCTTGAAACTTAAACCAAAGTCTTGATGCCGGACCGATTGAGAATCTCTGTCACATCCACCCACTTATTCAGTGCATACAGATGAATGCCGTCAATTCCACATGCCCGGTACTCGTCAATCTGACGAATGGTGTACTCAATACCCGCCTTCTTGAAATCTTCCTTCTTCTGATCCACAGCCGCATCAAAGGGATCTTTCACAAAGGGATTGGGGAAGATCCAGTATTTGGAAATAATCTCGCACAGGCCTCTGGGCATTACACAGCCATTGCGGGAAAGAGCCATGTTGATGGTGGCAGCCATATCCAGAATGGGCATAATACCCACATCCACCGGCATGGTAATGCCAGCCTTGCGAATGGCATCCAGCCAGCGCTTAAACTGCTCCATATCCCAGCACAGCTGGGTCATAATGTAATCAGCTCCATTGTCCTGCTTCTGCTTTAAGAAGGAAATATCTGCCTCCAGGCTCCGACAGGCAATATGCCCCTCGGGAGAACCAGCTACGGCGATCTCCATCTTATCCCCGTAATTGTCTTTTACAAATTTCACCAAATCCGTAGCATAGGCAAAATCTCCGTTTGTACCAGTCCAGCCAAAGGGAAGGTCTCCCCGAAGAGCCAGCATATGCTCCACACCTGCTTCCAGATAGGCATCCAACTGCTCCTTTACTCCCTCCCGGGTATTACCAATACAGGTAAAATGGGTCACCGGTACCGTGCGGTTATCCGCAGACAGGATCAGTTTACATACATCCATATTCTTGCCCACATTGGTGCCGCCGGCCCCATAGGTACAAGAAATATAATCCGGATCAAATTCATACAGGTGATCCAGTGTCTCCGGCAGTTTTTCCATGCCGGCGTCCGTCTTGGGCGGAAACACCTCAAAGGACAATGCCATACGCTGTTTCATAATTTCTGTCAGTTTCATCGATTAATATCCTCCGTTTTACAATAATATTATGCCATGTGTGTAAATCATGCCGGACAGGTAATTTTTACCACGCCACCAGTCAAATCAGCCATGGAAATGGTTCCTTCCACCACTTCCTCCATGCCCATAATGTCAAACAGATGAATCTGATTCCCCTCCACCTGAATCTTGCTGACATTCTTTAAAACCACGCTTTCATCCTCCTGAAAGCGCTTGTAAACGGTCGCTAAGCACATTTATCTATCCCTCCTGCTCTACTGAGAATCGGTTTTTACCAGAGAAAGCGCAATGCTTAGTCTCATGTTTCCCTTTTCAAAATCCTCCACGGCTTTCTCAATCTGCACAGCCGCCTCGTCCCTGCCTGCTTTGTGGAACTGCTTGGCAATCTCCAAAAGCTCCGCGGCATGATGCTTATTGTGATCCAACATATAAGCCAGAATCGCTTCCTGCTCATTGGCCGGCCTTTGGCAGCCGCCTTCGCAGCCACTACATCCCTGGGCTCCATGGGAATGTCCATGCTCCTGGGCATGGCTGTGATCATGCGCATGATCCTGGTCGTGATCATGGGTATGATCCCCCTCGTGAACATGGGGGTGGGTGTGCGTATGGGTGTGCTCATGAGAATGCTCTCCAGCACAGCCACTGCAGCCGTGTCCATGGGAATGTCCATGTTCTCCGTCTACCATATGCATTGGGAAAATCTCCTTTCTTCTTAATTTCAAACAGGTGTTGTTTACGTTTTGTTAATTTTCTGACAACCTCAATACTACTATACCCTATAAGGGGGATTTTATCAAGGTGTTTTTCGTTATTTCCGACAGATTTTTTGCTTTTTTTCTAATACAATATGTATGAATTTCTACTTTTCTTTCCAACCAAACGCCAGGAAATATTTCCGCCCCGTTGGAGTCCTTTGGCAATTCCATTTGACTTTATCACGGCGATCTAGTACCATAGAAACTACCCAAAAAAGGAGGTTTCCAAGGAGGTTATATGATGATACAGACCATTACCGGCCATACGGGCCTGATGGCCCTGCTGGGCAGTCCCGTTTCCCACAGCATTTCTCCGGCTATGCACAACAAAGCCTTTCAGCTCTTGGGGCTTAACTATGTTTATCTGGCCTTTGATGTAAATGAAAATTCTTTTGAACACACGATTGAGGGTCTAAAAGCTCTTAAGATTCGGGGTTTTAATTGTACCATGCCTTTAAAACGGCTCATGTATCAGCGCTCTGACCGGCTGTCCACAGCCGCGCAGATTATTGGCGCCGTTAATACGGTTCTCTATGAAAATGGCCAGCTGATAGGCCATAACACAGACGGCTACGGCTTTATGCAGTCTGTGCGAGATACAGGTCACGACCTTACAGGAAAAGATATGACTCTTCTCGGTTCCGGGGGCGCGGCTTCCGCCATCCTGGCCCAGGCGGCCCTGGACGGAGTTCGCCGCATTCATATTTTTTCCCGCCCAGACAGCTCTTCCACACATTGTCTGAAAAATGAGGCTGTGCGCCTGGAAGAATTTTCCTCCTGTCGAGTGTGCTTTTATGATTTAAAGGACCTGCCCCAGCTAAAGGCATGTCTCCTCACAAGCGCCATTTTAGTCAATGCCTCCTCCGTGGGCATGGCACCGGAAATTTCTGGCTGTCTCATTCCCGATGGATCCTATTTTCATCCGGGACTTCTAGTGGCCGACGTGATTTACAATCCAAAGGAAACCCGGCTTTTAGGCATGGCAAAGGCCGCTGGCTGTCCCACCATGAATGGCCTTTATATGCTCCTCCACCAGGGCGCCCGGGCTTTTAAGATCTGGACGGGACAGGCCATGCCGGTGGAAGAGATCCGGAATCTTTATTTTTCCTAATAATTCTTCAGGGCGCAGATCTTATCTGTGCTCTGGTCTCCTATAAAAGCTCTGGATTGTTCCTTAAATTTTTGTACTCAGCCACCGAGCGGTCAAAGCCCTGAATGTGGTTGGTAAACCAGTCGATCACATTCTTATTCACCTGCTCCACAAAAGCGTCCGTGGGTCCCTCCTGCTCCTCCAGCATCTCAAAGAGCTCCTTGATCTGCCCCACAAACTCCTCATGCTTTGCCTTGTGCTCCTTTAGCCCCGGATATCCAATGCTTTCCTGCAAAGCCTCCTCCTGTCCAAAATGGAAGTGGGTGTATTCCTCCAAGTAATCCAAGGTTTTTAGGGCCTTTCTCTTGCCATCCCCACTTTCACAGGCTTTGAGCAAATCGTTGATTTTCCCAATCAGCTCCTTGTGCTGACTGTCAATCAATTCATTCCCTGTCACCAGCTCTGGGCCAAACTCCATATACTGTACCATGTATCTTCCTCCATTCCTTTTTCTGTTAGAATACCACGGCCTGCAAAAAAAATCCACAGTTTTTAATGGTCTTCCTGGGAACCCTTGCTGAAAAATAACGAATTTTGTAAATTTTCAGTTTTCACGAAAAATCTTCTTGATTTTTTCTCTTGACATGCTAAAATAACTTCATGGGGCATTGGCGCAGTTGGGAGCGCGCAACATTCGCATTGTTGAGGCCGTGGGTTCGAATCCCATATGCTCCACGGTACCGCCAGGTTTTAAACTCCGTTAGATTTTGTGTCTAAGAGTTGAGAAACCTGGCATGGTTGTTTGGAATGGAAAATCCGGATTTGTTCTTAAACAGGAACAGGTTCGGATTTTTCTTCATTCTTTTTTTATAATTTCCTCACTCTTTTTTAAGAGCCCAGACACAAATCTGACACAAAAATCCAGTATCATTAGAGACAGATAAAGGGGCTGCCGGTGCCGACAAAGTCAGACATTGGTTCCACCCAGGTGCCGACCAGCTTCGACTAACGATTATGGGATGTTTTCCATCCCTTTACATAGATTTTCTCCTTCATAAAAATAAGTCCTTTCTTTTTCGAATCGGCTTGCATCAGACAACATCCAGGGCATGGCTCTGGATGTTGTTCTTTTCTCACCTTCCATCTGCCTTATCCACAAAAAATTCTTGCAATTTTCCCAGTCTGTGACTATTCTTTAATGTAAATACTTTATAAAACAGACGAGGGATATCTGCCATGACAAACAAACCAGCCAGCAACATGGATGTAAAGCAACGCAACCGCTCCAATACCCTGCGTTGCATTTTGACACAGGATCATATTTCACAGATGGAGCTGACCCAGCGCCTGGGGCTTAGCTGGCCTACGGTGCTACAAAATGTAAAGGAATTGACCCAGCTAGGGCTTATTCAAGAGGCTGGACAATATGAATCCACCGGTGGGCGAAAAGCCAAGGCCTATGCTCCCATCCGGGATGCCCGCCTGGCCGTGGGTCTGGATTTAACCGGAAATCATATCAGCATTGTGCTGATTGATCTTTGTGGTCAGCTGGTGCGCTATAAAAGAAAAATTTCTCCCTTCTCCCTCTCCCAAGAGTATATGCAAACCCTCGGAGAGCTAGTCCGGCAATTTATCGCAGAAAATCATGCCCAGGATCGGATTTTGGGGATAGGTATCTCCCTTCCTGGCATTGTCTCGGAGGCGGAGGATTTTCTGGTCTACTCGCATATTTTAAATGTCCGGGATGTGCCTACCAGCACCTTTTGTCAGCAGCTTCCCTATCCCTGCAATTTTATCAACGATGCCAACGCGGCTGGACTGGCCGAGATTTACGGAAATCCCACAGCTAAAAATTTGATCTATCTGTCTTTGAGCAACAGTGTGGGAGGCGCTATTTTAATCCATGACTCTCTCTATACTGGCAGCAACCTCCGGGCCGGAGAATTTGGCCACAATACCTTAGTTCCCCATGGGCGCACCTGCTATTGTGGAAAAAAAGGCTGCGTGGACGCCTACTGCTCCGCCAAGGTACTCTCTGACTATACCAAGGGCAGTCTGCCAGATTTTTTTCAGGGCCTTCGGGAGGGGAATCCCAGACTCTTGCAGGTTTGGCAGGAATATCTGGAATACCTGGCCATTGCCATAAACAACCTGCGCATGAGCTTTGACTGCTCTGTGATTGCAGGCGGCTATGTAGGCGCATTTCTGGAGGAATTCGGTGGCCCTCTGGGTCCTCTTCTTAAGGAGCGAAACACCTTTCAGGCGGACGCCTCCTATTTTAAGCCCTGCCGCTACAAGCTGGAGGCCTCCGCCGTGGGAGCTGCCCTTGTACAGGTGGAAACCTTTATTCAGAATCTCTAATTTAGCTTTTTGCACAAAATCTTTTTTTAAACTTGTGCAACCTTCCCATTTTTTTCTTTTCTATTGACAAATTTTCCCTTCTGTGATTTAATAAAGCCACTTATTAAAATACTTTATAAAAGTACATAAATATTCACAGGAGGAACTACTATGAGCGAAACAATGCATGTGGCTGTTATGGAAGGAATCGGAAAAATGTCCTATGTACGGCGTCCCATCCCCATCCCCCAGGCAAATGAGGTTTTAGTAAAGCTGGAATATGTGGGAATCTGCGGGAGTGATATGCACTATTATGAAACCGGGGCCATTGGCGACTATGTGGTGCAACCACCCTTTGTTTTGGGCCATGAATCTAGTGGTACCGTGGTAGCCGTGGGAAGTAACGTATCGCACCTGAAAGTAGGTGACCGTGTGGCTTTGGAGCCAGGCAAGACCTGCGGTCACTGTGAATTTTGTCGCCAAGGAAAATATAACTTATGCCCCGATGTGGTATTCTTTGCCACCCCTCCTGTGGACGGCGTTTTTCAGGAATATGTGGCCCATGAGGCAGACCTGTGCTTTAAACTTCCTGCTTCCGTCAGCACCCTGGAGGGCGCACTTATGGAGCCCTTAGCCGTTGGCTTTCATGCAGCCAACCAGGGGGGCGCACATGCCGGACAGACTGCTGTGGTAATGGGTGCAGGCTGTATTGGCCTGGTCTCTATGATGGCCCTAAAAGCGGAAGGTGTCAGCCGGGTCTATGTGGTGGACGTAATGCCCAAACGACTGGATAAGGCCCTGGAGCTGGGCGCCGACGGTGTTATCAATGGTGCCCAGGAGGATACCGTTGCATCCGTTCTGAAACTGACAGAAGGAAAGGGATGTGATCTGGTTATCGAAACCGCAGGGGCGGAAATTACCACCCGCCAGGCCATCCATATGACAAAAAAAGGGGCAACCATTGTGCTGGTAGGCTACTCCAAAACCGGAGAGCTTACGCTCCCCATAAGCCTCGCCCTGGACAAAGAGCTCACCTTTCAAACCGTCTTTCGCTACCGGCATATTTACCCTATGGCCATTGATGCGGTGGCCACAGGAAGGGTAAATATCAAGGGCATTGTCACGGATATCTTTGATTTTGATCACATACAAAACGCCATGGACAACAGTGTTGCAGACAAGGCAAACATCGTTAAGGCAGTGGTAAAAATCACAAAGGAGGACTGCTTCCAATGATAAAAGACTCTCCTCAGGACACCAATATTAAGGTTCCCCTTATTAGTAAAATCGCCTACGGATTCGGAGATGTGGGCTGTAATTTCAGCTGGATGTTTGTGGGAAACTTTCTGATGATTTTTTACACAGACGTGTGTGCCATCCCTATGGCTGCTGTCTCCCTGCTGATGCTTATCTCCCGGTTCTGGGATGCCATCAACGATCCCCTGATCGGAAGCTTAAGCGACCGCACTCATACCCGCTGGGGTCGTTACCGCCCCTGGCTTCTCATAGGAGCACCTCTTACGGCCATTGTCCTGGTGCTGACCTTCTGGGCCCATCCCACCTGGTCCAGCGGCTCAAAGACCCTGTATATGTATGTCACATATTGCCTACTGGTTCTTGGTTACACCTGTGTCAATATTCCCTATGGCACCCTCTGCGGGGCACTGACTCAGAACATTGAGGAGCGGGCACAGATCAATACCTCCCGCTCTGTCTGTGCCATGATTGCCATTAATATTATCAATATGGTCACACTGCCCCTGATCTCCCATTTCGGCGGTGAAAATCAGGCTCAGGGCTATTTATTTGTCACCATTCTCTATGGCGGCATTTTCACAGCCTGCCACTGGTTCTGCTTTTCCAAAACCAGAGAAGTGGTTCAGGCCCCTGTAAAGGAAAAGCTGCCACTGGCCCTTCAATTAAAGGCTGCCACGCAAAACAAGCCTTATCTCATTGCCCTGGCTGGCCAGTTTTTATTCGGCGTCACCTTATATGGCCGGAATGCAGATCTGCTCTATTATTTTAAGTATGTGGAAAATAATGAAAACCTGTTTACTGTTTATTCTATGATTTTGATGGTCCCCTCCATTGTGGGAGCTGGCGCATTCCCCTTTGTGTTCCGCTGGCTGGGCAACAAAGGCCGCACAGCCTCTCTGTTTGCAGCGGGAACTGGCATTTCCATGGCAGCCCTGTATTTTTTCAGTGCTTCCCTATCTCCTTTGCCCTTTTACACCTGCGCCGCCTTGTCCCAGTTTTTCTTCTGCGGCTTTAACACAGCTATCTACGCCATAGTTCCAGACTGTGTGGAATACGGCGAATGGAAAACTGGTATCCGCAATGATGGCTTCCAATATGCCTTTGTCTCCCTGGGAAACAAACTGGGAATGGCCATCGGTACCGCCAGTCTGGCCGGAGTGTTGGGCGCCCTGGGCTTTACGGCCAACCAATCCCAGGATGCAGGGGTTCGTGCTGTAATTCACCACGCATTCTCCACAATTCCTGGAATATTGTGGATCATCACAGCCATTGTTTTATTCTTTTATCAGATTAACAAAAACTCGTATAACCGTATAATTGCAGAGCTTAGCTCCCGAAAGGAGGATTCCTCTTTATGAAAGCTGTTACTATATCCCTTTCTCAAATTCGGCAAGTCCAGGAGCTTGTAAGACTTCTCAGCCACTTTCCCTTTGACGTGGATATGGTGTCTGGCCGCTATACGGTAGATGCCAAATCCATATTGGGCATCTACAGCCTGGATTTAAGCAAGCCCCTAAAGCTTCTCATCTACAGCGATTCCTGCGAAGAATTATTGAAAGGTCTCCAGCCCTTTCAGACGGAATAAAAGTTTTCCAAAAATACATAGAGAAAAGGCTCCAACCAATAAGCTGGGGCCTTTTCTCTATTCTTTCTATAACCATATTCTATTTTTTATTTTTAGGTCAGCTATTCTTCTGCCCCATCTTTATCCTTTCCTACATTCCCTTGGGATTTCTGATTCTTTATCCGCCAGCTTCGGTAGCAGAATACGAAATACCCTACCTTGGTACTAAAAAGTAGACTACAGGGATAAACCTTCATAAATTCCTTGCGGAATCCATCCCTGTCCAGCATATTTTCTCTCTCCAACTGGTATTCTGTCTCAATCTGGAAAAGCCGCCCCACCTGCTGGAAGAGCTGCTCAAATACGGGAAAGGCAGCCTCATTTGTCGCTTTCTCCTCCTCTACTCCTGTCATCAGACTGATCGCCCGGCGAAGCAGGGGCTCTTCCACCCCCAGAAGCAGCTGCACCCGAAGCCCACCCTCAACATCATATTTCTGTCGACAATAGAACCCATTTCCAATGTTTTGCCCTTTATAATCTGTGTTAACAAGCTTAGCATCCAGCTGGAACATATCCTGCATGGTCCTGTTTACGGTCCTGGATATGACGGACGCCTGGGAGGACACGCCATTGCCCTTTCGGATAATAGCCTTTCCCACAATGGCCTGATCCTCCTTCATGATATGCTCACACAGCCAGCCGTTCATAATGGACACAAAACGCTGAACAGCCGATGTGGAATAATCCGATAACACCAGATCCCTCTTCAGGGATACCAGTGTCTTATCTCTGAAATTGTCATGAATTTTTTTGTGCCACGCATATTCACTATATCGGATAGAACGCATATATGCCTCTTCCTCCGAAAAGTGCTTCATCGAGTAGTCCTCCAGATATTTTATCGCCTCCTTGTATGTGTGCTGGTGGGTCCCTGCGTCTAGGGCAAGCTCCTGCAGTTTCCCTATGATCCGAAAAAGCTTAGCATGTGCTTTGTCTACAACCTCCACACCAATTTTAAACTTTTCATCCCACACTACTTTTTCCATGAAGCTCCGTGCCTCCTGTTACATTTTTTATCCTTTCTTTATATTATAGTAAGCATTCTTATTTTTGTCTACTTGCATAAGCTTATTTTCTCTTTTTATGTCTCAAAATGGCATAAAAACATACCAAAATGTGGTTTCAATTCTGAAAATTAGAAATACTCCAAAAAGTTTGCTTTATGTAACTTACATACTATAACCCCATGGGAAAAATCTGAGAATATGCCTCCAAGTTAAATAATTTTATATACGCTGGACATCTACAGGTTGTTCGGCCCTTAGAGGGTGCCTGCCACCAATTCTGTTACAAGATACCGATTCAGATTGTATTTGCCCATGTACTATCAGCACTTAAAAATTTTCGAATTAACTGTGAAAATTCATCTGCGTTTGTTAATACAGCTGGGTGTCCTCCCTGATCAAAAATATAAACTTTTGCGTTAGGAATAACCGTCGACATTTGCCTGTATTCTTCTTCAAGATTAGGTCTGCACATTTCATCTTTTTTGCTTCCAACTAACAGCGTAGGCACTTTTAACTCTTTTAGCGATTTATGAAATAGAGGACGTTTTTCTCTAGCACATTGCAACAGTGCTTCAGTATCTAGGTCAACTACCTTTTCCCAATCTTTCCCCTGACACCATTCATAAAACTGTCTTAATTGTAAATCGTTTTTTGCCATTGTTCTTTCTAAAAGTAAATTATCAGAGAAATTATCATGAAGCGTCCGTCCGTCAAAACTATCAGCCACAATCCTATGCATGAAATCCGGGCGTTCTAAAGCAGCATTCACAGCTACCCATGCACCTCCACTTGTTCCAATTAAATTAACCTTTCCACAATTCAAATGTTCTATTAGAGCAATCGTCTGTAACGCTTCATCATACCACATATCCGGCGAAAATTTTTTGATTCTATCTGATTGCCCATTACCTAAAAAGTCAATGAGAATACATCTGAAATTTGTGGTATATAACGGCATAAGAACTTCAAACATGTTAGAAGAAGCTGTGTTCCCATGTAAAAAAATAAGTGGTTGGCCTTGTCCGTATTCTTTATAAAAACAACGCTTATTCTTATAATTGAAATATGGCATTTTCTATCACTCCTTTATGTTGTATATGGAGTTAATTATAGTCCTTCAAATCCCAATTAAAAACCTCACATTCTTTCTTAAAATAAAAATGTGCCACGCATATTTCGTGACACATTTGTAAGTTACATTTTTTCCTGCCTGAGTATTCTTTGTATGCTTTTCTCCGTCAAAAAATATTTCTCCGATAATTGTGTGATTGTCATTCCATTTTGACGGTCTAAACAGATTTGACAATTACGTGAAGCTAAAATTTGTTTGGTATCTGTGTTTTCGCCCCAATGTTTTTTGTTTATCTGCTTTTTAGGAATATAAATGACTTTGCCGTCTACATATTTTTGAATTTGTTCGATTAACTCCTTCGGCAATAGATTCGTTGATTTCTGATAGTCCAATTTGCACCTCCTAAATTGCTGCTTTTAGGATTAGCAAAGGCTACTATCACTCAAAAACTTTTTTACGTGCAATAGCCTTTGCTATGCACAAAACTTATTTCCCATAAATTTGACACTCCTTTCAACTGGTCAAAGATTATTTATTGCATTTTTATTATACACATTCCAGCAAATCATGGCAACCGCCTTTCAAAAGGTCCAGGGGTTTTATTATGTATACTGGTTCCGTGTGTGGTGATATTATCGAAAAAGTATAAGGTTTTCCATATCATACCCAAGTGCGAAAAATAGCCCTATTTATTCTGTCAAGTAAGGCAGAACACTTACAAATGCTCTGCCCTGTCATGTGCCTGCTCTCAAATAATATGATATTCTCTGTATAGTGTCAGACGATAATCTTTATCATTTTTCATTTTCTCTATTTCAGTAAACCGTTTATCTGCCACCAATTTTTGTATCAAAGCAAGCATCAATTCTTCACCATATTCTCTTCCTTTTTTCACATTCTCCTGGTCTCTCATCAACAACGTCATATACTCAGGCCTCCATTCTCTATTCTTCTTGGCCTCTTTTACAGCTTCTTCCAACCTCTCCACAGAGGCATCCTTCGGCTTCTTCCCTGCCACATAATCAAGGAACGCCCTTAATTCATCACTCACATCATCCAGAGTTCCTTTTGTATTGAGAAATATCTTTACCGTCTCATCACCCATAGAAATGCTGCTGTCTTCTTTACAAATATTTTCAAAGGTATAAATATGC
>JAAWAC010000004.1 GCA_022791975.1 Lachnospiraceae bacterium | reverse complement strand
GTCCCAGGGAAAATCCATAATCATGATATCATCGGAGATGACAGAGATACTGCGAATGAGCGATCGAATCATAGTGATGTGTGAGGGGCGCAAGACCGGGGAGCTGGGAATTGAGGAGGCAACCCAGGAGCGGATTATGCATGCCGCTACGCTTAGGAATTAAGGGGGGAGTAAGTAATGGCAGACAATCAAAAAAAAGGAAATGCTTTTACCAATAATCCTATTGTAAAAGCGGTTGGAACGCAAAAAATCGTTGTTGTGTTAGTGCTTATTATCCTACTTGCGTTTTTTAGTGCAGCCAGCTCGGCATTCCGGCAGTATTCAACAATTTTAAGTATTATGGATTATACCTATTATCTGGCATTTCTGGGAATCGGTGTAACATTCTGCCTGATTACCGGGGGTGTGGACCTTTCCATTGGAACTGGTCTGGTTTGCTATGGTCTGATAGGAGGTTATCTGATTACCTATAATAAAATGCCAGTTATCGTAGGTATTCTGGTGACCCTTTTGGTAGGTGTTTTGATGGGCGCAATCAATGGAATTATCGTATCCATGGGAGGTTTACCACCGTTTTTGGCTACTCTGTGTACCATGATGATTGCCAGGGGTCTGGGGTCTTTGGCCACCGGAGGATTGAGTGTAAACTGGCCGCCCACAGCAGCAGAAAATGGCTGGGCCCGTATGTTGTTTAAAATTGAGGTAGGTGGAGTGAAGCTTCCCATTGGATTTATTTGGGTGTTGCTTTTCGCCATAATTATGAGTATTGTATTAAACAAGACCAAACCCGGACGCTACATCATCGCTATTGGAAGTAACAAGGAGGCTACCCGTCTGTCTGGTGTAAATGTTGTAAAATATCAGACACTGGCTTATATCTTTTCCGGATTTTTCACAGGTCTTGCGGCTATTGCCTATGCGAATACCTTCCAGGCTCTTGCTCCTGGAACGGGGGCTGGGATGGAGTTAAATGCCATCGGCGGAGCCATTATTGGCGGAACCTCTATGAGTGGCGGTATGGGCTCCATAGCCGGAACTATATTGGGAGTGTTCATTATGTCCGTACTACAGACGGGGCTTCCCAATATCGGATTACAGGCCAATTACCAGCAGATTATTATTGGTATGGTTTTGATTTTAGCCGTGCTGGTGGATGTGCTTAAGAACAAGAAGCTGACCTAAACAAGCTGTGTATCTGCCCAAAGGGCGGTTCACATAAAACAAGTAAACTATATTAAAAGGAGGATGTTTACATGAAAAAGAAACTTTTATCCGTACTGCTTTGTGCAGCAATGGTAGCGACCATGGCCGCAGGCTGTGGCTCCAAGGAAGAGCCCGCAGCAGCACCTGCTCCCGAGACCAAAGAGGATACCCAGGAGCCGGCTGCTGACGCAGGAGAAGAAAAAACAGATGAGGCAACAGGCAGTCTGCATTTTGAAATTGTATCCAAGGGATTCCAGCATCAGTATTGGCAGGCAGTGCTAAAGGGCGCTGAGCAGAAGGCTGCTGAGCTGGGCGTTACCATGGAGTTTGTTGGACCCAACTCTGAGTCTGATATTGCAGATCAGGTACAGATGCTGAACAATGCTGTGAACAAGAAGCCAGCTGCTATTGGTCTGGCCGCTTTGGATACCAAGTCTGCTCTGGATGGAATCCAGGCTGCTATGGATGCTGGTATCCCCATTGTTGGATTTGACTCTGGTGTTCCTGAAGCTCCCGAAGGTGCTGTATATGCAAACTGTGCAACTGACAACTATGCAGCAGGCGAGCTGGCTGCTGAGAAGACCTATGAAGCCATTAAGGATCGTATTGCCAATGCTTCCGGTACTGTACGTATCGGCGTGCTGAGCCAGGATGCTACTGGTGAGTCCTTGATTAGCCGTGGCCTGGGATTCATCGACAAGATTGCTGAGCTGATAGTTGCTGATGGCAAGACTGTTACCGTAGTTGGAAATCAGAAGTTTGTGGATGATTCCAAGTGCGAAAAGACAGATGGCGCAGATGTGGAAATCGAAGTTCTGGTTCCTGCCAGCGTTGACTCCGCTCTGTCCGCAACAGACTGCCAGACTCTGCTGAACAAGGCTGACACCATCGCTATCTATGGTTCCAATCAGCACTCCGCAGAGGCTATGGTAACTGGTGATGAGAACCTGGGCAAATTCGGAACTGGAGAGGATAATGTAATCGCTGTTGGATTTGACTCTGGCGCTGTTATCAAGGCCGCTGTAAAGGATGGTACTTTCCTGGGCGCTATCACACAGGCTCCTGTAGCTATGGGTGAGGCTGTTATCCAGACTCTGTATGACATTGCCAATGGCAAGACTGTATCCGATATTGATACCGGATGCCAGTGGTATACCGCTGAGAATATGGATGATCCGGAGATCGCACAGAACCTGTACGATTAATGAATTCCAAGAGAATTTTGGGCACACCTTGCGGTGTGCCCTTTTTCAGTGTATACTGTCTTATGGAAATAATAATAGAAAGACAGGATACATGACATGCAAAATAGGAAAAAGAAATTGTCAGCCCTGCTGTGTACACTTTGTCTGTGCGTTTGTGTAGGGATGGGAATAGAAGCAAAGGCAAGTGCAGTTGGCTCTGGAAAGCCGGGAGGGATTCTGATGGAGACGATTAAAGAGTCTCTGTCAAAAACCGGGGACACGGAAACTGTGGAAACCGTTGCCAAACCCGCGGAAAATGGTGAGGAAGAGACACCTGAAGAGCGTGGAAGCAATAGCCAGGGCTCTTGGTTTTATCAGGCGGGAGACGTGGTGGGCTTTATTGGGGACAGTATTACCCATGTGGAGTACAGTGCCATCAATTATGTGGAATTTCTCTACAATTATTACCTGAGCCGTTTTCCTCACCAGGAGGTGGAATTTCGGAATCTGGGCGTATCCTCCTATAAAGCCAGCGATATTCTGGATATTTATGACAGAGACCCGGCCTTTCGGGGGATTAACAAGGCGGTTATTATGCTGGGAATGAATGAAGCCCTCAAAGAGGTTCCCACAGAGACATATATTTCCAATATGGAAAAGCTGGTGGAGCGTCTGAAAGAGGATGGGCTGAAGGGGGAGGATATCCTGGTATTGTCGCCCACCCCTTATGACCAGACTTGCAGTGCAAATTTCGACGCAAATGGAAATCCTTACCGGATGACTGATAACGCTCTGACAGATTTTACGGAGCAGCTGGCATTAAAAACCCAGGAATGGGGTGTTCGCTATGTGGATCTCCACACTCCCATGGTGGAGCTGACTCTGGAGATACAAAAGAATGGACCGGATAATACCTTAACAGTATGGGATTGTGTGCATCCCAATGCCATGGGACAGATGGCCATGGCTTACTATATTTTAAAGGCCCAGGGTGCCAATGCCACGGTGGGTGAGATGTTTATCGGGGCAGATGCGGTGGAGGCCTTTTTGGAGGCTGATGACCGGGTGACAGGGATTCATGGGACGATTTCGGATTTCTATCGGGGGGAGAAGGGGCTTTGCTGGAACTGGAAGCCAGAGACTCTGCCCATGGCCATGACCTTTGAATTTCAGGAATTTTATCAGCTTTTTGATCTGGTTAGTGAGCTGAACCAGGAGTCCTTGCAGGTGGAAGGGCTGGAGGAAGGAACCTCCTATACTTTGGCCATGGATGGGGAGGAACTGGGGAGCTTTACCGGCGGGGAGCTGGCCCAGGGCATTAATTTGGCTGTTTTGGAGACAAATCCACAGCAGGTGGCGATGCAGCTGGTAGAGTTTCAGAACCAGAGCTGGCATGTAAATTCCGCCGAATATCGCAAAGTTGTCCGGTTTGCCACGATGGCAGAGCCTACCCACACCATGGATGAGATGCTGGAGGCCTATGAGGAGTGGAAGGACGAGGATATCCGGCTTCGTAATGAAATGTATGATATTGTCCAGGGGACTATCCAAAAGGAAAGTCATATTACAATTACCCGGGAGGGGTATTCTGCAGAGGAGCTGGAATTGGATGCGGAACTGGCTTTGCAAAAGGCAAAGGAGATGGAAGCCCAAAAGACCAGAGAAGAAATCTCCACCAAGGACCAGGAGCAGCCAATAAAGGAGAATGTCCAGAAATCTCCGGTGGTGGGAATCCTGTTGGCCATAGCCGGCGGGGCTCTTGTATTGCTGGCGGTCATCTTTATCTTTATTCGAAGAAAAGATTTTGCAGACAGAGAGGACAACTGAGAATACATCCGCAGATTTGAAGAGAAAATATTCTGCTACTGCCTGAAAGCAGGGCAGTATGCAGGGATAAAAAACAATATACAGGAGGTACAAAGATATGTTAAAAGGAATCCCGCAAATTTTATCCCCAGAGCTTTTGAAGGTACTGTGCGAAATGGGGCATAGTGACAGGCTGGTAATTTCTGATGGAAATTTCCCGGCGGAATCCATGGGAAAGGATGCCATTGTGATCCGCTGTGACGGACATGGAGTGCCGGAGCTGCTGGATGCGATTTTGCAGTTGTTTCCTCTGGACACCTATGTGGAATGTCCGGTAAATCTTATGGAGGTTATGCCTGGGGATGATGTGGAGACCCCCATCTGGGATACCTACAAGGAGATCGTGACAAAGCATGACGAGAGAGGGGCAGCCTGTGTGGGAAATATTGAGCGCTTTGCCTTTTATGAGGAGGCAAAGACAGCCTATGCCATCATTGCCACCAGCGAAAAGGCTCTGTACGCCAATATTATGCTGCAAAAGGGCGTAGTGGTAGAATAGAGAGTGAAGCTTAACTGATCCAGTGTTTTCGAAAATCCGAGGCGCCCATGCCCTCGGATTTTTTAAATTGCTTGTTCAGGTAGCTGGCGTCATAAAAACCGCAGAGTCGGGCAATATCCTCCAAGGTGTAATCGGAAAAGCGCAACAGCCGCTTGGCTAAGGTAATGCGCCTGGCAATGACATAGGTGTTCAGGGTAATGCCGTAGAAGGCTTTAAACTCCCGGGAAAGATGATATTTGCTGATAAAAAACTGTTCGGATAGCTGATCCAGGGAGAATTTCTCCGTAAAATGCTCATCTAAATAGGCCCGGATCTCTTCCATTTTCACGCGGCTGGTGGGACTGATGTCCTGGGGAGCTGCCAGGGCCAGCAAAAGCAGAGACAGGATTTCTACCAGAATCCGGGATGCCTCAATCTCTGCGGACAGATCTCCATTCTGGCAAAGCTTTGGAAGGCGTGCCAGCTGATCCCGCAGCTCCTCAAAGGAGGTAGGACAGAGAGCAGGGGTGCTGTGGCTGGAAAAGTATTCATAGTAGGAGGAAGAGGAGGCGCCTTTAAAATGCACCCAGAGCAGCTCCCAGGGGTCCTTCTGGCTGCTCTGATGACAGTAGGGGATTTTGCAGTCAATAAAAAAACAGGAGCCCGGCTGAAGGGGATAGGTACATTCGTTGTACACCAGGGTTCCCTGGCCAGACAATACCAGAGCAACCAGGTAAGAATCCAAATGCTTTCGCTTGGCCAGATGACTTTCCCGCAGCTTTAAATAGCCGGTCTCCTGTACATAAAAAAAGGCGGAGCGGGCAAAGGCGCTGGGGGTGGTAATAATGCGGCGGGAGCTCTCCACATAGGAGCTTGGGAATTTATCAAAATAATTTTTCATCTCTGAAATAGCAATATAATACCGATTTATAGCAAGATTATAAGTTGTCCTTTTTAGTATACGGGAGTATACTGGCAAAAGCAAGGGAAATATCTATCTGAACAGTCTGAAAATCACGGAAAATCAAGTAAAACAGAAGTGAATAGAGACAGGGAGGATCTATCTTTTTGAGAATTGGAATTTTCAAGAGGAGTTTTTGGTGTGCAAGAAAATACAAAAAAGGAGGATTGCTATGTATTATGTGCTGTTGTCAGGAGGCTTCGGAAGGAGACTGTGGCCTTTGTCCAACGAGGCTAGGCCCAAGCAGTTTATCCGGGCAGTGAAAAAAGAGAAAAATACCATGGAGAATTGTTCCATGATACAAAGAGTCTGGGAGCAGTTGGAGGAGGCAGGGATGGCCAGCCATACGATTGTATCGGCAGCCCAGGAGCAGACAGAGCTTATTGAAAGCCAGCTGGGCAGGATGGAGATTGCCCGGGAACCGGAGCAGAGGGGAACCTTTGCAGCTGTGCTCCTGTCCTGTGCCTATCTTCATGACAAAATGGGGGCGGATTTAGAGGACTATGTGGCCATTATGCCGGTGGACCCCTATACGGAGGGGAGTTATTTTACATCCCTGCAAGGGCTGGAGCAGATAATGCAGGATTCCCAGGCAGAGGTGGGGCTGATGGGAGTAAAGCCACTCTATCCGGCTGTGCGATACGGATATATTTTGCCGGGAGAACAAAGGGATTCCTATTTTTTAGTTCGCGGCTTTGTGGAAAAGCCAGAGGAGAAGGAGGCCAGGGAGCTTGTGGCAGAAGGGGCTTTGTGGAACTGCGGGGTATTCTGTGTGAAAATCGCAGATATGCTGGAGAGGACCAAGACTTATGGGGCCGACGGGTCCTATGAAAGCGTACTGAAAAATTACGGCAATATTCCTAAAATCAGCTTTGATTATCAGGTGGTGGAAAAAGCCAGGGATCTGGCAGCCATAGAATTTCGGGGTTTCTGGAGAGATTTGGGAACCTGGGACGCTTTCGGGGAGCAAATGAGCACAGATACCATAGGAAGGGTGCTCCTGGATGAAGGGGCAGAGAATACCCAGGTTATCAATGAGCTGGAGATTCCCGTGGTGGTGCTGGGTACTCGGGATTTGGTGGTGGCAGCTTCCCAGGACGGGATTCTGGTGACAGAAAAGAGCCAGGCCTTCCGGGTGGGAGAGGCTACCACAGGTCTTAAAAGCCGGCCCATGTTTGAGGAGCGCCGCTGGGGCACTCTGGAAACCTTGGATGATACAGGGGAAGAGAAGATGTCCACCCTGACCCGAAAGATAAGGATTTATGATGGGATGAATTCCAGCTATCATTTTCACCGAGAGCGGGATGAGATCTGGACCGTACTTGAGGGAACCGGAGAGCTGCTGCTGGAGGGAAATCGAATATCGCTGTTTCCAGGTAAGGCTGTCTGTATTCGAAGGAATCAAAGGCATGCGGTAAAGGCCCTTCAGAATTTTTCCTATATTGAGATCCATGTGGGGACAAGCACTGGAAATGAGGATATCAACCGGATTACCTTCCAATGGGATGAGATTGAGAGAAGCAGTATTCTATAAGGGGAGAAAGGAGGAGGAGAGATGGATAAACGGGCATTGATTACAGGAATTACTGGACAGGACGGCTCTTACCTGGCGGAGCTTTTGCTGGAAAAGGGATATGAGGTGTATGGGCTTTTGCGACGGGGGTCCACGGATACCCGGGAGCGGATTTGCCATCTTTGCGGGAAGCCGGGGAAAGCTGGCCTGCACCTGGTATATGGGGATATGACAGACTCAATGAATATAGCGGGGATATTGGGAAAAATCCGGCCGGACGAGGTGTACAATCTGGCAGCCCAGTCCCATGTGGCCGTGTCCTTTGAGGAACCGGAGTACACAGCCAATGCAGACGGGGTAGGAGTGCTGCGGATATTGGAGGCAGTGCGCATGCTGGGACTGACAGAGAAAACCCGGATTTATCAGGCGTCCACCTCGGAGCTTTTCGGAAAAGTGGAGGAGATTCCCCAAAGAGAGACCACGCCTTTTCACCCCCGTTCACCCTATGGGGTGGCAAAGCTCTATGGCTATTGGATGGTCCGCCATTATCGGGAAGCTTACGGTATGTTTGCTGTAAATGGTATTTTATTTAACCATGAATCGGAGCGCCGGGGGGAAACCTTTGTAACCCGAAAGATCACCAGAGCGGCAGCCCGGATTGCCTGTGGACAGCAGGAGGTGCTGGAGCTGGGGAATCTGAATGCCAAAAGAGACTGGGGGTATGCAGGGGATTATGTGGAATGTATGTGGCGCATGCTGCAGCAAAAAGAGCCAGAAGATTATGTGGTTGCCACCGGGGAGACTCATACAGTACGGGAATTTGCCAGGGAAGCTTTTGCCTGTGCTGGGATAACCTTGGATTTTCAGGGGAGTGGCCTTACAGAGCGGGGGATTCACAGAGCTACCGGTCGAACGGTTGTTCGAGTAAATCCGGCACTTTACCGTCCTGCGGAGGTGGAGCTTTTGCTGGGAGATCCTGCAAAGGCCAGGGAAAAGTTGGGTTGGAACCCCAGGCAGACATCATTTCAGGAGCTGGTGTGGCGGATGGTGGAAGCGGATAAAAAGTTGTGTGAAAAAGAACGAATCCGCACAGAGACACAAATAAGGGATGAGAAAGGTACAGATTAAGAGAATACAAGGAGGCTGCTATGAAACGGAAGATACTTCTAGCTGAGAGACAAGAGGGGATCTGTCCCCTGGATAGACAGAGAAAAATTTATGTGGCAGGCCACAGGGGGCTGGTGGGCTCTGGGCTGGTGCGCAGGCTGGAGAAAGAAGGATTTTCTCATATTCTTACCCGGACCCACCAGGAGCTGGATTTGACCAGGCAAAAAGAGGTGGAGGAATTTTTTGGGGCAGAACGGCCGGATTACGTTATACTGGCTGCGGCCAGGGTGGGGGGAATTGGGGCCAACAGCGCTTACCCCGCGGATTTTATCATGGAAAATCTCCAGATACAGTGCAATGTTATAGATGCTGCCTTTAAGAGCAAGGTAAAAAAGCTGTTGTTTTTGGGCAGCTCCTGCATTTATCCCCGGGAATGCCCCCAGCCCATCCGGGAAGAATCCCTGTTGTGTGGACCTTTGGAGCAAACCAATGAGGCCTATGCTCTGGCAAAGATTGCAGGGCTTCGCATGTGCAGCTATTATAACCGGCAGTATGGAACCGACTATATCAGTGTTATGCCCTGTAATTTATATGGGCCTGGAGACAATTTTGATCTGGAGAGTTCCCATGTACTTCCGGCTCTCCTGCGGAAATTTCATGAGGCTAAGGTGCAGGGGAATCCCTCTGTGACTGTCTGGGGGAGCGGAAAGCCCCTGCGGGAATTTATGCATGTGGATGACCTGGCGGAGGCTTGCCTATTTCTGATGGAGCGTTGTCAGAAAGAGGAGGTTTTTAATGTGGGAACTGGGCGGGAAATTTCCATATGGGACCTGGCACAGCTTATTGGGAAAGTGACAGGATTTTCCGGAGAGATTTGTTTGGATAATTCTCACCCGGACGGGACTGTGCGCAAGGTGGTGGATAGCAGCCGCATCCGGGCGTTGGGATGGGAACCTAAAATAGATCTGGAAGCAGGAATCAGGAATACTTATGCCTGGTTTTTGGAATGCTATAAGAAGGAGTGACAGGAGAGCTATGAAATTTCAGGAGCCCCTTTATCTGGAGGCTGTAAAGAAGGAATACCTGTGGGGAACAGAGGAATGGCTGCTCTCCTGCCATCCCGGGGGAATGTGCCGAATTTTGAATGAGCAGCATGGACAGGCCTTCCTGGGAGAATATTTTCAGGACAAGGAGTTTCCCCTTTTGATCAAAGAGATTGATGCCCGGGAAGCTCTCTCGGTACAGGTCCACCCCAGAGATGCCTATGCCTGGGAGCAGGAGGGGTGCAGGGGAAAGACAGAAATGTGGTATGTGCTGGACCACAAGCCAGGCGCTTTTTTGTACTATGGCCTCAAAAACCGAGTGACGGAAAAAGAATTGCGCAAGCGCATTCGCAATGGAACCTTGACGGAGATTTGCAGAAAGCAGACAGTAAAAAAGGGAGATGTATTTTATATTCCCCCGGGAATGCTCCATGGTATCGGCGGTGGCATCCGAGTGGTGGAGGTACAGCAGAACTCCCATATTACCTATCGGGTTTATGACTATAATCGGGTGGATCACATGCAACGCCCCCGGACACTTCATGTGGAGCAGGCCATGGATGTTATGGAGCTTATGCCCGCTTTGGGCGGACATGTTCCTCTGGGCCAGCGAACGCGCAGGGAGGGATACAGCCAGATGCTGCTGACTGGGTGTGAGCATTTTTCCGTGTGGGTCTATGAGGTGGAGACAGAAGTGACCCTTCGAGTAGAGGAGCTGTGTCCTGGGGGAGACTTTCTTTTTCTCCTAATGCTGGAGGGAGAGGGAATGCTTTTCTGGGATAAGGGGAAAGGCGGAGAAGGCCATAAGCCCTTAAAGCGGAGAGACAGCATTTATCTGCCAGCAGCCTGTGGGCCTACGCGGGTACAGGGGCCAGGAAAGCTTTTGGTAAGCGGAGTCTGACAGCGAAAGAGGTTCTGAGATTCCCGGGGAACCCAAAGGGCATCACCCTATGTATGAATGGAGGAAAAAGGCAATGGATCTTACGTTTGGAACCGGCGGCCTGCGGGCCGTAATGGGAAATGCCAGCCATCAGATGAATCTGGGCGTCATCCGGGAGGCAACCCGGGGCGTGGCCCTTTACGCCAGAGAAAAATATGCAGACACCAAGGATAAGCCCCGGATAGCCATTGCATACGACAGCAGACATCAGGGGGAGACGTTTGCCCGGGAGACAGCGCGGACCTTGGCTTTGGAGGGATGTAAGGCCTTGATCTTCCCCAAATTGGCGCCTACGCCGGCTTTGGCTTTTGCTGTCAGGTATCTCAACTGTGATTTGGGAATCTGTATTACAGCCAGCCATAATCCGCCGGAGTATAACGGCTACAAGGTGTACGGGCCAGATGGGGGGCAGATAACGGAGCAGATGGCAGAGAAAATCAGCGTCTGCATGCAGAGAGCCTCTGGAGGAAGGACAGCGGAGGAAGTGGAGCGGTCTTTCCAGGGGGGAGAAGAAAAGCCGTCAATGCTTAAGTTGGATTTTGAGAGGTTTTTGAGGCTGGGAGAGATCGCCTGGATAGAGGAAGAGGTGCTTAAGGCATTCTTAAAGGCAGCTTTGGGATATCGTACTCGCCGGGCACTGACCAGCAATTTGAAGGTGGTTTATACTCCACTTCACGGAGCAGGACTTAGCTGTGTCATCAGTATTTTGCGGTTTATAGGAGTCAGGGATCTGACGGTGGTGCCGGAGCAGGCCCGCCCAGATGGTTCTTTTCCCACCTGTCCCTATCCCAATCCGGAGGAGCCCGGGGCTATGAGGCTGGGAATACAATGGTGTGAGAAGCAGGAGGCGGATATTCTGCTGGCTACAGATCCGGACAGTGACCGGGTAGGGGTGGCCGCGCGAAAGGACGACTGCTTTTGTATTTTAAGCGGCAACCAGGTAGGAATTTTGTTGTTGGATTATCTGTTGTCAACCCGCAAGCAGGCGGGAACTCTGCCTGCCAGGCCGGTGGTTATAACCACCATTGTAAGCACAGCCCTGACAGAGCGCATAGCCAGGGATTATGGTGTGCGGGTTATCCGTACCCTTACTGGGTTTAAGTATATTGGAGAGCAGATCCACCGTCTGGAGGAGCAGGGAGAGGAAGAGCAATTTATCTTTGGATTTGAGGAGAGCTGCGGGTATCTCATCGGTCCTTATGTGCGGGACAAGGATGCGGTAGGGGCTTGTATGGCTATCTGTGAGATGGCAGATGCCTGGAAGGCACAGGGAAAGACTCTCTGGCAGCGTCTGGAAGAGCTGTACACCAAGTACGGACGTTTTACAGGCAGCCAGAGAGTGTTTCAGATATCACCTCAGGAGTGCAAGAAAAAAATGATGCGGATTCGAAGGGGGTTGAAGGAAAATCTGGCTATGGAGTTTAAAGGGCGAAGAGTTGTCCGATATAAGGATTACCTTATGGGAATGGACGGGCTGCCTCCATCAGATGTATTGGAGCTGTGGCTAGAGAATGAGGGGAAGGTGGTTATCCGCCCTTCCGGGACAGAGCCTAAGCTTAAAGTATATATGGAAAATATCCTTTACAAGAGTTGAGAATCCACCTATAATTGAATGTGGTAAACAAGAAATTTCCAAAAGAAAAGGTCTTGCCTGGATGAAAGGAACCTCATGGATACACTGATATTTGGAGTCAATACTGTTTTGCCCATTTTTTTATTGATTTTGGTGGGAGTATTTTTAAAAAAGATTCATTTGCTTACTGAGGAGTTTGTGCAGGCAGGCACCTCTCTGGTATATTACTGTGCCCTTCCGGTGCGGATGTTCCAGGATGTGGCGAAAAGTGATTTTCAAACCATGACAAATGTAAGGTTTATTCTTTACACGGTGGGGGCTACGCTGGTTGGCTTTCTTCTTATCTGGCTGCTGTCTATTAAGTTGTGCCCGGATAAGAGAAAGCGGGGAGCCTTTGTCCACGGAGCGTTTCGGGGAAATTATGTGTATGTGGGCATCCCTGTGACCCAGAATATTCTGGGAATGGATCTGGTCCCCTGCACGGTGCTGGTGATTACCTTTGTGGTGCCACTGTACAATATATTGGGAGTGTCGCTGTTGTCCTATTATAATCAGGAGGGACATCGGGTGGATAAAAAGCAGCTTTTTCTGGATATTCTGAAAAATCCTCTGATTCTTTCTGTGCTTGTGGCCTTGCCCTTTTCTTTTTTCAAGTGGCAGCTTCCGGAGGCGGTCAATGAGACCTTGGGATATCTGGGAGCAATTTCCATGCCCTTGGCCCTTCTGTTTATTGGTGCAAGCATTCATTACCGGGAATTTCTAAAGGAGTTTCGCCTGTCTTTGCGGGCAGGAATCTTGAAATCGATTTTTCAGCCTTTACTTTTTGTGCCCTTAGCCGTAGCACTGGGTTTCTCCTCTGAGGAGGTGGTGACCATATACGTAATGTTGTCGGTTCCCACAGCACTCAATGCCTATATTGTGACCAGGAAGCTGGGAGGAGATGCAGAGACAGCAGCAGGCACCATAGTGGCTACCATTTTGCTGTCTGTGGTGACGATTCCTGTGGGAATTGTGTTGCTAAAGGGAGTAGGGGTGATCTGATGATACATAAGGAAAAGAAGCTAATAGACTGGTTACGGCAGCAGGAGCGGGTGGCTGTGGCGTTTTCCGGCGGTGTGGATTCCGCTTATCTGGCCTGGGCTGCTTTTCAGGTGTTGGGTGAACAGGCGTTGGCTGTAACGGCCTGTGCCCATTCCTATCCCCGGCGGGAGCTGGTTGAGGCGGAAGAACTGGCCGGGAGGATTGGGATTGCCCATGAAATTTTTTCTTTTGATGAATTCCAGGTGGAGGGCTTTGCCAAGAATCCTCCGGACCGGTGCTATTTTTGTAAGAGCGCTATTTTAATAAGAATCAAAGAGATTGCAAAGGCCCGCGGCATTGCCTGCATTGTGGAGGGCTCCAATAAGGACGATGAGGGAGATTACCGGCCTGGTATGCGGGCTGTGGAGGAGCAGGGGGTATATAGTCCTTTGCGGGTGGTTGGCCTGACAAAGGAGGAGATTCGTCAGCTGTCCCGGAGAGCCGGTTTGCCTACCTGGGACAAGCAGTCAGCCGCTTGTCTTGCCTCCCGAGTGGCCTATGGGGAGCTTATTACCCTGGAGAAGCTGCGAATGACGGAGCAGGCGGAGGAGTTTCTGCGGGATCTGGGCATAAAAGGACAGTTGCGGGTGCGGGTGCATGGGGATTTGGCCAGGCTGGAGTTGCCGGAAGAATCTATATCGGATCTTTTAAAAGAAGAGACGAAACTGCGGATTACAGAGGCGTTGAAAAAAATCGGGTTTACCTATGTCACGGTGGATCTTCAGGGCTACCGCGTGGGAAGCATGAATGAGGGGTTAAGACATGAGTGAGAAAACGTTGTATTTAGAGTGCTATTCGGGAATCAGTGGAGACATGACGGTGGCAGCCTTGCTGGATCTGGGCGCTTCAGAGCAGATACTGCGGGAAACCCTGGCGTCCCTGGGGGTAGAAGGCTATGGGTTGCACATAGGGCGGGTAGAGAAATGTGGCGTGGCAGCCTGCGATTTTGATGTGGTGTTGACAGGGGAGGAAAGGCCCCATACTCATAAGAATTGCCACGTACATAGCCATGAGGGATGCCATGAGCACAGCCATGAGAATTGTCATGAACACACTCACGAGAGTTTTCACGGGCACACCCATGGGAATACACAGGAACATACACATACGCATGTACATCGTACTTTCCGGGATATCCGGGAGCTTTTGGAGCAGGCGAATTTAAAGCCAGGGGTTCGAAAAAGGGCACTGGGGATTTTTGAGGTGGTGGCCCGGGCCGAGGGCAAGGTCCACGGAAAGCCCATGGATGAAGTGCACTTTCATGAAGTGGGTGCAGTGGATTCCATTGTGGATATTGTAGGTGTGGCTGTCTGCCTGGAGGATTTGGGAATTGAACGGGTGTATATATCCAATATATATGAAGGATCAGGTCATGTGTGGTGTCAACACGGAAAGCTTCCGGTGCCGGTGCCGGCGGTAGCACAGATTGCGACGGAATATGGATTGCCTCTGGTGCTGACTGGGCAGCAGGGAGAGATGGTGACCCCTACGGGGGCAGCGATTGCGGCTGCTCTGGGGGAGGGGGAGGTACCCCGGACCTTTACCATTCAAAAAATCGGCATAGGTGCAGGGAAAAAGGATTTTGAAAGAGCTAATATTTTGCGTGCCATGCTGATTGAGGTTCCGGAGCAAGAAGAAATCTGGGAGCTGGAGAGCAATGTGGACGATTGTCCTGGGGAGGCTCTGGGATATGCCATGGAGTGTCTGTTGGAGGCAGGAGCCCGGGATGTGTATTTTACTCCTATATATATGAAGAAATGCCGTCCGGCTTATAAGATTTGTGTGCTGTGTCAGGAGGCAGATATCCGGACCCTGGAGGGGATTCTCTTCCGGGAGACCACCACAATCGGCATTCGCAGAAGGCGTATGGAGCGCACGGTCTTAAAGCGGGAACAAAAGGAATGTAGGACCAGTCTGGGAATTGTGCAGGTAAAGGTCTGTGAAAGAGATGGGGAAATTTACCAATACCCGGAGTATGAGGATGTGTGCAGACTGGCTCGGGAAAGTGGACGTTCTTATAGGGAAGTGTATGAGAGGGTGAGAGAGGAGCTTTGACGGAGCTTTGCAAAAGGAGGCTTCCCAATCATTAGCAGGAATCATCATAAAATATCGCCAGCCATAATCTGGCTGGCGATAGAAAAGATTTCATCAACTATCCATCTTTGCTGTCACATCTTTTATTGTCTATGATTTTCTATTTACCTTTCCCAATGGGATAGGACCCATATTTTCTTCCTGCCTCATAGAGGGCAAATACATTTTCATTGGGCAGATCGTCGTGTACACTGTGGTCTGATCCTAGGCAGAAGCCACCGCCGGGAGCCGCTGTCTCGATACATTCCCGTACCTGGGATTCGATGTCTGCCTTGGTTCCCTTTAATAATAGTTCCTTATTGTCAATATTGCCAAAGAGACAGACCTTGTCACCGTAAGCCTTCTTTACGGCAGCCAGATCCATGCCAGCCGCCCGCTCCAGAGGATGCAGGCCTTCAATTCCTGTGCTCATAATATCCGGCAGCAGCGGATTGATGGCTCCATCGCAATGAAGTAGAGGAATGCTTCCCAGCTGTTTGGTCTTTGCACAGATTCGGGTCAGCTGGGGAACCAGGAATTCCTGAAAATGTTTGGGAGACATTAGGGGCTGGGTCCCAGAGCCATAATCATCGGAATACAACATAGCGTCCACACCCATCTGGATCATGATTTCCGCGGAGGTCAGGGCGAAATCAGTCATGGCTGTCAGGCAGGCATGGATGGTCTCCGGTTCCTCAAAGAGCATGCAGTCAAAATTTTCCATGCCAAACAACTGCCAAGCCGCGGAATAGGGGCCTCTTACATTTCCTATAACCCCCATGCCGCTCTCCTGCGCCAGCTTTAATACATCTCGCAAGCCTGTATAGCGGAAGGGTTCTCTGGGATCAGGCATTGTAAAATTCTTCCAGTCCTCTCCATCCTCCAGAGGCGTCTTGATGCCCGCATCAATAGGCCAGGTTGTGGGAACCTGTTTGCGGGTAATGGACCACTCATCCACATAGATTTCCCGGGTTTCTCCCTCTGGCCGGAAGCCACTGACCCCGGGAATGGGAATAAAGACAAAGTCATAACCTATTTTCTGGCTACAAGTGTATACACTGACCGGGTCAAAGGTTTCCGGAACATAGCCCAGTACCTCCTGAAACAGGGGCCGGCTGTATACACATTCAAAAATGGGAACCATGTCCGGCTCCTGGTGACGCAGTGCACATTGTAATCTTTGTTTACCTGTCATAGTCTAATCTCCTTAATGTATTCATCTAAATTCAGCCCCAGGCTGCGGCCGATTTCCCGCATTTCCTGGAGGGTTTTTTGGTTTACTGGGATTCCGTGTTTTAGGAAATACTGTTGATTTTCCAGCTCTTTTTCCCCGTGGGTATAAATACGGGTGCAATTTTCGGCTTTGGGGCTGTCACGCAGCTCCTGGAGCAGGGTGGACATGCGAGCCTTCATTTGGGCCTTGTCGCCAAACATACCATAGTCCAGGGCAAAGAAGCTGAAGGAAGTGTCTGCATTTCCGCTGTGCTGGATGTGGGGGGAGGTGGTTCCTCCGGAAAAGATGGAGGTAAAAAGCTCCACCACAATGCCCAGGCCATAGCCTTTGTGGGAGCCGGTCAGCTCGCAGGAGCCTCCCAGAGGGAAGATACCGCCACCGGCCTTGTTGCAGATATTCTCAATGATATGGCCAGCGTCCGTACAGTCTAAGCCTTTTTCATCAGCAGTCCAACCGGAAGGAAGGGGCTTTCCGGCTTTCTGATAAACTTCCAGCTTGCCACGGGTAATCACAGTGGTAGCCGCGTCGTACCAGAAAGGAACGGGGTCCGCCGGCATGCAGACAGCAATGGGGCTGGTGCCCAGCATGGCCTTTCGGCCGCCTGTGGGAATGGCGATAGCCTCGGTGTTAGTCATGCAGATACCCAACATATCCTGCTCAGCTGCCATTTTTGTGTAATATCCGGCAATGCCCAGATGGTTGGAGCCCCGGACAGCTACCGTGCCAAAGCCACAGCTTTTGGCCTTTGCAATAGCGGTTTCCATTCCCTTCTTGGCTGCGATTTGTCCCATGGTGCAGGGAGCGTCCCACACAGCAGAGCAGGGAGTCTCATAAACCGTCCGTATGGTGGCATCGGTCTTGATAGAGCCTTCCTGGATAGCCTTGGCATACCGGATCAGGCGCTGTACACCGTGAGACTCGATGCCATAGAGATCGGCCAGGAGAAGTACATCTGTAATGGTTTCGCTTTCCTGAGCTGAAAATCCGTAGCTCTGAAACAGAGCCTCACAAAAGCGGCGGGCCTCCTGGGCGTTGATGTTTACATAAGCCATTTGTCTAATCTCCTTAAGTTATTTTGAGAGGATTTCTATCCCATGCCTAAAAGCGATGGCAAAAATGTGACCAGGGAAGGCATGGCAAGACATAGCAAAACCACAGTTCCCAAAACTCCATACCAGGGAAGCAACTCCCGTGTCTGTCTCTCAATACCGATGCCGGAGCTCTTGGATAGAATAAATAAAACAGTTCCCACCGGCGGCGTGATAGTACCGATGGACATGAGGAGAGCAATGATAACTCCGAAATATACGGGATTGATACCAAGTGCGGTTATTACTGGCAGCAGGATCGGAACGGTTGTGAGAATGATTGCAGAGGTTTCCATAATCATTCCTAGAAACAGGTATACAACCGTCAGGAGCAGCATCATTAGAAATTTGCTCTGGGTGAAACCAGCTAAGGCGGCCGCCGCAGTCTGAGGGATTTTGGCATAGGTCAGACACCATCCAAACAGGGTTGCGGTGGTCACGATCACCAGGATGGTACCGGTGGTCAGAGTAGCTTTCCAGAGAATCCCGGGAATGTCTTTTACCCGAATGGTTTTATAAATACAGATTCCCACAAACAGGCTGTATACAGCGGCAATGGCTCCGGCTTCCGTTGCAGTACAGATCCCGCTTAGAATCCCTCCAATGATAATGACAGGCGTTAGCATGGCCCAGATGGCATCCAGAAAACTTTTTCCCACTTCCCGGATGCGGAAACGGGAGTCCCGGGGATAGTGGCGCTTCATGGCAAACCAGGCCACCATGGACATAAGAGCTATGGCAAGAAGAAGTCCCGGGATAACCCCGCCCATAAACAACGCACTGATGGAGACATTGGCTGTGACGCCATAGAGTACCATAACAGTACTGGGTGGAATAATAGGTCCGATCACGGAGGAGGCGGCTGTGACAGCCGTGGAAAATTCCACGTCATAGCCGTGATCCTTCATAGCCTTAATTTCAATGGGACCAAGGCCGGCTGCGTCTGCAATAGCTGTGCCAGACATGCCGGCAAACAAGGTGCTGGCCAGGACATTTACATGCCCCAGTCCTCCGGGAAGAAATCCCACCAGGCTGTTTGCAAACCGGAAAATTTTATCTGTAATGCCGCTCTTATTCATGATTTCGCCACATAAAATAAAAAACGGAGCTGCCAGCAGGGAAAAATTGTCCAGGCCAACGGAAAACCGCTGGGCATATGTAACCAGAGTAATATGGTTTGTCAGAAAGAAATGCAAAGCGGCCAGTCCCAGGGAAAAAGAAATGGGAAATCCCACCGCTATAAAAAGGAAGAGAAGGATCAAAAGGATCATGTGGCTCCCTCCTTTCGAAATAATCTGGTTGCAATTTGAAAAATTTCAATCAGCGAGTAGAGAAAATACAGACCGCCAGCGGCTACAGAAGGCAAATAGAAAAAGTTCTTATGATAGCCCAGGCTGGTCATAAAATCCATACGGGTTGCATAGGTGTGCTTGATTCCATATAGAAACAAAACCGCTCCAAATACGGAAATCACCACATAAATCAATAGTTGCAGCAATTCCTGCATCTTTTTGGGGAAATGCTTGGTCAGGAGTTCTATGTAGGGATGCTCATGAAGGCGTATACCTACTGCGGAGGCCAGAACTACACACCAAACCAGACAGAGGCGTGACAACTCCTCAGCCCAGGCAGAGGGGATCTTGAGGAAGTACCGAAAGAGAACCTCCAGAACAACCAGGATGACCATGGCCCCAAAAAAAGCAGAAGCAATTATTTTAAGGGCGTTTAAGAGCAAATTGTCTAATTTGCGTAGAAAATTCATATGATTTCTCCCCCTTAGGTTTCCGTAGGGCTGTGCACAGACTCTACGGAACAAAAGCATCGTAGACTTCCTGCCCCCAGTTATCCATCCACTGCTGGTTGATTTCATCCGTTGCATCCATCCAAGCCTGCATATCTGTAAGCTCAACCACAGTAACCCCGTGATTGTTCACCATATCGTCAACCATTTCTGTAATGGACGCATCCAGAGTTTCTGTGTGCAGCTTCTCCGCATCGATGATAACGTTCAGGAGAATCTCCTGCTCCTGGGCAGAGAGCTGATGAAATACATCCTTGTTGATCATAAGATACTGCAAATACATCATGTGATCAGACATTGTAAGATATTTGCAGACCTCGTAATAGCCATTGGAATAGAGACTATCAATAGGCATTTCCAGTCCGTCGATAACGCCTGTTTCCAGTGCCGTGTAGCATTCGTTCATGGACATGGAGGTGGCCAGAGCCCCATAATGATTCCAGGTGTCCACATACAGAGAATTTCCGGCCGGAACGCGAATTTTCATGCCTGAAATATCTGCTAAGCTTGCCACAGGCTCTTTTGTCATAAGCTGACGGGCCGCCTGGGGCCAGCCGTAAAGCACATGGATATTGGAAACCTGCTCCACCGGGTCATTGATGTACTGTCGTCCCAAATCTCCGTTCAACACTTCCATCATTTCCTCCCGGCTCTCCCACACGTAATTGGATACAGGGAAGTTGGAGGCATTCACATAAGCGCCAAAGACACCGGCTCCCAATGCGGCCATGTCCAGGCTGCCCTGAGAAACCTGGTCGCGAAGAGAGGTCTCATCCCCCAGTGTGCCATCGGAATAAATGTCCAGCTTTAGTCCCCCGCCGCTTCGCTCCTCCAGAAGCTCTGCCGCATAATGGAGGCCTTTTACCACAGCCGTGGCGGACCCGTGGTTGGTGCCAATGCGGAGAACCAGAGGGTTTTCCCGGGTTGGGGCTGTTGCGTTTCCCTTTGCCTCTGTGGCAGAAGCTTCCCCGGAGGAAGCTTCTTGAGCCTGGACAGGTGTCTCCTCCGTTGCATTTTTCTGCCCGCATCCGGTGACCTGTGCAAGGAGCATGGCAGACGCCAGACAAATAGTGACAAGTTTTCTTTTGTTCATTTTTCTACCCCCATTGTAGTTTATCTGGTACATAGTTAAGAATTTCACAAACTTTTCTGCTATCACCCCCTGCTTCCTGACAAATACAGTAGGAAGAATCAGTCCTGGCTGTAATTCTCCACGATTCGGTTATGAACATCCGTCAAATGTGCCGTCATGGTACGGCGGGCATTTTTGGCGTCCCCTTTCTCAATAAAGTCAATAATGGTCCGATGGAATACAATCGCAGATGCAACCTTGTCCTTACTTAAAACGGCCCGGTTGGCCTCCAGGCAAATCTCTGACAGCATCTCCAGCATCTCCCGGAGAAATTCGTTGTGGGCCCCGTCTGCGATGGCCACGTGGACGCTCAGATCACAGAGGGTGATTTCTTCCGGCGTCCCGCCGGCAATGAGACTTTCCAGCCGGGCATTTTCCTGGCGCATAAAGGCAATGTTCTCCCTGGTGGCATTCTGGGCGGAGAGGGCGGCAATCTGAGCCTCCAGAATTCTCCGGGCCTCACTCATTTCTACCAGGGTATAGCGGGCGAGAGCGTTCTGAATATTAAAAACATTGATGGCTTTTCCAGCTGAGGAAGAGAGATAAGTGCCCATTCCCTGCCGTCTTTCAATCACGCCTGTGGACTGGAGCGCCCGCAGGGCCTCCCGGACAGAAGAACGGCCGACTCCAAACATCTCCATAAGCTCCTTTTCCGTGGGAAGAGCTTCTCCCGGCTTTAAATCTTTGTTTTCCACCATTTTTAAGATCCGATCGATGATTTCTTCCGAGACCGAGATCCGTTTAATTTTTTCTACTTCCTTCATGAAAACCAGGTTTCCTCCTAAATTTACTTATTTCACAGAACTTTTATCTCCCTGCGAAATCTTTGGATGCTCGAAGCATTGATTTCACATTCTCCAGGGGAGTGGCTAAAGCCAGCTCACAGCCTGAACCTAAAATAAAAAAGTTATCCAAACCAGCCGTTTGAAGGACCTTCATGGACTCTTCATATACCTGGTCTGGCGTGCCCGAAAGCAGTTTCCCGGCGGGATTGAGATTGCCTATGATACAGGTATTGGATTCTTTTGACAGCTCCTTGTAATACTTTAAATCGCAGGCGTGATCCACTTCCAGGCAATCACAGCCAGTTGCCATCATATCCTTAGCCACAAAATCATTTTTCCCGCAAACATGAAGAAGTGTGGCGAATTGCTTCTCTTTTTGTAGCTCCTTCATAGCACTGAAAAATTTAGCCTGAGAGGGAAACGCATATTTTTTGTAGATGGCAGGCGAAATCATATTAATCGAGGACAGGGAATCCCCACTCTGCACAATGGTAGCCCCGCATGCCAGAGCTGCCTTTACAAAGGCAAGCAAGCTTTGGGTACAAAGCTCTATTAACTCCAAAAGTCTTTTTTGGGCATCCTCATCCTCCTCTATTTCTGCGGTGGCAAGATGCATAATAAAATTATCAATGCCCATCATATGGCCTGCCAGGGTGAACGCACCTGTTCCCGGGGTGCGGATAACCACCTCTTTTCCCAGCTTATCATGCAAAATTTGAATTGCCTCCAGATACACCGGCATACGCCCATCTGTATAAGGATTGGGGACTTTTATCTTTCCCACCTGATCCAGGGTAGAGAGAGGGACCTTTTTTACGACAGGCGTTGCATCCTCCTGAATTTCCACCTCAACCCCAAGGCCCTGGGCAATATAGTAATTATCACTTTGGGGAATCACTGCATCCAAGCCATGCATCTCATAAGCTCTGATATGTGCATCGGCCATTTTTTTTCCATCTGTGTGGTATTCTCCCAAGGAATATCCGGCCAGTTTTGCTCCCCAGTTTCCTATATAGGGAATCACAGGCAATCGATCTACCGGTTCATGCGCCAGCATTTTGAATAAACGCTCTTTTGAGTTCATGACTTCTCCTTTCCTGGATGGGTTTTTAGAATAGATCTGTTTATCAGGTTGTCTGACATTCTGATGTTATCATAGGGAAGATGAATTGTCAATTCATTTATAGAATAAAATTGATTATTGACAGAATATTTAAGGCGTGTTAAAGTAGCAGTGTCTGATTGGCCTGACAACCTGACATCTATAAAACCCAAAAAAGAAAATAGCAAGGGGAGAAGGTGGAAAATTGCAAATATGGAAAATAAAATAGAAAATAAAACAGAAGGAAAAAACCCAGAGGTTACAAAAATCAAACATGTTTCCGTGTCAGAGGAAGTGGGAAAGCGGATCTTGCAGCTGATAGAAGATCAGGTATACCAGCCAGGAGAATTGATGCCCACAGAAAGAGACTTTGCGGAAATGTTTGGGGTGAGCAGAGCTTCTGTAAGAGAGGCATTGCGGGTTCTGCAATCCATGGAGGTGGTGGAAAAGAGGGTGGGGAGCGGTACGTATCTCACCCATGTTCCTGTACGCGCTGCCAGGATGTTTCATATTGGCTATATTATTGAGAGCTTTGAATGGATGGAGCTGAATGAAGCCCGGCTGGCCTTGGAGGAGCAGACAGCGGGACTGGCAGCGAGAAGGGCAGGAAAAGAGCAGATTGAGGCCATGAGAAAGGCAAATCAAGAGCTTAGGCAGTTGATTGCCTGTGGGGATCGACAAAAAATTGTAGCATGTGATTTTCAGGTTCATCGGTTGATTGCAAAGGGAGCGCAAAACGTATTTTTATCAAATATGTTGGAAGCTTTGGCTGAGACTCTGTTGAGATATAACAGGGAGATATTTACCTGGGAGATGGGAGATCGGGCTGTGGAGTTTCATGAAGGAGTGATTCATGCCATAGAATTAGGCGATGAAAGGGGAGCAAAGGAGGCGATGGAGAAACATATTCGAAATGCAGATGATCAGTTAAGGGAAAACTATGCTAAGGAGGATTTGTATGGGATTAAGTGAGCGGGAGCGCTTTACAAGATGCGCATTTGGACAGGACATTGATATGCTGCCGGTGCAGTGTGATTTTTCGGGAAGAGGACTCAAACACTTTTTGAATGGCAAGGGGATTTCCAGGGTCAGTGATCTGGAGCTACTTCCCTTTTTTGAGAATCATGTGTTGTATGCATATATGAATGGAGCCGTGCTGAAAATGAAAACAAAGGATTTTCACGGGGAAGCTTACGTCTATGACGAATGGGGCTGCAAATGGGATACCTCTCAGGATCTCTTTTACTGCAATCATCCCATTGAGAACTGGGAGGATTATGAAAAATATGAATTTCCGGACCCCTATGCTCCTGGCTATTTAGATTATGCTGAAGGCCTGGTAAAGGAATATGGAAAAAGATATATTGTCACTTCTTATCACTTTTGTTGCCTTTTTGAACGGGCTTATATTCTGCGGGGATTTGAGAATGTATTGATGGATTTTTATGAGGAGGAGGAACTATTGACCCAGCTTTTGGACAGGATCACGGATTTCCACGTGGAGCTGGCCAAGCGTTATATTTCCATCGGGGTAAACTGCGGACGGACTGTGGATGACTATGGCAGCCAGACGGGAATGATTATGTCACCAGATATGTGGCGAAGGTTTATAAAGCCAAGGCTGGCTAAGATTCATGCTGTCTATAGAAACGCAGGGCTCCCCATTATCCATCACAGCTGTGGAAATATTACGCAGATTATTGAGGATCTCATAGAAATCGGTGTATCCGTTTTAAATCCGGTTCAGCCTAATGTGATGGATTTACAGCAGCTGGCCAGGGACTATGGGGACAGACTGAGCTTTTTTGGAGGAATCTGCAACCAGAAGGTTTTGCCCTTTCTCTCCCCGCAGGAGATCCAGGAGAATGTCCGTCAGGTACGAAACATTTTAGGAGCTCACGGGAGATACATTATTTCCCCTTCCAATGGCATCGGACCGGATGTACCTATGGAAAATGTGGAGGCATATTTCCAGGCAGCAAAAAAATATCGTCGGCTGTAGAGAATAAAAAGGCATCAGAAAGATGGGAAAAATAGATTTTTTCGGCTGAAATGCCTAAATTAATACAAAGTGTAGGAAAGGGCTTACATGTATGGCCCATTCTCTGCGAAAAAATTCTTGAAGTTACAGAAAGAACTTGCTATACTTAGGGATAGGTGTGAGGGGTATTACATACCGTATTTTTAGAGAAAAACCCGGCGCGCAACATATCTACTTTTTTAGAGAGAGTTCCACGAAATACAAACATATATTCTGGATGGGTTTTGCTAAAGAGGAAGAATTTTTTGGGAGGCTTTTTTCTGGATGGGTTTGTTAAAAAAATATGAAATGTGGAGAATAAAATTGACTTACAGCGCGTAAAATAGTAAAATTTATTGTGCGAGCATTTTTGAAAGGGTTGAGAGGATACACCGAGCATCTGAGGTGAAAACGCACTATTTCCGACATTCTGTATTATACGGAGACCCTAAAGTTTTACAGACTGGGGTCCAAAGGAAATTGTCCTGTTGGGGGAGTCTGTGGCCATGGGGATGTTCCGGAAGTGCGAATATTAAAAAGTAGGTGGTGATAAGGTGGTACAGGAAACACTCCGCGCGGTAAAGGAGGCGGAAGAGCAGGCAGAGCAGAAGCTTCAGGACGCTAAAGGCCAGTGTGACGCAATCCTTGCGAAAGCAAAGGAGGAGGCAGAGACAGCCCGAGAAGCAGCCAAAAAGGAAGCACAGGCCCAGGCAGATGTAGCTATGGAGCAGGCCAAGGCCAAGGGTCAGGAGACGATGGATGCGTCTCTCAAGGCGGCCGAAAAGGAAATAGCAGCTCTCAAGGCTCTTGCAGAGCAGAAGGAGGGGGCAGCAATCAAAGCCATTATCTCTGAACTGGTCTGAGAAAAGGTCCCTAAGGGGCGCCTGCAGGGGTAGCCTGCGGGAGAGAAAGAGGAAGCTTAGAAAGGAGGGATGTATATGGCAGTATTGCAGATGCAGCGGATCAATATCTGTGCGCTTCGGAAGGACAGAAAGAAAATCCTGGAATTGCTTCAGCAGACAGGCGCCGTGGAAGTGGAGCGCATGCCTGAGGAGGATGAAAGCTTCCGGCGGGTAGATACAGCAAGTCAAAAGGTTGTTTTTGAAAAAAACGCCAACGCTGCGGATAATGCCTTGGAAATACTGCAAATTTACGTTCCGGAAAAGAAATCCATGTTGTCTAGCCTGGAGGGGAAAACCCCGGTGGATTATGAGGGCTACAGCAGCGTGGTAAAGAGACAGGATGCCATCATGAGCACTGCCCATCAGGTAGTAAACCTGTCCAAGCGTATTGCCGAGAATAAGGCAAATATTCTCAAAAGGGAAAATCAGAAGGAGGCGCTGGAACCTTGGAAGCTTCTGGATGTTCCCATGAATTTTGCAGGAACGAAAAAAACAGCGGCCTTTATAGGTACGCTACCGGCTCCCATGATGCAGGAGCAGGTATTTGAAAGTCTGACTCAGGCGGCGCCAAAGCTTGAGGCTTTGGATGTCCATGTGATTTCTGCGGACCGGGATCAGACATATATCTGTGTGCTCTGCGGGAGACAGGACGCGGCGGCTATGGAGGAGGCTCTGCGCAGCATTGGATTTGCCAGACCGGCTCAGACTGGCGGTATGGTTCCCAGAGAGCGCCAGGAGCGGCTGGAACAAAAGATTGCAGCGTTAAAGAAGGAAAATGAGAATCTGGAGAAAGAGATTGCGGATCACGCGGTGGAGCGTCGGGATCTGGAGTTAGTATCCGATTACTACCGTACCCGTGCAGCCAAATACGAAGTGCTGGGAGGCCTTCTCCAATCGAAAAAGACCTTTGTGCTCACTGGATATGTGCCCAAGAAGGTGGCAGGAGGGCTAAAGGAAGAGTTGGATAAGAGCTTTGCCCTGGCCGTGGAGGTTGTGGATATGGAAGAAGGGGAGGAACCCCCGGTATTGCTTACCAACAGCACCTTCTCCGGCTCCTTTGAGGGTGTGGTAAATTCCTTCGGACTTCCCAAGTTAGGGGAGATTGACCCAACCACTATCATGTCCTTTTTCTATTTCTTTTTCTTTGGACTGATGTTGTCGGATGCGGCCTATGGCTTGATTATCACAATAGCCTGCTTTGTCGTATTAAAGAAGTTTCCCCATATGGAGGAAGGAATGCGCAAATCGCTCCGCATGTTTATGTACTGCGGAATCTCCACTCTGATCTGGGGAATCCTCTTTGGCGGCTACTTCGGTGATGTGGTGGATGTGGTTGCAAGGAATTACTTCGGTGCGCCTGAGGGAACAAGCGTCATACCGGCCCTTTGGTTTGTACCTTTAAACGACCCCATGCGGATGCTGATCTATTCCATGCTTTTTGGTCTTATCCATCTGTTTGTGGGATTGGCTTTAAAAGGATATATGCTCATCAAGGATGGCAAGGTTATGGATGCGGTCTGGGATGTGGGACTCTGGTTTGTGTTCCTGATTGGATTGATTCTTCTTTTACTGCCCAGCGATATCTTCAAAGGGATTTCGGGAATCGAATTTTCACCCTCCCTGGCGGTACCGGGCAAGTACATGGCCATTGTGGGCCTGGTAGGCATTCTTCTAATGTCAGCCAGAGACAACAAAAACTGGGGACTTCGGATTGCCCTGGGTGCCTATGATATTTATAACACCACCGGCTGGCTCAGCGACGTGCTTTCCTATTCTCGTTTGCTGGCTCTGGGCCTTGCAACCGGCGTTATTGCTTCTGTTATCAACCAGATGGGAAGTATGGTTGGCACCGGCGTGGTAGGCACGATTTTGTTTATTATCATATTCCTTGCAGGACATACGCTGAATTTGGCCATCAACCTGCTGGGTGCGTATGTACACACCAACCGTTTGCAGTTTGTGGAGTTTTTCGGTAAGTTTTATGAGGGTGGCGGACGGCCGTTCGACCCCTTCACTACAAATACAAAATATGTAGATATTAAGGAGGAAATGAAGTTATGATTTTAGAGAATTTAGGAATCGTTTATGCATTATTGGGAGCAGCATTGGCAGTTCTTTTGGCAGGATCAGGCTCTGCCATCGGTGTTGGTATTGCAGGCCAGGCGGCCGCAGGCGTTGTAACAGAGGATCCCAGCAAATTTGCAAAGGTATTGATCATGCAGCTGCTGCCTGGTACACAGGGTATTTACGGCCTGCTGGTTGGATTTATCACCCTGTCCAAGGTTGGCCTTCTGGGCGGCGGCGCTGCTGCTATTGATGTGCAGACTGGTCTTCTGATTCTGGCTGCCTGCCTTCCTATTGGTATTGCAGGTTTGATTTCCGCTATTTATCAGGGAAAAACTTCCGCAGCTTCCATCGGTATCGTAGCCAAGAAGCCGGATCAGTTTGGTAAAGCTATGTTGTTCCCGGCCATGGTTGAGACCTATGCTATCCTTGCTCTGCTGATTTCCATCCTTTCTGTTACCGCTATTCAGGTTTAATAGCAAAAAGCAATAAGGATAGAAACCCGCAAAAACAATAAGGAGAGCTGATTTATGACTGGATTGGAAAAAATGATTAGCCAGATTGTAGATGAGGCCACGGAATCAGCCAACGGCATGATAAGCCAGGCGCAGGCGGAGGCGGCAAAGATCGCAGAGGCTGCGGCGGCAGATGCCAAGAAGCACAAGGAGGAAATCTCCCGCAAGTCCCAGGCGGATGTATCCACCTATCTGGAGCGGATAAAGTCCTCTGCAGATTTGCAGAGAAGGACGGCCATCCTGCAGGCAAAGCAGGAGGTTATCTCAGAGGTGCTGGATAAGGCTTATGGGTCCCTTAAGAAGCTGGACGAAAAGGCTTACTATGATATGCTTCGCAGGATGTTGGAGAAGTATGTGCAGCCGGGCCAGGGAGACATCTACTTTTCAAAGGCAGACCTGGAGGGGATGCCCAAGGATTTCCAGGAGGAGATCGAGGCCATCGCCAAGAAAAAGGGCGGCCTTTTAAAGCTGGCAAAAGAGAGCAGACAAATCGAAAACGGATTTATTTTGGTATATGGCGGCGTAGAGGAAAATTGTACCTTCCGGGCGCTGTTTAACACCCAGAGGGACCGTCTGCAGGATATTATTCATCAAAAGGTGTTTTCATAAAGCAAACCGCAGTTAAGGAGGAAGTAACATGTCTGATTTGCAATATACCTATGCGGTTGCCAGAATCCGTGCCAAGGAAAACGCCTTGTTTTCCGGGGCGACCATCGACCAGCTGATAGCCTGTAAGACCTATGATAACTGCTTGCAGTTTCTGGCGGAAAAGGGCTGGGGGGATGCGGATACGCCTGCCAATGCGGAGATGATATTGGCCAGAGAGAGGGAAAAGACCTGGGAGACTGTTCGGGAGCTGGTATCGGATATGAGTGTGTTTCGGGTGCTGGATTATCCCAACCTGTTTCACAACCTGAAAGCAGCTATCAAGGAAGCCTGTACGGGGGAGAGTCCTGCCAATATCTATTATAAGGATACCGTCCCCTCCGCAGAGGAGCTGCTGGAGCGGGTGAAGGAGCGGGATTTTTCCGGACTGCCAGCTATGATGTCTCAGGCGGCCGCGGAGGCCTTTGATACACTGCTCCACACCAGGGACGGGCAGCTCTGCGATATCATTGTTGACAGAGCCTGTCTGGATGCCATTCATGAGGCCGGAAAAGCGGCGAAGAGCGACATCATCCGGAAGTATGCGGAGTCCACGGTGGCTGTGGCAGATATCAAGATTGCTGTGCGTGCGATGAAAACCGCAAAGAACATAGAATTTATGAAACGGGCAATGGCGGAGTGTGATTCTCTCAGCGTGGATGCTCTGGTTCATGCGGCCATGAGTGGCATGGATGCGGTCCGGGAATACCTGGGCGGTACAGACTATGCGGAGGGCGCAGACGCCCTGGCGGAATCTCCGTCTGCCTTTGAGCGCTGGTGTGATAATATGATCATCAAGACCATACGTCCCCAGAAATATAATTCCTTTTCCGTTGGGCCGGTTGTGGCATATGCTCTGGCCAGGGAAAATGAAATTAAAACGGTAAGAATTATCCTGTCCGGGAAGCTCAATGGCCTGTCGGATGATTCGATCCGGGAAAGGGTAAGGGAAATGTATGTATAAGATGGCAGTGGTTGGAGATTATGACAGCATTTACGGCTTCGCCACACTGGGTCTTGATACATTTTCTGTGACAGACCCGGCAGAGGCCACAAAGGAGCTGCATCGGCTGGCCAGCAATGAATATGCGGTAATCTATATTACCGAAAATCTGGCAGCGCAGATGGAACATGAGATAGAGAAATTCAAAGAGCAGAGACTTCCGGCCATTATCCTGATCCCCGGCGTGTACGGGAACACAGGAAAGGGCGTGGAGGGCGTTAAGAAGTCTGTGGAGCAGGCCGTTGGCTCTGATATTCTCTTTAGCAATTAGAAAATGGAAAGTGGGTGATTCGTCCAAATGAGTATTGGAACGATTAAGAAAGTAGCAGGACCGCTGGTCATCGCAAGCGGAATGCGAGATGCGAACATGTTCGACGTGGTTCGCGTCAGCAATCAGCGCTTGATCGGCGAGATCATAGAGATGCATGGGGACGAGGCGTCTGTTCAGGTATATGAGGAGACGGCCGGCCTTGGACCTGGGGAACCAGTAGAATCTATGAACGTGCCCATGTCCGTAGAACTGGGACCGGGCCTTATCAGCAGCATCTATGATGGAATTCAGCGACCGCTGGATGACATTATGAAGCTGTCAGGTAACAACTTAAAGCGTGGTGTGGAGGTTCCTTCCCTAAAGCGGGACATTAAATGGAATTTTGTACCTGTAGCCAAGGCAGGGGATCAGGTGGAGCCTGGAGATGTGCTGGGAACCGTACAGGAGACAGAATCCGTGGTACAGAAGATTATGGTCCCTGTGGGAACTACCGGTACGGTGAAGGAAATCAAAGCCGGCGAATTTACGGTGGAAGAAGTGGTAGCCGTTGTCACCACGGAAAATGGGGATAAAGAGCTGACCATGATGCAGCGCTGGCCTGTACGTAAAGGCCGCCCCTACCTGGAAAAGCTGCCTCCAGAGATGCCTCTTATCACCGGCCAGCGTGTAGTAGATGGACTCTTCCCCATTGCCAAGGGTGGCGTGGCCGCCGTACCTGGACCTTTTGGTTCTGGTAAGACGGTTATCCAGCATCAGTTGGCAAAATGGGCGGAGGCAGACATCGTAGTTTATATCGGCTGCGGCGAGCGTGGAAATGAGATGACGGACGTGTTGAACGAGTTCCCGGAATTGAAGGACCCGAAGACCGGCCGTTCTCTGATGGAGCGTACCGTACTGATTGCCAATACCTCTGACATGCCCGTTGCGGCTCGTGAGGCATCTATTTATACAGGTATTACCATTGCGGAGTATTTCCGTGATATGGGTTACTCCGTAGCATTGATGGCAGACTCCACTTCCCGTTGGGCCGAGGCTCTTCGTGAGATGTCCGGACGTCTGGAGGAGATGCCTGGTGAGGAGGGATATCCCGCATACCTGGGTTCCCGTCTGGCACAGTTCTATGAGCGTGCAGGACGTGTGGTATCCCTTGGAAAGGACCAGAGAATCGGAGCTCTCTCCGTAATCGGAGCTGTATCCCCGCCAGGTGGAGATATTTCCGAGCCTGTATCTCAGGCAACCCTTCGTATCGTAAAGGTATACTGGGGACTGGATTCCGCCCTGGCTTACAAACGCCATTTCCCGGCCATTAACTGGCTGACCAGCTATTCCCTCTATGTGGATGATATGGCAAATTGGTTCAATGAGAATGTGGCTAAGGACTGGATGGAACTGCGTCAGAAGCTGATGTCACTTCTCCAGGAGGAGGCAGAGCTGAATGAGATCGTGCAGATGGTAGGTATGGATGCACTTTCCGCACCGGATCGTCTGAAGATGGAGGCCGCCCGCTCCATCCGAGAGGACTTCCTGCATCAGAACTCCTTCCACGAGGTGGATACCTATACTTCTCTGGAAAAGCAGTATCTGATGATGAAGCTGGTGCTGAAATTCTATGAAGATGGTGTGGAAGCGCTGGATAAGGGCGTGGATGTGAACGGATTGATTAAGATGGAAGTCCGGGAGCGGATTGGTCGTTATAAATATACGCTGAATGAGGACATTCAGAAAGAATATGATACTATCAGCAAGGAGCTTGCAGCAGAGATTGCTAATTTGCTTGGGAAGGAGGACTTCTAAATGCCAAAGGAATATAGAACAATACAAGAAGTTGCCGGCCCGCTGATGCTGGTTCAGGGTGTTGAAAATGTAACCTATGATGAGATCGGTGAGATTGAGCTGGCCAGCGGCGAGACCCGCCGGTGCAAGGTTCTGGAGATTGATGGAACCAACGCTCTGGTACAGCTGTACGAGAGTGCTACCGGTATCAATCTGTCCAACAGTAAGGTGCGGTTCCTGGGGAGAACCCTGGAGCTGGGTGTATCTGCTGATATGCTGGGCCGTGTATTTGACGGTATGGGACGCCCCATTGACAAGGGACCAGAGATTCTGCCCGACGAGCGCCGGGACATCAACGGTCTGCCTATGAATCCGGCTGCCCGTGATTACCCCAATGAGTTTATCCAGACAGGTATCTCTGCCATCGATGGTCTGAATACCCTGGTACGTGGACAGAAGCTTCCTATCTTCTCCGCTTCTGGTCTGCCCCATGCACAGCTGGGGGCCCAGATTGCAAGACAGGCAAAGGTTCGGGGAAAGGATGAGTCCTTCGCCGTGGTATTTGCTGCTATGGGTATTACCTTTGAGGAGTCCAACTTCTTTATCAATAGCTTTAAGGAGACAGGCGCTATTGACCGTACCGTTCTCTTTATCAATCTGGCGAACGACCCGGCCGTAGAGCGTATTGCCACACCACGTATGGCGCTGACTGCCGCGGAGTATCTTGCTTTTGAGCAGGGGATGCACGTGCTGGTTATCCTGACAGATATTACCAACTATGCGGATGCTCTCCGTGAGGTATCCGCAGCTCGTAAGGAGGTTCCGGGACGCCGTGGCTATCCGGGCTATCTGTATACGGACCTGGCCACCATGTATGAGCGCGCTGGCCGCCAGAAGGGCAAAGAGGGAAGTATCACCATGATTCCTATTCTGACCATGCCCGAGGGAGATAAGACCCATCCCATTCCTGACTTGACTGGTTACATTACGGAGGGACAGGTAATCTTAAGCCGTGAGCTTTACAGTAAGGGTGTGACACCGCCCATTGACGTACTGCCTTCCCTGTCCCGTCTGAAGGATAAGGGTATTGGCGATGGAAAGACCCGTGCGGATCACTCCAATACCATGAACCAGCTTTTTGCTGCTTATTCCCGTGGAAAAGAGGCGAAGGAGCTGATGGTGATCTTAGGTGAGGCGGCTCTTTCTGACATTGACCTGATTTATGCCAAGTTTGCGGATGCTTTTGAGAAAGAGTATGTATCCCAGGGATATCTGGCAAACCGGGATATTGACGAGACCTTAAACATTGGCTGGAAGCTTTTGTCTATCCTGCCCAGGAGCGAGCTGAAACGTATTGATGATAAATATTTGGATCAGTACTATGGAAAATTCTAGGGAGGTGATTTGATTGGCATCTACCCAGGTAACTCCAACCCGAATGGAGCTGACCAAACAGAAGAAAAAATTGGTCACTGCAACCCGGGGACATAAGCTTCTGAAGGATAAGCGTGACGAGCTCATGCGTCAGTTCCTTGAGATGGTCCGTGAAAACATGGCTCTTCGTGAGAAAGTGGAGGCCGGCATCAAATCTGCCAACAAGAATTTTGTTATTGCCAAGGCGGGGATGTCGGAGGAGATTCTGCGGGTGGCTTTGATGGCCCCCAAGCAGGAGGTGTATCTGGAAGCCTCCACCAAAAACGTGATGAGTGTAGACATTCCGGTGTTTGAGTACAAGACCCGGACAGCGGACAGCAATGATATTTATTCCTATGGCTTTGCCTTTACATCCAGTGATTTGGATGATGCGGTAAAATCTCTGGCAGATATTTTGCCGGATATGCTGCTCCTGGCAGAGCGGGAGAAGGCGTGCCAGCTGATGGCCAGCGAGATCGAAAAGACCCGCCGCCGTGTAAATGCTCTGGAGCACGTGATCATTCCTGAGGCTCAGCGCAATATCAAGTATATTACCATGAAGCTTGACGAAAATGAGAGAAGTACCCAGATTCGTCTGATGAAGGTAAAGGATATGATGCTGGAGGAAAAGCATCATTACAAAGAAAAACAGCAGGCAAAGGCCGAGCTGTAAACAGGAGGGAGAGCCTTTATTCGGCCGTTTGGCGGGATAGGGGCTCTTCCTTTACAAATCTAAAGAAAGCTTTAGGATTTTTTTAGAGGCTGCTTGATAAGTGGATTCTATAATCTCAAATAAAAACGGAGATGAGGAAAAATGGTTTCATTTATTATGCAGTTTTTGAAAAATCCCAGGACTATTGGTGCAGTGGCGCCCAGCAGTTCGTGCCTTGCGAGGAAAATGATGGAGCCCATAGATTTTTCAAGAGCTTCCTGCATTGTAGAATATGGTCCAGGGTTGGGAGCGTTTACCAGGGAGCTGGTAAAGCGAAAGAAAAAGGATACAGCACTGATTTTGATTGAGCAGAATCCGCAGTTTTGTCGTAGGCTTGAGGAGATCTACGGGGGAGATAAAAACGTTTCCATTATACAGGGAGGGGCAGAGCATGGAAGGACGTATCTGACAAAGCTTGGCTATTCGCAGGCAGATTATATTGTATCTGGTCTTCCCTTTACCTCTCTTCCAGGAGAGATCACAGCAGAGATATTTGCCAATACCCAGAAGATTTTGGGAAAGGGAGGAACTTTTATTACTTTTCAGTACAGCCTACTAAAAAAGGGGCTATTTCAGGAGTATTTCAGGCTTATAGGCTGCGGACTGGCATTTTGGAATCTTCCGCCAGCTTATGTTCTAGTCATGAAGGTGGATAAGAAAAGGAAGGGTAGGGAAACAGGTGGAGGATTATATCCTGATTGTGGATGATGATGAGGACATCCGCAATATGCTGGGAATTTATCTGGAAAATGAGGGATTTCGGTTTATAAAGTGTGACCATGCATCCAGGGCCCTGGAGATTTTAAGGGAATATAGAATTTCGTTGATTTTACTGGATATTATGATGCCGGGGATGGATGGCATTGAGGCCTGTATGAAGATTCGGGAGAATGCCAAAATGCCTATTATTTTTATGTCTGCCAAGGTGGAGGACATGGACATTGTGCAGGGGCTAATGGCTGGTGGAGATGATTATATCACCAAGCCTTTTCATCCTGTGCAGCTGATTTCCCGGGTAAAGGCACAGCTTCGTCGATATCAGCAGTATGGGGGAAGGGATTCAGGGAATTCTATGCTCCAGTACCAGGACTTGCTGTTGGATACTCGGCAGCGACAGGTATGGTTTAACGGTAAAGAGCTTCGCCTCACAGGAAAGGAATATGATATTCTGAGATATCTTATGGAAAATAAGGGTTTGGTTTTGTCTATGACACAAATTTACGAGCATGTATGGCATGAACCATTTTATTCTGCGGAGAGTGCAGTTATGATGCATATATCCAATCTCAGAAATAAGCTTCGGGAGGCTGGTGGGGAAGCTGGCACATATATTCAGACGGTCTGGGGCAGAGGGTACCGGCTATGAGTAATAAGCGGATCTTAAGCGGCATTAGTGGTTGCATTGTGGGGTTTCTGGCCGGAAATTTTGTGATAACAGAGGGGCGGATTATCCGCAATTTCCTTTTTCCAGAGGCTTCTGCACTAGCGGGAACAATAATAGAAATTATTATTGGTATTTTGGCTGTGGGAGTCTTTCTTCTCACAGTCCGATGGTTTTGGGCCAGTAAAAAGCGAAGCTTGACTTCTTATTATTTAAAGGCGGTTTTGGTTTCTTCCGCAGGGGTGATCTTATTGTTGTATTTGATTATGTGGCCGGCCAGCCGCGTTCTGACCATGGAATGGATGAAGCATTTTTTTGAAACCAATCCGGGGATGCTTATCCAGTATCATCTGAGTTATCTGTTGTTTGCATTTCTCATAGCTGCGTTCGCTTTTATTTTTTCCTGTATTACGAAAAAGAAAATTGCTTATATTGGATTACTGGTCAGGGAAGTGAAAAAAATGGAGAGCAGCGGTTTTGGAGGCCAGATTCCCGTGTATGGGGAGGATGAGCTGGCGGATTTGTGCATCAGCATCAATCATATGTCAGAGGAGCTCTTTAAAAGGGAGGAGTACGAGAAGCAGTTGGAGCAGAGAAAGAAGGAACTGATTACCAATGTTTCTCATGATTTGCGGGGGCCTTTGACTTCCATTATAGGGTATGTGGAGCTCTTAAAGCAGAGCCAAGCCGAAGGCCCGGAGAGGCTTGCATATATGGGTGTGGTGGAGCGCAGGCTTCAGGGGCTTCATCATCTGATAAATGAGCTGTTTACGTTAACAAAGCTAGAGAGCCAGGATATCCGGCTGAAATTTGAAAGAATAGATGGAGCGGCCCTTTTTTGCCATATGGCGGAGGAGTATTCTATCTTATATGAAGGATTGGGACTTCAGGTGGAAAAGAATCTGACAGTGGAGGAGGCCTGGATGGAGGGGGACACAGAGACGCTAGCCCGGGCTATGCAAAATCTTTTTGACAATACAGGGAAATATACAAAAAAGGGCGGCTGTGTGGAGATTTTTTCTCAAGTCCAGATACAGGAGGGGGAAAGGAAATTTAGGATCTCCATATCTAACGATTTGGAGGAGGGAGAAATGTTGGATATAGAACGTTTGTTCGATAGAAGCTATCGAGGGGATGTTTCCCGAAGTGACAGGGAAAGCTCCGGGTTGGGGCTATCTATCGCAAAGCGGATTGCAGAGCTCCATGGGGGGAGCCTTGGAGCTAAGAGGGAGGAGAATGTAATTTGTTTTGAGATGGTTTTTCCCTTGGGAAGCAGGGGGAATTTATTGGAACAGTCTATCCACAAAAGAAAAGTTCACGTATAATAGAAGGAAAAGAGCAAACATTATAAGTCATGAAGGAAGAAAGGAGTTTTCGCATGCTAAAGCAATATCAGGTGCCGGAGAGACCCGGGGAAGAGGAGCTTAAGCGGAGACTGGACGCAGCCAGAGAACAGCTGTCCGTGTACCAAATGCAGCTAAAGGAGCATAAACTGCCAGTGCTTGTGCTCATGGAGGGCTGGGGAACAGCCGGAAAGGGAAGCGTCATTGGAAAGGTGATCCGCAATATCGATCCCCGTTTTTTCAAGGTGGCCACCATGGATATTCCCACGGAGGAGGAGCTGAGAAAGCCCTTTTTATGTCGCCATTTTTCTAGGCTACCGGAGGCAGGAAAGTTCCAGTTTCTGGATTCCGGGTGGATGGATGAGGTGACGCGGGAACGGCTTCGGGGGGAATTGGAGGATAAGCGCTATGGGGAGCGGCTGGAAAGCATAAAAAGCTTTGAGAGGCAGCTTACAGACAATGGTTATCTGGTGCTGAAATTCTTTTTCCATATTTCCAGGCAGGAGCAGAAAAAACGTATCGAAGGACTTTTGGCTGAGAAGGATACGAAATGGAGGGTAAGCAGCTATGATAAGTGGCAGGAAAAGCATTATCATAAATGCTTAGAGGTGTTTGACCGGTATTTGGAGGACACCCATATGCCCAGCGCGCCCTGGTATGTGATTGATGCTCAGAATCGGAAGTGGGCGCAGCTGCAAGTATTGGAGATTCTCAACAGTGGCATTGAGATTGCTCTGCAAAATAAGGCTTTAGCTGTCCCGCTTTTACCCAATGTATTCCCACTGGCAAAAATGTCTAAGCTCTCAGAGATTCCTCTGGATAAAACCGTGGAGGAGGAAACCTACAGGGAAGAGCTTAAGACTTTGCAGGAACGTCTGGGAGAGCTTCATAATCGGCTGTACCGGAAGCGGGTTCCGGTGGTGATTGTGTATGAGGGCTGGGACGCAGCTGGAAAGGGAGGAAATATCAAGCGCCTGACAGAGGCTCTGGACCCTCGGGGCTTTGAGGTATATCCCATTGCCAGTCCGGAGCCCCATGAGAAGGCCCGGCATTATCTGTGGCGATTTTGGACTCGTCTGCCAAAGACCGGCCATATTGCAGTGTTTGACAGGAGCTGGTATGGTCGGGTTATGGTGGAGCGATTGGAGGGCTTTTGCAGCCAGAATGATTGGCAGCGGGCCTACCATGAGATCAATGAGTTTGAGAAGGAGCTGGCTAACTGGGGAGCGGTAATCCTGAAATTCTGGGTGCAGATCGATAAGGATACTCAGCTTTTACGATTCCAGGAGCGGCAAAATACCCCGGAAAAGCAGTGGAAAATCACCGATGAGGACTGGCGGAACCGGGAAAAATGGGATTTGTATGAGACCGCAGTGGATGAAATGATTCAAAAAACCAGCACCACCTATGCCCCCTGGCATGTGCTGGAGTCCGTGGATAAGCGATACGCCCGTCTGAAAGCCTTACGCATTGTGGTGGAGGAGCTGGAGAAGGCTTTGAGCTGAAAAGAGATTGGCAAGAGGGGATTGGCAGAAGCAGGTAAGAGTCGCCACCGGAAACCACAGAGAATGTGACAGAAGAAAAGAAAGGCATGGGCAAAGGGAGGGGAAGTTCTGACACCAATCGGAGCCACTCGCATATAGTAAACAAAAAGGAGATTTTTATGAATCCTTATTATGAAAAATATATGCGGGGGTCCATTCCGGCTGCGGGAGTTTATCCGGTCTATCCTTTTTGCCCTATGTGTCCATGGGAGGAGGAAAAAGAGAAGGATCAAAAACGGGTGCAAGAACTGTATCCAGCCCTGGCTAGACAAATTCAACCACTGGTAGAGGAAGAATGCGACCGGATGGAGTATGATGGCAGCTTTATGTTTGATGAGTATCCGGACCAGCTGCAGATCCGACGGGTTTGTCGCCGGATCTATGATCAGGTGGATAAGCGGAATCTGGAGGAGGATATGATGATGCAAAGCGTAGACTCCAATCGGGAATGGCTTCACGATCTGATTACCGTTATGCTGCTTAATGAGATGTATCAGAGACGTTGCCGCAGAAGAGATAGGCGGTGCAACTGGCTATATTAAAAGGGGAAGAATGTGCCTGGCCGAGGAGGGAAGAAGGCAGGGCCGGAGAGTGTGGAAGCTTTCCGGCTTTTTGGCGTTTCCTGGATTGACGGTAGACTTTGCCTGTAAAGAATGTTAGAATAAACTGGAAACAGAATACGCCCCAGGGCGTGGTAAATGATCCCGAAGATTTCGCGGAGGGCAATTTATAAATGGAAAAATTGGAGAGCCTGTTAAAGGAACAATTAAATAGACAGCTGATGCAGGTGGTGATCAGCAATCCTCGCAGTGGTCAAAGCAGCAGTAAGATTAAGCTTCGGCCGGTGATTTTAAAGGGGGAGCTTCGCTTTCAGACAGAACAGATCATTGGACCAAAAGTGTTTCATGAAAACTGGAGGGCTGAGGATTTGACTGTACAGATTTTGGATTGGATGGAGAAAAGCTTTCGGCAGCTGCAGCTGGAGAGCCAGACCATCTCGGCTACAGTGCTGGTGAGCAAAAAGGGAAAGGTGACCATAAAGAAAAAGCTGCAGCGAGGCTGTGTAAAACAGGGGCGGCTGGAGCATAATAGAAGGAAACGGTATATTTTGGAAGAGGGGAAGCCAGTTCCCTTTCTGGTGGATCTGGGTGTCATGACGCCAGAGGGACGAGTGGTACATGCCAAGTATGATAAATTCCGGCAGATAAACCGGTTTCTGGAATTTATTGAGGATATCCGGGCGGAGCTGCCAAAAGACCGGGAAGTGACTATTTTAGACTTTGGGTGCGGAAAATCCTATCTCACCTTTGCCATGTATGAGTATTTGCATAAGGTGCGCCAGATGGATGTGCGGATCATCGGACTGGATTTAAAGGAGGATGTGATTGAAAGCTGCAATCGGCTCAGTGAAACATATGGCTATGAAAAGCTGCATTTTTGGCTGGGGGATGTGGCGAACTATAAGGCCTCGGGCCCGGTGGATATGGTGGTAACCCTTCATGCCTGTGATACGGCCACAGACTATGCCCTGTATCAGGCAGTAACCTGGGGAGCGAAGGTGATACTTTCGGTTCCCTGCTGTCAGCATGAGCTCAACGGCCAGCTGGAAAATGAAATTCTGCATCCGGTTTTGAAATATGGACTTTTAAAAGAGCGTATGTCTGCACTAATCACGGACGGTTTGCGGGCGGAGCTGTTAAGCCAACAGGGCTATGAGACTCAGATTTTGGAATTTATTGATATGGAGCATACGCCAAAGAATGTTTTGATACGGGCAGTGAAAAGAGGAGCTGGGGGATCCGGAAATTGGGAAAGCTACAAAGCTTGTGCAGACTTCCTGCATATATCAGGAACCCTGGAGCGGCTCCTAATGCAAAATCCGGAGACGGCCAGTGTATGCCAAATGCGGACATCCTGAGTGCGATAGAAAGGAGGCACAGCAGGATTGAAAAAATTAATCTTGAAAATCATTTCCATCATACTGGCATTCCTTTTGGGAGCAGGCCTGATGGGTTATTATATGATGGCGGGAAATAACGAGCTGATGGATTCCATGTCAGAGGCGACCCTGCCTCTGTTTTCCGTAGTCTTAAATGGGCAGAAATACAATACCATGCACGGCTATTTGGGGGAAATGGATGGGCAGTTTATAAGGGGAGATGTGATTCCGCTGCCAGAGGACAGAAAGCTTTCTATATCAGCGGATCTTTATGGTAATACTGTAAAACATCTGTTCTATGAGGTGCGATCACTGGATCACAACCGGTTGGTGGAAAATACAGAAGTGGAGTTTAACGTTAAAGATGGGCAGCTGGAGGCGGAACTACCCATCAAGGATTTGTTGGATGAGGGGCAGGAGCATGCGCTGATTCTTCGGGTACAAACGGGAAATCAAAAGGTGATATCCTACTATACCCGAATTGCCAATATTGGGGAAACCCGGTTGGAAGAATGCCTGGAATTTGCCCGGATTTGGCATGAGGCTACCTTTGACAAAGAAAATACGGTCAGTATTACCCAATATTTGGAGCCGGATTCCTCCGCGGATAATGATACCCTGGATAAGGTGACAATCCATTCCCGCTATCGGCAGATTATCTGGGATCAACTGGAGATGAAGCCCTATTCGGAGCCAGAGATCTATATTACGGAGATTGACCCTTCCGTCACCTGCCTCAGGCTGGACTATGTGACCCAGTATGCCAACGAGGAGCAAGAGACGGAATATTATCAGGTGCAGGAATACTTCCGTGTCCGGTATACAGATTTGCGCATGTATTTGCTGGATTACCACAGGACTGTGAATCGTATTTTTGATGAAAGCACCAGCATTTTTGGAGATGATCAGCTGGAGCTGGGAATTCTCAATGATGCTGTTCACTATAAAAAGAATGTGGAAGAGAACGTGGTAGCTTTTGTCCAGAACGGGGAGCTGTGGAGCTATGATGTGGCCCGAAATAATCTGTCCTATGTGTTTGGCTTTCGGGAGGGCTGGGACCCACGGTCCGGATTCCTGGAGCATGACATCCGGATTATGAATATAGATGAATCGGGCAGCATGTATTTTATGGTATACGGCTATATGAACCGGGGAAACCATGAGGGGAAAACGGGAATCGCCGTGTATCAGTACGACGCAGTGGCCAACACGGTGGAAGAACGGATATTTCTGGAAAGCCGCAAGCCCTATGTGGTGCTTAAGGAGGAGCTGGGAGACCTAGCCTATGTGACAAACGAAGAGTCTATGTATCTGTATTGGGACGGAAATATCTACTTTCTTGATCTGGATACTAGAGAATGCCGTACCATTGCGGAGGGGTTGCCGGAAAATTGCTATCTATTGTCAGAGGATCAGACCTTTATGGCATGGCAGGACGGCAATTCCCTGTTTCAGGCCAAGGAGATTTACCTGCTGAATTTGAGCACGGGGGGAAAACGAGTGATACAGGCCCGGGAGGGGGAGTATGTGCAGGGTCTGGGCTTTATGGGAACGGATTTTATCTGGGGCTCTGCCAGACAAGCAGACATTCGACAGGATCTGGTGGGAAATATAATTTTTCCCATGTATGGCATATCCATCATGGATGAGACTGGCCAGACCATTCGGGAATTTGAGTACGGGGATCAGGGAAAATATGTGGTTTCCGTTTCCATGGAGGAGAACCGGATCTTTCTGGAGTGTGTCACCAAAGAGGCGGATGACAGCTATACGCCGGCACGACCGGAGCCTATTACCAATAACTCTGAGGAGCAAGAGGAAAGAATTCTGCTGCGGACAAAGAGCAGAGGGGAGAAAAAGCGGGAATACTATCTGTCCTTTAAGAACAGGCAGGATATGACAGAGCCTAACAAGCTGACGCCAAAGCAGGTGGTATTTGAGGGTAGTCGAACTGTAGTTCTGGAGGAAAAAGAGCCAATGGAGCGGTATTATGTTTACGGACAGGGTGGTGTGGCAGGATCTTACAGCACTGTAAGAGAAGCGATTGTGGCAGCAGACGCAGCCATGGGCGTGGTGGCAGACCAGGATCAGAGGATTATCTGGCGCCGAGGCAACCGCAAGACCCGTATTCAGCTGAGTGCCATGGAGGCTAGGGATGTAAAGGAAGGGGAAAACAGCCTGTTGGTGAGCCTGACAGCAATCCTGAATTTTGAGAGGATTTATCCCGATGTGGGTGCAGCCATGGAACAGGGGCAAAATGCCTATGACATTTTGGCCAATAACCTAGAAGAACGGATTCTGGATCTGTCCGGCTGCGAATTGAGTATGGTTTTGTATTATGTAAGCCAGGGCAAGCCGGTGCTGGCCCTTACCGGGCCTGCCAGTGCGGTGGTGATCGTGGGCTACGATGTGCAGAATATCGTTCTCCTGAATCCGGAGACCGGAGAGATCTCCCGCATGGGAATGAATGATGGCAGGGAATTTTTCCAGGAGCAGGGAAATCTCTTTATCAGCTATGTGGATTTGAATTAATCCTCCTGAATAATCTGGATTTCCAGATAGTCAAAGTCAATGGTCTCAATAAAATTATCCTGGGTAAAGCGTGCTTTCGCGTGCTTCTGGAAGTCTCGTATAGTGATATCCAGCCAGAGGGGCTTGCCCAGGTCGAAGGCATAGCAGATGTCATCTAAAGCCTGAAACACTTTGTGAGTGCGGGTGTCGTCTGCACTGTTTTCAATGACGGTATCCCGCAACATATGATTATCTTTGTATATTTTTGCCCATAAACGGAACATAAGGGATTCCTCCTTGCAGTTGGTATTTTGCCCATTGTAACATAAAGGTATCCTGGATGTCCAAGAAAAAGGATCATTTACAGTACAATATGAGGAGGATGGAATGAAACTTCAGAATATAGCGGAGCGGGTGGTGACAATTTTGGGACTGCTTTTGTTGGGGCCCTTAACTGCTGGCAGCTTTTTCACTACCGTGTGTTTTGTCATGGATGGGAAAGAGACGCTCTATATAAAATGGGATTTCTTTTTGCTGGTGGTGGCAGCCTGCATGCTGTTGCTGCTGTTGCTGCATAAGACGGCTCAGTGGGTGTTAAGGGAGGAGAGAGAAGGATGTGAAAAACGTATCCGGTTTCTTCTGGGGGGAGTTCTGGTCTATGTCCTTTGCTTTGGGGTCGTGTGGAGCACAGTGAGCCACTGCATTCCTATGGCAGATCAGTGGATACTCTGCGGAGTAGCACAAGGGTTCCAAAATGGGGATTTCTCCCAGTTGACTATGGATTCCTACGAGAGATACCTGTATATTCATCCTCACCAACTGGGCTTAACAGCTGTGTTTGAGGGCGTGTTTGCGCTTTTTGGCAACGGAAATTATTACGCCTTTCAACTGTTAAACTGCCTGGGAGCTACGGTGTGCGTATACAGCGGATATCGGATCACACGTCTGCTTACAGATCGAAAGAAAGCCTGGGTGTATGAGCTTCTGCTTTCCGCCTTTTGCTTTCCCCTGCTGTTTTATGTGACCTTTGTGTACGGAGAGATCCTCTCCATCACTTGTTCTCTGCTTGGCATTTGGCTGTTTTTAGAATACCAAAGGCAGGGCCGATGGGGATATTTTGCCGGGTGTGCTGTCAGTGTCAGTCTGGCCTGCCTGATTCGAAACAACAGTATGATTGTTCTGATTGCCATGCTCTGCGTCCTTTTGGTTTTGGGACTGGGGAGAAGAAGGCTCCAACCGCTGCTGCTTTTTCTGTTGCTGATTTTGGTCTTTCTGGGGGGACGTCTGGGGCTTCGGCAGCTTTACCAGTACCGGTCAGGGGTGCAGCTGAATGCAGGAGCGCCCATGAATCTCTACGTGGCCATGGGCATGCAGGAGGGGGAAGTGGCTCCAGGGTGGTACAATAACTATATTCTGCATGTATACTGGGGGGAGGCAGATTTTGACCGGGAATTGGCAAAGGAGATTGCCAATCAGAGTATCCGCTCTTCCATAAAGAGATTTGTGCAGGAGCCCTCCTACGCACTGTGGTTTTATGCAAAAAAGTTTGTGACACAGTGGGATGATCCTACCTATCAGTCTTTGGTTATGACATATGCCAGTGATGAAAAGCGGAGTAATGCGGTGTCCCAGGTATATAAAGGGCCTGTACATGAGGCTTTGCTCTGGTTTATGAATACATACCAGAGTCTGATTTTTACAGGTGCATGTTACTGGGTGCTTAGAGGAATGAAGAAAAAGCGGAATTTAGAGGAATATTTGCCTCTTATTGTGGTTTTGGGTGGTTTTTTCTTTCATATGCTCTGGGAGGCAAAGGGAAGATATATCCTGCCCTACTTTGTGACTATGCTGCCCATGGCGGCCGTGGGGCTGGAGGAACTATCCGGCTGGGCGGCCTGTAAAATCCGCCTTATGGCGGAAAGGAGAAAAAAAGGTACATGAAAAGAGGGGGACAGCTGTTTCGGGAATTCTTAAAAACCTATGGGAGGCATCTGCTGGTTACGCTATTGGGATTGCTGTTTGTACTGTGCATTCCCTTTGAGTCCTACTATCAGCGCCAGTTTGATGCGCCGGAATTGGAGATTTTGCCTCAGGCAGAGGGAGTGGCTACGCTTGTGGAGGAGACGACCACAGCCCTGGTATGCCGTGAGGAAGGAACCTATGAGGGAATCGTGGCAAAGTCAGAGAACATAACCCTTCCCAAAGGAGACTATCGGCTTCAGGTGGTTTCTTTATCAGAGGTGGAGGGGAACTATCTGGAGATCTATCAGCCTAGAAAGCTGAATCCGGACAATACCCAGGGAGCAGTGCTGAAAAGGGTGGGACTGGAGGTAAACCAGGAGGTGACGGAGATTTCCTTTACTGTGGAGGAAGCCATGGAAGATCTCTGCATTCAGATTGGCTATGGGGGAAAGGGCAGTCTGAATCTCAATGGATTTTATCTCACATCTGCTGGACGGATGTACACAGACATTTTTTGGCTGGCTGGCCTGGTATGTCTCATATCTGTATTTTTCCTGATTAGAAGAATGGGGAGAATTCCCAGGAAAGAGAAAGCCGGTACAGCCGGGATTTTGCTGCTTGCAGCGGTTATAGTGGCATCTTTGCCTCTGAGCTATGACTTTTTGCTGGATGGAAATGATCTGTATTACCAGTTCAACCGGATTCTGGGCATCCAGGAGGGACTGAAAAGCGGACAATTTCCTGTCAAAATTCACAGTACCCTGTTGCACGGCTATGGCTATGGATCATCCATATTTTATCCGGAGCTATTTTTATACCCGGTGGCCCTGCTTGGCTGTCTGGGCGTTTCTCTAATCAGCTGTTACAAGGTTCTGCTCATTATGATCAACGGTGCCACCGCAGTCATTGCCTATTTTTCATTTTCCGGAGTTCTCCGATGCAGGAGAAAAGGACTTATGGCAGCTCTCCTTTACACATTAGCCATCTACAGGCTTATCGATCTGTATACAAGGGCAGCTGTGGGTGAGGCCATAGCCATGATTTTTCTGCCCCTTGTTCTCTGGGGGATGTACGAATTATTTTTGGGAAATTATGGAAAATGGTATCTGGCTGTCTTGGGATACAGCGGAATCATGCAGGCCCATGTTTTGTCTACGGAGCTGGCACTCTTTTTCGGATGTATTTTTGGGCTCTGTTATATAGGACGATTGCGGGAAAAGGGACGGGGAAAGGCTGTGCTTCTGGCTGCAGGGGGAACCGTGCTTTTAAATCTGGGCGTGATCCTGCCCCTGTTGCAGCATGCGGGATATGATTTCCGGGTATTTCATGTGGAAAGCACCTTAAGCTGGTGGACGGCAGCAGTACCCAAAATATTTGATCTAATGCTGGCCAATCCTGCGGAGCGAACCTACGCGGGTTTGGAAAATGGAGGGGAGATGCCCATTACGTTGGGAGTTCCTCTGCTGGTGGGGAGTCTGGTATTTTTATGCTGTTATGTACGGGAGGAGAAGAAAGATGGGGCGCTGAAAAATGCTCTGTTTGCTCTGATTTTAGGAATATTTGGCATTTACCTTTCCACCAGTCTTTTTCCCTGGGACAGAGTACAGCAAATTTCCTTTTTGCACAGACTGGTTACATCCATACAGATCCCCTGGCGTTTTCTGGCGCTCTCTTCCGCTCTGCTTTGTCCAGTTTGTGCAGAAGGGTTTTACCGTCTGTCCAGGGAGAGGGAGGTGCAAAAGGGAATTCTCACGGGAGCAGCGATTTTGGCATTTCTATGTGCTGGAATCTATATCAATCGCTATTGTGAGGAGGCGTCTGTCCGTTACACGTATAAAAATCAGTATCAGCGGGAGCAGTCACAGGTGGATTCTCTGTATTTTATGGAGGTAGATCATGCCAACAGCTATCGCATCTGGAATCGCGCAAATACCTTTGTGGCCTCTCAGGGAGTGGAGCTAGAGGCGTGCAGGAGAGAGGAAAATTTGCAGGCGGGTTTTACCTACAGGAAGCCTGAGGATGGAAGAACGGGAGAAGAACGGGACTGGGTAGATGTGCCATACACCTACTATCCCAATTACAGGGCAGCTTTGGCGGATGGAACCCGTCTGGAGACAGGCGTGGGAGATCAGGGAGTGCTGCGGGTGTACCTGCCCGAGGGGGAGAATGGGAAGGTGGATATCACATACAGAGAACCCTGGTATGTGTTTACAGGTAGAGCAGTCTCTGTGGGCGCTCTGGCGGCACTTTTGTTAACCATAAGGCGAAAGAGAAGGCCCATCCTGGAAAATACCGGCGCTTGACACTGGGCAGAAACCCACCCTACAGGAGGATAAGAAATGAAGAGACGTGGCTTTTTGCTGGCGACCGGAATATCTGCTGTAATAATACTGGGAATTCTCTTCGTCAAAAAGGATTGGTTGGTGAATCTTTTAGCCAGGGATAGGACAGAGGAGCTTTGGGGGCAGCAGGTAGACGTGATCCTGTTTATGGGCCAGAGCAATATGAGCGGAGCGGAAGGAAATGCAAAGGAGGCACCAGAGGTCACAGAGGGGGCAGGGTATGAGTACAGGGCAGTGACACGTCCGGACGCTTTGCTTGCTCTAAAAGAGCCCCTGGGTGGAAAGGAACACCGGGAGGGGTTTCTGGATGACCGGGAGCTTTTGGAACGCAAGGGAACCATGGCCAGCGCCTTTGTCAATGCATATTATGAGGAGACGGCTGTGCCGGTAGTTGCTATTGCAGCCTCCCGAGGCAGCTCCTCCATGGGGTCCTGGCTGGAACGCCTGGCGCAGGACGCTCTAGAGCGTCTGGAGCTGTGCAGAAATCATCTGGAGAGAAACCATATTCAGATTCGGCACTGCTATATGGTCTGGATGCAGGGAGAGGCGGATGCCAACAAGGAAACTCCGGCAGAGGAGTATATGGAAGATATGAGGATGCTTATGGACCAGATGGAGGCAGGTGGTGTGGAGACTTGCTTTCTGATTCAGATAGGAAATCATCTGCAACAGCCGGGGCATCACAGAGAAATTCAGCAGGCGCAGCTTGCCCTTTGCCAGCAGGATAAGCGGATCGTGCTGGCCTCCACTTTGCCGGCCCAGTTGGACGAAGAGCTGGATGAAGGGGGTGTACATTTCAGTCAGACAGGGCTGAATCAAATTGGAAGGGATGCGGGAAGCGCAGCGGGGGCTTTTGTAAAGGCCCAGTCGGAGACAAATTAGCAGGGTAGAAACAGTTGCGAAAATCCCTGAAGATGATATAATGTCAAAAAAGCAGAGCCAGGGCAGCCTGGATGGGGAAAATAGCAGGAGGTAGAGGATGGGGCAGGGAACCAATATTCCGGAGATAAGTGAATTTTTAGAGCAAATGCGGATGAAAAAAAGTGTCTTTGGCTACGATAAGGAGGACGTGCTTGTTAAAATGCGGCAGCTGAACCGGATGTATCAGGATCAGCTACTTTTGATGCAGGGACAAACAGACGCAGCGCGGAATCAGATAAGAGAAGAAATCCTTGGGGAGCTGGCGGAAGAGCGGGAGACTGCAGAGCAGGAAATTTCTCAAATGCGTCAGGAGGCAATCCAGGAGCTTGCTACAGAACGGGAGACATTGGATCAGGAAATTTCCCAGATGCGCCAAGATGTCTATCAGGAGCTTGCAAAGGAGAGAGAGGCAGCAGAGCAGGAAATTTCCCAGATGCGTCAGAAGGTCGAACAGAAGCTTTTAGAGGAGAGAGAGGCAGCAGAACAGGAAATTACAAGACAGCAGAGAGAGCTTTCCAGGGAACAGGAACAGGCTCGCCAGGAGATTGCGGAAAACCGTGCGGAAGCAGAACGGCTCTGGAAAGAAAAAAATACGGAGCACAAAAAGGAACTGAGGCTTTTGGAGGAAGAGATAAACCGGATTATGGGGCAGTTACAGGGATTGCAGAACCGGGTGGGGCAGATGGCTGCGGATACACAATAAATCACAGTGTCTGGCTGACAGAGGCAAAGCCAGGGATGCTCATGTGAAATGGGAGGCACCTGGTTGTCAAAATAGGTAGCAAGGAAGAAATCATGAAAAAGAAAAAGGAAATACAGGGTGCTGAGGAGATTCTGGAGGAGCGAATAAAACAGATCCAGAGGAACCGGGAATGGAGGCGCAGTCTGCTGGAGATGGTAATTTTTCTGGCAGCAGTTTATGTGATTTTCCAGTATGTGCTGGGAATTGCCTCTGTGAAAGGAGATTCCATGCTTCCGGCTTTAAAGGAGGGGGAGGTACTCCTGTTTTATCGTCTGGATCAGCGGTATCATCCGGGAGATATTTTAATTATCCATATGCCAGACCAGACAGAATATGTAAAGCGTGTTGTGGCTGTGGAAGGGGATGTGGTAGATATTGAGGAGGAGACAGGGAGAGTTCTGGTAAATGGCGATCCCCTGGAGGAGCCCTATATTTACGCACAGACCCACAGAATTTCGGACAAGGTTGACTTTCCTCTGGAGGTAGGACCGGACGAAATATTTGTTTTGGGAGATAACAGAGAAATTTCCAAGGATTCCAGGGTGTTTGGCTGCGTGTCTGTGTCGCAGGTTACAGGGAGAGTGCTTTTGCACACGGGAGCAGCCTTTTAAAGTGTTTAGTTATAAGGAGAAAAATGCAAGGAGGATAAAAGGAATGTGGAAGGAGTGGAGTCAAAAAAGAAAGCTCTGGACAGTGTTTGTAGGGAGCTGCCTTTTTCTGGAAATTTTTTTCGTGCTTCGGGCATTCCTGGGTTTTAATACGGCGGATGAGATGTATTTTGCCGGCACTATGGAGCGGGTTTTCCGGGGAGAGAGGATCCTTATCGATGAGTGGAATCCCACCCAACAGTTGAATGTTTTTACTATATATCCGGTTTATGTTTTGCTGCGGAATATTCTAGGGTCCACAGAGGGCATTATTCTGGGAATTCGTATAAGCTCCCTGGTACTCCACCTGGTCATTGCAGGAATTGCTTTTGAAAAAATATGGAAAAAAGGATGGAGCGCTCTGGCCGGAACGCTCTTATTCTTGTCCTACGCACCCTTTGGGATTTTTACCCTGTCCTATAATTCCATTCAGTTTTCCGTGCTTTTTCTTCTTCTGGCATGTCTCTATGGAAAGACAGAACACAGAGGAGGGGAATATATTCTTTACGGCATTTTGCTGGCTGTCCTTGTGTTGGCCAATCCCTTTGGGATCTTCCTCTATGGGGGATATGGGCTGCTGTGCCTTTTGGCGGCAGTCTGGGGAAGAAAGGAAAACCGACAGATAACCGAGATCCTGAAGCTTCGCAGCTTTTTGTTGGTTACTATGGGAGCAGCGCTGGTGGCAGCTTTGTTTGCAGCCTTTATATTCAGCCGGGGAAGTCTAGAGGAAATCCTGGCAAACCTTCCCCATATTGTGGGAGATGCGGAGCACCAGCAGGGGTTAAGGGCTTATGTGGACAAGACATTTCGCTATTTTTACCTGTGCTATAAGAATTACAAATATATGGTATGGTGCTTTGTAGCCTTGTACCTGGCTCTTTTTCTGGATAAAAACAGAAAGAGCCATGAGCTTATCTACATGGGGCTGGGAGTGGTTTCCTGTGGATGGTATCTGATCTATTACGGCTTTATGTTTGGACATATTCCCGTGAATTACCAAATGCTTCCGCTGTCCTTTTTGGGGCTGGAGGCTTATATTCTTACCAGGGAGAAGGATCGGAGGCTGTTTTACTGCTGGTATCTGCCAGCCATATTTTTTACCATGCTGGTCCAGTATGCCACCAATACAGGGATTGTGACCATTTCTGCTGCCTATAGCATAAGCACCATAAGCTCGGTGCTTATGCTGGGTGATTATGGAAGGGAGGTCTGGAATAATCAGGGGGGTTCCTGGAAACCAAGAGCAGTCCTGGGACTTCTTTTTCTGGCCATGAGTTTACAGTTTGCGGGAACCCTCTATCTGCGCATGACCTTTGCCTGGGGGGATGATAAAACCTGGAAGCTTGATACCCCAATGGAGCGGGGCCCCCTAAAGGGTGTCTATACCACGGCAGAACAGGCCAGGGAATATGAACAGGTTCTGGCAGAGCTGGACATGCTATGCCTGAACAGTGAGGACCAGCTCCTGGTGGTGGGAGTGGCTCCCTGGATCTATCTGTATACAGAGGCAGGCTGTGGTTCCTACTCTACCTGGCAGGTTCATGAGAACAGCACCCAGTTGTATGCTTATTACGAACTGCACCCGGATAAATTTCCCACGGTTATCTATATGATGCACTGGGGGGAGGAATTTATGGCGTCCTCTTTGGCCAGGCCCTTCCTGGAAAAGGCTGGGTATGAGGTATGGTATCTGGAGAGAGGAATCGTAATGCAGGCACCGGAGCGGGCCCAGTCTATTACCCCGGCCGGGTGACAGGAAGGAGGGGAGAACTATGGAGGATTGGCGAATGCGCACAGGGCTTCTCCTGGGAGAGGAGGGGCTAAAGCGCCTGAAAAATGCAAGGGTGGCTATATTTGGAATTGGAGGCGTGGGAGGCTATGCGGCGGAGGCTCTGGCCAGAAGCGGCGTGGGTAGCCTGGATTTGATTGACAGTGACAGGGTGAGTGAGACCAATCGAAACCGGCAGATTATTGCCACCTGTGAAACGGTGGGACAATATAAAGTAGATGCTATGAAGCAGCGGATACTCTCCATAAATCCGGAGGCGCGGGTGGAGACCCACTGCTGTTTTTACCTGCCCCAACAGGCGGAAAGGTTTTCTTTTGGGGAGTATGACTATGTGGTGGACGCCATTGACACTGTTGCGGCAAAGGTGGATTTGATCTGTCGGGCCCAGGAGGCGGGCACTCCGGTGATCAGCTCTATGGGGGCTGGAAATAAGCTGGATGCCTCGGCTTTTCAGGTGGCGGATATTTATGAGACCTCTGTGTGCCCCCTGGCCCGGGTTATACGTCGGGAGCTGCGGGCCAGAGGAGTAAAGGCCTGTAAGGTGGTTTACTCCAGGGAAACGCCTCGAGAGCCTCTGGTAAAAGAGCGGAAAATGCCGGGAAGCGTAGCTTTTGTACCGCCGGTGGCAGGATTTATTCTGGCGGGCCAGGTGGTGGTAGATTTAAGCAAGGTCTTTTTTCGTGAAAACAACTGAAAAATAGAGGATTTAGAAGCCATACAGAACAGAGGCCTAAAATGAGGAGTGCCCCGGCCCACTTTCGTGTGCCGAGGCTATTATGAAAAAATTTATCTATATGTGAAATAATCCATTTTATGAGGTAGAAGCTCTTCCTTTAACTTGTATTTAGTATAGCAGTGATATATGAACGCACTATGAACAAAATATGAATTTATTGTAAAATTATACAAAAGGAAGAAGGATTTTTTGGAAAATTAGGGCAAATTATATAAAGCAGAAATGGAGAATTTACAGATAATTTCAAATTTGTTGGCAGTATTGCCTATACGCTTCGTGTTCACATGTTTTGCCTGTGCTCTGGGGCAGTGGTTGATGGATGGGAGGTAACCCAGGGAATGAAAATAGATGTCCAAAAAGAGGAGAGAGTTGTAAAATCCCGGGAAGCTATGGTAAAATAACGTCAGTGGACAGGTGTGCTGCCCGGCGCCCATTGGCTATTTCGCCAGCAATGCGGGCAGAGAACAGGAGAGGGAACATGGAAAAAGAGAGAACACGGCCGGTTTTTATTATAGGACACAAGAATCCGGATACGGATTCTATTTGCTCAGCTATCGCTTATGCATATTTGAAAAATACGCTGGAGGGAGATGGATATATAGCGGCCAGGGCTGGCCAGCTGAACCAGGAGACCCAGTATGTGCTGAATTTTTTTCAGGCTGAGGCTCCAGTTTATATTGCCGATGTAATGACTCAGGTACGGGATATTGAAATTCGAAAAACGGAAGGGGTGCGGGGGAATCTCTCCCTGAAGCAGGCCTGGAATCTGATGAAGGAGCTGGGCGTGGTTACGCTGCCTATTACAAAGGAACAGAAGCTGGAGGGACTGATCACCATCAGTGATATTGCCACCTCTTATATGGATGTGTATGACAGCAAAATCCTTTCTACGGCAAATACCCCCTACCGGAATATTGTGGAGACTTTGGATGGCACCATGCTAAACGGCAACCAGGAGGATTATTATCACCAGGGAAAGGTGCTGATTGCGGCTGCCAATCCGGATCTGATGGAGGATTACATTGAAAAGGGGGACCTGGTTATTCTGGGAAACCGATATGAGTCACAGCTCTGTGCGATTGAGATGAAGGCTGGCTGCATTGTGGTGTGTGAGGGAGCCAAGGTTTCTCTCACCATTCGCAAGCTGGCACAGGAGCATGATTGTGTGGTAATCAGTACGCCCCACGATACCTTTACGGCGGCCCGTCTTATCAACCAGAGTATGCCCATCCAATATTTTATGAAGTCCCAGAATTTGACAAAATTTAGCGTCAACCAGAAAACCGAGGACATCAAGGAGATTATGGGTCAAAAGCGCTATCGGGACTTCCCTATTCTGGATAAGGATGAAAATTATATTGGCATGATTTCCCGGCGAAACCTGTTGAATCTGAAACGCAAACAGCTGATTCTGGTGGATCACAATGAGGAATCCCAGGCCGTGGATGGCATCGAGCATGCGGAAATTCTGGAAATTATTGACCATCATCGCCTGGGAGCCCTGGAGACCATGTCCCCAGTGTTTTTTCGCAATCAGCCTCTTGGCTGTACAGCAACCATTATGTATCAGATGTTCGGAGAGCGGAGGGTGGAAATACCCAAAAAGATCGCGGGACTTCTGTGTGCAGCCATTATTTCTGATACGCTTATGTTCCGATCTCCCACCTGCACGGCGGTGGATCAGGCGGCTGCGGAGGCCTTGGCTCAAATCGCGGAGATCGAGATTGAGGAGTTGGCTATCGATATGTTTTCTGCAGGCAGCAATCTGGGTTCCCGAACGGCTGAGGAAGTATTTTATCAGGATTTCAAGCGTTTTACCGTGGGTGGCACCAGCTTTGCGGTGGGACAGATTAATTCTATGAACAGCATTGAGCTGGAGGAAATCCGGGAGAAGCTCCAGCCCTATATGCCAGTGGCCTACAAGGAAATTGGCGTGAATATGATATTCTTTATGCTTACAAATATTGTAAAGGAGACCACGGAGCTTTTGTGTTATGGACCAAACTCCAATGTGTTGGTGCAGGAGGCTTTCCGGCTTCCAGAGGACTCTGATACGTACCTTTTAAAGGGATTGGTATCTCGCAAGAAGCAGCTGATTCCCAGTCTGGTAAGTGCGTTGCAGCAATAGGAAAGGAGATATTATGGCCAAGCAATGCTGGAAGCCTGGAAACATGCTGTACCCTTTGCCTGCTGTTATGGTCAGCTGTGCCAGAGAGGGGGAACGTCCCAACATTATTACTGTGGCGTGGACAGGAACAGTCTGTACCAATCCGCCTATGGTGTCCATTTCTCTCAGGCCAAGCCGATATTCCTATGAGATTATACAGGAGACCGGGGAATTTGTCATCAATCTCACTACGGAGGAGCTTGCCCGTGCAGCAGACTTTTGTGGCGTGCGCTCGGGGCGACAGACGGACAAATTTCAGGAGACTGGCCTGACACCGGATCCCTCCTCCATGCTTCGGCATGCCCCAGGGATCTTGGAGAGCCCGGTAAATATCGAGTGTAAGGTTTGGGAGATTCAACAGCTGGGCAGTCATCATCTGTTTTTGGCCCATGTGGCAGGAGTGCGGGTGGAGGACAGACTTTTGGATAAAAGCGGAAGGCTGGATCTGAGTAAGGCTAAGCTAATCGCCTATTCTCATGGAGAATATTTTACTTTGGGGCGGCTGTGCGGAAGCTTTGGATACAGTGTGCGCCGGGAGAAGGGGAAATCCTTAAAAAAGACAGGGAGAGCCGTCTCCGGCAATGGCAGAAAGAGGAGATCGCCGGAATAGGTGAGGGGTTTATGGGAAACAATATTATTTTAATAGGCATGCCGGGAGCTGGGAAAAGCACGATGGGTGTGTTGCTGGCTAAGGTTAGCGGCATGGATTTTATTGACACAGATCTGGTTATTCAGGCAAAAGAAAAGCGTTTGCTCCACAAAATTCTGGAGGAGGACGGGGTCGATGGCTTTCTGGCCATCGAAGAACAAATAAACGCATCTATTCAGGCGGAGCATACTGTGATTGCCACCGGCGGCAGCGTTATCTATGGACCACGGGCCATGGAGCACCTGCGCAGCATAGGCACGGTGGTGTATCTGCGGTTGTCCTATTCCACCATTGCTGCACGGCTTTTTAACATCCGGGGACGAGGAGTAGTTTTGCGGGAAAACCAGACACTTCAGGATCTATATGAAGAACGGTGCGAGCTTTATGAAAAATATGCCCATGTGACAGTGGACGAGGAAGGCCTTGGAATTGAAGAAACCGTAGAAAAAACTTTACAAGCTATGAAAATGTTGCTAGAATAGAATTGTTACGAAAATATTACAAATGAAAGCAGCAGTATAATTTTATGAGGAGAAAATTATTTTTTAATAAAAGATCCAAACTGGTTTTTATAGAAGCAGTGGTGATTACGTGTGGCTGTATGCTTCTGGGATTGCCGCTTCTGGGATCTGGCTTTGGAAATGGAAACAGCTATTATGAGGTAACTTTGGAGGGCCAGGTGGTAGGCTCTGTCAAGGACCCCAGCGTGGTGGAGCAGGCGTTTTTGGATGCCCGGGCCCGAATTTCCCGGGAAACTGACGGATTGGTGCTGTCAGATGTGGAATACAGCATGGAGAAAATTGAAAAGATTTTCGGAACTACCATGGATATGGAGACCCTTACAGATGCCATTTATGAAGAGCTGCGTCAGGATGTATTGACAGCCAAAAGGAAGGGTTATCTCATTAAAATCAATGAATTTACACTGACTGTGGGCAGTTATCAGGACGTGCTGGACGTATTGAATGCCACCAAGGGAAAATACGACACGGAAAATGAATTTGAGGTTAGCATTGTATCAGAGTCTGATAGGGAACTGAATGTCTATACAGCCCAGGTGCGGCACCGGGTGAATCCGGAGGATGAAGAAGGAGCGGCAGCTGTGGTGCGCCGGCCAGACCGGGTGCGGTTTCCCCAGGCAGGAATTGCGGCTTATGATTTAAGCCCCCTGGTGAGCGATATTATTACAGCTACTGTGACAGAGGAACTGATTCGCAGGGAGGAAAATGCCCCGGAGGAGGATCTCACCCAGGTGGCTGGAGACGGACTGCGAGAGCTACACTTTAGTGAGAAGGTGGAGATTGCCGAGGCCTATGTAAGTCAGGACCAGATTACCCCGGTACAGGAAGCCATTGATATGGTAACCAAGGACACGGAAAAGAATCAGGTCTACGAGGTACAGCCGGGGGATACGCTTTCTGTAATTGCCAATAGCCATGATTTGCGGGTGGCTCAGGTGCTGGCCCTGAATGAGGGACTTTCAGAGAACACGGTGTTACAAATCGGGGACGAGATTGTGGTCACAGTGCCGGAGCCGGAACTCTCCGTGGTTACAGTGGAGGAATCCACCTATGAAGAAGATTACTATGCAGAAACTCAGTATATTATGAATGATGACTGGTTTACCACAGAAACCGTGGTGCGCCAGGAGGGTGCAGCCGGGCACCATCAGGTGACGGCGCTGATTACCAGTAAGAATGGCACGGAGACAGAGAGACAGGTGATTGCGGAGACGATTTTATCTGAGCCTCAGCCTCAGATAATAGAGAAGGGAACTAAGATTCCGCCCACCTATATAAAGCCTCTGTCTGGCGGAAGGTATACCTCCGGCTATGGACGCAGATGGGGCCGTATGCATACCGGTGTGGACTGGGCCTGCCCGGTGGGTACTGCGATTATGGCTTCCTGTGGCGGCACAGTGGTGCAGGCAGGCTGGTACGGAGGATATGGAAATTGTATTACCATCCGACATCCTGATGGGCGACAGACCCGATATGGACATTTGAGCCGTATTCTGGTGTCCAACGGACAATCTGTATCCCAGGGCCAGAAAATTGGTCTGAGTGGAAACACGGGACGAAGCACAGGACCGCATGTGCATTTTGAAATTTATATCAATGGAGCGGCGGTGAATCCACTGAATTATATCTAAAAAATCACCATGTCAGAAAATGGCAAATCCTCTGGGATTTGCCATTTTTGCTGAAATTAGCGGGTGTTTCCCAGAGCTTCTGTATTTTTTTGGTATTTACAAATTCAGGGATTGTGGTATACTAAGCTAAGACAACAAATGGAAAAATGGCTTGAATGGCTTGTTTTCTATATTACAATTAGGATAGAAAAGATTCTGAAATTTCCTGAATAGTAGGAACAGGTTTGAGAAAAAATAAAAGAGACGATAAGACGAGGGAAAAGGGAACACAAGATAGACCCAGAGCAAATGGCTTTAGCTGGTACCTCGGGAATATGATAGAACTCCTTTGTGCCCGTGAAGAGAGGACGCAGGGGAAATGGGAGTTAATTATGGAACAGTATGTGATCAAGGGCGGAATTCCGCTTGTCGGCGAGGTGGAAATCGGCGGCGCAAAAAATGCAGCCTTAGCCATTTTGGCTGCGGCAATTATGACAAATGAGACAGTTCTGGTGGACAACCTGCCAGATGTGAAGGATATCAACGTATTATTGAATGCTATGACGGAAATAGGAGCCCATGTGGAGCGCTTAGACCGTCATACAGCAAAAATCAATGGAGCACTTATTGGTGATTTCAGCGTAGAGTATGAATCTATCAAGCGCATACGAGCTTCTTATTATCTGTTGGGAGCGTTACTTGGGAAGTATAAACGGGCGCAGGTGCCACTGCCAGGAGGATGTGATATTGGAACCAGACCGATTGACCAACATTTAAAAGGCTTCCGTGCCCTGGGGGCGGAGGTAAAGATTGAACATGGCTTTATCATTGCAGAGGCTGCGCGCCTGCGGGGAAGCCATATTTATTTGGATGTGGTCAGCGTAGGAGCGACTATCAATATTATGATGGCGGCATCCATGGCTGATGGAAACACAGTCATTGAAAATGCCGCAAAGGAGCCCCATGTGGTGGATGTGGCGAACTTCCTCAACAGTATGGGAGCTAATATTAAGGGCGCCGGCACAGATATAATACGTATCCGGGGTGTGGAATCCTTTCACCGGACAGAATACTCCATTATTCCCGATCAGATCGAGGCAGGAACTTTTATGTTCGCAGCGGCCGTCACCAAGGGCGATGTAACTGTGAAAAATGTGATTCCCAAGCATTTGGAGGCTACTACGGCTAAGCTTCTGGAAATCGGATGTGAGATCAAGGAATTGGACGATGCCGTGCGGGTAGTTTGTTCCAAGGGTCTTAAATCAACCAATGTAAAAACGCTGCCTTATCCGGGATTTCCCACAGATATGCAGCCACAGATTACCGTAGCGCTGGCCTTGGCCAAGGGAACCAGTATGGTTACGGAGAGTATTTTTGAAAATCGTTTTAAATATGTGGACGAGCTAGCCCGTATGGGAGCGGATATCCGGGTAAAGGGTAATACAGCTTTTATCGACGGAGTAGGTCGTTATACAGGAGCACAGATTTGTACGCCGGATCTGCGTGCCGGAGCTGCATTGGTAATTGCCGGCCTGGCTGCGGAGGGGCTTACGATAATAGATGATATTCATTTTATAGAAAGAGGCTATGAACGCTTTGAGGAGAAGCTACAGAGCTTGGGAGCGCAGATGGAAAAAATTTCCAGCGACCGGGAGCTTCAAAAATTTAAATTAAAAGTGGGATAAGCAGTCCTTACGAAAGCATTCCCTCTTGTCAGAGAAGATCGATCTGACAAGAGGGTTATTTTTCTTCAAAAGTTATGTTTAGCCCATGCTCATTTGCAAGGGGCACTTCCAGCGCTAACCCGTTGTTGGTGTAGCGAACATTGCTTATTGGTGGGGCCTCTCTCAAAACATAGCCTGTGGGTGAAACTCGCGCAAGCACAATTTGCCTTACAAATGTGTTCTGGCTAAACTTTTGAAAAGGAAAAATTTTGGAAGGATAAAGAATTTACTAAATAAGCGCCATAGGATGACAAATTTCAGGGAGAAGGAGGAGGTGAAAACCGAAAATAGAAATTGGAAAAAAGAAAATTGTATCAAAAGTTAGAAAAAACATGAAAAAACGAAAAAAATAATTGACAGAGATATCAGGAAATGCTATAATAAAAATCTTCCAAAAGGAATAAAATACGACCTTTGGAAAAAATTAAAAAAAATAAAAAATTTTGTAAAAAAGTTGTTGACAAGTGCAAAACAGTGTGGTATTATACAAAAGCTGTCGCACGAGACAGCAACACAACGAACCTTGATAACTAAACAGTGAAAAACCTTGAAAATTCAAAAGAATTTTATTCAAGCGTAGCTTATGAGAATAAGCGACCTAAAAG
>JAAWAC010000024.1 GCA_022791975.1 Lachnospiraceae bacterium | reverse complement strand
TTTCCAGGGTGGGGCAGAGGTAGCTCGGATGCGGAACAAGAAAAACAGCATCAGAGCGGACAATGCCCGGAAAGATTTCAGAGAGCGAAGGCGAAGGGAAATCTTTCCAGGGTGGGGCAGAGGTAGCTCGGATGCGGAACTGATAATAGGAGGAGAAAATGAAGAAAATAATTTATCTGGATAATGCGGCGACTACAAGGACGGCGCCGGAAGTGGTGGAGGCCATGCTTCCCTATTTTTCTGAGAATTATGGAAATCCCTCCAGCGTATATGGCCTGGCAGGGGAGAGCAAAAAGGCCATTACGGAAAGTCGGGAGATTATTGCCGGTGCTCTTGGGGCAAAGAGCAATGAGATTTACTTTACCGCCGGAGGTAGCGAGGCGGATAACTGGGCTTTAAAGGCTGTGGCTGAGGCTTACCAATCCAAGGGAAATCACATTATCACCACGAAGATTGAGCACCACGCTATTTTGCATACCTGTGAATATCTGGAAAAGAGAGGGTTTGAAATTACTTACCTGAATGTGGATGAGAATGGTGTGGTCAAACTGGAGGATCTGAAAAAGGCGATTCGTCCCACCACGATTCTAATCTCGGTGATGTTTGCCAACAATGAGATCGGGACCATGCAGCCCATCAAGGAGATTGGGGAAATGGCAAAGGAACGGGGGATTCTTTTTCATACTGACGCCGTACAGGCTTTTGGCCAGGTACCTATTTCTGTGGATGAATACCACATTGATATGCTCAGCTCCAGTGGGCATAAGCTGAACGGTCCTAAGGGGATTGGGTTTTTGTATATACGCACTGGCTTAAAGCTTCGCTCCTTTGTGCACGGGGGAGCCCAGGAGAGAAAGCGGAGGGCTGGAACAGAAAATGTGCCGGGGATCGTGGGATATGGCAAGGCAGTAGAGCGGGCCTTAAGGACCATGAAGGAGCGCACGGACCGGGAGAGAGAGCTTCGGGATTATCTTATCCAGCGAGTGCTCACAGAGGTTCCCTTTGTGCGGCTCAACGGCCACAGAACCAACCGGCTTCCCAACAATGCCAATTTCAGCTTTCAGTTTGTGGAGGGGGAATCCCTGTTGATTATGCTGGATATGGAGGGAATCTGTGCTTCCTCCGGATCGGCCTGTACCTCCGGTTCATTGGACCCCTCCCATGTGCTGTTGGCCATTGGACTGCCCCATGAGATAGCTCACGGTTCTCTGCGGCTCACTTTAGGTGAGGAGACTACCAGGGAGGAGTTGGATTTGGTGATAGAGGCGATCAAAAAGATCGTACAAAAGCTTCGGGATATGTCCCCCTTGTATGAGGATTTTATGAAGAGAGATCAAAAGTAAAGCGTTGCCCCAATAAAATCAGAAGTTCTGCTTATTTAGACTACAAAAAAAGAGGAGAATGTGCTATGTACAGTGAAAAAGTGATGGATCATTTCCAAAATCCCAGAAATGTGGGAGAGATTGATAATGCCAGCGGTGTGGGCACCGTAGGCAATGCCAAGTGTGGCGATATTATGCGGATTTATCTTGATATTGATGACAACAAAATCATCCAGGATGTAAAGTTTAAGACCTTTGGATGTGGCGCAGCTGTGGCCACCAGCAGTATGGCTACAGAGCTGGTCAAGGGAAAAAGTATTTATGAGGCTCTCAAAATAACCAATACAGCTGTGATGGAGGCGTTGGACGGTCTGCCTCCGGTGAAGGTCCATTGTTCCCTGTTGGCTGAGGAGGCCATTCACGCGGCGCTCTGGGATTATGCACAGAAAAATGGGATTGCCATCGAGGGCCTGGAGAAGCCCAAGAGCGATATTCATGAAGATGAGGAAGAAGAGAGCGAGAGCTATTAAATTTAGTTGACGAAAGGGAAAAGTTATGAATGTTTTTAAGGAAATGGGCTGTTCCGTGGCAAAGGTGTCTGCGTACCCGCGCTTTTTAAATAACCGTAAGGGCAAGGTATTTGGTTATGGAGTTTTGCTGCTGCTTTTTTACTTTATCTTGGCATATGTGATACGCGCCCTGATCTTCTGGATACCGGAAGGAGGCCTGGGCGGGGCCTTAGACAGAAATGTGCCAGACTTTGAGCTGCACAACGGGATCTTGTGGGTGGAGGAGACCTGCTATGTTGATGCAGGGGGCAGTTATCTGGATATTGATACGGATGCCTATTTTGACATGTCAGAGGCTTATTCCTTTTCGGAAAAATATCAGTCTGTGATTATTATGGATGCGGAAAAGATATTTTTAAAGAGTAATGGGCAGATACAGGCCTATTGGTACACAGATTTTGGAGATTTTGATGTGAGCCGGGCAGATTTGAAGCGCTGGATTCCCATGATCTATGTGGCTAGTATACTCTTTGCGGTTTTGAGTTATATATTTCAGGTGGCGCTGTTTTTCTTTGCAGTGCTCTTTGTGGCACTGCTGGGGCTGCTATTCAACAGCATTTTAAAGGCCAATCTGACCTTTGGGCAGGTATATTTGCTGGGAATTTACAGTCGGACCCTTTCCCTGGGAATTAAGGCCATAGTAAAGCTGCTGGACATTGATATTCCCTTCTTCTGGGTGATAAACTTTGGAATCTCTTTGATTTATCTGTATCTGGCAATAAAGCATGCCAAGATGGAAAACAACAAAATAGCCCAGCAGGGGGGCGGCTATGGTTCGGGCATGTTTTATGGGACAGGAGGTACCTATGGACAGGATAGCTATGGTACCGGCGGCAGCTACCAGGGAGGCGGCTATGGCCAGGGAAATGGCTATGGTTCGGGAAGTGGCTATCAGGGCCAGGGAGGCGGCTATGGTTCGGGAAGTGGCTATCAGGGTCAGGGAGGCGGCTATGGTTCGGGAAGTGGCTATCAGGGTCAGGGAGGCGGCTATGGTTCGGGAAGTGGCTATGACCAGAATCAGGGAAGTGGTTACAGTTCGGAAAGCAGCTATCAAGGCCAGGGAAACAGCTATGGCCAAGGAAGCGGTTATGGCCAGGATAGCTATGGCCAGGGCACAGGGCCGGATTCCTTTGGACCTCGTTAGGCAGCTGTCAGCGTGATGAAAAGAAGAGCGTGTGTGGTAGTGGGAATGTCCGGTGGTGTGGACTCCTCGGTGGCAGCCTGGCTGTTAAAGGAGCAGGGCTATGAGGTGATCGGGGTCACCATGCAGATTTGGCAGGACCAGGCGGAGGAGATTCAGCAGGAGAATGGAGGCTGCTGTGGGCTCTCCGCGGTGGAGGATGCCAGGCGGGTGGCTCAGCAGCTTGAAATTCCCTACTACGTAATGAATTTTAAACAGGAATTTAAAGAACATGTAATTCGCTATTTTATGGAGGAATATTTGGCAGGGCGAACGCCCAATCCCTGTATTGCCTGTAACCGGTATGTGAAATGGGAGGCGCTGCTTAAGCGCAGTCTGGATATTGGTGCGGATTACATTGCAACCGGTCATTATGCCAGGATTGAACAGCTGGCAAATGGCCGTTTTGCCTTGCGAACCTCCGCCACAGCAGCCAAGGATCAGACCTATGCGTTGTACAGTTTGACACAGGAGCAGCTGGCTCACACCCTGATGCCTGTGGGGGCTTATACCAAGGAGGAAATCCGCCAGCTGGCCCAGGGATTAGGCCTGTCCACAGCCCAGAAGCCGGACAGCCAGGAGATCTGTTTTGTGCCTGACAAGGATTATGCAGGTTTTATTGACAGAGAGGCTGGGCGGAAGGTACCAGAGGGAGACTTTGTTAATGCCAAGGGAGAGGTGTTGGGACGTCACAGGGGGATTACCCACTACACCATTGGCCAGAGAAAGGGGCTGGGGCTTAGCATGGGGAGACGGATGGTGGTCACCAGGATTTGTCCAGAGAGTAACCAGGTGGTGATTGGAGAGCCCGAGGATGTATTTTCCAAAACCTTGGAGGCGGACCATTTAAATTTTATGGCAGTGGAAAATTTCACAAAAAAACGTTCTGCCATGGCCAAGATTCGCTATAATCACGGGGGAGCTCCCTGTGAGGTGGAGAAAATTGGTGCGGATCGTGTGCGGGTTGTATTTGCGGAGCCGCAACGGGCTGTGACGCCGGGACAGGCGGTAGTGTTTTATGACGGGGAGTATGTGCTGGGAGGAGGAAGCATTCGGTGACAGGACAGCAGGGACAGACAGCAAAGGAAATCCATGAGAAAGAAATTGTCAGAAAGGAAAATGGGAAAATATGGAAAATTATTTCCTGGACAGGCCTATTCTTTTTGGCTGTCCTTCTGCGGGTTCTATGGTTGGACAAGATCCCTTTTGGCATTCATGTAGATGAGGTAGGCATGGCCTACGATGCCTATTGGTTAGCCCGGGAGGGGATAGATCGCTGGTCCATGTCCTACCCGGTTTATCTTCTCAATTATGGAAGCGGACAGAGTGCGCTCTATGCCTATCTCTGTGTGGCGCTGGTAAAGATTACGGGAGCCATGAATGTGTGGATTATCCGGCTGCCAGCAGTGGCCTTTGGTCTGTTGACCATGGTCTCCGGGGGAGCAATTATCCGGAAGCTGTGGGGGGAGAGGGCTGCTTTTCTGGGAATTCTGCTGATGGCAGTCTGTCCGTATTTTGTTATGTCCTCTCGGCTGGGGCTGGACTGTGATCTGTTTTTGGGGCTCTCTACGCTTTCCCTGTACCTTCTTATGGAGGCAGTGGAAAAGAAAAAGCTGTGGCTTTTTTTGGCTGCTGGACTTGGTTTTGGGTTCTGTCTGTATACCTATGTACTCAGCTATCTGATACTACCTCTGTTTCTTTTGGCAGGGGGCATATATCTGCTCAGGTTAAGGGAGCTTGACTGGAAACGGATTTTTTGCTTTGGTGTTCCCTTGTTTCTTCTGGCTTTGCCTCTGATGCTCATGATTCTGATCAACCAGCTGGGATTAGAAAGCCTGAAACTTGGGCCCTTTACCATTCCCCGCATGCTGCTGTACCGGGGAGATGAGTTTGGATGTTATCTAAGTCCAGCCCGGTTGCGGGATTTATTTCTGGGATTATTTTGGCATGACGGAGAATATTGTAGCGCATTTCCAGGTTATGGCACTTTGTTTGTGTGGTCTATTCCTTTGTTTTTGGTGGGATTATTTGGAATGGTGCGGGATTGTTGGAGGAGACGGGGAAAAGGGAAATTTGACATGCGGGTTTTCCTGTTGTTTTTTCTGGCAGCCCAGCTGATCATTGCCTGTACCATCAATGAGATCTTCACATACAAGCTTAATGGAGTGTTTTTTTGCCTGGTTTGCTGCATTTTGCAGGCTGTGGAGATGCTGGATACCTGTTGGAAAAGCAAAAGAGTAGGGACAAAGCGATGGATAGGGAATTGGTACCGTGGTATAGGGATTCTCTATCTGCTGGGAGGAGTGGCGTTTGGAGGATTCTATTTTTCCGGTGGCGGAAATGCCTCCTACGCCAGGGGCTGGTATTTCCGGGAGCCCTATGAGGAGGCCTGGAATGCCAATATAGACAAAATCGGGAACCGAATTCTTTACACCGATCCCAATATTGCCTATTTTTTGTACAGCACCAGGATTCCTCCCTGGGAGATCACAGAGAGCATGCTGGAGAATGACAGCAAGGTCTTTCGCAATCTGCGTTTTTATCTGGGAGCGCAGTATCGGGAAAATGCGGCTTATCTTGTGAGCAATGACAATACAGAGTATCAGCAGGTGCTTGTGGAGTGGGGGTACCAAAAGCAGTACGAGGATGAGCATTACAGTGTCTGGTATTGACAGGAATTTATAAATTTTTAAGAAATTTGTAATAAAATGACGGCCTTTTCTGTATTACAATAAAAGTAATATAGAGGGGGCCTTTTTTATGGAAGAAAGAAGCAGGCAAAGATATCGAAGCAAAAGAATTCAGAGCTGGGAAAAGGAAAAGCGGGAGTCAGGAAGAAATCAGGAGTCAAAGGAGAACCGGGAACCAGGAAGAAATCGAGGGCAAAAAGAGAATCGGGGGTTAGGAAGAAATGGGGGTTCCAGCGGAAAGAGACCCCAGAGAAGGAAAAGAAGACGCAGGAGGCAGCAGGTGGCTCTTCGGATAGGGATCTGCGCGGTCTTGGCAGCCCTTGGGATTTTGTTGATAGTCCTGCTATTTATGCTGGGAAGTGCCGTGTCAAAGGGCGTGAAAGGCGGGGATTTTAGCGGGTTTTCTTTTCCCTGGGAAAAAGCAGAGGCTGTGATTATGCTGGATGCTGGGCATGGAGGCAAGGACCAGGGAACCAGCTACGGAGATATTTTGGAGAAGGAATTGACCCTGGAGATTACCAAGCGGGTAGAGAAGCTTTTAAAGGATGCCGGATATGCGGTGGAGATGATCAGAACCGGGGATGATTCCATGAATGTCTATGAGAGATCCCGGCATGCCAATCAAAAGGAGCCAGATGTATTCGTAAGTATTCACTGCAATTTCCTGGAGCGGGGAGAGGCCAGCGGCATCGAAACCTACTATGGAAAGGACAGAGGACAGGACAGCCAGTCTCTGGCTGAGAAAATCCAGGCCTCCACAGTGGAAAAAACGGGAGCTGTGGATCGGGGAGCGCGGACAGAGGATTTTGTGGTGGTGAAAGAGACGAAGATGCCAGCAGCACTTATTGAGGTGGGATTCCTAAGCGATCCTCATGAACGGGAGCTTTTGCAGGACGAAGAATATCAGAAGAAGCTGGCCCAGGGCATTGCTGACGGGATTATGGACTATTGGGAATCTCAAAAGGAAGCGGAAACAGGCACAGACACAGAGTCCTCTTCAGATACCCCCTAGCAAGATAGTAAGCCTGTCGGGGGCTTGAGAGGACTTTGGTAAATATGGAATTGGAAAATGTTTACAATGAAATTTGGAAGGGCTTTCTCTGTCGAAATATGGTTACATAGCGAAAGCCGCAGTCCCGGATAAGGGCATAGATTTCTGGAAAGTGGCTTCCCACATATTGAGGAGCATGGGCGTCTGAGCCAGTGATAAGCAGTTCTCCGCCCAGCTCCCGGTAGCGCTTTAAAATTTCAGGGCCGGGATTGGGGACAGAAAGTCCGGAGCGGAAGCTTCCGGTGTTTACCTCCAGCGCCTTTCCCCTGTGAATGAGAAGGCGGAGACAGCTGTCAATCAGATCCGTGTAATCAGAGTGGGAAAAGGTCGGGTACCCCTGGGGAATATAGCGATTAATATAGTCCAGGTGGCCGTAGGCATCAAAACAATCGTGAGTATGCATATTTTCCAGGGTAACCTGAAAGAAAGCCTCCACGCCAGAACGGGTACTGTGGTTGGTCCAGAATTTGGGGTAGTAGGGGTCCTGATTATCCACCAGATGGGTGGAGCCGATGACATAATCAAAGGGCCAGTTTTGGCAGTATGAACTGTAAAAATTCCCCAGGTGGGGTTGCAGGCCTAGCTCCACCCCTGCATAGAGGGAAATCTGTTTGGAAAAACGCTGCTGAAGCTTGGCAATTTCCCTTAGGTATGGCTCGGTATCCAGGTCAAAATTTGTATCCGGATCAGGGTACTCTGCGTCAAAGTGATCCGTAAAGCAAAGGGCCTCAAGACCCAGGTCCAGAGCTGCCTTTAGCTGGGCTTCCAGGGGAGCCTCGCTGTCTCCAGAAAAGCAGGAATGCGTATGAAAATCAATCATGTGAGAAATCCTTTCTAAAGACCCTCCCCGGACAAAAGCTTCCTGTCTTTCGAGGGTGTTATTTTACATAGAAATAATAAAGTAAAAAATACACAATGGCAAGAAATTTTCACAAAGAAAATGCAAGGATATAACGAAATTTAAATTAGAACTTGAAATTTTGCATTTAATTGGGTACAATAGGACATAGGTTGTAGGTTCTTTGGAAATGTTTGGGAGAATCTGCAAAAACTATTTTATTTAAATAGGAGGAATTCTATCATGGCAGTAAAAGTAGCAATCAATGGTTTCGGACGTATCGGCCGTCTTGCTTTCCGGCAGATGTTTGGGGCAGAAGGGTATGAAGTAGTGGCGATCAATGACTTGACCAGCCCGGCAATGCTTGCACATCTGTTAAAATATGACTCTTCTCAGGGCAAGTACGAGTATGCTGATAAGGTTTCCGCAACCGAGGATTCCATTATCGTAGATGGCAAGGAGATCAAGATTTATGCAAAGGCTAACGCAGCCGAGCTGCCCTGGGGCGAGATTGGCGTGGACGTAGTTCTGGAGTGTACTGGTTTCTACACCTCCAAGGAGAAGGCTTCCGCACACATCACTGCAGGCGCAAAGAAGGTTGTTATTTCCGCACCGGCTGGAAATGATCTGCCCACCATCGTTTTCAATGTAAACCATAAGACTCTGACCAAAGAGGACACTGTGATTTCTGCAGCTTCCTGCACCACCAACTGCCTGGCTCCCATGGCTGACGCTCTCAACAAGTTGGCTCCCGTTCAGTCTGGTATCATGACCACCATTCATGCTTACACCGGTGATCAGATGATCCTGGATGGTCCCCAGAGAAAGGGTGACCTGAGAAGAAGCCGCGCAGGCGCTGTGAACATTGTTCCCAACAGCACCGGTGCTGCAAAAGCCATCGGCCTGGTAATCCCCGAGCTGAACGGAAAGCTTATCGGCGCAGCACAGCGTGTACCCACCCCCACAGGCTCCACCACCATTCTTATCGCTGTGGTAAAGGGCAATGTGACCAAGGATCAGATCAACGACGCTATGAAGGCAGCTGCAACCGAGTCCTTTGGCTACAACACCGATGAGATCGTATCCAGCGACGTAATTGGTATGCGGTTCGGTTCTCTGTTTGATGCTACCCAGACCATGGTTTCCCCCATGGAGGATGGAAATACGCAGGTACAGGTTGTTTCCTGGTATGACAATGAGAATTCCTATGTAAGCCAGATGGTTCGCACCATTAAATACTTTGCTGAGTTAGCATAAGGCACTGGGATTTCCGTTAAGAAAGTACGACTCAGGATGGGTCCGGCTTCGAGGGCCGGACCCATTTTTTATGGCAGGCTGTGAAAACTGCTGGAAATCATTTGGAAAATAAGGAGCAAGATTGATGTTAAATAAAAAATCTGTGGATGATATTAACGTAAAGGGAAAGAGAGTTCTATGCCGGTGTGATTTCAATGTACCCTTGAAGGAAGGAAAGATTACCGACGAAAACCGTCTGGTAGCGGCTCTGCCCACCATCAAAAAGCTGGTGGCTGACGGAGGACGTGTGATCCTGTGTTCCCATCTGGGAAAACCCAAGGGAGAGCCCAAGCCGGAGCTGTCTTTGGCGCCGGTGGCCCAGCGCCTGTCTGAGCTTTTGGGGCAGGAGGTGAAATTTGCTGCTGATCCGGAGGTCGTGGGAGCTAACGCGAGAGCAGCTGTGGAGGCTATGCAGGATGGAGAGGTGATTCTCCTGGAGAATACCCGCTACCGTGTGGAGGAGACCAAAAATGGAGAGGCCTTTAGCAAGGACCTGGCATCTCTGTGTGATGTGTTTGTAAATGACGCCTTTGGCACGGCTCACCGGGCACACTGCTCCAATGTGGGTGTGGCTCAGCTGGTGGATACGGCTGCGGTAGGATACCTGATGCAGAAGGAAATTGATTTCCTGGGCAATGCTGTAAATAATCCGGAACGTCCCTTTGTGGCCATCTTAGGAGGAGCCAAGGTGGCAGATAAGCTGAATGTTATTTCCAACCTGTTGGAGAAATGCGATACCCTGATTATTGGCGGCGGTATGGCCTACACCTTCCTGAAGGCCAAGGGGTATGAGGTAGGCACCTCCTTGGTGGATGATGAGAAAATTGACTACTGCAAGGAGATGATGGAGAAGGCGGAGAAGCTTGGTAAACAGCTGCTTTTGCCGGTGGATACCACCATTGCCGCTGTATTTCCCAGCCCCATTGACGGGGAGATTGAGGTGCAGGTAGTTCCCTCTAACCAAATTCCGGCAGATAAGATGGGACTGGATATTGGAACCGAGACAGCCAAGCTCTATGCAGATGCAGTAAAGTCTGCCAAGACCGTGGTTTGGAATGGGCCTATGGGCGTGTTTGAGAACCCCATTTTAGCAAAGGGAACCATTGCTGTGGCCAAATCTCTGGCTGAGACAGATGCCACCACCATTATCGGCGGCGGTGATTCCGCGGCAGCTGTGAATCAGCTGGGCTTTGGTGACAAGATGACCCATATTTCCACAGGCGGCGGCGCTTCTCTGGAATTCCTGGAGGGCAAGGATTTGCCGGGCGTTGTGGCGGCTAATGACAAATAAAAGGTAAGGAGAAGAAAGAGACATGGCAAGAAAGAAAATTATCGCTGGAAACTGGAAAATGAATATGACTCCCAGCGAGGCAGTAGAATTGGTAAACACTTTAAAACCTCTGGTCGTCAATGAGGAAGTGGACGTGGTGTTCTGTGTGCCCGCCATTGACATTATCCCGGTCATGGAGGCAGCCAAGGGTTCCAATATCCAGGTTGGCGCTGAGAATATGTATTTTGAGGAGAAGGGCGCCTACACAGGCGAGATCTCTCCTGCAATGCTCACAGATGTGGGCGTAAAGTACGTGATCCTGGGACATTCTGAGAGAAGAGAATACTTTGCAGAGACCAGCGAGACGGTCAACAAGAAGATGCTGAAGGCTTTTGAGCATGGCTTAACCCCTATTATGTGCTGTGGTGAGACCCTAACCCAGAGAGAGCAGGGAGTAACCATGGACTTTATCCGCCAGCAGGTGAAGGTAGGCTTCCTGGGTGTGACCGCAGACCAGGCCAAAACCGCTGTGATCGCCTATGAGCCTATCTGGGCTATTGGAACCGGCAAAACTGCCACCACCCAGCAGGCCCAGGAGGTTTGTGCTGGAATCCGCGCCTGCATCGCTGAGATTTATGATGAGGCCACCGCAGAGGCTATCCGTATTCAGTATGGCGGATCTGTAAATGCAGGCACAGCTGCTGAGCTCTTCGCACAGCCGGATATTGATGGTGGTCTGGTAGGCGGCGCAGCCCTGAAGCCGGACTTTGGAAAGATTGTAAATTATAAATAAAGCCATATGTTAGATCCCAATGGCAATGGTAAAAACTCACTTTACTCTATATAGGGTAAAGTGAGTTTTTGCTTGTATGACGGGCATGCCTGTGTTCTGTGGTGAAAGTCCACATAGGCGTAGCTACCGACGAACTTTATAGCGATTCCCAAGGTTTGTATCGTGAGGTACAGGCGAGAAGAAGGGATAGCGAAATCGTAGCCCT
>JAAWAC010000023.1 GCA_022791975.1 Lachnospiraceae bacterium | reverse complement strand
CTTTCACTAATTGCTTTTTGAATTCTTTGTTATAGACTTTGGCCATGCTGCTGGTTCCTCCTTTGCTCATTTTTATTATACCTTATCCGAACCAACTGTTACAACTTTAGTATACCAGAACAAGGAGCAGTTCCACGCCCACAGCTACGGATTCAGACCAAACCGGTGTGCACAGCAGGCAGTCCTGAAAGCATTAGAGATGATGAATGACGGACACAGCTGGATAGTGGACATCGACCTTGCGAAATTCTTTGACACAGTAGACCATGACAAGCTGATGACAATCTTCGGACGGACAATAAAGGACGGAGATGTCATATCGGTGACAAGAAAGTTTCTGGTCAGCGGCGTAATGATTGATGATGAGTAGAGAAGGCAAGGAAAAGATGTTGGAAATATGATTATGTCATTGAACTGGATGTAAAAGGCCTGTTTGATAACATAGACCATGAACTTCTGATGCGGGTAGTGCGCAGGCATGTAGAGCAGCCTTGGATCTGTATGTACATTGAGAGATGGCTCAAAACCCCATTTGTCCAAAGAGATGGGCAGGTCATTGACAGGGCTTCGGGAACACCACAAGGTGGGGTGATTAGTCCGGTTTTGGCAAATATGTTTTTACATTATGTATTTGACATGTGGATGAAAAGAAATTTTCCGCAGGCGCCATTCGAGAGATATGCAGACGATGGATTAGTCCACTGTAGAACCAAAGGAGAGGCGCTCTGTATAAAGGAGAGGCTGGCGGAAAGATTTGCGGAATGTAAGCTGGAGCTGCATCCTGTTAAAACCAGGATTGTGTACTGCAAAGATACGCTGTGGGTAGATAAAAATTTGAAGATGCATGGATTAATCCAGGCATTTTCCAGAACGAACCGTATCTTGAATTCTATTAAAACATTCGGAAATGTCATCTGCTTCCGCAATTTGCAGAAGCGTGTGGACACGGCCATATCCCTTTTTGGGGATGAGGATGCTGGTGGAATCGTTTTGATGCGAAGCTTTATGGATTATTACAATGGCTATAAGGGTGCAGATGGTAAGGAGTATCCTGGATATGCGGATATGGTGGGAGTATTGCAGGAAAAATTCCCACTGACCGAACCGCAGATTATCGGGGACCAGAACCAGAAGGATTTTATTGCACAGTTTGGAGCCATACTACGCATGCGGAATATCTTGATTTCGTTTGATGAGTTCATCGGAAAGGAGCTTCTGGAAGAGCGGGACCTTCAGGATTATCTAGGCAGGTATCAGGATTTGCGCGATGGGTGGAAACACAGGCGAGAGAAAGGTGAGCCTACGGACATCACAGACGATGTAGTGTTTGAGGTTGAGCTTATTAAGCAGATAGAAATTAACATAGATTATATCCTGATGCTGGCAAAGAAATACCATGATACCCATGAGGAAGATAAGGAAGTCCTGGTGACAATTCGAAAAGCGATGGATGCCAGCCCAGAGCTTCGCAGCAAAAAGGGGCTGAAAATGTGTTCCGGGTTGGGGAGCTGAAAACTACGGGAACGGATATTGATAAACTTATGCCGCCGGTATCCCGGTTTGGGGGCGGTAATAGGGCGGCAAAGAAACAAAGTGTTATGGATAAGCTGAAAGTATTTTTTGAGAAGTTCTTTGACATGAGTGATGCCTATCCTGTGCCCCAAGAAGGGCAGACGGGTAAGGGCGTGACATATAATTTTACGCCATCTGTGAGTGAGATAATGGTTGCGGAAAAGCCTGCCACATATGGGAGTAGGAAAGATTGAGGCAAGCAGATTGAAAATGAGTACATCTTTTCAATACTTTTTAGGAGACACAGGCTGCCAATAATAGATTCCAATGGTATGGAAACAGGATTGGGAAAAAAGAACACTTGACTTTTAAATCTTACAGATGTAATATTTAAAAATAATGACCAGAGGAATCTCCTAAGTGGGGAAAGTAATAGAAGAGCAGAAGGAGGAAGCAGTTTATGACAGTGAAAAAGATAATTTGGCTCTGGAGAGCTGGCTTTCTGGCCGTTAGTTTCATGCTGCTCTGTGCTACTGGGTGTGGGCATACAATCTGGGAGGAAGTAGAGAAAGAGGAAAGGGAACTAGACGGGTCCCAGGATACAGTAGAGAAGGGAGCGGAGGAGCATTCCCGGGAGGAGGACAAAGTGGCAACTCTTTGCCTGGATCTTTATAAAGAGGCGGAAGAGGAACATACCATGGCGGATCTGGACACGATTGGCAGAATTATAAAACGGTTTGGAGATCAGGGATATGCGGCTGTTGACAGTAGAAACCAACTGGATATGGCGGCAGCCCAACAGGTGATGGAATTTTGCCAGAGGGTGGAGGCCAGGGAAGAGGCCCAAGCCACGATTGTGGAGGTGGACTATCAGGGGGGATTTATAAAATATGATTTCTGCACAAAAGACGGGGATGTGACAGTGACCAGAAGGCGTTATCAATACCAAAACGGAAATATAGTGGGGGAAGCGGCCGTAAGCTACCAGGCAGAGGACTGGGAGTATACGGAGGAGGGCTATGTAATGTTTACCGGAGGATGGCCCTCCCAGGAGCTGTATGCACTTGAGCTTAGCGGGGAGGAGGAGCATGCCGCGTTTCGGGTACAGCCTTTGGAGGAGAGATGCCGGGAGCTGAATCGAAAATATGTTCTCCCTGTAGGCTATGGGAAAAATAATATGTTTCTTGTGAATTGGAGGGAAGAAGACTTTGGGGAGCTGAATTTCTATGATTTGTATGACATTTTCTATGAGAAAATAAACGGGAAACCGGTGCCCTATGTGATGGATGACAACTTGGGAGTAGGCGCCATTTATCAGATACCAAAGGATGAATTTGAAGGTGTCATGGGGACCTATTTGCATATTGACAGCGGGACCTTGCAGTCCAAGACTACCTATCAATCCCAAAATTCCACCTATGAATACAGACCCAGAGGCTTTTATGAGATCGAGAACCCGGAACAACCCTTTCCGGAAGTGGTAGACTATGAGGAGAATGGGGACAAAACCATAACGCTTACGGTCCACGTGGTATATCCCCAGGCCAATGATTCGAAGGTATATGTCCACCAGGTGGTGGTCCGTCCTTTGGAGGACGGAGGCGTACACTATGTATCCAATCAGGTACTCTCAGAGGGAGAGCATGGTGAGGAGAGATGGCATACTCCCCGCCTGACAAAAGAGGCATGGGAAGAAATTTATGGGAGCAGTGATGAAAGCATCAGAAATAGAGATTTTGGTCAGACAAGATAGACCGGGTTATTTCTGATGCCCTGCTTCCATTGGCGCCTTTGTGGGCGCTGATATGGGTAGCAAAAAAATAGGTGTTATCTGGAGTTTCCAGGAAGCCTACAAACCACCCGTTCACATCCTTACCATCTACCCGTCCGGTTCCGGTCTTTCCATAGAAGGCTCCCCTGGGGGAAGAGGAAAGGTGAATAGAATCCTTTACGGCCTGGATGTTTTCAGGGGCAAAACCAAAGCTGTTGTGGGAAAGCATGGTTAAAAGCTCCACCTGCTCTATGGGAGAGATTTTTAAGGAGGATTCCAGCCAGTAGGGGGAGGAGCTCTGGCTAATATCTTTGTTTCCGTACCCGATTTTTTCTATATAGCTGTGAAGGACTGGAGTACCCAGCTGCGCGTCTATTTCCTGAAAATACCAGTTAACGGAAGCTCTCATAGCGGATGCAAGGGTTTGCGGGGCATTCCAGGCTTCCAGGGGATAGGATTCTCCGTTCCAGGGGATCAGGGAATCCTCCGGTGAAAGAATGCCTTCCTCCAATCCAAAGAGAGCGTCGTATATTTTGTAGGTAGAGTTTGGGGAGAAGCGCAGGGTGGCCTGGTTTAGATCGTGAATGATCCAGGCATTGTTTCCAAAATCGTATAAAACAAAGCTTCCTTGGTATGCTCCAAAGTAGGCGGAAAAGTCCGTATAGGAAATATGTTTCGAAGAGGGTTCCCATGAGTAGTGGCTGTTATCGGCTGCATATGTGGAGAGAAGAGGCGCAAGTCCCAAAAGAAGGGCAGCAGTCCCAGTACATATAGCCAGGCTTTTCAGGCGTCCCCGCAGGGTGGGCTTTTTATAGGAGGCAATATGGAGAATCCGCTGCTCCAGCTGCTTCCCGGCTCCTCCCAGGCCGGCGGCAAAGGGAGAGGGGGACCGGGAGACTTTTTCCGCAAAGCGAAGCAACGCATAACCGTAGGCTTCACAGTCATCCGCCTCAAGCATGTCCAGGACAGAGGTGTCGCAGGCCACTTCCTGGTCATTGCGCATTACCCTTTGGGCATACCAAATAAAGGGGTTAAACCAATAGAGGATGCCTGCAAGGCTCATAAAATAATTGCCAAGGGCATCCCGGTGCCTGTAGTGTTGCAGCTCATGCAGCAGCATATAGCGCATATCCCATGGATGACAATCGGAGAGAAGAGAAATCGGCAGATAAATGCAAGGCTTCCAAAGCCCCACTATCACAGGGGAGCTCAAAAAGGCGGTGCTGTAAATGGGGATTGTTCTGGAAATGCCCAGTTCTTTCAGGCAGCTCTCATAAAGTCTGCGGACCGTTGGATTTTGAAGGGGCAGTGCAGACTTTTTCAGGGCCCCCAGACGGAGAAAGGATTGGATGGTCAGGATAGTCATTCCCACCATGCCCGCAATCCACAGGGCCCATAACAGGTATCCAGTGAAAGGGGGCGCCTCCCTGTGAACAGAGAGCGCAAGGTCTGTGATCCAGCTTGCATTTTCGCTAGAAGTAGCTTCCAGGGACCCCTGCAAAGGGGCCTTGGATGGGGAAGCTTGGGAGCCTGCAAGGGTGCTAAGCCACCACAGGATCTGTGGAATTCCCATGAGACGCAAGGGAAGAAAGGGAAGGAAGAGAAGCCCCAGAAGCAGGAACCATAGGTTGTACTGCATTCGGCTGGACAGGCTGTTGCGAAAAATCCGTCTCACCAGGAAAAGAATTCCCACCATGCCGCTGACAGGCACATTGCACAGGAAAAAACGTATCATAAAGCTAGCCATGTTCATGGCCTCCCTTTTTATTCTTCTGGGAGAGAAGAGAGCGAAGGCGGTCTATCTCTGCATCTGATAGACTATTATTTTCTAGGTATGCGGACAGCATGGACATCATGTCCCCGCCGTAGAAACGGGCCAGAAAGGACTTGCTTTCCCGGTCCATATACTCGCTTTCCTTTACAAGCGGGGTATAAACGAATACCCGGCTCTTTTTCTCGTAGGTTAGAGCGCCCTTGGTCACCAGACGTTTAATCAGAGTCTGTATGGTTTTGGGACTCCAGCTGGTGGTCTGCATTAACAGTTGGGTGATCTCATTGGTACTGATGGGCGCATGTTTCCACACAACCTTCATAACTTCGAATTCCGCTTCGGAAATCTGAGGCAACTCCTGCATGTGAATTCTCCTTAAATCTTACATATGTAATAAATACAGTATAAGCCTTCTCGAAGAAATTGTCAATTTTTGTGCTCTGGGAAGAGAGATTGTGCAAGGCCCATGTGCGTGAAGCAGGGGAAATGTGCGCCAAATCCGTGCTTTTTTTCAAGAAAATGTGCAAGATTTGAAATGCTATTGCTTGCACAAAATATCCGGGTTATGATGAGATTCATACAAGATAAAACATGTGGGAAAGGAGAAGGTATGGTAGATACAGAATTATTGGAGCTGGCAAACGTGGGAAAAACCATGGCAAGGATACGAAATGAGCAGCCGAAAAAATGGACCCAGGGTGCGGTGGCTCAGGAGCTTCATATAGACCGGTCCGTGTACTCCAAATATGAAAGTGGCAGACTGGTTCCACCCATTGACAGGATACTGGAATTTGCCCGGCTTTTTCACATCAAGCCCGAGGAGCTGAAAAGGCAGGTCTCCGTGGTTATCCCGGATACCTCTGCACTGCTGAAAAATAAGCGCCTGCTGAGCTTGCTGCTGGAGGACTACAGTCAGGTGGTGATTCCGGATACGGTGCAGCTGGAGTTGGACAAGGCAAAGGACAGCGGCAACAAGGCTGGTTGGCAGGTTTTGATGACTATTCCGGAATTTCGAAAAAAATATCCAGATAAATTCAGAGTGGAAAAATGCGATCATTTCAGAGAAAAAAGCCGGGATGCGAAAATCCGGCGCCTGGCCAATGAACTGGAAAAGAAGGACAAGGTGGATGTGTATATTATACACGATGACACCGGACATACCAATCTGTATGAGAATAGCCTTCTGCTCCGGGATTACATGGCCACCCGGAGCAAAAGCCATAACTATGCCCAATTATTAGCGCTGGATGAAGAATATCAGTATCTGGATGACTTCTGTAAGGACGATAAAATCCGGGATCTGAACCTGGATGAATATCTTCCCGACGGGCTGACCCTCCTGATTAGCTGCATCCGATACAACTATGATATTAAGAAAGGCAAACGGGAGGGGGAACTTATACCGGAGTCCCAGAGAATGAAGAAAATCCGATTTCTCCTGGAGCATCATGTGGATATCAACAAGACGGACAGCAAGGATTTTTGTTTCACACCCTTGGCCCACTGCGTACAGATCGACGATTTTAAAACCTTTTGCCTGTTGCTGGACTACGGGGCGGATTTTAATAAGGGTTCCATGGATGAGACAAACACCAGTTATTTTAAAATGCAGAATGAAGGAAATACGCCGTTGATGGTGGCCTGCTGGCATGGGCGAAAAAAATATGTGGAGAGGTTATGTGAAACCGAAGGCATTTGTCTGAATCAGCAGGATGGAAATGGGTATACGGCATTGATGAAATGTGCGATTCAGGGAGTCAGGAGAAGGAAAAGGGGACAGAAATACAGCCTCAATGAGGCATTATATAGATACCTGTTATCTAAAAACGCAGATCCCCTTATCAGGGACAGGAAAAATCGCACCGCCGAGCAGCTGTGGAAGGAAGGGGATGAGGCACTTGATTGATCGCATTTGTATTTCTATTAACAATCGATGCAATTTAAACTGCGGATATTGTCATTTTCGCCAGAAGGGCATCAAGGAGGATAGGCCCATGGATGTATTAAAGATTTTAGAGCATGTGAGGGAATATGCCCACCATCCCTTTAAAATTGGCTTTGTGGGAAACGGGGAACCCTTTCTGGACATAGAGCGGTTGAAAGAATATGTGTCATACATAGGAGACCATGCGTGGATCAGGGCCTATACCATAACCAACGGGACGATTTCCTTATGCTCTGCGGATTACAGATTTCTGGAGGCTTATCAGATAAATGTGGGCTTTTCCCTGGACGGCTACAGGGAGCTTCACAATTTGTATCGGGGCAGCTCCTTTGATCTGGTAATGGAAAATGCCAGGTGTTATAGAGATGCCACAGGTCATTATCCGACCTGGAATGCCACAGTGGGAAGAGAGAGCCTGGAAAATGCGGACAGGGTGATAGAATTTTTTGTACCCTTTCACACCAGGGTTACCTTTTCAAGAATGATTGGACCCTATGGAATTTCCCTGGAGGAGTACCGAAACTTTGTGGAAAAGGCAGAAAAAAGCCTTTCTGTCCGGAGAGGAGGCTTTGACTGTACCATGTATGGGGGTCTGTGCGGCGCAGGGCGCAACAATTATTTCTTTGCCAACGGTAAGGTCTATTTATGCGGAAACTGTATAGATTTACCGACTGTAGGAAGCAGTGACATTTCTTTTTATGAGCTTGAGAAAAAATCCCTGTCATTTGACAGGACCCATTGCTATAAGGAGGCTGTATGCGGATAGGTTTGTATGGCTTGCCCACGTCGGGAAAATCGTTTCTTTTACATAGAGTGAGAGACATAGAAATCCTGGCAGGGAGTAGATTATTAAAGAATATATGTTCTGATTTTGAAGCCCTGTCCCAGGAGGAGAAACACAGGGTTCGAAGGGAGCTGGCCCTGAAATTAAGGGAAAAGGATACCTTTCTTATGGATGGGCATTATTCCTTTGGGGACCAGGTGGTATTTACAGAGGAGGACGGAGAGCTCTATGATACTTTTTTGTATTTGTATGTAGATCCCCGGATTCTGGAGGACAGGATGAAGAATTCTCCCAGAAACAGGAAATACCTACAATTTCCCATAGAGAGCTGGCAGGAGAGGGAGATTGCAGAGCTTCGCCAGTATTGCCACGTACATAAGAAGGATTTTTATGTGCTGGATCATCCAAGGGAGGGGTATTTTTCGGACCTGAGTCCGGCCCTACAGTTTATCCGCCAGATAGTCAGCGGTTTTAGCTGTGTGGGGTATGCAAGGAAATGTGCAGCGGATATTTTGGGAAGGGTTCGGGGAGATGAGATTACTTTGACGGACGGGGACAGGACGCTGATCTGGGAGGACAGCAGCGCACTTTTGGGATATACCACCCATGTATTTGACGGGAATTTCTACACAGGTTTTCAGAGCTGGAGACATTTGGGAGAATGGACCCGCTACCTGCAATCCACAGGGAAGATAGGAAAATCTTTGGAGGGCGCAGGCGCCCACAGGAATCCAAGGGTGCTTGCCCAAATAAGTGAACCATGCTTTATTCTCACTTCCGGCTGGGAGGAGTTTTGGAGGGGACTGGGAGAAGGATTGGGTATGGAGGTTTATGGTGGCAGTCAGATGTCCGCGGACACAAAATATTTTATTGTCAAGCTGCTTCAGGAGGCGGGAAAGAGGGTGAGGGCCCTTGGTGACAGTATGAACGATTATTTTATGCTGAAACAGGCGGATTGGTCCTATTTGGTTTTGAGACAGGACGGTTCCAGGAGTGGTTCCCTTAAGAACCGGGATATGGAGGGGATATGCCTTGTATGAAATAGAAAAGACGGAGCGAATTAACCAGTTAATTGCCAGAACAAAATCCGATTCCGGTGTTGCAGGGCCAGAGCTGGCAAAAGCCCATCTGGAGCTGGGAAAGCTGCTGGGAGCCCAGATGAGACCGTTTTTCCCTGGGGATACAACCATCGTTGCCATACTGCGCGGGGGGATTTTCTTTGCGGAGGGAATCTATTTTCAAATGGGCTGTCAGTTTCAGACCTTTGATCCCAAGCATGAGAAATTTGTGAGACCAGAGACAAAGCATGTGATCCTGGTAGATTCTGTGATTCACACGGGAAAAACCCTTCTTCCAATACGACAACCAGATATGGCAGTGGCCTGCTGTGTGATTCATGAAAAGGCGGTTCCCATTTTTGAAGAGCAGCTGTTTACCATCCGGGTTTCCCGAAATTCCTATGTGGGGCAAAAGGTACGCAGGCAATCCGGAGGGGTGGGACCGGACACAACCATGCGGTTATTTAATACTTTGTAAATCGGGATCTTTAGGTTCTAGCAGACTCTGGCAAAACATAAAAAAGGTTTCTGCTTCTGGCAGAAACCTGTAATATCGAGGGAGTGGGGACCTCCTCTCGGAAGTCCCCGAGTGTTATGAATGAAATACTGATATGTGTTCTTGCTACATTGTTATAATACCAGGAAAATGTGACCAATATATGTCCAGCGTCTAAAAAATATATAAAGTGGATTAAGAAATTCTTAGGAAAGGCGAAAGAAAAAGAAAATCGCAGATCCGGAGGGAAAAAGGCAGCACATGCAAAAAGCCAGTCCTGGCAGACTGGCTTAAGAAAAAGGAAGTATTTTAAGAAAAAGGTATTTGCTTTACACTTCATACTATACCGTACAAATGTGATGAAATTATGTTGCAGATATGAAAAAATTATGAGCGACTTGTTAAAAATTTATGACAGAAAAAAAGAAAGTCCATCGGTCTGTCAATGCATCCCTTAGCTTTCTCTTTTCTTTGCCCCTTGGGGCTTTGAAGTTTTCCTATGGAGACAACAGGACTCGAACCTGCGACCCTCTACACGTCAAGCAGATGCTCTCCCAGCTGAGCTATGTCTCCCTAATTGCCATTTTTCATTTCCAGGAATAAAAAATGGAAGCAATGGGGCTCGAACCCATGACCTCTCGCGTGTGAGGCGAACGCTCATCCCAGCTGAGCTATGCTTCCATGTCTACTATCTTAACACTTTCCCAGAAATAGTCAATAGGAAAATAAAAAGTCAGACAATTTAGGACAACCAATGGGAAGGGAATCCCCTGTCCAAGGCTTTCCCGAGCTATCGAAATTGATTCACCTGGGCCTCATATACATAGTCTATGGCAGCCATTTTCTCCAACAATTCCTGCCTATCCAGTTCCATATCCTCACAGAGGGCGTCCAGGGACGGATAGTGATCCCGAAGCTGGGTATTCAGATAGCTAAGCAACATGACGGGGTCCTTGGGCAACATGAAAACAACTCCTTCCTTTTTCCTTTTTTATTATTTCTCAGTCCAGGAAAAAATGCAAGATTTTTTCAGGTAATCCGCCGATATTTTTCGCATATATAATATATAGAGAAAAGACAGAAGGCAGGAAGAAATCATATGCCACGTTGGATAGGAAAAGCTTTGCTTTTTTGTATGGGAATGGGGATTGCAGGAATCATGATTCAGGAGATGGCATCCTGGATGCAACAGAATGTGGAAGCGACAGAGGCCTGGGAAAGTATAGCTGTGCTTTGGGAGGAAGACGCCCTTGGAGAGACAACAGAGATAAGGGAGGAGGAAGAGGGAGATGGGATGGAAGAGAAAAACCAGGACGGGAACAAGGAGGAGAAAGGGACAGAGATACGCAGAATTGCTCTGACCTTTGACGACGGACCCCATCCCGCCTATACGGAAGAGCTTTTGGATGGCCTGAAAGAGCGGGGGGTGCGGGCATCCTTCTTTGTGCTGGGAGAACATGCCAAGCTTCATCCGGACATTATAAAGCGCATGCAGGAGGAGGGGCACCTTATTGGAAATCACACGTATAGCCACTTACAGTTGAAGGATTGTAACTGGGAGGAGTACCGGGAGGAGCTGATAAAAACCAACCAGGTCATTCGGGAAATTACCGGGGAAGAGGTGGTCTATATCCGGCCGCCTTATGGCTGTTGGGATAAATCCTTTGAGGAGGAACTGAATATGTTTCCCGTACTGTGGTCTGTGGATTCCAGGGACTGGTGCACCTCCAACGGGGCAGAGGTGGTGCGGCGGGTAGTCAAGGATACGCAGGAAGGAGATATTATTCTGATGCATGACTATTATGACAGCACGGTGACAGCAGCCCTACAGGTGGTGGATGAGCTCCAGGCCCAGGGGTACACCTTCGTGACGGTGGAGGAGATCCTGTTTGATTAGAGACCGGCTAGAATGCAGAGTGAAAGCACGGAAAAGACGGCTAGGCAGCGGTTTCAGACATTGGCTTGGCCACAGAGAGGCCTGGCTATGCCTTAAATTTCCTGGGAGAGCATGCGAGAACTGGTCTGTAGAACGAGTGGGACCTAATATTATTTAGGAACAAAATAGTTGCGTGCGCACGCATATTGTGATATAGTATTCCCCGTGGGAGGTATCTGATAGATGAAACTATTAAAATGGCTTTCTGTAGCAGATCGTTTTTACAAAATTTATTTGGACAAACAGCTGGCGCCCTTTGGGGTCAACAGTAGTCAGCATATGTTTTTGCTGAAAATATGCGATGCCCCCGGTATTTTGCAGGATTCCATGATGGACATGTTTTATGTCCATCCCAGCAATATTGTACGGACAATCGCGGCCTTAGAAAAACAGGGAATGATTACCAGGTCCCCGTATGATAAGGACAAGAGGACCTGGAGGCTATACCCCACGGATCGGGCAATGTCTGTATGTAAAGAGATACGGTCAATCTGCGAAAATACCGAGGCTCTTTTACTGCAAGGCATCAGCGAAGGAGAAAAAAACCTTTTGATAGAGTTGCTTATGCGGGCAGGCAAAAATATTACTGAGGAGCTTCATATAGAGAGGAAGGAGGAGTTTGATGACTGAAAATCCTCTTGGCTGTGAAAAAATTTCCAAGCTGTTAAAAGACTTTGCCCTTCCAAGTATCATGGCAACTTTGGTGGGGTCTCTTTACAATATTGTGGATCAGATTTTTATTGGACAGGGTGAGCAATTTAATTCGGGCAGATGGAAGCCCCAGGTATTCTATGACTTGTATGCTTTCGGGCGCCATTGCGAATACCATTCTTGACCCTATATTCATTTTTATGTTTCATTGGGGCATCTTTGGAGCGGCTTTGGCAACAATTTTGGGGCAAATTTTGTCCTTTCTTTTGGCAATACGTTATTTATGGCACTTTCAGACCATTCGTTTTGAAAAAAACTATTTTCGGCCCAAGATCAAAGAAAGTTTGCAAACCTGTAGCATGGGAATCAGCAGCAGTATTAATCAAATTGCAATTACCTTTGTGCAGATTGTGCTCTATAATTCGCTGACATATTATGGGGAGCGAACGGTTTATGGTTCTGATATACCTTTAGCGGCCTGCGGAATTGTCATGAAAACCAATGCCATTGTTCTCGCTATTGTCGTGGGAATATCACAGGGCGTTCAGCCAATCATAGGCTTTAATTACGGGGCAAAGCAATATTCCCGTGTGCGGGAAGCATATCTGTTGGCAATAAAATGGAATATGGTTGTTTCGGCAATGGGTTTTTTCCTGTTTCAATGTTTCCCACAATCTATCATTTCTCTTTTTGGAGATGGAGATAAGCTGTATTTTGAGTTTGCGGTTCTGTTTATGCGCATATATCTATTTATGGTGCTGGTAAACGGTGTACAGCTGCTCTCCTCCAGCTTTTTTACTGCCATAGGGAAAGCCATGAGAGGGGCTTTATTGGCGTTGACAAGACAGGTTTTCTTTCTGATTCCGCATATTTTGGTGCTTCCATTCTGGTTTGGAATCATAGGTGTATTACTGGCTGGCCCTGTTGCCGATTTTATGGCGTTTCTGCTTTCTGTTTTGTTGGTAAGCAGAGAATTAAAAAAACAGAGAATACTTTCACAGAGGGAAGCCTTCTCTGAACAATAGAAAACATCCATACAAGGGATGGGGAAACATAGCCTGTGAAGAAGACTTTCCCCATTCCTTCCGCAGAGGGGAGAGGCTGGTTACTGGTTGCCTGTTTGGAGATCTCTCCTATACATCAAAATGCAAATGATTGTTAAAATGGTTTCCACAACAGGCTGCGCTGCAATCACACCATTCAGGTTCCAAAAGGAATTCAAAAGAATGACTCCCGGAATAAATAGTACCGCATTTCTCAGCACAGTAATAGTCAGGGATTGTATTGCCTTTCCTAATGCCTGAAAATAGTTGGTTATCATATTGATCACACCAAGCATAGGAGCTGACAGGCAAAGGATTGTCAAAAAGTGGCTTGTTTGCTGGATCAAAGCATTATCCTGTAGGAATATAGCGGCAAGTGGCTTTCCAAAAAGCATAAACACACCCGTAAATATGGCACCCATGAGAATTCCATATAGTATGGTATACTTCACCACATCCCACATTCGCTTTTTGTCATTTCCTCCATAGCAATAGCCCACCAAAGGAGCAACGCCTTGGGATAGTCCTACGGATAACAAAATGGGAATCATATCAAGTTTATAGGCAATTCCATAGGAGGCTACTGCACCGGACCCATAAATGCTGATATAGTTGTTGAGTACCACATTGGAAACACTCATCAGCACGGTAATGAGAGCGCCTGGAATACCAATACTTACCACATTGCGAATCATGGTTGCACTGGGGGAAAAACGTTTGGGTGTCCATGGCACCAATGGATTTCCCTTGGATTCCTCACGAATCATGCAGACAAAATAATAGAGCGTTGCACATGCAAAGCCCAAAGATGTGGCAAGTGCGGCCCCTGCTGTTCCCCAACCTAAGATCGCGATAAAGACATAATCCAATACTATATTGATACCATTTCCAAGCACCAACCCAATGGTACCTTCTTTTATCAGCCCAACCGAACGGAACAAATGAACAAATCCATTGGCCAGCATAATAAAAGGAGCGCCTGCAAAAATCCATCTCAGATAATCACAGGTATGATCAATCGTATCTGCATCTGCGCCAGATATGTTTGCCAATGGCTGCAAAAATGCCAGTCCTAAAATAAGTGTGAGAACGCCTGAAATTGTCATGGCATATACACAAAAATTCATGGAGGTGCCAGCTTCTTTCTTCTTTTTTTCTCCCAATAATCTGGCGATTACGCTGCTGCCCCCCATTCCAAAAATACAGGCAATGGACATAATAATAAGCAAGATTGGTGCACACAGGGTTACGGCCGCAATGGTTGCAGGCTCTCTTGTCAGGGAAACAAAAAATGTATCGGCAAGATTATAAATAAGCGTGGTAAGCTGTCCCAGCATCGCAGGCAATCCAAGTCTCAAAATAGCTTTGGAAATATTCTTTTCCTCAAAAACGGATGTCATATTCTTTTCCTCCCTTGTACTTTTTTTCATTATAAAGTAAAATAAGTCTTAAAAAACAAGACATATGTCCTGTTTGAGGGAGGTTTTATGGAAAGAATCTATGATAAAAATAACATTGCAGCCTCCGTGGCTAAAAGTAAATATCACGGAGTGCTTGACTCTTTAAATCTGGACCTTTATCTGATAAAATATGAAAAGGGCGAATTGGTAGGTTCTCCTTTTTGTAATGAACTGTTATTTCAGATTGTGGAGCAGGGGTCTTTAAATATCTATTTCATTCGTGATGATGGGACACGTTACTCCCTGTCAAATGGAACGAAAGATTATATTTTGGGAGACATGGAGATTTTTTATCCCAAAAGCAACAATATTTATGTGGAAGCGGCGGAAAACCTGACCTGCATTTCGTTTTCTATTGAAAAGCACAGGGAACTGTTGCGCTCCAACAATCAGTTTCTGGAGCTTATTTGTCACAGCCTTTCAGCTAAAATCGCAACAATGACCACCATTGATGCTGCTCCTGCTTCCCTTACAGAACGGGTCATGTCCTACATGAAGTATAAATGCCACCATGGAACCTTAAAGGGAATCGAGCAGGCTGCTTTTCGCCTTCATTGCAGCGCAAGGCAGCTTCAAAGAATATTGAATCAATGTGAAGCCGCCGGATTCGTGGAAAAACTGGGGAAGGGGACATATCGGTTGCTGTGAGGAAATGTCCTGCTTTCCGTGATAAGAGGGGGAAAGAATGAAATGACAGAGGTTAAATTCTACGAAAATATAGAGGAGGATCTGCTTAAATTTGCTGTGATAATATCCAAAACACAGAATAAATATGTCTTTTGCAAACACAGGGACAGAGATACATGGGAGGTCCCGGGAGGCCATCGGGAGCATGGGGAAAACATAATAGACACAGCAAAGCGAGAATTGTACGAGGAAACAGGTGCCTTAGAATTTGATATAGAGCCTATCTGTGTATATTCTGTCACAGCCCCTGATGATTTTGGCGACAGGGAATCCTTTGGAATGCTGTTTTTTGCCAATATAAAACGCTTTGAAACAGAGCTACACAGTGAAATTGAGAAAATTGCAATCATGGATGGGTTGCCAAGGAGATGGACATATCCCAACATCCAACCATATTTGATGAACGAGGCAAAGAAGCGAGGCTACTTATCAAAAGAGGGTACCATATGAAAGTTATTGGAAATCTATAGAAAAATGTTTGATAGCGCCTCATGATAAATATTTTGGGGAAGGGATTTTTTACAGTTGATTTAGCTTTCTCCATTTCCTTTTTCCGCGAAGTCTGGTAGAATATAGCATATGGGTTTTGAGGGGAGCCTGTATGCTATATTTTTTGAGAAGGATGGAGGATAGCATCATGAAGGAAGAGGCAAGACGGGCAGCAGAGCGATTTGGCTTAAAATACACGGTTTTTGAAGAGGGAACCGATCCCACGGTGGTGGAGCAGGCCTACTATGCAGCTCTTGAAAGGGGAAAAAGAGAGGGATTTTATCCGGCTCTGGTGCTGCTGGATGAATATGCGTTGGAGTGGCTGGAGGAGATGGATCAGGAGGGATATGACCGGGATGCAATCAGAGCTGGCTGTCAGGATAATGGCAAGGAACTTTTGCAGGAGCGCTTCCGGGAATACACGGAGGAGCTTGACCAGGAAGAGCTTGCAAATTTTATGGGACAGGAAACGGAAGGGGAGGTTCTGAATCATTTTATTGGGTACTGCTCCTTTACGGACATGACTCTGGAGGCGGATACCCTGTTGCTGGAGATTCCGGTTGAGAATCCTTGGGAGATCATTGCTTATTTGCCTCTGGGGGGCTGGAATGAGTGTCCGGCGCCGGAGGACATGATTTCCATTTGTAAATATTGGTATGAGAAGTACAAGGCGATTCCTGCCCTGTTTACCCATGATGTGATGGAATTTTATGCGCCCCAGGGATTAAACGGGGTGGACAGCATGGAGGCCGCGAAAGAGCATTACGCCTTCTGCATGGACCGGATCGACCAGGGGACCAGGACCTATAAGGTGTCGGAGCTGGCAGCCGGGCTGGCGGGATCCCACGTGTGGTATTTCTGGTGGGATTGATGCTGTATCCCGTAATTGGAGTTCCCCTTTTGGGAACCGATCTGTACTGTCGGTATATGCAATATAAGTATACCCGCTGTCTGGAGCGGGCCGGTGCTAGGGTGCAGCTTTTGGCGTTTAACATGACGGGAAATGCTGGGGATGGGAAGGTCCAGGGGCCAAGGTCCCTGGAGGAGGTTTTGGAGCTGTGCGCAGGCTTTGTGTTCCCAGGAGGGCCGGATATTCAGCCGGTTCTCTATGGACAGAAGGCTTTGCCAGAATGTGGCAAACCGGATTGCATGCGGGATGCCTTTGAGCTTCCCCTGCTTCGGGCAGCCCTGGAGGCGCGAAAGCCTCTGTTTTGTATTTGCCGGGGGATGCAGCTTTTAAATGTGGCGCTTGGGGGCACGCTTTTGCAGGATATCAAGCCCAAGCAGGAGTATCAGCACTGGGATTTCTGGCATCGGGCAACGGCCACCCACCCCATAGAGCTTGATCCAGACAGCCTTCTTGCCAGGCTTTTGGGGACCAGCTCCACCACAGTGAACAGCATTCACCACCAGATAGCAGATGATCTTGGCAAGGGGATCTGGGTAGCCGCTGACAGCCCGGAGGGCTTTCCTGAGGCCCTGGAGCTGGAGGAATATCCCTTCTGTCTTGGGGTCCAGTGGCATCCGGAGCATATGGCAGCCAGAAGCCCGGCACAGCAGAAGCTTTTTGAGGCCTTTGTGAAGGCTTGCCGCCTACCCCTCTAGTTTTTTCTCCAGGCAAACCAGCTGTAAATCCGGGATCCCATTAAAGATACAGTCCACAATCCCGGCCTCCTGAAAACCCAGATGTGCATAAAGCTTGCGGGCAGCAGTGTTTTTTACATTGGTATCCATGCGCAGGCAGGTGCAGCCCTGCTCCCGGGCATACTGCTCATAAAAATGGACAAAGGTTGTCCCAAGTCCTTTTCCGGCAAAAGAGGGAGACACCACTAAGGTGTGGAGGACCATAATCTGTTCCGCAGGAATGTGGGGATAGTGCCAGGTGGCTTGCGCGTATTCCGGGGCCTGGAGCTGGTTGATGCGGCCAGCAGCAGCCACATGGTCCTCCTCCAGCAGGACAAACAGCTCACCGGCCTTCAGAGCTTCCAGGGCAGTGGCCTTAGTGGGATAGACACCTCGGACCCAGCCTGTGGCAGTGGGGCCCTGTTCCTCCCTGTCTAAAATATGCTCATAGATAGCCGCGATCTGGGGGATATCCCCGGAAGTTGCTTTGCGAATAAAAGACATTTTGTGATTCTCCTTTGGTATAAATTTTTATAGTATGATTTCAGACTAAGAATGGATAAGTACCTGTTACCTGAGGGTATCATAACAGATAGAGTTTTTCAATATTCCCTTTAAAAAAGTTGCTTTCAAGGAGGCTGGAAGACATGGAATTAAAGAGGCTTGCTAGAGATCTGACCATATGCAAGGTGGAAGGTGTGGAAGCGATAGATTTTACCAGGGAGTTCTATTTTCTGGGGAAGACGGAGGAAGAGATTTCCCTGGTCTGTGACACCCGGGATGTCCCGGCCCACACCACAGAGCGGGAGGATGGCTTTAGAGGCTTTCGGATTGAGGGGACGCTGGATTTCTCCCTGGTAGGCATATTGGCCAGGATCTCGGGTATTTTGGCGGACCATGGGATTGGGATTTTTGCTGTGTCCACTTACAACACGGATTACATTTTGGTAAAGAAGGAGCAGTTTGACAGGGCATGGGAGGTGCTAGGACGCTTTGGATACACCCTTGGATGAGAGAGAACGGATTACCAATGAAAGCATTAATCAGGCCATCGGGTATATTTTGAGCCATGCAGAGGAGGAGCTGACACTGGAGCAGGTGGCCAGCTATTGTCATTTTTCCAAATTTTATTTTTCCAGGCTCTTTAAGGCCCAGACAGGAGAGAGCGTCTATGGGTTTATTAAGAGGACGAAGCTGGAGCAGAGTGCTTTTCGTCTCAAGACAGAGGAGCGGCCCATTACAGAAATCAGCGCAGATTTTGGATACAGTTCTTCCAACTATAGCTCCGCCTTTCGTCTTCATTATAAGATGTCGCCTGTTGAGTTTCGCAGAGGCAGCTGGCAGCATTCTTTTGCGCATCCTTTTTTTCATCAGGAGAGCTGGCAGGCAGAGAGTTTAAAAGAGTGCAGGCAAAAGGTCTGTGTGGTGGAAATACCGGATTTTCAGGTGCTCTATGAGCGGCGCTTTGGGAGTTATGAAGGGCTGATGAGAGATTGGACTATATTTCTGGAAAAATATGGGAATTATATTACCCGGGAAACAAAATTTTTGGAGTTGACCCACCATGATCCGGCGGTGACAGAACCAAAGCGGTGCCTTTCCGACATTTGTCTCACGGTGGATAAGGACTGCCCTTTGGAAAATACCAGAAGGATTGGGGGCGGGCGGTGTGCAGTATATCATTTCCAGGGACATATGAAGCATATTTATGCTGCCTATCAGACTCTGTTTTTGGTTTGGCTTCCAGGGAGCGGTTTTGAGCTGGACAATAGCCGGAGTTTGTTTGATCTCTATCATCTGGTGGATGTGAGCAAATATTATGTGGAAATGAATATCTGTCTGCCTATAAAAAAGTCCCACTTTTGAGGGGAGAGCCTTAAAAGGAAGAGGGCAAAAATTCAGAAGTTTAAAATAGAACGTTTCCTTATAATGAACTGGTTACAAGACCGATTTCATTTATAAGGAGGCGTTTTTTCATGAATCTGGAAGAAATTCGTAGCAACCGAACCAAGATTATTCTTAAGTTTTCCATTCCGTCTATCATAGCCATGCTGCTCACGGCACTTATCACTGTTGCGGATGGGTATTTTATGGGAAATTATGTGGGCAAGGAGGGGATTGCGGCGGTAAATTTGGGGCTACCGGTGATTTACCTGTATCTGGGGGTTGGCCTTATGATTTCCATAGGAGGGGTGGCTATTTCCGGGATGGCTCTGGGAGCCGGGGACAGAAAGACGGCCAATCAGGTATTTCGGCAAACCATTGGAGTCACTGGAGGATGTTCCCTGGTGATTAGCCTTGTGATGGCTGTTTCCTTTACGCAGGTGCTGGCTTTTCTGGGGGCAGACCAGCAGGTGAGCCAGTATTTTCGGGAGTATTATGAGATAATGCTGTTGGAGCTGCCAGTTATGGTGGTGAATTCTTCCCTTGGCATGTTTATTCGGGGGGAGGGAAATTCCGGATACTATATGAAGGTGAGCATGGGCAATGTGCTCTTAAATATTTTCCTGGATTATTTCTTTGCAGGGCCTCTTGGGTTGGGAGCAGGAGGAATCGCGGCCGCTTCCCTGGTCTCGGCCCTATTCTCCCTGGGTCTGCTCCTGTATTATTTCTGGAAAAGAGCCAGGATCTACAGCCTGGGTGCCTTTCGGTTTTCAGGAAAAACTTGTATACAAGCTGTGCTCAATGGAAGCTCGGAATTTATCGGGGAAATGTCCACGGGGATTGCCATGTTTGCCTACAATTATGTGATTTTGCGAAGGATTGGCACTGTTGGGGTGACAGCCTTTACCATCGTGGGATATGTGGCCTATGCCTTCAGCATGGTGATTGTGGGATTTGGGCAGGGGTGTAGCCCCCTTATAAGCTTTACCTATGGAGCCGGTGAGAGAGCTCTTGCGGCGGATATCCGAAAAAGGACCAACTGGTTGGTTCTGGGAACCGGTGCAACTGTGTTCTTCCTCCTTTTTGGAGCCTCCGGCTGGTATGGCAGGATTTTTGTGCAGCATGCGGGTGTGGAAGAGATGGTGGAGCAGGGGATGGGGATCTTTATGGTATCCTTTTTCTTTTCCGGTATGAATGCCATTACCTCCTTTTATTTTACAGCCACAGGGAGGGCGTTGGAGTCGGCGGCAATCTCTTTATCCCGGGGATTGGTGGTTCTTTTGCTGTGTATTTTTACCTTGCCGATATTTTTTGGAATGACAGGGGTGTGGCTGGCGGCCCCGGTGACGGAGGCGGTGACCCTGGGAATAACAGGAGGTTTTTTGTATAGGGAGAGGGTTAGGGGATACTAACGGATGGTGGGATACAAAATTCAGCCTGCCCTGTCTACCAGATACAGGGAAACAAGGCAGGCGGCTTAGAACTGCTGGCAGCTTTTGCCTTGGTATGGAGCTGGGATTTTGCGTTTAAAAAGCTTGTGTTTTTTCCAAAGGAAGAGTATGATAAAAAACGGCAGCAAGAGGAGGAAAAATTATGAGCGAAAAAACCAAAAGAGCAAAAAGAAACTTGAAATTTGAGACATTACAGCTCCACGTGGGGCAGGAAAATCCGGATCCGGCTACCGATGCCCGGGCAGTACCCATTTATCAGACCTCGTCCTATGTATTTCACAACTGCGACCATGCGGCAGCACGGTTTGATCTCACGGACCAGGGAAATATCTATGGACGTCTGACCAATCCCACCCAGGATGTGTTTGAGCGCCGGATTGCAGCCCTGGAGGGCGGTGTGGCAGCTCTGGCTGTGGCTTCCGGTGCGGCGGCCATTACCTATACTTTTCAAAATCTGGCCCGGAATGGGGAGCATATTGTGTCGGCGAAAAATATTTATGGCGGCACCTATAATCTGCTGGCTCACACCCTGCCAGATTGTGGGATAACTGCCACCTTTGTGGATATCTTAGATGAGAGGGCCGTGGAGGCGGCTATTCAGGACAATACCCGGGCTATCTTTATGGAGACCTTGGGGAATCCCAATTCCGATGTGGGAGATTTGGAAGCCATAGCCCGGATTGCCCATGTCCATGGGATTCCTCTGGTGGTGGACAATACCTTTGCCACGCCCTATCTGGTGCGGCCCATAGAATATGGGGCGGACATTGTGGTGCATTCTGCCACAAAATTTATCGGCGGCCATGGCACGGCTGTGGGTGGCGTGATCATTGACAGTGGACGGTTTGACTGGGCGGCATCCGGAAAATTCCCCTCTCTTACGGAACCTAATCCCAGCTATCATGGTATTTGCTTTACCAAGGCCGCAGGCCCGGCCGCTTTTGTGACCAAGATACGGGCGATTTTGCTGCGGGATATGGGAGCTACCCTGTCCCCCTTCCACGCCTTTTTGTTTCTCCAGGGATTGGAGACTTTGTCCTTGCGAGTAGAGCGTCATGTGGAGAATGCCAGAAAGGTGGTGGAATATCTTGCTGCCCATCCCCAGGTGGAGGCGGTTCATCACCCGGCTGTGTCCGCGGTAGAAAGACAAAGAGCCTTGTATGCAAAATATTTCCCCAGGGGCGGCGGTTCCATCTTTACGTTTGAGATTAAGGGGGATGCCAGGAAGGCCCGGGATTTTATTGACAATCTGGAGCTATTCTCCCTGCTGGCCAATGTGGCGGATGTAAAGTCCCTGGTGATTCATCCGGCCACCACAACCCATAGTCAGTGTACCCAGGAGGAGCTTATGGAGCAGGGGATTAAACCCAACACCATTCGTCTTTCCATTGGAACGGAGCATATTGATGATATTATCCAGGATTTAGAGGAAGCTTTTCAGGCTGTGAAGTGACCTGGAAACATGGATGTAAAGACAAAAAACTATAGAAGCTAGTAAGGCGCCGGAAGACCTGCAAGGGTTTTCGGCGCCTTTTGCCGCTGGGAAAATGGGGGATTGTTGCCTGTTCTACAGAGGAAAATCCTTTAGAATTTCCACATACTGTTCATAAGCCTCTGCCATGCGCCGGGAGGTAAAACGGGCCGAGGGACCACTGATGGCAATGGCGCCAAGGAGGCTTTGATTCTTTCGAAAGGGAATGGCCATGCTGTTCATGCCCTGCTCCTCCTGCTCAAAATCCACCTCGTATTTCATAGACTGGGCCGAGACCTTTGCCTCATTGAGAAACACCTTGGAGATGGCGGAGGGCGTTGTCAGCTTGAAAAAACAGCCGATTTTTGGGTCTGCCTTAATACTCCGGTCGCTGGCGATGGCATCCAGATAAAAGTATTGTTCGGCCACCCGCACGGCAAAGAAACAGGTTTCCTCGATAGCCTCCACCAGACGAACCAGGATCTGATTCATCCGGTCTCGGGCAAAAAAATCGCGCCGATAGGTGATACCCAGCCGCATACAATTAAGGCCCAGGGAATACCGGGGGGAATCCATATCCTGGATCACGTATCCCTTATGTTCCAGGGTAGAGATCAGAGAGTGTACGGTGCTTTTATTCAGTTCCAGTCCGTCGCTAATATCCTGCAACCGGCAGTTATTCCCGTTTTCTGCCAAAAATTCCAAGATTTCCAGTGCCCGCATGACGGATTGGATCAGTTTTTTTTCTGCCATAAATTTCCTCCAGCTATATGTTTGATAATATTGAACTATAATAAGATTTTAGCATAAAAGTTTGAAAATGTCAAAATATATATTGACAAACAAAATTTAATTTGCTATTATCAAATTAAATTAAGAAATGGCCGATCTTATTTGATAATGTAAAACAAATTTTAGGAGGAGGACACCATGAAACTAGGAAAATACTCGAATGTAATTCTGCTGGCATTTATATGGGGAACACTTTATGCGGCACAGGGGTTTGCAAACAAAAACATCAGTACATACACCACGGGTGTATTCACCTTTGTTATTACCTTAGCTCTTCTGAGCATCACCCTGCTGGTACAGGGAAAATTTAAGGATCTGTTCACAGTAAAGGCCCTGTTACCTAAGCTTTTGCTCATTGGCCTTATCGGTTTTTCCGTAAACTTCACCAATTTCTTTGGATTTAAGTTTGGAAATGCCCAGACGGGAGCCTTTCTGCTGAAAACCGATGTGTTAATGGTAAATTTTGCATCCATGCTGTTTTTTAAAGAAAAATTTACCAAGAAGGACTGGTTATATTCCCTGGTTATGTTTGTGGGCGTATTGATGATTATCGGAACAGACTTTACCAAGATGACCTTTAACGTGGGAGATCTGTTTTTCCTGCTCAGTGCCATTCTTCTGACCTGGAATACCTTTAATATCTCCGGAATTATCAAGCAAAAAAAGGTACCCATTACCCAGATTACCGTGGCTTACTACAATGTATTGATTACCATGACCTTATTTATCACTATGTTTATCGCCACAGGAAGTGTGGGAGAGGTGAACATCGCCCTGGCTAGCTGGCCTATTTTGATTGCACTGATTATTTCCGGGCTGACCCAGTATATGTTGTTTCTTTCCTATTACAAAGCGCTTGCAGAGCTTCCCGCATGGATCGTAAAGGTGATTTTGCTGCTGATTCCCATTATTACCATGATTCTCACCTTCTTTATCTATGGAACTGTACCTACAGTCATGGCATTGGCAGGATGTGCAGTGGTGTTGGTAAGCGCTTACGGAATTATCAAGGAGCAGCAGGTAAAGGCAAAACAGGGATGAGCTTTTGAAAACATTTATCAAGTACAGGAGGATTGCAATGAAACAGGAAGAAATCAGAGAATTGGAGGAGTTTTGTAAGGAGAGCAGAAGACTTACGGTAAAGCAGATAGCCTCTCTGGGACTGGGACATATTGGAGGGTCCTTATCCATGGTAGAGTTGCTGGCCGTTCTCTACAAAAAATGCATGCATGTGGACCCCAAAAATCCCCAGATGGAGGGAAGAGACAGGCTGGTACTTTCCAAGGGGCACTGCGGTCCGGGGCTCTATACGGTACTAGCCCAAATGGGATTTTATCCCGTAGAGGAGCTGTATACCTTAAATCAGCCGGGAACCATTCTGCCAAGCCATGTGGATATGAGAAAGACACCGGGGATTGACATGTCTACAGGATCCCTGGGACAGGGGCTGTCCTGCGGGGCCGGCATGGCAAAGGCAGCCAAGATTTTGGGAGATGACGCCTATATCTATGTTATTGTGGGAGATGGAGAGTGCCAGGAGGGGCAGATCTGGGAGGCGGCCATGACGGCCAGCCAGTATTGTCTGGATAACCTGATCACCTTTGTGGACGTAAACCGGGCTCAGTGCGATGGCTGGATTGATGAGATCGTAAATATGCGGCGGATGAAGGATCGGTGGGAGGCCTTTGGGTTCTATGCCCAGGAGGTGGACGGCCATAACGTAGAGCAGATTTATGAGGCTGTTGAGAAGGCAAAGGGGACCAAGGGCGTACCCAATGTGATACTGCTGAACACGGTAAAGGGAAAGGGCTTCCATACCTTTGAATCCCTGGGGGCCAAGTGTCATCATATCCCGGTAAGCAAAGAAATGGAAGAGCAGGCCCTGGCTGAGCTGGCATAGAGGAGGAATGGAAAATGGAAATGAGAACAATTTTCTCTCAGGAGATCGATAAATTGATGCAGGACAATGCGCGGGTTTGCGTGGTAAATGCGGATTTGGCAGGCGCCCATGACAATTTCTGGATTCAGGATAAATATCCGGAGAGGGCTTTTAACGTGGGGGTGTGTGAGCAGAATATGGCATCTCTGGCAGGAGGTATGTCTGCCTATGGAATGATTCCCTTTATCTACGGCTTTGCTTCCTTCTCAGGGAGGCGGATGCTGGATCAGGTGGCCGTGTCCATCTGTCATCCCAGACTGAATGTAAAGATTGTGGGCTCTGACCCAGGGATTTCCGCTACCATTCTGGGAGCAACCCACTCAGCTATGGATGATATGGGGGCTCTGCGGAGCATTGCGGACATGGTGATCTATGAAGCGGTAGATGAGACACAGCTGCGCCAGGCCATACCCCAGATTGCTGCCTATGACGGGGCCGTGTATATTCGGGTGATCCGCAAGGAGGCAAAGGATATCTTTGATGAAAATTATCACTTTGATCTCTTTCGGGCAGATGTGATACAGGAGGGCAGTGATGTAACCCTGCTGGCCACCGGAATTATGGTGGCGGAGGCTCTGGAGGCAGCCAGGCTTTTGGAGGAGGAGGGCATCCATGCGGAGGTGATCAATGTCCACACCATAAAGCCCATAGATGAGGAGACCGTTCTCCATTCCCTCAGAAAGACGGGGTGTGGGGTAACCTGTGAAAATCACAATGTTCTTGGGGGGTTGCACTCGGCTGTGGCAGACGTGGTCACCCAGGCTTATCCGGTTCCCTTAAAGGCCATTGGAGTACAGGATCGGTTCAGCGAGGTGGGACCGCTTAATTATCTGAAGAAGCTGTTTCACCTGACGCCGGAGGATATTGTAGAGGCGGCCAAGGAATCCATGAAAATGAAGAAGTAAACCAGGGGGAAGAGATGAAAAAGAAATTACTATATATGGTTTTGGGGGCAGTTATCCTGTGTATGTCCGCCTGTGGAGGACAGGGAGAAAAGGGGCTTGAGACGCTGACAATCGGAAACCAGCCTTACACCCAGGGAATTCCTATTTACCTGGCGGAGGAGCAAGGGCTCTATGAGGGGCTTGAGACAGAATCCTTAATATTTGTTTCCGGAAATACCCAGAACGAGGCTTTGGGGGCTGACGAGTGGGAGGTTGGGGTGACTGGACTTCCCCCGGCCATCTTTGGTGGCGTATCCTATGGGCTGAAGATTATTGGCTTTTCTGTGGACGATACGGTTTCCCCACGATTCTACGTCCGTCCGGACAGTGACATTCTCTCTGTCCAGGGGCAGGTGCCGGGCTGCCCGGATATCTATGGAAATGCAGACACCTGGAGGGGAAAGAAGATTCTGTGTACCACAGCTACCAGCTCGCATCTGATGCTGGTGGTTACGCTGGAGAAGCTGGGGCTTTCGGAGGCCGATGTGGAGATTGTACATATGGACCCGTCTCAGGCGCTCACGGCCTTTAAGGCCGGGGAGGGGGATGTGTTGGCCTGTTGGCCGCCCATTGCCTACAGCGTGGAGGAGGACTGGGTTATGGCAGCCAGCGGAGTGGCCACCGGGGAACAGATTCCCATTGTGGTGGTGGCCAGCGAAAAAGCCCTTGCGGAAAAGCGGGATGTGATAAAATCCTGGCTGCGCCAATATTATCAGCACTGTGAGACCATGGCCGGCGACTGGGAGAAGTTGGCAGAGACTTTGGAGACCATGGAGCTGGACAACGGTCTCACCATTGACAGCGAAGGGGCCAGAAAGATTGTGGAGGAGCGGCCTCTCCCGGCGCTTGAGGAACAGCTGGAGCTGTTTGCCGGGGAAAAGGGACAGACCAAAGCAGACGAAATTGTGATGAAATATGTGGACATCTTTGTGGCTGAGGGGCGCATCTCCAAGGAGGACCGAGACGCATTGGCAGCGGGGGGTTTTCTTGACAATTCCCTTCTGCTGGAGATTGCACAGGAGCAGTAACACCCAAGTAAAGAAAGGGAACGTGAGTCGCTATGAAAAAATCAGGAAAGCACTGGGGAGGAAAAATCCTGCTGGGATGTGTGGGCTTGGGGTTGTTTCTGAGCTTATGGCAGCTTTTGATGGCCACAGGGGTTATCTCAGAGCGAACCATGAGCACGCCATGGCAGGTGCTGCAAACCTTTCTGGAGAAACTAAGCTCCCGAGACCCGGACGGAGCTACGGTGCAGGAACATTTTTTAAGTAGCTTTCAGCTGGCCATGGCAGGTTTTTTTACAGCCATGGCCGTGGGGATTCCCATGGGACTGGTTATGGGGTACTTCAGGACTGCCAGAAGATTTCTAAATCCTATCTTTGAGATTGTGCGGCCCATTCCCCCTATTGCCTGGATACCCATTGTGATTTTGTTCCTGGGAATCGGCATGCCTGCCAAGGTATTTATTGTGTTTGTGGCGGCCTTTGTGCCCTGTGTAATCAATTCCTACACAGGGGTTAAGCTTACCAATCCTGTCTATATTCAGGCAGCTAAAACCATGGGGGCAGGCCACCTAAGAATTTTTACAAAAGTTTGCATTCCCTCCGCCATTCCCATGGTGTTTACGGGCATTCGGATTTCTCTGGGGGCCTCCTGGTCCACCCTGGTGGCGGCGGAAATGCTGGCCTCCACCAATGGGCTGGGCTATATGATTCAGATGGGGAGGGCCATTATTCGGCCGGATATTATTGTAGTGGGAATGTTGGTGATTGGCTGCACAGGGGCGCTAATGTCCTTTGTGCTGGGATGTGTGGAGAGGCATATTGCCCCCTGGAGGAGGGATTCCCTATGACAAGGAGTAGAAAACTGTTGGACTTGGCGCTTCCAGCCCTGGCTGTGGGATTGCTTTTGGGCTTGTGGATGCTGGTATACCAGGCAAAACCGGATATTATGCCCACACCCCTGGCTGTGGGAAAGCGGCTCTGGGATATTACCATTCACCCTATTTCCAAGGCCATTCTTCCCGTACATATTCTGGTGAGTCTTGGACGGGTGCTGGGGGCCTTTGCCCTGGCCTCCCTGTTTGGAGTAACCTTCGGGATTCTGCTGGGCTGGTATGAGACCTTTCATCATATAGCCTGGCCGGTGTTTGAGATTATCCGGCCCATTCCCCCCATCGCCTGGATTCCCCTGATTATTCTGTGGTGCGGGATTGGGGAGACCTCCAAGATTGTCATTGTATTTATCGGGGCTGTTGTGCCCATCGTGTTAAACACCTTTGCAGGTATCCGTCAGGTAAATCCTATGCTGATCAAGGCGGCCCGGTCCGTGGGGGCCAGTGATCGGGCTATTATGCTGGAGGCAGTGCTGCCAGATAGTCTTCCTTCCATTGTGGCTGGAATGAAAACGGCATTGTCCACGGGCTGGATGTGTGTGCTGGCCGCAGAGATGGTGGTGGCCAGGCAGGGCGTTGGCTTTTTAATTATACGGGGAATGGATAATGGGGATTCCGCATTGATACTGGCCGGAATGGTAGTTATCGGAGTTGTGAGTGCGCTGATCACGGCGGCACTGAATTATCTGGAGGTGAAATTGTGTCCGTGGAAAGAAACACAAAGATAAGGCTTACCCATGTGTCAAAGAAATTTGCCAACAGAAAAAATGGTCCCCGCCTAGTGCTGGAGGATATCAATCTGGAGGTGGGAGAAAATGAATTCCTGGTGCTTTTGGGAGCGGGCCAGGTGGGAAAAACCGTGCTGCTGGATCTCATTGCCGGGCTGGATACAGACTATCAGGGAGAGATTTCCTTTGTGGATAGGGAGCGCAAGATCAGCGATATGGGAATTGTATTTCAGCGATATGCGCTGTTTCCCTGGAAAACGGTACTGGAAAATGTGGAGATGAATCAGAAATTCCGGGGCATGGAAAAAAAGGAGAGGCTGGAAAAAGCCAAGGCATACCTAAAGCTGGTAGGACTGGAGGGCTTTGAGAATCACTATCCCCATCAGATTTCCGGGGGAATGAAGCAGCGGACAGCTATTGCCCGGGCCTTTGCCGGGGAATCGGATATTCTGCTGTTGGATGAACCCTTTGGGGCGCTGGATGCCCAGACCCGGTATCAAATGGAGGAGGAGCTGCTACGGATTTGGCAGGAGGAAAAAAGAACCGTGATATTCGTCACGAATAACATTGAGGAGGCCATTTTTCTGGGGGACCGCATTTTGCTGCTGGAGGGAAGTCCAGCCCGGATAAAAAAGGAATACATTCCACAGCTGGAGAGACCCCGAAGCTATACGGATCAAGGGTTTTTGAAGCTAAGAAATACCATAGCAAATGATTTTACCCTGGTATTATAGGAGGCAGACATGGGAAATCAGGCGAAAGTCAAGGTGAGAAATCTCACAAAAAAATTCGGAGATATGACGGTTTTAGACAATATATCCTTTGATATTCAGCGGGGAGAATTTATCTGTATTGTGGGTCCTACCGGATGTGGAAAGACCACCTTCTTAAATCTTTTGGTTAAGCTTTTAGAGCCCACCTCCGGGAACATATTTATTGACGGGGAGGAGGCAAATCCCAAGAAGCACAATCTCTCCTTTGTGTTTCAGGAACCCTCTGCCTTTCCCTGGCTAACGGTGGAGCAAAATATCCGGTTTGGGCTGGAGACCAAGAAACGCTCCAGAATGGAGAATGATAATACCACTGAATATATTCTGGAGATGCTGGGACTTAAGGAGTGCCGGGATAAGTATCCCCATGAGCTGTCAACCAGCACGGAGCAGCGGATTGTCATTGGTCGCAGCTTTGCAGTGCGTCCCGATCTGCTTTTGATGGATGAACCCTACGGACAGATGGACCTGAAGCTTCGGTATTACCTGGAAGATGAGGTGATTCGGCTACAGAAGGCCACCAAAAGCACAGTAATCTTTATTACCCACAATATTGAGGAGGCGGTCTATCTGGCGGATCGCTGTCTTATCCTCTCCCAGAAGCCTACCACTGTCAAGGAGGAGGTAGGAATCCACCTTCCTCATCCCAGAGATGTGTCCTCCAAAGAGTTTATTCAGCTTCGGGAATATATTACAGAGCAGATTAAATGGTGGTAGATAAAGTAGCCTCCAGACTCTTTGAGGCGTGATAATTGGAGGAAGCAGAAGTGAAATTCATTTAAGTGTAAACGAATTTTGCTCTTGATTTTTATAAAGGGTCAACAGCCAGAAGTATTTGAAACACATCTGTAGTGGACAGGTTTGCTGACCTTTTTATGAAATAAAGAAAGCTGGTGAAGCACCTTGGAGGTGCTTTTTTTGTACGAATCATTATAAAATAGAAAGAATGGAGGAATTTCAAATTGAGAAGCAGAAAATAATAAAAGTAATTCCTATCCTCTCTTAACTGTGTGTGCTCTTACGAAGAGAAGGTAGGTGCACCTAATATTTGAAAGTCACTGGTGACAGAAAGGGATGGAAATGATAGAATAGAACATAGGCGAAAGCGAGGAGACAACTATGGGAAAAGTACAAAAGGAGCTTTTATTTGAACAGACCCCCATTCCCAGAGCCGTATTGACCCTGTCCATTCCCACGGTCATCAGCTCTCTGGTAATGGTGATTTATAATCTGTCGGACACTTATTTTGTGGGGATGGTCAATGATCCCGTGCAGAATGCGGCTGTGACTCTGGCGGCTCCGGTGTTGCTGGCCTTTAATGCCGTCAATAACCTGTTTGGGGTGGGCAGCTCCAGTATGATGAGCCGGGCTCTGGGAAGAAAGGATTATACCACCGTATACCGAAGCTCTGCCTTTGGATTTTATTGCGCTTTGGGCTTTGGCATTTTGTTTTCCCTGTTTTATACACTTTGCCGGAGTTCATTTCTGACTGTTTTGGGAGCAGATGCCAAGACTGTGGAGGCCACGGCGGCCTATTTAAAATGGACCGTTTCCTGGGGCGCAGTTCCCTCCATTTTAAATGTGGTAATGGCCTACCTGGTGCGGGCGGAGGGATCCACCCTTCACGCCAGCATTGGCTCCATGAGTGGCTGTCTGCTGAATATTGTGTTAGACCCTATTTTTATTCTGCCCTGGGGACTGAATATGGGGGCGGCGGGGGCTGGGCTGGCTACCTTTCTCTCCAACTGTGCAGCCTGCCTTTACTTCTTTGTACTGCTCTTTGTAAAGCGGAGCAGCACCTGTGTCCGCATTCAGCCCACGATGCTTCGCCTGGAAAGGGCCATTATCCTGGGAGTGTGTGGCGTGGGAATCCCGGCTTCTATCCAAAACCTGCTGAATGTGACGGGAATGACAGTGCTGAATAATTTTACCTCTGTCCACGGTCCGGATGTGGTGGCGGCTATGGGAATTGCCCAGAAGATTAGCATGGTGCCCATGTATGTGGCGATGGGGATTTCTCAGGGGGTGATGCCTCTGGTAAGCTATAATTATGCCAGCGGGGACGTTGCACGCATGAAACGGGCAGTTATATTCTCCGCTCAGATTTCTTTGCTGTTTCTGGGGGCGGCGGCAGTGTTTTATTACGTGGGTGCAGGACCTCTGGTGACCATGTTTATGAAAAATGAGATCATTGTGGCCTATGGAACTCGATTTTTGCGGGGATTGTGTCTGGCCCAACCCTTTCTGGCTATGGATTTTCTGGCAGTGGGTGTGTTTCAGGCCTGTGGCATGGGACAAAAGGCCCTTGTATTTGCGCTGCTGCGAAAGATTGTGCTGGAGATCCCGGCGCTGTTTGTGCTGGACTGGCTGGTGCCCATTTATGGGTTGGCTTATGCACAGCTGTGTGCGGAATTTGTCCTGGCTCTGACTGCTGTCTGGGTGTTAATGAGGATATTCCGGCGGCTGGAAAAAGGGAAATATTAGGAGGGAGCAAATGACAGAAAAAAGAACAGGACCCCTTAAAATCATAGATGCTCATCTGCATTTTTGTCCGGGGGAGGGCTATTTTTCCCAGATTGCCCAGGAGGCAGGGCATGAGAATCACTGGGAGCATTTGCAGAAGGAATATAAGCGCCTGGGCATTGTGGGAGGCGTGGTTATGGGAAACCGAAGTCTTAACCCGGAGGATCACCGGTATCCCACCCCACTGAAATACTGTGTGGGTCTGGATGGCACCTATTTGCGGGAGCACTCTCTTAGTCAGGCGGGGACGCTTTTGGAGGAAAATTTAAGACAGCCAGGCTGTGTGGGGATTAAGCTTTATCCCGGTTACAATCCCATCTATGTGTGGGAGGAGGTTTATGAGCCGGTTTATGAGTTGGCGGAGCGTTACAAAAAGCCTGTGGCCATCCACACAGGAGAGACGGCCGGTCCGGGGGCCTTGTTAAAATATTGCCATCCTCTGACTCTCGATGAGGTGGCGGCCCGGCATCCCAATGTACAGCTGGTGATGTGCCATTTTGGGAATCCCTGGCTGATGGATGCAGCAGCGGTGGTGGATAAAAATGATAATGTGGCTTTGGATTTGTCCGGACTTTTAGAGGGACGGATGGATGTAGACCAGCTGTTTCTTCGAAAAAAGGGATATCTGGAGCAGCTTCGGACCTGGCTGGATTATCTGGACAGCTATGAGGATGTGATGTTTGGCACGGACTGGCCCTTAGTTAATCTGGAGGAATATATTGATTTTGTTGGCAGGCTTGTACCGGAGGAGGAGTGGGAAAAGGTGTTTTTTTCCAATGCCAACCGGATCTATCAGCTGGGCCTTTAGTCAAGGATGAGATAGCATCAGCCCATGGGGCCTGTATAGGGAAGACCATTAGGAAAATCAGTGGAAATACATGTCTGAGGAGAGAAGCATATGGAAAGAGCAGAATTTCAGGAACAGCTGAGGCAGCTGTCTGCATTGGCAAAAGAAAAGGGAAACCAACTGACCCAGGAGGAGGTAAGGAGCTTTTTTGATAGTTTTTCCCTGGAGGAGGAGCAGTTGGCGCTGGTCTATGCCTATCTGGAAGCAAATCACATTGGGGTAGAAGGCTATATAGCAAAGAGGGATCAGGGAACCGGAAAGGAGACAGAGGCCTACACCCGGGAGGAGCTTGCTTTTTTACAGACATATCAAAGAGAGCTGAAGGCCTTCGCGCCTTTGGAGGAGGATGCCCTGGAGGAGCTGTTAGGACTGGTGGAGCAGGGGGATGATCTGGCAAAGGCGCAGGCCACAGAGCGGCTGCTTCATTTAGTGCTGGAGCAGGCAAAGGAATTGCATGGACAGGGGCTATCTCTGGAGGATCTAGTCCAGGAGGGAAATATAGGATTGATGCTCAGTCTGGAGGAGCTGGGACTGCGCCGGGAGGGAATTTCGGCCGCAGCCTTTGTGCGCCAGGAGATCCGCCGATCCCTGGAAGAGGCCCTGGCCGAAGCCGTGAGCGTTCGTAAGGAGGGAAGGCGGATTGCAGATAAGGTAAATCATATCAGTGACAGCATTGAGAAACTGTCCCAGGAACTGGAGCGACAGGTGACACTGGAGGAGCTGGCGGTATTCCTGGATATGAGTGCAGAGGAAATTGAGAATCTCTTAAACCTGGCTCCCTAGCCTGCTAGAGCTTCTCCTTCACCTGATTTAAAATAGAGATGGCGGAAACCGTCATTTCTTCCGTCATCACAGGGCTTTCCAAAAGCCCTTTTTTAATGCAGTCTGAGACATGATCCACCTCATAGACCAGCTCGTGTTCACAGGGATAAGAGATGTGTTCCTGGGAGCCGTCTGGCAGGTACAGGGTGGCCTCCCGTGCCTTCCAGTAGGAGGGGATTTCCACATAACCCCGCTCTCCGTAGAGATAGGCCGTGTGGCAGGTCTGGGAGCGGATGCTGGTTTTGTTGGCTGCCAGCAGTCCGTTTTCCATAAGAAGGCTTAAGACAAACTGATCCTCCACACCCGAGGGGCTTTTGGTGGAGAGACCTTGGGCCTTTACCACCGGGCATTGGAAAAGGAATTGGAGCAGTTGCAGGCTGTAGATGGCATTGCCGTACAGAGGACCTCCCCCCTTTGCAGCATCAAAAAACCAGCTGTTATACCCAGGAGCAAAGGAACTGGAAAAATCTGCCATGGTAATCCGGCCCAATTCTTCTCGCCAAAGGCGGTCTTTTATTTCTCTCATAACAGGAAGAAATACTATTTTCTCAGCCTCCATCAGAAAGCGCCCCTGCCTGCGGGCCAGAGCAAAGAGCTCCCGGGATTCTTCCGGCGACAGGGTAAAGGGCTTTTCGCAGAGTACATGATGGCCGGTTTCCAGGGCCAGACGGGCATAGTGAAAATGCTGGCTGTTGATGGTAGAGATATAGACAATGTCAATTTCCCTGTCCAAAAGCAATTCTTCGTAACTGCCGTAAGCTTTCGGTACCTGCCAAAGAGCGGCCTTTTCCTGGGCCTTGCTCAGACTGCGGGAGGCAAGGGCCACCACTTGGCTGTCCTTAGAGGCTTTGACAGCGGCGATAAACCGGGGAGTGATGGACGAGGTGCTCAAGATTCCGTAGTTTAATTTCATAAAGAATACTCCTGTTTTTTGTGGACTTTTGTTGAAGGCATGGTTCTTTTTCTCATTATAACATGTCTGTGGAGAACTGTCCCCAGAAACTTTCCCTCCCTTCTCCTAGACTCTTTAAGCTCTCATCCGGCTTACCAGAAGGATTCCAGCGCCCAGAATGGTCAACACAGCACCCGTAGCCCGATTCAGAGTGGCGGGTTCCGCCTTGTTGGCAAACTTGGCGGCAATTCTGGCCCACAGAAGAGTGCTGAGCACACAGAAAACTAGACTGGACAAATCCGGCATGCCTCCCATGGCAAAATGGCTGACCGATCCGGTCAAAGCGGTAAATGTCATAATAAAGACACTGGTGCCCACAGCGGTTTTCAGCTCATAGCCCAGCACACTGGTCAATAAAAGGAGCATCATCATACCGCCGCCTGCTCCCACAAAGCCGCAGATAAAACCAACCCCTGTACCGCAGAGAAGGGACTGGAGCAGGCGTTTTCGAGCTGACATATGAGTCATGGCGGATTTGGTAGTCATCACAGGCTTTACCAAGAATTTAATTCCCAGAAACAGGGTCATAACCATGGAAAAGCCGCCCATGGCAGTGCTGGGAACCTTGCTGGAGACATAGCTGCCCACCACCGTAAAGCAAAGCACAGCAGCCATCATGACCAGACCATTTTTAATATCCAGATTTTTGTTTTTGCCGTAGGTATAGGCGGAGACTGCGCTGGCCAGCACGTCACTGGCCAAGGCGATTCCCACAGCCTGATAGGGTTCCATGCCTAAAAAGGCAATCAGCATAGGGCTGATCACAGCAGCAGCGCTCATGCCGGCAAAGCCAGTGCCAAGACCAGCGCCAATACCGGCTACAAAACATACAAGAAATTTTACTGGCATAAAAAAAGACTCCTTTCTATTGGGGGGATTGGGAATCTGAGGAAAGTTGCCCGGCTGGACAGGACAGAGCTGCCTCCACATTGTGCTGGGTTTGTAGGAAAAAAGTTTGAACGGCCCGACAAACATCCTCCGGAATATCCTGGAGCAGAATGGTGAAAAATTCTGCCTGCCGTTTCTGCAAAATCCGGGCCAGGACATCCCCCTCCTCCTCCAGATAAATGCGGTTGATACGCCGGTTTTCCGGATCCTTTTGCACTTTAAGAAGACGCCGTTTTCTCAGACGCTCCAGAGCGTTGGAGATATTGGATTTAGCCAGACCCCGGTATTTTTCTATATCCCGGGCGGTGTTAAACTCTGGATTATTTTTCAGGAACAACAGGATATGGATCTCGATCTGGGCCAGGTCATATTGTTCTCCCAGGGGAGACAGCATCAGGGTATAAAGCTTGCGGATCTGGGCCATGTTAGTGAGCAGATCATTGGGAATGCTCATAAAGACGCTCCTTTCCTCAGAAGCTTTGTCCGGGAATTGGGGTGGGAAGTTTTTCCTGGAATCGGGCTTCTCGTTTGAAAAAAATAAATGCTTTTTGTGTATTGTTATAAATATAATTGTTATTAATATAACATATATTATAGCCCAAAACAGAGAATGTCAAGAGGAAATATGAGAAAGAGAAAAAGATTTTTACATCCGAAAGATGCCATGCTATAATTGGTTGAGGAAGCATGGCAGAGAGACTTATGGAGTCCTGCCTTGGAAAGAAACGGAAAGCAGGTGGAAGCATGCAGTCATTTTTTACCAGATTGTTGGGGAAACTGAAAGGAATTTTTACTTCTGGAAGGAAAGAGAAGGGCAAAGCCAAGACGGTCCGCCGGTTTGAGAGTATCCTGGAGGATCATGTATATGCCAATATAGAGACTTATCAAACTCAGGAATACCGGGAAATTTTTGAGATGTGGAGACAAAAGGAATATCGCCCGGCTATGGAGCGCTGTACAGAGCGGCTAAAGGAGAAACCGGAGGATAAAATTTTATATATTTTGCGCTCCAACTGCTATAGGCTGCTGTCAAATCGGGTAAAACAGGATCAGGATTTGACAACCGCCCTGGGACTTGATCCGGATAATATCTGGCTTTTGCGGGCACGGCTGTGCGGCATCGCTACCAAGAAAAGATGCCTGCGGCATATTGAGGATATCACCCGTTTACTGGAGCTTGATCCGGAAAATTACGACGAATACCTAGTCCATCGGGCCTACTATTATCACTGGTCAGGAAACGACGCGGCAGCTCGGCAGGATCTGCTGACTGTGGAGGAGCACCAGGCAGAATATGCCATGAGCACCGCAGACTTTCGATATCTCTATGCCCAGATGATTGCAGGGCAAGAGCCAAAGAGCAATTCTGAGGACATGGGACAGGAGTGGTGGAGGCAGTAGAGACTGCGGGGGGAGGTCCTGGGAGAGGTTAGGATTTCTTCTGCTGTTCATAGTCTCTCAGGGACTCGATGGCCTCTTTTGACATGGGAAGCAGGATAAGCATATTAAATATCGTCATAAGTCCCACTCCAATATCGCCCAGGTCCCATACAAAGGTGTAAGCTGCCAGGCCGCCCACAAAGAGCATCACCAGGGTTACCAGCTTGTACCCTGTCTGGGAAAGCCAGTTGTCGCCGAAGAGATAGGCCACGTTGGGACGGGCGTAGAATAAAATGCCGATAAAGGTGGAAAAGCTAAAGAGCCATAAAATTACAGCGATAAAGATGCCACCAAAACCGCCCAGATGATATTCCATGGCAGTTTGCAGGAGATCCATTCCAGTCAGACCACTTACCAGATCCGCCGGAGCCAGGAGCATAATCATGGCTGTACAGCTACAGATCACAATGGTGTCAATAAATACGCCAAAGGCCTGGAGCAGGCCTTCCTTGGCCGGATGACTGATTTCCGCAGCGGCGGCTGCGCAGGGGGCAGAGCCGGAGCCGGCTTCATTGGAGAAAAGACCACGCTTCACTCCATTCATCAGAACCGCTCCAAAGCCGCCGGCAACCACCTGACGCAGTCCGAAGGCCTCCTGAAAAATCTGCTGGAATACCCCGGGAAGGAGCCCAATATTTTTCACAATGATAAACAGGGTGATCAGAAGGTAAAAACCAGCCATTATGGGAACCAGCACATCCAGCACCTTTACAGTGGTATTTTTCCGAAGCACAATCACAGCAGCCAAAATCACAAATGAAATGGTGGAGTAAAGGGGCGGAATGGAAAAGGCATTGTAAAAAGAGGAAGAGACGGAGTTGCTGATAACCTGGCTGATACCGCACCAGCAGATCAGACCGGACAGGGCAAAGAGAATGGCCAGCAAAGATTTCCTGCCCTTTTTCCGGACACGCTTTTTTACCAGGATATAGTGATGGATATAGTAAGCAGGGCCTCCCCGATAACCACCATAGAGGGGGTCCTTTTCTTTGTAGATCTGGGCCAGGGTTCCCTCAGCAAAGGCCGTGGAGGAGCCGATAAGAGCTGTTATCCACATCCAAAAAACAGCGCCAGCCCCACCAGCAGAGATGGCCGCCACCACACCCACCAGGTTTCCCATGCCTACCCGGGTGGCTGTGGAGATAATCAGCGCCTGAACCCCAGAGATGGCATTCTGACTGGAGTCTATCCGCTTTTCCCGGGTGACCCGGAGCATTTCCGGAAACAGCCGGACAGGAAGAAAGCGGGTGGTTATGGTAAAATAGATCCCAGCGGGTATCAACAGCAGCACCAGCAGGGAAAGCCCCAGAGTGCCACCACCGGGCAAGGGAAGAACAATCAAATCTCCCCATAAGAATCCATAGACAACAGTAATAATCCTCATAATCCATTCCATGTAGAAATCCCCTCTCCTCATAAGCCTGTACATTTCTATTTTTTAGTATATAATAGAAGAAAATATTTGTAAAATTGATAGTTGTAATAGACGGCATTTAAAAATTAGATGGGAGGAAGAACATGTATGGATTTGAAAAATATCCAGACCTTTATCTATGTGGCAGAGCTGGGTAGCTTTACCAGAGCAGGGGAAGCATTGGGGTATTCCCAATCCACTGTATCCTTTCAGATCAAACAGCTGGAGCAGGAGCTAAATACCCAGTTGTTTGAGCGCATCCGTCATACGGTGGCCTTGACGGAGCGGGGGCGGGAGGCCTTAAAGTATGCCCATCAGATCAGCAAGCTTGCCCGCCAAATGGGGGAGGAGGCGGATGACAGGAGGCCGGTTAGAGGCCATGTAAGGCTTGCCATGTCGGATTCTCTGTGCAGCTGCCTTTTAGGGGAACAGCTGCGGGAATTTTGGGAGAAATATCCGGAGATTACTTTCCAGGTAATTAATACGGGAACAGAGGAAATGTTCCGCCTGTTAAACCATAACCAGGCAGATTTTGTATTTACTCTGGACAGCCATATTTACAATCCAGAGTATGTGATTGTGCAGGAGGAGAAGGTGGGCATGCACTTTGTGGCAGGGGTCCACAGCCCATTGTGTCAAAGAGAGGGGATCTCCCTTATGGAGCTGGCCAGGCAGCCCTTTATTCTCACGGAGAAGGGCATGAGCTATCGCCGGCTGTTGGATGAGCATCTGGCTGCCCGTTCCATAGAGATACAGCCTGTTCTGGAGGTGGGCAACACAGATGTGATCTGTCGGTTGGTGGAGCTGGGGAATGGGATCGCATATCTCCCGGATTACACCACAAAACAGGCGGCCGAGGAGGGCCGCCTGGTATACCTGCATACAGAGGAGCTTAAGGTGGAGATCTGGAAACAGATTCTCTACCACCGGGACAAATGGGTGTCCCCTCAGATGCAAAAGGTTATGGAATTTTTTTCCTAGTGTAAACCCTGAGGCTTTAAGCCTTCAGAGCCTGGACAATCTCCTCAAAATGCATAAAGTGAGAGGCTTTGATTAAAATGGAATCTCCCCGGGTCAGTAGCATGGGAAGGGCCGCGATAAGCTCCTCCTTGGAGGAGAACCAGCGAACAGCCTGGGTAGGATTTTTTGCCCGGACTCCTCGCTCCATTTCACGGGACAGCTCTCCTACCAAAAGCAGCACGTCAATGTGAGCATCAGCTACATGGCAGCCCACATTATAGTGGAGGAGGCGTTCATTGGTTCCCAGCTCTCCCATATCGCCCAGGATAGCGACCTTTCGTCCCAGGGCATGGGACAGCACATCCAGGGAGGCGCACATGGAAACAGGATTGGCATTGTAGCAGTCATCCAGCAGGGTCCATTTTTCTGTGTGGATCAGGTGGTTGCGGCCGCTGACCGGAGTCAGATCCTGGATACCAGCCTTGATCTCCTCCCAGCTAAGGCCCAGGGTCAGGCCCACGGCAGCTCCGGCTAGGGCATTGTACACCATATGTGTGCCGGGAATGGGAATGGTGACCTCTGTGGATTGGGAACCGAACACCAGTTTGCATCGAATTCCATCCAGGCCCAGATTTTCTACCTCTGTGGCATAGAGATCCCGGGCAGGGTCCAACCCGAAAAAAGTGGGGGCGGGCACCCGGCTCTCCCCAAGGGTGATAAGCTTGTCATCATCGCCGTTGGCAATCACCTTGGCGCCTGGCTGGGCAAAATCAAACATTTCCGTCTTGGCCTTTAAAATCCCGTCCCGATCCTTGAGACATTCCAGATGACACAGGCCAATGTTGGTAAACACGCAGATATTGGGCCGGGCCATTTTGCTTAAGCGGTGCATTTCTCCAAAATCGCTGATGCCCATTTCTACCACAGCGGCCTCATGGCTGTCCTGAATCTGTAACAGGGTCAGGGGAAGGCCGATTTCATTGTTGAGATTTCCCTGGGTTTTCAGGGTGGAAAAGCGTTTGGACAGCACAGAGGCAATCATCTCCTTGGTGCTGGTCTTTCCCACGCTGCCAGTAATGCCCACAATGGGAATGGTCAGGGTGCTGCGGTAATATTCAGCAATGTCCTTTAAGGCCTGCAAGGTGGAGGGAACCACAATGCAGGGGCCTGTGGGATGATCCGGCAGATCCTCACAGACACAGCAGGAAGCGCCCTTGGCAAAGACAGCTGGAATATAGCTGTGACCGTCCACCCGATCTCCCCGGACGGCAAAAAATAAAAAGCCTGGCTCCACCTTTCGGCTGTCCTGGACAGCGCCGGTGATAAGGGTTTGGCGGTTTGCCTCAGGGCCCACATAGGTACCATTGCAGGCCGCAGCGATTTTTTCCAGGGACATCTGTTTCATCATAAGGTACAACTCCTTTCCTTCCATATGCCAGGGACCAGCAGATTCGCTCCGATTCTCAGGGCGTCTCCTGGTATTTCTTTAGAGATACCTGGATAATTTTCAGACACAGGTCCTCAAAGCTCCAGCCTATTACGGCAGCTTCCTGGGGCAGCAGGCTGGTAGGCGTCATACCGGGCAGGGTATTGGCCTCCAAGCAGTAGAGAGACTGATCGGTCACATTCATCATAAAATCCATGCGGGCGTAAGACTTCATACCTAATATATCAAACACTTGTTCTGCATAAGACTGGATTTGGCGAGAGATTTCCTCCGGCAGATCAGCAGGGCAGGTTTCTATGGTACTGCCAGCCTGATACTTATTCTTATAATCGTAAAAGCCCACCAGGGGAGCAATCTCAATCACGGGAAGAGCTTTTCCATCAATGACGCTGACAGAAAATTCCCGCCCGGTGATAAACTGCTCTACAATCACATCATCTCCAAAGGAAAAAGCATTTTCTAAGGCCTCGGAGAGTTCCTGGGGAGTGTCTACCCGGTAAGCTCCCACGCTGGAGCCACCGCAGACGGTTTTTACCATACAGGGGTAGGGGACCTGGGACTTTTCTGGCTTCTCCCCCTTTTTCAGAACCATTCCCCGGGGAGTTGGAATCCCGTGTTTTTCAAAAAACTGTTTGGAAATCCCCTTATTCATAGCTAGGGCACTGCTTAGATAATCGGTTCCCGTATAGGGAATCCCCAGAAGATCAAAGGTTGCCTGGATACGTCCATCCTCACCGCCAGCCCCGTGAAGGGCTAAAAAGACCATATCCGCCATGCTGCACAGCTCCAGCACATGAGGGCCAAAGGCGCTTCTTCCTCCGTCGCTGCGCAGGGCCTTGATTGCAGACAAATCCGGGCTGGCTTCCGACACGCCTTTGATATCTTGGGCCCAGTCAATGTCTGCCTCAAAGAGATCTTTCAGGGAAGTCTTTGGGGCCTTATAGCCCAGATAGACATCCAGCAAAATGACCTGTAACCCCTTTCTCTTCAGTGCGCTGTATACCTGGCTGCCAGTGCTTAGGGACACGTCCCGCTCTGTACTGATGCCCCCGGCTAGGACCACAATTTTCATAGATTCTTTCTGATTTTCCACAATTTCCTCCTCATAAAACAGACAAAACTGCCCGGCCTTATGCCGGACAGCCTGCGGCCCCTCCCTCTTTAGAGGAGAGCGGCATTTTTATCCAGCATTTCCTGAATCCTCTGCTGTGTATAAGCCCCCAGGAACTTTCTCTCCTCCTTTGGAAGATCTTGGGGATAAATGGGCGTTCCATATTCCAGAATCACATGGCAGGGGCGGATAAATGGCAGATGGTTCTCAAAAATCTCCGCCGAGTTGGTAATGGCCATGGGAATAATGGGACAACCGGTTTTTTCTGCCATTTTCATACTTCCCTCCTTAAAGGGAAGCATCTCATCCGTGCGATTGCGGGTACCCTCCGGAAAAATGCAGATGGAGATTCCATTTTTAATATATTCAATTCCCTGCAAAATGGTTTTTAATCCGGCCTTCATATTTTCTCTGTCCAGAAAAATGCAGTAGAGTGCCTTCATCCAGTCCCGCAGCAGCCAATAGCGCAGCATCTCCACCTTGGCCACATAGCCTGTAAGTCCCGGGCAGCGGGAATAGGTGAGAAGAATATCAAAATAGCTGCGGTGATTGCCTACATAGAGCACAGCCTGATCCTTAGGGACATTCTCCTCCCCAATCACGGTGGTCTTTACTCCGGTAATCCATAAGATCAGCTTAAAAGCCCCCTGCACCATGCGCAGGCAGCTGTAATCTTTGGCCTGCTTGTTAAATTTCCCGATGATCCATTCCACGAGAAGGACCGGGATGCCAAGAATCAAATAGGAGAGCACCGTAATAACCACCAATAGAAAACGTATCATTTGTTCACCACCTTTATCTGCCGAAGAGGTGGGTCATCTGCTTTAAGCTGTCCGCTAGCTCCCGTTTGAGAGCGCCCTCTTCATAGCGCCAAGCCCAGTTGCCATCTGCGGTACCAGGCACATTCATGCGGGCCTCACTGCCCAGTTTTAGCACATCCTGGAGGGGGAATACGGCATATTTGGCAATGGTACCCAGGCAAATGCGCATGAAATCCCAGCTAATGCTGGAGCCGTTCGTATTCATATAGCGGCGGACCTTATCCCGGGAATATTCTGAGGCATGGGCATACCAGCCGGCTGTGGTGTCATTGTCATGGGTACCTGTGTAGCAGATGCAGTTGCGGGTGTCAAACTGATGGGGCAAAAAGGTGCTTTCATCCCCCTCATAGGCGAACTGGAGTACCCGCATCCCAGGGAACTGGAAGGTATCTCTAAGCTTCTCCACCTCAGGGGTGATAATACCCAGATCCTCTGCAAACAGGGGGAGTTCTCCTCCCAGAGCCTCCCGCACAGCCTCAAAAAGCTTTTCGCCCGGCGCCCGGCGCCAGGTGCCGCCGATAGCGTTGGGCGCATCCGCCGGCACAGCCCAGTAGGCCTCAAAGCCACGGAAATGATCCAGACGCAGGTAATCTACCTGATCCAGCTGGTTTTGAATACGGGAGATCCACCAACAAAAACCGTCGGCCTCATGGGCTTTCCAGTCATAGAGAGGATTCCCCCACAGCTGCCCCTCCCTGCAAAAATAATCCGGAGGAACACCGGCTACCTCAGTAGGATAACCCTTCTCATCCAACTTAAACATTTTTTTGTTTCCCCATACGTCCGCGCTGTCCAGGGCAACAAAAATGGGCATATCCCCGATAATGGCAATCTGGCGTTCATTGGCATAGGCCTTGAGCTCATACCACTGGGTATAGAACTGATACTGTAAAAATTTGTAATAATTGATCTCCTTTTTCAGTTTCTTGCTCCAGAACAGGACATCCTCCCAGGAGGGATCGCGCAGGGAAGCCTCCCAATCCATCCAGGCCATTCCCGCATGGTAGTCCTTCCCGGCCATAAACAGACTGTACTGATCAAGCCAGAAGGCATTGGCCTTGCAGAAGGAATCAAACTCCTCCAAAAGATTTTTGTCAGCTGTGTGCAAAAATCGGTCATAGGCCTTTTCAAACAGTTGTGTTTTATATTCCTTGACAGTGGGAAAATCCACTTGATTCTTTGGAAAAGCTGGGATTTGGGCCAAATCCTCCCGTTCTAGCAGCTTTTGCTTCATCAAAAGCTCCGGACTTATCATAAGGGCATTGCCGGCAAAAACGGAATAGCCCTGATAGGGCGAATTGCCAAAGGTGGTAGGCCCTAGAGGCAAAACCTGCCACAGATGCTGCCCTGCGGCGTGGAGAAAATCAACAAAGTCATAAGCACCCTTTCCCAGATCCCCAATTCCGTAAGGGGAAGGAAAGGAAGTAGGGTGCACCAGGATACCACTGTAGCGGTAATTGGTGTGATCATCGGCAGAAGTTTTAAAATGCATAGCGGGGTTCCTCTCAACAAAGTATTTTACTAACATTATAATCAACATCCTTTGAAAAAACAAGGATATTGAAAGCTTTTTCCCCATAAGTATAGTAAAGAAACCACATTTTCCAGAAAAGTCAAGAGCAAGAGAAGGCAAAATTCGCATTTTGCGTCCACAATCAAAAAAGGAGGAATGCCCATGAAAACCAAGCTTTTTTTACTTGCCATAATCGTGATTTTTTTAAGCGGTTGCCAAATACAGACAGACAGCAGAAAAAAGATACAGGATTTGGAATTCCTGGTGGTGGAGGAGGGGAAGGTGCCGGAAAAGCTCTCCCAGGTGCTGGAGGAGAAAAAGGCGGAGCCTTTTAAGCTTACTTATCAGGATCAGGGAAATTTGTATCTGTGTTCCGGATACGGGAAACAGCCCACAGGAGGCTACAGTATTGGGGTGGAGGAGCTGTATCTGACAGAGAATGCCATTTATTTCGACACAATCCTTATCGGTCCCTCCAAGGGAGAGATCCTGGCGGAGACGCCCTCCTATCCCTACATAGTGGTCATGACAGAGGACTTGGACCTGCCCGTAGTCTTTCAATAAGGAAGGAAAGGTCCCATAGGGAAGCACGAAGGGTATAAAATAGGAAAGGCCTGCATATAGTGGTAAAAACAGAAGGCCCTTTTATTTATGCCGGATGTGTATGGAGTGACGGCCCAAAAAGGGGCGAAATGGAATTTTGAGGAGGTAAACAGGTGGAACTGGTTCGCAAAAATATCCACATGAGCAGACAGAAGGCGAGGGCCCTCTGGCAGATGACCATGGATGACGATTTTAATATTCCAGACAGCATGCAGGATGCAGAGCAGATTATTTTGAATCAGGGAATGGTGGAAATCGGGGAGAGCAAGGCGGAAAAGGATCGGGTGCGTCTGCGGGGAACACTGAATTTTTCCGTGTTTTACGGGGAGGGCGGCGAAGAGCATATGCCTGGCAGCGTGCAGGGTAAGCTGCCCTTTGACGAGCAGGTACATATGGAAGGAGTGCAGGAGGGAGAAAGTGTCCAGGTAAAATGGAATCTGGAGGATCTAAGCATCACGCTGATCCATTCCCGGAAGTTGAATATTAAAGCGCTTATTACATTTGAGTTGACAGCGGAGGAGCTGGTAGATGAGGAGATGGCTGTGGGAGTGCCGGAGGGGCAGGATGTGGAAACCCGCTTCTGCCAGGTATCGGTGGCCGGATTGGCGGCCCAGAAGCGGGACACCTGTCGGGTAAAGGATGAGGTGATTCTGCCTATGAATCAGCCCAACATGGGAAAGATTCTTTGGCAGGAGATGGCTGTACGGGGACTGGATGTGCGCCTGGGAGAAGGGCAGGTGATATTAAAGGGAGAGCTACAGGTTTTTGTCCTGTACCTAGGGGAGGAAGAACCGGCTAAGACCTGGTGGCTGTCTCAGAGTGTTCCCTTTAGCAGTCATGTGGACTGTCCAGGCTGCCAGGAGCAGATGATCGGACATGTGGACGTGGGGTTGCTTCACGGAGATGTGGAGGCAAAGCCAGACTATGACGGGGAGCTTCGCGTGCTGAATGTGGATGCCATTCTGGATGTGACCATGCGGATCTATACGGAAGAGCATGTGGGGATGCTCTGCGATCTGTACAGTCCTTCCAGAGAACTGAAAATCCAGAGCAGGCCGGCTTTTTGTGAACGTCTGCTTATATCCAATGCCTCCCGTTGCCGGACGATGGATCGGCTGCCGATTACCCAGAAGGGGGCGCAGATACTACAGATTTGCAACGCCTCCGGGGAGGTAAAGGTGGATGAGGTCACAGCCACAGAGCAGGGTCTGAAGGTAGAAGGGGTGGTCTTTGTTCAGGTACTCTATGTGACGGATGATGATCAGCAGCCCTTCCGCTGCCTCAAAGGCACTTTGCCCTTTGAGCATGTGCTGGAGGCTCCCGGCATGGGGGAGGGACCAGTCTATTATCTCCAGGCCTCCCTGGAACAGCTTCACGGGGCCATGGTCAGCGGCGAGGAGGTGGAGGTAAAGGCATCCATCCTGCTCAATGGCCTGGTGATGGAGCCTCTGGAGCTGGCCCATATTGAGAGCGTGGAGGAGGAACCTCTGGATATGGAAAAAATTAACAGTCTTCCAGGCATGCTGATCTATGTAGTTCAACCCGGGGACACCCTGTGGGAGATTGCCAAAACCTATCACACTACCATGGAGCAAGTGCGGGCATTAAATGAGATGAGTCAGCAGGAGGTAAAGGCTGGGCAGCGGTTGCTTTTACTAAAGCAGATGGGAGGCTTTTAGAAAGGCGTACAGGCGATTTTTTGAGGGCAGGGCGGATTTCCATTGCGTCCGCCCTCCTTTTTTGCTATAATTGTATACAAAATACAAGGGAGTACAATGGCTATGGATACCATGCAGCTGAAGGCTTTTGCCAAAATCAATCTGGGATTGGATGTGCTGAGACGCCGGGAAGACGGCTATCATGAGGTGCGGATGATTATGCAGACCATTCGCATGTATGATAAAATCGTACTGAAGAAGACCATGAATCCTGGCATTCACGTGAGCGTCAATTTAAGCTATCTGCCTGTGAATGAGAATAATCTGGTCTACAAGGCGGCAAAACTATTAACAGAGGAATTTGCTGTCAGGGAAGGCATTGCCATTGAACTGAAGAAATTTATTCCCGTGGCTGCGGGAATGGCCGGGGGCAGCTCTGACGCGGCGGCTGTGCTATTTGGGGTGAACCGGATGTTTCAGTTGGGATTAAGCCAGCAGGAGTTGATGGACCGGGGAGTGAAAATCGGGGCGGATGTGCCCTACTGTATTCTTAGGGGTACAGCTCTGGCAGAGGGAATCGGTGAGCGGCTGACACCTCTTCCGCCTATGCCGGACTGTCAGGTACTTATAGCCAAGCCGGGGATTAGTGTGTCCACAAAATATGTCTATGAAAACCTTCACGCCAACACCCTTACGGAGCATCCGGATGTGGATGGCATGCTAAAAGCTCTGGAAAATCAGGATCTGCGGGGGATCACCAGCCGGATGGATGAGGGAAATGTGTTGGAGCGGGTTACTGTAAAGGCCTATCCCGTCATAGCCCAGATTAAGGACTTTATGCGGTCTCAGGGAGCATTGAATGCCATGATGAGTGGAAGCGGTCCTACGGTGTTCGGGATTTTTGACGATCCGGGGGCAGCTCGGAGAGCCTGCCAGAGATTGAAAAAGCGCAATCTGGCAAAACAAATTTATCTGACCAGTCCTTATAATAGGAGGCCTCTATGAAGCAGGATTTTGATACAACTATCAATGAATACTTGCCCCTGCGGGATGTGGTGTTCTGTACTCTGCGCCAGGCTATATTAAAGGGAGAACTGGAGCCGGGGGAGCGTCTTATGGAAATGCACCTGGCTAAGCGTCTGGGTGTGAGTCGAACACCTATTCGAGAGGCTATCCGCAAGCTGGAGCTGGAAGGGCTGGTGGTGATGATTCCCCGCCGGGGAGCCGTGGTGGCCAGCATTACAGAAAAAGATCTGCGGGATGTGTTGGAGGTGCGGCGCACCCTGGAGAGCCTGGCGGTGGAGGTGGCCTGTGAACGTATTAGCGCGGAAGACCTGGAGCGGCTGAAAGAGGCCGGCACCCAGTTTCAAAAAAGCAGGGACGGAGGGGATCTGGTGGAACTGGCTCAGGCGGATATGGCTTTTCACGAGGTTATCTATGAGGCCACGGGAAATTTGCGGCTTATGAGCATTCTCAATAACCTGCGGGAACAGATGTACCGCTACCGGATGGAATACCTGAAGGATACCTCCGGCCATGAGAGGTTAAATCAGGAGCATGCCCGGATCTATCAGGGGATCTATCAGAGAGATAAGGAGATGGCCTGCCAGGCTATTCGGGAGCATATTGACAACCAGGAAGCGGCCATTATAGCAGCTATTCGGGAAAATGGATAGGGTTACCGTATAAAAAGATAAGAAATGGAAAAACTTTCCAGAAAATAGTGCAAGAGCACAGCTGGAAAGGATGGAAATTTCTATGATATTTGGGAATAATAGAGAAACATGGAGGAAGGAAAAGGGCCTTTTGGTGGCAGCCCTTACAGCGGCAATCTTTTTGGCGGCCGCCCTGTCCTGGGAAGCGGTCCCTGCAAGGCAGGACCTAAATAGGGACGAGGCTTATGGAAACGGGGCGTATCAGCTGGCCTGGTGGGGGAGTCTATATCCCCGCATCTGCCTGGAGAGTGCCATGGAGCTGGTGGAGGAACCGTCGGATGATGAAATAGAGGAGATATCCGGGCCTACGGTGGAGCTACCGACTACTGACCAGGAGGAACAACTGCCTGTGAGAATCAGATGGAAATGCATGGACCTGTTTTAGGTCTGGGAGGAAAGGAATGGAAGAGGCAAGGGGAATACAATATGGGGACAGACGGGAGGCGCCTATCGGGGTCTTTGACTCTGGTGTGGGAGGCCTGACAGTGGTCCGGGAAATCCTGCATCAGCTGCCAGCGGAGCGGATTACATATTTTGGGGATACGGCCCGGGTGCCCTATGGAAGCAAGTCCCGGGAAACGATTATCCGGTATTCCCGGCAGATTATCCGATTTTTGATGACCCGGGGAGTTAAGGCTATTGTGGTAGCCTGCAATACGGCCAGCGCATACGCCTTGGAAGAGCTGCGCCCCCAAGTGGAGGTACCTATCATAGGTGTGGTGAAGCCTGGGGCCAAGATGGCGGCGGCCGTGACCCGAAATGGAAAAATAGGGGTTATTGGCACGGAGGGGACTATTAGCTCCGGCATATATACCAGCTTTCTCAAGGATCTGCGCCCTGATATGCAGGTGTTGGGAAAGGCATGTCCCCTTTTTGTGCCTCTGGCTGAGGAGGGATGGCTGGAGGGAGAAGTGCCGATGCTGGTGGCCAGAAGCTATTTGGAGGAGCTGTGCCATTCCGGTATCGATACCCTGATTCTGGGATGTACCCATTATCCCCTGTTGCGGCCGGCCATTGCAGAGGTGATGGGGCCAGAGGTGACCCTGGTAAATCCAGCTTATGAGACGGCAGTGAGTCTTCAGAACCTGCTGCAAGAGCAGGGACTGAGAAGCCCGGGAATCCATAAGGGAACAGGGCCACTTTGTGAATTTTTTGTCAGTGATGCGGCGGACTGGTTTAACCGATTCGCAGGCAGAATTCTTCCTGCGGGGATTACCAACACGCGGCAGATTCCCATTGAAGAATATTAAAAAAGCTGCAAAAGGCAGCCAGATGTGAAATACAGTGCAAACAAGGAGAGATAACAATATGACAAAACGGGTACTTTTGAGCATTTCTGGTCTGCAGTATCTGGAGGGCGAGAAGAATGAGCCCATGGAGGTTTTGACCATGGCTGATTATTACCAGAGAAATGGTACCCATTACCTTTTGTATGAGGAGCCTGTGGAGGGAACCTCGGAGGTGATACGAAATACCTTGAAGATAAAAAAGGATTGTGTGGAAGTGCAAAAAAAAGGACCTATCCAGGTCCGCATGGTGTTTGAGCAGTGGAAAAAGCAGATGACGCAATATGAAACGCCCTTTGGCAGCATTCCCATTGGCATCCAGGCAGGAAAAGTAGATATCACCGAGAGTGAATATGATATCCATGTAGAGCTGAATTATGTCCTGGAGCTGAATGAGGAATACCTGGCAGACAGCAGCGTAATTCTCCATGTGAAATCCAAGGATGCGCCGGATTTTTCCTTTGTTTAGAATGCCTCCTGCCTGGAGGACTCTTTTTCCTTGGAAAATTTTCTTGTCTGGAAAATAGCTTTTGTCTGGAAAATCACGCTGCGATTTTTCTGCCTTTGCTGTTTGCGCCTCTTATTTTTTAAACAGGCGCTTAAAGAAGCCTTTCTTTTTCACAGGTGTTTCCAGACCGCCCCGGGCGCTCTTTACAGCTGTGATGTAGATACCACTTACCACGGCCTTGACCTCCCGCTTTACAGGGAGTACCTGGAACACAGACTCCTCGCAGGCCAGGGTCATGACCTTGGGACCGATTTTGGCCTTTACAATGGGCATCTTGGACCTGCGCAGATATTTGGGCGTCTGCTCAATGACAACGGCTGGCAGGCCGGAATCCTTAATGCGCAGATGCTTTTTGTCAATGATCAGCATGCTGACTGTCTGGGCAATGGCGTCCATCTGTTCCTTTTGTAGGGCTTGCTTTTTTTGTGCCTTTGTTCCTATAAAATATAATGCGATCAATAGGGCAATTAATATTACAATAATGATCAGCAATACGTTTACGAAGGTTGGCATGATGAATATCCTCCTCTGTATATGAAATCTTCCATAAAGGAGTGTAACATTGTTTTTCTTAAAGTGCAAGTGATTTGTTTTGTTGTTTCACAGACCTTGCTTTATAGAAAGGAGCGGCCATGCTTCCTGTGATTTGGAACGGCCTTTTGGACATTCTGCATCTTTGGATGGAGAACCTGTTATTTATCAATATCCTGCTGTCTGTCATGATAGTATTTTTTGAGCGCAGAGAGCCCAGGGCTGTGTGGACCTGGCTGATGCTGTTGTATTTTATTCCCATTCTGGGGATCTTTTTGTACTTTATGATTGGACATGATTTTCGAAAAGAACATATGTTTCATACCAAGGAAATCGAGGACGCCATTCATTCGGCCATTTGCACCCAGGAGGAAACCATCCGCTCAGATAACTTTCATCCGGCGGACCCAAGACTGCGGAAATTTTCCGATCTGGTACTGTTTAATCTGGAGGCGGCGGATGCGGTTTACACGGCGGATAACCAGGTAGAAATTTTTACTGATGGGCGGGAGAAATTCAAAGCCCTCTATGAGGAGATCCAAAAAGCCCAGGAATACATTCATATCCAATATTATATTATCCGGGAGGACGAGCTGTGGCAGGGTCTGGAGAAGGCTCTGATTCAGAAGGCCCGGGAGGGTGTGGAGGTGCGAATTCTCTATGACAGCATGGGCTGTCGGACCATGGGAAAACGGGTATGGAAACGCCTGAGCCGGGAGGGAATCCAGATCGGGGAGTTTTTCCCTGCCCTGCTTCGCCGCCTTCAGCTGCGAATAAATTATCGAAATCATCGAAAGATCGTGGTGATTGACGGGCGCACAGCCTTTGTGGGGGGCTTTAATGTGGGCCGGGAATATGTGGGGCTGGACCCTAAATTTGGCTACTGGCGGGATACCCATCTGAAGATGCAGGGCTCGGCGGTGCTGTCCCTGCATATCCGGTTTATTCTGGACTGGAATTATGCCACCAAACAGAATCTTTTTGAAGAGGACAGGTATTTTCAGGAGACAGAGGGAAAGATTTTGGGAAGAGAGGCTGTCCAGATTATTTCCTCCGGACCGGACTCCAAGGAGCAGAACATCCGAAACACCTATCTGAAGATGATATCCAAGGCACGGAAAAATATTTATATACAGACCCCCTATTTTGTACCCGATGAAAGTGTGCTGGATGCCATAAAGATTGCGGCCATGTCAGGAGTGGATGTCCGTGTGATGATCCCCTGTAAGCCGGATCATCCCTTTGTATACTGGGCGACCTATTCCTATGTGGGGGATCTTCTGGAGGCGGGAGCCAAATGCTACACCTATGACAGGGGGTTTCTCCACGCCAAGGGCATGTCTGTGGATGGTCTAGTGAGCTGCTATGGCACAGCCAATATGGATATCCGAAGCTTTAAGCTGAATTTTGAGGTAAACGCAGTGATCTACAGTGTAAGGGTCTCTGAGAAACTGGAGGAGATTTTCCGGGAGGATTTAAAGCACTGCACCCAGATAACCCCCTACAGCTATGGTCAGCGATCCTACCTTATCCGGGTTAAGGAGCAATTTTCCCGTCTCTTTTCCCCGCTTTTATAAAGGAAGCTTTTGCTCATGCTTTTAAAGAACGGAACTGTGGACGGAGGCTGTAAAAGGCGGGCTTTTGGTATATCTGTATTCCGGCAGAGGGGACCCGGCAATGGGCAGGTGCTGTAAAAAGGCTGTGAAACAACAGGGAATGGTTGTAGCCAGACGAAAAATATGGTATGGTAGGTAAATCATATGCAAAAGAAATCACAGAAAATATGTCAAAAACTTATGTAAAAATAATATTTCAGGAAAAAGAGGTTGAAAAGGTATGAGAAACAGGAAAAGATGGCAATGGACAGCAGCTTTTATATTGAGTATGGCATTGGCTGTGGGAGGTTGTGGAAAAAAGGAAGAGCCAGTTCAGGACAAGACCCAGACGGGGGTAGAGGAAAATAGCGGGACAGAGACCGGGGAAGAGGCTGGCGCAGGTACGGAAGGAGCCACAAAGCTTCTTGCTCTGGGGGACTACAAGAGCATTCAGGTGCAGGCCATGGATACGGAGCCTACGGAGGAAGAGGAGCAGAGGGAGATGGATACCCTTCTGGAAGGTTATGCAGAATTGGTGGAGGTGGAGGGCAAGACAGTCATTGAGGAGGGAGATGTGGTCAACCTAGATTTCCGGGGCCTCATCGATGGGGAACCTTTTGAGGGAGGCACCTCCGGAGAGGGCGGATACGATCTGACTATCGGCTCCGGCAAGTTTATTAAGGGATTTGAGGAACAGCTTGTGGGAAAGGAGCTGGGAAAATCTTATGATCTGGATTTGGCGTTTCCGGAAAATTATGGGAATCCGGAGTTGAACGGAAAGCCGGTGGTGTTCCAGGTGACCATAAACAAGATTCAGGAGAAAATCGTACCGGAGCTTACGGACACCTTTGTACAGGAGAATCTGGAATATGACTCGGTGGAGGCCTTAAAGACAGGCATACGGGAGGAGCTGCGTACTCAGAAGGAGGCAGTTGCCCTGGATAAAAAATATTCCGATGTGTTGACGGCATTGGTTGAGGCCTCCTCCTTTGAGGTTTCCCAAGCGGAGATAGAGGCGGAGAAGAGCCGGATTATCAGCAGCAATGAAACTATGGCAGCTGCCTACGGCATTGATCTGGAGACCTATCTGCTTTACTTTATGAATGGCATATCGGTGGAGGAATTTGAGAGACAGTGCGAGACCACGGCGGATATTCGTATTAAAGCGTCCCTGGTGGTGGAAGCTGTGGCTGAAGCCGAGGCTATCACCATGTCTGACCAGGAATACACCCAGGAGGCGGAAGCTATGATGGGACAATACGGATTTACCTCCTTGGAGGAATTTGAGGCAGCTTACACAAAGGAGGTTATTTTGGACAATCTGATATATGACAAAACTATGGACTTCCTGATAGGACTGGCAAAAGAAGTATAGGGAAGTGCAGCAAGGGGTAGAGAAGTACAAATAATATATATGATAAAGAAAAGAAACAAAAAAGAAAGGAATGAGTGATTATGGAGTATGTGACACTTGGCAAAACAGGACTGCGAATTTCCCGCCTGGGCTTTGGAGGAATTCCCATTCAGCGCATTGACGCGGCAGGGACCAAGGAACTGGTGCGGGAGCTGGCCGACCAGGGCGTCAATTACATTGACACAGCCCGGGCCTATACGGTCAGCGAGGAGTATTTAGGCGAAGCCCTGGAGGGCTTGCGGGAAAAATTTGTGTTGGCCACCAAGAGCATGTCCCGGACGAAGGAGGCTATGGCCAAGGATATTGATACCAGCCTTGCAAAGCTGCGGACGGATTATATTGACCTGTATCAGGTACATAATCCGTCCATGGAGCAGCTGGATGCGGTGCTGGCTCCAGGCGGGGCACTGGAGGCCCTCACGGAGGCTAAGGAGGCAGGAAAAATCCGTCACATAGGAATCACAGCCCATTCGGCACAGGTATTTGAGCGGGCTCTTGAGTTACCCTGGGTGGAAACCATTATGTTTCCCTACAATATTGTGGAGCGTCAGGGGGAGGAGCTTATTGCCAAATGTGAGGAAAAGAATATAGGATTTGTTGCCATGAAGCCTCTGGCCGGAGGGGCCATTGAGGATGGAAGGCTGGCTCTTAGGTTTATCTGTGCCAATCCCCATGTGACAGTGGTGATTCCTGGGATGTATGCGGTGGAGGAGGTGCAGAAGAACCGGCAGGCTGTGGAGGAGGTGACACCTCTGTCTCAGGAGGAGCAGGCTTCCATAGACCAGGTACGGGATCAGCTGGGCTCTAATTTTTGCCGCCGCTGTAATTATTGCCAGCCCTGTTCAGTGGGCATCAGCATTTCCAATGTGTTTTTGTTTGCAGGCTACCTGGAGCGGTACGGACTGGAGGGATGGGCCAGAGAGCGTTACGCAACTTTATCGGTAAAGGCCAGCGCCTGTGTGGAGTGTGGCTTGTGCGAGGAGCGCTGCCCCTACCAGTTGCCTATCCGGGAGATGCTTAAGCGATGCGCAGGAGAATTTGGTGAATAAAAGAGGGTAAGACAGACAAAGGCCTGCTTGGTCGGGGTGGACACAAGCAGGTCTCTGCCTTTGGTGATAGCATTATATATAATAGTTGAGAGGGCGATAATTGATGCAATCCTGTATTACTGTGGGGCCCATAACCGGATTGATACCCACGAGACCTTTTCAGCAAGGGACCAAGGATTCGGACAGGCCGTGCTATGGTATCAGATCCGGCGAAGGTTACAAGAAAGGGAAAAGACATTTTTACAAAACAGAAGGACTGTGCGGTTGCCTCATCTGCTTGCTCTGGATGCAACAGATTCTGGGGAAATCCGCTGTACAGCTTCAAAATTTTGCACAGGCAGAAGAGTTTTTATCATCTACCTGGCTTCTGAATCTACCCATATAATCATATCAATCATTCGACTGATAAGCTGTCTGCGCTTATGCAGCACTCCCAGCATCTTGTACCCTTCCTGTGTTGTATTTCCATCTGTGTTCCCTGCTCTGTCTAGAGAGTGGAAACTGTCTGCCGTTCTTCTCGGGCCGCCTTTGAGTCCCCAGTGCAGATCCTAGCTGCGTGCAATGGATGAAAATAGCTATTGAGTCATGCAGCTGAACCAAATGGTCTACAGGAATACCTCTGTATGCTTATACTCTAGCACGTTCTGATAAAAAGGACAAATAGCAATTTGTTATCTATTATTCATAACTAAAATGCATGATTGATGCTTGACAGAGAGAAAGCTTTTCACTATAGTGAATATATAATATGGCGCGTATTTATATATTAGCCGCCATTAGGTATGTGTTCGTCACCGAGGGTTGACCCTATATTGTTGAGAGGGTTTTGCTGCATGGAAAGGAGGAACGCATGCAGGTAAGGCAGTTGGAGTATTTGGTGAAGATTGTGGAGTGCGGTTCTATTACGCAGGCGGCGCAGGAACTGTACATCAGCCAGCCCAGTCTGACAAAGTCTGTTCGTCAGCTGGAGCAGGAGTATGGGACCCAGCTGCTGATTCGAAAGTCCCGGGGCGTGGAGCTGACCGGGGAGGGGAAAAATTTCGTCCATTATGCCAGAGGCGTGCTGACAGCAGCCCAAGCTTTGGATCGAAATTTTATCAGAAAACAGGGGAGTCAGCGCTCCCGCCTGTTTCTGGCAACGCAGCAGCTGGACTTTGTGTACAATATGGTGCTGCGTCTTTATGGGGAAAATGAAAGTAGAAAGGTGCACTACAATGTAGTGGAGGCAGATCGCAATGAGGTGACCCGTCTGGTGTTGGACGGAGCTGTAGATCTGGGGCTTTTGGTGCGCAGTAGTGCGGATGCGAAAATGTTTTTGTGGCATAAGGAGGCCAGGAGGCTTGATATGCAGCTGATAGAGCGGGCCGGAATTTATGCCTGTGTGGGCCCTAGCTCCCCTTACTGTGAGCGGAGTGAAATCAGTTTTTCAGAAGCCGAGATATGCCCTCATGTGGGTTTGGACATGGAAGCCCAGGCCAAGGAAAATTTGTATTTTGATAACCAATTAAACCATTATAACACCAGGCAGATTGTATTCTTTAACACTGTAAGCGCCTGTGAGAGTTTTTTGCTTCATACGGATGCTCTGGCATATGTTTCTAAATGGACACTGGGATGCTTTAAGGATTCCAGGATTCATAAGCTGCGGGTGAAGGTAGATGAAAAGGAGCCTATGCGCTACAATGATCTCCTTTGGATTAAGCGAGCGGGAGAGCCGTTGAATGCCACGGAGGAACAATTTTTAAAACATGTCTATGAATATTTTGGGAAAGAACGCACGGAATGTCCGGAGAATATTCAGTAGAAAACAGAAGCACAGGGGAGAAATCCTTTTCCATGGATTTCTCCCCTGATTTTTATGTGGGAAGATCTCAGGCCAGCAGAGCGTCAGCCAGAGCCTCCAGCTGTGCCAAAGAGGCAGCATTCAGGGTGGATTTGATGGTTACCACAGGCTCTAAAAGGGTGATATCCTTCATTCCTTCAAAGGTAGTCTTCATATGTTTGCCAGCCATGGGAGCCCAGGAGCCGTTTTCCACAATGCCAACGGTGCGCTTTTGGAAATTTTTTGCTCTCAGATGGGCCAGGAAGTCTTCCATGCAGGGGAATAATCCTCCGTCATAGGTACAGCCGGCTACCACCAGCCGATCATAGCGGAAGGCATCTTCCACAGCTTCTGCCATATCTTCCCGGGTCAGATCCGCAAGCACCACTTTGGGAGCACCCTTGGCTTCCAGGATTTCCACAAGCTTTTGAGCGGCCTTTTTGGTGTTGCCATGAATGGAAGCGCAGGCAATAAGAATTCCTGCATCCTCCGGGGTGTAGCTGCTCCAGAGATTATATTTTTCCAGGTAATAACCCAGATTTTCCTTGAGAATGGGACCGTGGAGCGGACAGATCATGGAGATATCCAGACCGGCGGCCTTTTTCAGCAGGGCCTGGACCTGAGCGCCATATTTTCCCACGATATTTATGTAATAGCGCCGGGCTTCGCACAGCCAGTCCTCCTCTGTGTCCAGAGCACCAAATTTGCCGAAGCCGTCGGCGGAGAACAGTATCTTTTCAGAGCTTTCATAGGTCACCATAACCTCCGGCCAGTGCACCATGGGGGCCATGTAGAAGGCCAGGGTATGTGTCCCAAGGTTTAGAGTATCCCCTTCTTTTACCACTACAGAGCGCCCGGACAGGTCTATGGTGAAAAACTGCGGCATCATGGCAAAGGTCTTGGAATTGCCTACCAGCTGCATGGAAGGGTATTTTTCAGCAGCTTTCTGGATATTAGCCGCATGATCTGGCTCTAAGTGGGAAATCACCAGATAATCCGGCGTGCGTCCCTTAAGGGCCTGTTCCATATTGGCAAACCACTCCTCTGTGGCCCTATTGTCCACGGTATCCATGATGGCGATTTTTTCATCTTCAATCAAATAGGAGTTGTAGGATACTCCGTTGGGCACCACATATTGGCTTTCAAACAGGTCAATGGTTTTATCATCAGCACCGATGTATAAAATAGAATCTGTAATCCTGGTATCTTTCATTCTGTTTTCCTCCTGAACCAACTAAAATTTACTGCATTATCATAGCATGAACTAGAAAGCGTGTAAATAGAGGAGTTGATTATTTCTTGAGGGTATTTCTTATACTTGCCCAGGAATATGCGTCGCTGGCCCTGCATAAGATGTAAAAAAGCATTCAAAGGGGTTTCTTTTGAAGGAATATATTGAAGAACGGGCTGTGGAGATTGCGAATTATATTATCCGGAATAATGCAACTGTGCGGCAGACAGCCAGACAGTTTGGGATTTCTAAATCTACGGTACATAAGGATGTGGCGGAAAGGCTTCTCTATATCAACCCAAACCTGGCTGCGGAGGCGCGCAAGGTATTGGATGTAAATAAGTCAGAACGGCATATTCGGGGCGGCTTGGCAACCCGGGAAAAGTATTTGCATATGGAGCAGCATTAGAGGAAAAAAGGAGTGCAGGGGCGACGGGTGCTTTGCACTCTTTTTTGATTTTCCAATTTTTGATTCTGGGAGACTTTTTTTGGCAGATTATGATTTTGACCAAGGTAAAATTGGACTTGCCAAGCGTGGAGGGATACTTTATAATGAGGAAAATATTTTGTGGGGAGATGGAGTTTAAGGTGGTCAGTGAGGTCTTTGGATGAGAAAGGGCTGTGGTGAGTAGAAAGTCAGTCTACGGGAGGCGGTTTAATTGAGAAGCCAGGGACGTGGTCCTAGTAAAAGCGCCGTTGGAGCGGTGGCAGGAGACAGAGGAGGAGTAGAGAGTGAATAAGGAAATGATTCTTGTGCTGGATTTTGGTGGCCAGTACAATCAGCTGATTGCGCGAAGAGTCAGGGAGTGTAAGGTATATTGTGAGGTGCATCCCTATAGCTTAAGTCTGGACAAGATCCGTGAGATGAATCCAAAAGGAATTATTTTTACTGGGGGGCCGAACAGTGTCTACGACAAGACATCACCCCGGTACTCCCGAGAGATTTTTGAGATAGGCGTGCCTATTTTGGGTATCTGCTATGGCTCTCAGCTTATGGCCTACACCTTGGGCGGGGAGGTAAAAACAGCCCCGGTCAGCGAGTATGGACATACCCAGATGGAGGTGGATTCCACTAGTGTGCTTTTTCAGGAGGTGGAGGCTTCTACGGTAGTGTGGATGAGTCATACGGATTATATTGCAGCTGTGCCAGAGGGGTTTCGGGTAACAGCCCACACATCAGTGTGTCCGGTTGCTGCCATGGAATGTGCAGAAAAAAAGCTATATGCAACACAATTTCATCCAGAAGTTCTGCATACCAAGGAGGGACAGAAGATTCTGAACAGCTTTGTCCGAAATGTATGTGGATGCACTGGCACTTGGCAGATGGGGTCCTTTGTGGAGGAGACCATTGGGCAGATCCGAGAGAAAGTGGGCAGTGGCCGGGTGCTCTGTGCCCTTTCTGGTGGCGTGGATTCCTCCGTGGCGGCGGTTTTGCTGTCTAAGGCCATTGGTAAGCAGCTGACTTGTGTGTTTGTGGACCACGGTTTGCTTCGCAAAAACGAGGGGGATGAAGTGGAATCTGTCTTTGGGCCGGAGGGACCTTATGAGTTGAATTTTATCCGGGTAAATGCTCAGCAGAGATATTATGACAGGCTGAAGGGTGTCACAGAGCCAGAGGAAAAGCGCAAGATTATTGGCCAGGAGTTTATCCGGGTTTTTGAGGAGGAGGCGCGGAAGATTGGGGCTGTGGATTTTCTGGTGCAGGGGACGATTTATCCGGATGTGATTGAGTCCGGGCTTGGAAAGTCGGCGGTGATTAAATCTCATCATAATGTGGGCGGCCTGCCTGGGGTTGT
>JAAWAC010000022.1 GCA_022791975.1 Lachnospiraceae bacterium | reverse complement strand
TAAATTGTCCTTCTTCATTGCGCAGACTTAAATTTTTTATAAAGGTCTTATCATTTAAAACAATTCCCTTCGATCCATAATATCCAAACAGTTTTTGGAAAGTAAGTTCCTGATATTTTGCCGGAATCGTTTCTATGGTTTTTGTTCTCCCATCAAGTATCTTAAAAAGTTCAATCTCCCTCTTCGGATACTCTTTGATATTGTATTTCGATGAGCCAATTCTTATATATCGCTTTTCCTTAAATGCAGTAGGTATCTCAGAAGCTGCAGGTATGACCAATACGATAATCCTTTTTTTCTGGATTTCAATTTCCTCAAAAGAAAAATTCAAGCTTGGAGAAAGATTTCGCGCCAAATAATTCTGATAGGGTTCTTTATTGTAGTGGCAATATTGGTTGAATGTTGTCCCAACTATTTTATGATTCTCATCATCAACTCCCCATATAAAATAAGCATATTTTTTATAGTGAAATGCCGCAGCGTTTGATAATCCAGCAACATACTCTCCTAATGCTTCCGGTTGAAACCAATTCTCTTTAAATTCACACCATTCCTGTTCATCATTCATAGCACACAAATCTAATACAATCTGTTTTATATCCATGGACATTCTCCTCGATACGGATTTATTCCCAACTTTATTCCCAATTTTTTAAATTATAGCACATGGGGAATAAAGTTGGAATAAGAATTTATATTATCTTGCTTTTCGACAGCCTCCACATTCTGTGCTAACTGCTCTATTGTGTCAATGCGGTTTTCCGGCTGTTTTATGCTTATTTTATTGGTAATCCTTTTATTTCTGCCCGTCCTTTTATTCTTATCTGTACCAAATGTACTGGTTATGCTGAATTACATACGCAGAAATGCGTTCATTGAAAGGAGAAACGATTATGGCAAAAGGATCAGTATGGAAAAAGGGAAAAAATGGTACTACCCTTTTTATGTGGAAGACGTAAGTGGAAATCTGGTACAGAAAAAATGTGCAGGAACAGAGAGCAAAAGTGAAACGGAAAAGCTGCTGAGGCAGGCAATGGAGGATTACGAAAGCAAGAAATTTATAGCAAAGGCTGACAATATCACGCTTGGGGAACTGCTTGATATTTGGGCGGAGGAGGAATTAAAGACAGGGACAAGTCAGCAATGGCACTGTCGCCACTTATCTTCAGGCAATCAGCCGCATAAAACAGCACCCTGTAAGCAGGCGCTCAAAACGGTCACTTCGAGCCATTTATAGCAGTTCATAGATATCATATCTTTTGGGGGGCACTATCGAAGATTTTGTTTCCAAAGGGTATTCCAAAGACTATGTAAGGTTGTTCTCTGCAGTATTGCAGCAATCATTCCGCTTTGCGGTGTACCCAAAACATTACATCTCATTCAATCCAATGCAATATGTGGTTATGCGGCATAAAAAGGACGATATAGATTTGTTTGTGGAGGAAATGGACACCGATACTGGCAATGTCAAGCCGCTGTTATTTGAGCAGTACCAAAAGCTGATTGCACAGCTTGGAAAACGGAGCAAAGATGCAATCCTGCCTGTACAGATAGCCTGTTTCACAGGGCTTAGGCTTGGGGAAGTGGCAGGGCTGACTTGGCAGGACGTCAACCTTGAAGAACAATATCTAACAGTGCGCAGGAGCGTCCGTTACAACGGGGCTACCCATTAAACATGAGATAAGTTCTACAAAGCGGAAGAAAGTACGGATTGTTGATTTTGGCAATGCTCTCGCTGGCATCTTGACAAAGGAAAGAAAACAGCAGCTTAAAAGCTGTATGCAGTATGGCGAACTATACCACAGGGATTTCTACAGGGAAGTCACAGAAAAGAACAGGGTACATTATGAGTATTACAACCTGTCAATGACAGAGGATACGCAGTGTACCGGAGTTAGAGGGTTTCCACTTTCAGACATTAAGGCATACTTATACGACGAACCTGTTATCAAACGGGGCGCAGCCAAAAGATGTGCGGGAGCTTTTAGGACATCCCTTGTAACTTGCCCATAAGGGCAAAAACAAGGGAAAAGGATACATATTTTGAGGCTGGCATTGTGAAAAGCCTTTAAAATAGGGGAAACTTATGGAAAAAGCATATAAAATAGAAATTTTTCTTCAACTTACCAATACCACTCGCCCACGTTCTAGGATATAAACGGTCAATCCCATTTTCCAAAGTTCAAAGTAAGGACGAAAAGGATTTTCCTGCTTGGTATCGAACATAGGCCATTGGAGATAGTAGGACAACAAATAATCACAACTGATATGGTACAAAGCCTCAGACATTAACGCAATGTCCTCATAGCCCTTCCTATAAGGCATATCAAAGCACCAATCCCTTAAATCGTTTTCTACATCTACATCTGTTCCTTCTCCTGTGCACCACCGCTGGTGAAATTCTGTCGTAAAATCTTGGGCCGCCTGCCCGGAGAGAAATTCTATTTCAGCATTTTCCTCCAAAGGGGCATCCTCCTGAAACTCTTCTACAAAAATACGGTTTATGTTTTGGATATAGGTTTGTACAGCATTCTCAGCGGCTTGCCTATTTTTCTCTGAAAATCGAGCAAAGAAATACGCCGCATAGCCGGTCTGTCCGTCTGGCAGTTGAACCTCCGCGGTATCTTTGCTGACTTTATCAATCTCTAAAAGCCCCTGCAACATATCCAGCCCAGGTTGTCCATAGAGGGCAAAAATAGGTCGCAGGTGTTCCATATTGCCGCCACGTAAATCCTGAAACAGAAAAGGGGGAACAGCTTCGTTCTCCAAATCGTACTCATGTTCTTCAAAAATTTCCATCAGCGAGGGATCTTGCTGAATGACTTCCGTCCAGCCATTGGGAAGATATTTTCTGCATTCTTCTATTGTCATTGAAAAAACTCCTTTCTTTCGCTAATTCCGGTTTATCGCTGGCTTCATAGTAGCATAGTGAATTTATAAAGTCCAGGAAAATGTAGGTTCTATTTTGCGTAATCATTTGGTTTTACAGGGGAGCTAATTTTGTGAACGTGTTCATTTTAGTGTTGACAAAGCGAAAGGGATTGTGTATAGTATAAATGAACATGTTCATAAATAGAGATTAAGAAAGAAGGAATCCAGTGAGAAAGAAAGATGATACCCTACGAGATACACTGCTGAATCTTGCCCGCAGCATTGCAGACAGGGATGGGATAGAAGCTGTCAATATCCGCACGATTGCCCAGAGGGCAGGCATAGCCACTGGAACCATGTATAATTACTTTTCAAACAAAGACGAAATTTTGCTGGCGTTGACAGAAGAATATTGGATGCAGACATTGCTTGAAATGAAAACTGCAATTACAACGGATTCTTTTTGTGATCAGCTGAGAGAAATGTATATTTTTCTTAGAGAGCGAATTGACCAATCCGCAGGAAAGCTTATGAGTAGTCTCGGTGATATGGAAGCATTGGGACAAACGCGAATGGCTTCCATGCAATCCGTTCTGGAAGCGTCTTTGATTCAACGTATGGAGCAGGACGCCGGGCTACGGGGAGATATTTGGAATGAGCAATTTACCAAGCAACAATTCGCACGTTTTGTTATGGGAAACATGATCATGTTGTTGAAAGCGAGAGCGCCAATGACAGACCTTTGTTTCTTCATTGCAATTATTAAAAATATTATTTATTAAGGGAAAAGGAGAAAAAAACTATGCCACAGGCAATCGCAGAAACTGTTTTTGATATTTTTTATCTGGGCTTTGCTATCGTTGTTGGGCTTATCATGCTAAGCAAGGGAAAGAATCCTTTGGTGCGAAAAGCCGGATTTATGACTGCACTGCTTGGTGCAGGAGATTCCTTCCATTTGATTCCCCGCGCTTATGCGCTCTGGACTACAGGCTTGGAAGCAAATGCAGCGGCACTGGGGATTGGCAAATTTATCACGTCCATTACCATGACGGTTTTCTATCTGATACTTTATTATATCTGGCGTGACCGGTATCAGATAAAAGGCCGGAAAAGTCTTACAGGAATCCTGTGGGGACTGGCGGTTATACGGATTGCGCTTTGTCTGCTTCCGCAAAATCAGTGGCTCGTATACCATCAACCACTTTTCTATGGTATTTTGCGCAACATCCCATTTGCTATCATGGGAATTATCATTATTATTATCTTTTCCCAGGAAATCCAAAAAACGAATGATACGGTATTTCGTTTTATGCCTCTTGCAGTGGCACTATCGTTTGGATTCTATCTGCCTGTTGTTTTGCTTAGTGGAACATACCCGATTGTGGGCGTACTGATGATTCCGAAAACGCTTGCCTATGTTTGGATTGTCCTGATGTGCTGGAAGCTTTACAGAACAACGCAAAAACAAATGAAAACCGAATAGAAGGAGGAGTTACACAATGGAAAAGCATTATGCAAATATGGCACTGGTCTATGCTGTGGCCGCCATGGTCTTTGGGGTATTTTATAGAGAGTTTACAAAGTTCAGTCATTTTACTGGTGTGACGAATTTGTCTGTTATGCACACACATTATTTTTTATTGGGTATGTTCTTTTTCCTTGTACTTCTGCTTACCGAAAAATTATTTTCCTTTTCAGGGCAGAATACAGGAAAAATCTTAGTTGTTTACCATCTGGGCTTAAATATTACAGGCCTTGGCTTTCTTATAAGGGGATTAACGCAAGTATGGGGGAGCCAGTTGAGCGCTGCAATAGACGCTTCTATTTCTGGAATTGCAGGAATTGGTCATATTTTAACAGGTACTGGCATCCTTCTTCTGCTGCTGAAAATCAGAAAAAAGGTGATTTAGAAGGCATTAGATAGAGCAATATGCAAATATAGCCCCATTTGCTACCAATTCCGCAGCAACCTGGCGACTCGGATATAAAAGTCCGGATTTATCTTGGCCAGATAATTATTCTCATTGGAAAACACCATAAAAATCCCAATTAAAATGGTTGAAATGCAGAGAACCAAGGAAATTCCATAAAGGATCTGGCCGGATTTTACATTGGTAAAGGAGACATGTTCCAAGAGCAGAAGGAGAGACAGAACTGCCACCACCAGTGCTAAATCGCAAGTGTATCGGATATGCACGCCACCCATGGAAAAATCCAGGTAGCCCAGCCCTAGAATTCCCAAAAGAGCCAGAATATAGGTGGACTTTTGGTAAGGAGCCTTCCTTGGCGAGCTGGAGAAAATTGTCCAACCCATAAGAAAAATACCGAAATTTAAAGGTAGGTTGAGAAGGCCGGCGCCGCATTCAAAATAGAGGTAATTGCCGAAATCAAAGCAGGACTCTCCAGACAGGCGAAGAAAGGGGAAGAATTCCTGCCATACAAGGGGGTGTGCAAAATAGTGATAGAGCATAGCCTTGAAATGATGGAAGCTTAAGGTAAAGGCATTGTAGCGGATATCGCTCTCTGTAAGCTGATAGCTGGTGCCAAATTCCGTAATGGAATCAAAGCGGACGTAGTTAAACCAACAGATGCCAGCAGCCCCAATGAGGACAGGAATGAGAAAGGGCAGGACATCCGCTAATTTGTGCCGCCAGGAGGACTGCCGGTTTAACAGAATGGAAAGAGCAGAGGGCAGCGCAAAGGACACAGCCAGTAAAAGCAGGTTGGGACGGGAAAGCACCAGCATTACCACAGCCAGTCCAGCAAAGAAAAAGAGCAGACTGCGGCGAAAATGCGGAAGCCTTTCGGAATGGGCACTTTTTGGGAAGGAGCGGTTTTTCAGGGAACCCAAGCTCTGGGGAGTGGCCATGCAAGCGCCAAAAAAGCAGATTAAGAATATCATCAGCCAGCCCAGGCCAGAGAGAACCGGGTAATAGTAAAAATTAGTGTTGGATTGGAGCATATAGAGCATGCCGCCGCAGGTAACGGCGGGAACTCCCAGTAGACAGAGCAGCAGATTGGCCTGAAGCCTAAAATAGGTGAGCAGCGTGTAAAAGGCTCCAAAAGTGCCCAGAATGGAAAAAATTGTAAGCACAAAGGTACACAAAAGTCCTGTTGGAACCATGCCGGTCAGCCAATAGACGGGATAATAAATGGTGAAAAGGGGTGCCAGACCAAAATAGGAGTAATAGGATCCCTGGTAATAGGCCCTGTCCCAGTGATAAGCAACGTCCTTTTTATCCCGCTCTCCTTTATCATATACATTTGTCAGCTGATCCAGCTGAGGATTTACCCCCAAATCCAGATGTAGCTGTCCCTTTTCAAAGGCATCTAGCTGTTGCGCATATACGTCCTCTATGCCATTGTTCCCATATTTTTCCAGAGATTGTTGGTCAGGAAGAGGAGCGAGCCAGGAATGGGAGGGAGACATTTCATAGAAGATGAGACCGGAAAATAACAGGCACAGCACCATAGAACATAGAACCAGCAGCCTGTGGGGACGCTCCTCCAGATCCAGCACAAGGGTCCAGAGCTTATACTGCCAGACAAGAAAGATCAAAAAAAACACCGTGGAAAAAAGAAGCATTCGCACCCAGGAAAAGTGAAAGGCAGCCTGATTAAAAACCACGGAGGTAATCCAGACGGGCTCTGTAGAGTCCAGGAAAGTAACCCGCAGACGGCTTAAGGGGCCGTGGCTGTTGAGGCGCACTGTAAAGGAGGAGGTGCTGCCTCCGGGATTTACCAGGAAATGACCAGCCCCCTGGGTCTTATAAGAACTGGATGTGTCGCAGAGACTTAAGGTCCCAGCAAGCATTTGGGGGGCTCCGCTGGTGGTTATGGTCACTCGTTGGGCTGGAACAGACAGATGATTAAAGGAATAGGAGGAATCCTCCGGCAACAGAGGAATCCCAGTTCCATCATACTCGGGAAGGGTGCTTAGATCCAGGCTCACTGGTTCTGTACGCCTGACTTTTAACAGGAGGTCATCCATCTGAAAGCCTATCAACTCTACCAGGGCCCCAAAGACAAGGGCAGCCAGGAGAAGCAGAAGGGGACTTTTTGTTTTCCGATTTTTCATATAGGGCAATCCTCTGCTTTCCGTCCTGCAAGGGACAAAATATCCGTGCAGCACTGCAATTTTTATGCATTCATCATATCATTGCAGAAGAAGGCTGTCAAATACAGGACAAATTTTCGAGAGTCCTTCCAATTCTTTCTAAAACCTCCATTTTGCAAAAATTTTAGAAGCTTTTCGAGAAAAACTATGATATACTAAAAAATAAACGCTCCTGACAGATATGAAAGCACAAGAGAGGAAGCTCAAACAAGCCAGAATTCCCGCAGTTAGAGAGGGGCGGCTGAGAGGAGAAACGTCTATGGTGAAGAAACGGGAATTCACATATGATTCTGGAGATGGGAAAGCCAAGATCCATGCCATTGCGTGGAGCCCGGAAGAAAGGCCTATTTTAGGAGTGCTTCAGATTATCCACGGAATGGTGGAACACATAGATCGTTATGATGAATTTGCCAGATTTTTGGCAGAACATGGGATTGTGGTGGTGGGAAATGACCATCTTGGGCATGGCACTACGGCAGAGTCCAAGGAGGATTACGGTTTTTTCCATGAGATTGACGGAAACCAGATTGTGCTGAAGGACATTCATCAGTTAAAAAAGCTTACCTGTGCCCAATATCCAAAGGTTCCCTATTTTATGCTGGGACATAGTATGGGTTCTTTTTTAGTTCGCCAGTATCTGTGCTTGTTGGGTTCTGGGATCGATGGCGCCGTTATAATGGGAACCGGAAATCCTTCTATGGCAAGCCTTCGATTTGGGAAAGCCCTGTGTTGGGTGTTGGGAAAGATCTTTGGTCAGCACCACAGGAGCAGACTGATAGATGCTGTAATCTTTGGAGGATACCAGAAAAAATTTCAGCCCTGTCGAACCCCTTATGACTGGCACACAAAGGATACCAAGCTGGTAGATGCCTATGCAGCCGATGAGCGGTGCACCTTCCGATTTACGGTAAATGGATATTTTAATCTTTTTACCAGTATTGAGGGGGCTTCCGCCCAGGAAAATTTACAGCGGATGCCCAAAAAGCTACCTATTTTGTTTGCTTCCGGATGGGAAGACCCGGTGGGAAATTTTGGAAAAGGGGTAGAAGAGGTACGATTACGCTTTAAGGAGGTAGGCATGGAGGATCTCACCTGGATTCTCTATGAAAATGACCGCCATGAAATTTTAAATGAGACGGATCGAGACAAAGTATATCAGGATATTTATGCTTGGCTGTATGTTCGCATACAGGATTTGACAGGATTGCGCAGTGTCCGAACGCTATAAGGGCCTGAGAACAGAAGGATCCTGATGAAAGGAGAACTATGAAAAAATTATTGGGAATAAGAAACTGGAGACGCCATGTGGCAGGAGTGCTGGCGCTTTTTCTGTTGCTGTCGGTTTGCCCTATACAGGCGGGAGCCGCGGAGCCTGGAGAAGCTATTGTGGCTCTGGGTGCGGATTTGACGCCTGAGCAGAGGGCTACGGTATTGGAGCTCATGCAGCTGACAGAGGCAGATTTGGAAAATTATACGGTGATTACCATTACCAATGATCAGGAACATCAATATTTAGACGGCTATGTGCCAGCCAATGTGATTGGGAGCCGCTCTCTGTCTTCTGTGTTGGTTTCTCCTTTAGCCAAAGGCAGCGGGCTCCAGGTAACCACCCACAATATCTCCTATTGTACTGTATCCATGTACCGCAATGCACTGCTTACTGCTGGCATCGAGGATGCGGAGGTGATAGTGGCAGCTCCTGCCAATATATCCGGGACAGCAGCCCTTATTGGCGCAGTAAAGGCCTATGAGACCATGACTGGGGAGGCTGTGGCAGACGATGTGCTGGAGACAGCCACCAATGAGCTGGTGCTCACCGGAGAGCTGGGAGATGTGCTGGGAAATTCCGAGAAAGCCTCAGAGGTCATTGCGTATATTAAGCAGCAGATTCTGGAGTCCGGAGCGGAGACGCCCGAGGAGATAGAAGAGATTGTCCGGAATGCGGCGGATAAGTACAGCATCAGCCTTTCTGAGGAGGATATGGCAAAGATCCGGGAGTTGATGGGGAAGATCAGCCAGTTGGATCTGGATGTGGGAGCCCTGGCAGAGCAGGCCCAGGAGCTGTATCAAAAAATTCAGGATATGGGGCTGGAGGTTGACGGGGAAAAGGTGGGGAACTTTTTTACCCGGCTTTTGGATTCCATTCTGGAGTTTTTCAAGGAGCTGTTTTCCTAAAGAACTTTACATGAGAGACAAATATGATGAAATATCGGGTACTATTGGTAGATGATGAGGCGTTGATTCGGGAGGCGATCCGAGAAAATATACCCTGGGAGGAGATGGGCTTTGTCTTGGCAGCAGCCTGCGAAAATGGCAGGGAGGCTCTGGAGCATATGAAGCAGGAGCCACCGGATTTGCTGCTGACAGATATCTGCATGCCTTTTGTGGATGGCATGGAGCTGGTCAGGTACGCCCACGAGCATTGTCCGGACACCAAGGCAATTATTATTAGTGGTTATGATGAATTTGAGTATGCGAAAAAGGCTGTAAAATATCAGGTTATGGAATATATTTTAAAGCCTATTACCGCAGCCGAGCTGACGGAGGTGCTGGAGCGGGCCCGCAGGGAGCTTGATGAGAGTCATTCTCAATTTCAGAGCATGCGCAAAATCTACAGCGCCTACATCAGTAATTTGCCGCTTCTGCGAGGACGTTTTTTCAACAGTCTCTTAAAGGGGACGGCCCGTCCGGACAGCCTACAGGAGAAATGTACGGAGTTGGGGATTTCCCTCAAGGCAAAGTATTATAATACAGCCATTGTGGAGGGAGACAATCTGTCGGCCTTTTTGGATCAGTATCCGGATGTGCAGGATGAATTGGCCTATTTTGCCATATATAATATAACCCAGGAGTTGGTGGAGCAGGAGCAGCTGGGATTGGTATTTCAGGACCCGGAGGAATGCACAGTGATTCTATTCTGTGGAGAGGGGGAGAAAGCTCTGGAGAGGGAGATTTCCCAGATTTGCAGGCGGATTTCTCAGGCTGTGCGGGAATTTACCCAGATGGATACCACGATTAGTATTGGGGGGGCTGTTGACAGTGTGCAGAAGCTGCCGCAGTCTTATGAAAAGGCCCTAGCTGCCAGGGAATACCGTTTTCTATTGGGAGGCGGGCAGATATTGGAATTTTGCCAGTTTCCTCAGGAGCATCAGACCAGCCGTGGGGTGTTGGATATACAACTCTGGGCGGAGCGCACGGTGCAGGTGATTAAAACTGGGGATCGGGAGGACATTCGTGAGATTGTACGAGAGTTTGCCCAGGAAATCCGGGAGGCTTATATTACCCGAAACCGAACCATCCTCTATGTGCAAAATTTTATGCTGACCATTATGAATAAGGTGATGCTTCCCCAGGAAGAACAAGCCATGGAGATGGAGCGGAGTATCATCAATCAAATATATACCTATGAGCATTTGGACGAGATGGCGGAGGATGTGACAAAGTTATGCTTTGAATTGTCACGCCAGCTGAATGAGCAGAGGGATACCTTCGGAAAGAAGCAGGCCATACAAGCCCTGGCCTATATTGATGAAAATTATGGGGACAGCCAGGTGTCCCTAAATTCTGTGTGCTCTCATCTGGCAGTGAGCACCAGTTATTTCAGTGCATTGTTTAAGGCCTATACAGGGGAGACCTTTATTGAGGCACTGACCAAAAAGCGTATTGGGGAGGCAAAAAGGCTTCTGGAAAATACTTCTCTTCGAGCCTATGAGGTGGCGGAAAAGGTGGGATATGCAGATTCTCATTATTTTAGTGTGACCTTTAAAAAGCTTACCGGGAAAACGCCCAAGGAATATGCAAGGGAGCAGCGCTGACCATGGAGAAGGAAAAGCGTAAGGGGCGGCTGTTTGGGGGATTTCGGAGCGTGCGCTCCTCTATGATTTGTTCTTTTGCCGGGTTGATTATTTTCGCTCTGGTGACTTTTTTGGTAATATCCCTGAATTATACAGAGGATACTGTGCTGGATAATTCTGTGGCATATACCAGCCAGCTTATCGGCCAGGTAAACGAGGACATTGATTCTTATATTTCTTATATGGAAAATATTTCCATGATTGTTTCCATTAACTCAGATGTGAATAATTTCTTATTTGTGGAGGATGCCCCGGAGGGAGCCGGGGAGGAAGGACTACGCATGCCCTCCGGAACAGGGATGGTGGATTTTGCGGGCAGACAGCGACTGGCAGAGCAGGTGGCAGTCATGTTTCGGACCCTTATAGATACTCGTCAGGACATTACCAACATCGGTATTTTTCTGGGGAATGAGCGCTATGTGCTGAACCGGGGGTGGGAGAGAGTAAATCCCTATGTGGACGTGACACAACTTTCCTGGTATCAGGAGGCTTTGGAAGCAGAGGGGGAAGCTGTGATTTCCACCTCCCATGTACAGAATGTGGTCTATGACAGCTATGACTGGGTGGTTACCCTGAGCCGCCGGATCCGAGGACTTGACGAGACCGATCCGGACAGTGTGTTTTTTGTGGATTTAAATTATAATTCCATTAACAGTCTCTGCGAAAAGCTGTATCTGGGAGACAAGGGCTATGTATTTATTCTGGATAAGGACGGTGGATTGATCTATCATCCCCAACAGCAGCTGCTTTATAGTGGTCTGAAGACCGAGCGGATTTCGGAGGTGATGGTTTGTGGAGAAAAGTCCTTTGTGACAGAGGACGGATACCTGTATACGATTTCCCGTTCTGATTACACGGGCTGGACGGTGGTGGGTGTGGCCTATGTGCCAGAGCTTCTGGTGCACGCAGATGAGACAAAAAATATTTATGTACTTATGGCTGGCGTACTTCTTATGGTGGCATTATTTTTAGCGGCGATTTTATCAGATCAGATTACCCAGCCTATTAAGACTCTTGAGAAATCCATGAAGGAGGTGGAGAAGGGAAATTTTGCCCATGCGGTTATCAGGGAATCTCAGAACAATGAGATAGGGCGGTTGAGCAGCAGCTTTAACCGAATGACAGAGCAGATCCAAAATCTTATGGAGGAGACCCGAAAGGTGCAGCAGGCCAAGCGGGAAAGCGAGCTGCGAGTATTGCAGAATCAAATGAATCCTCATTTTCTCTATAATACGTTGGACTCCATTATCTGGATGGCTGAGTGGGGAAAAAATAAGGAGGTGGTGGTTATGACTTCCTCCCTGGCTAAGCTGCTTCGCCAGAGCATCAGCAACGATCAGGAGCTGGTGCGGATATCAGAGGAGGTGGCCTACACAGAGAGTTACCTGATCATTCAAAAAATGCGCTATCGGGATAAGCTTGAATATCGGATTCTGGTGGAGGAGGAGATCCTGGAGCTGACAGTGATTAAGCTGCTTTTGCAGCCCCTGGTGGAAAATTCCATTTATCACGGGATTAAAAACAAAAATGGGACGGGACTTATCCGGATTCTGGGCTATCGGGAGGCGGGCTGTATCTATCTCCAGGTTCAGGATGACGGGGTTGGCATGGACGAGGAGACCTTGAGCCATATTTTTGAGAAGCATGTGAGGGACACTCGTTCTAATGGGGTGGGTCTGAAAAATGTCAAAGATCGGATTGCACTTTACTACGGGCCAGAATACGGCCTTAGCTATGAAAGCGCTCCGGGGGTGGGGACTACGGCCACCATACGATTGCCAGACAAGGGAGAGGAGCAAAAAGAACATGAAAAGGTATAAAAAGGCGGCTTGCTTTTGCTTGCTTTTGTTGCTTTTGCTGGCGGCAGGGATCGGCGCTTACCAGGCAAAGCGTCACCAGGAGACACGGCCGCTTGATATTATTCTTATACAGAAAGCCATTGATGAAACCAATGACTTCTGGAGCTCCATTCATAAAGGGGCTAAAATGGCTGCCCGGGAATACGGGGTCAATCTCACGGTCTGGGGACCAGAGTCAGAGCGGGAGGTGGACAAGGCCCATGAGTTAATAGAGGATGCCATTGCCCAAAAACCTGACGCCATTGCCCTGGCCCCAATCAGCTACGAGGAGACCCTTATCTATGCCCGAATGATTGAGGAGGCAGGGATACCACTGATTCTGGTGGATTCCGTTATGGCAGAGCCGGTGGGAAGGTGTGTGGTAGCCACAGACAATGTGGAGGGTGGTTACAAAATGGGAGCCTATATGAGCCAGTTTGTGGATGAAAATACTGCTATTGGCATTGTGGGCCATGTGCAGGGCTCCTCCACGGCCCGGGAGCGGGAACAAGGCTTTCGGGAGGGACTGGGAGAGGACCAGGAAAAGATTGTGCAGGTCGTATTTTGCGAATCCTCCTTTGAGCTTGCCCGGGAGGTGACCAGACAGATGCTGGAGGAGCATCCGGAGATCAATATGATAGCCGGGCTCAACGAGTATTCCTCTGTGGGGGCAGCGCAAGCAGTCCGGGAGCTGGGACTGGAGGATCGCATTCATATGGTAGGCTTTGACAGTTCCAAGCAGGAGATTCAGCTGTTGGAGGAAGGAATTTTTGATGCTATCGTTATTCAGCAGGCCTTTAATATGGGCTATCTGGGCATTGAGAAGGCGGTAAAAGCTGCCCGAGGGGAAGAATTGCCGGAGTATGAGGATGCCGGAACTGTGCTGATAACACGAGAAAATATTTATACGGAGGAGAATCAAAAGCTTCTGTTTCCGTTTTAAAAGTGTGAGAGAAATCTACTGCGAAAGAGCGGCACGGCACGAATTGGCTTTTTTTGAGGAAAATATTCACCTTTTTGCAGAGAATTTTCTATTAAGTTATTCATAGATTAGACATATAATGTTCATATATTGCGGACAAGGACAAGGAATGTTTTGTCGGTTCAGGGGGATTGGAAGGTGACGCTTTGGGTGATGTGATTTTAACCATGAAGGGGATTGATAAATCATTCCCCGGGGTACACGCGCTGGACCATGTGGATCTGGAGATTCGAAAGGGAGAGGTCCATGCACTGATGGGGGAGAATGGAGCAGGAAAGTCCACCTTGATGAAGGTGCTGACCGGGATCTACTCCAAGGAT
>JAAWAC010000021.1 GCA_022791975.1 Lachnospiraceae bacterium | reverse complement strand
GTTTGCGCCGGTTAGCTATGCCCTTCTGTTGCCCCTTCACCATTACTTAAATTTTCCCAAAAGCCCCATTGACAACCACCACCACGCTGGTTATAATAATCCATAGAAGAAAAACACCACATAACTACCCTTATGTGGTGTTTTTTATTCTGCTCTCCCCCAGTCTGTCCACGGCGCTCTGATAGGCCTTTACCGGCTTCGCCGTGTATACCCTGGTGACCTCCAGACTGCTGTGTCCCAGCAGATCTGCCAGACCGGCCAAGTCCCGTGTCATCTGATAATAGCTTCTGGCAAACAGGTGGCGCAGGTTATGGGGAAATATCTTATTAGGCTGCACACCCGCCTTTTCTCCCAGGGCCTTCATCTCTCTCCAAATGTTGCTTCGATCCTTGGGACGACCGTTTTTGGAGATAAACAGGGGGCCCTTTTTGATCCCCTGTAGGACCGCATATACCAGAAGCCGTGCCTTTAGATTACCGGGCAGCAGTATACGACGGTGTTTTCCCTTGTGTCGGATCTCCACCTGTCCCCGCCGTATCTGTTCCACAGTAAAATAGGACAGCTCTCCAATGCGGGCCCCTGTTCCGGCCAAAGTTTCCATCAACAGGGCCAGCTGTTTCTTTCCCTGCCCCCGGGCCTCCTGCTGGAGTCTTGCATATTCCTTCTCTGTCATTTCCCGCTCCTGCTGCAAAAACAGCTGCCTTTGCACCCGCAGACGTCGTACTCGCAGATTTCCCAACCCCAGATATTTAAGGAAGCGGTTCAGGGCCGCCAGCATGGAGTTTACACTGGCCACTGCATAACGCCCGGACAGCCATTCCTTATATTGCAGCAGTCCCTCTCTGGTAATCCTCTGTTCTTCGCCCAGATAGCCTAAAAACACCCGGATATCCCCGCAGTATTTCTTCACGGTCAGTCTGGCGCACTCCTGCTCATAAAGATATTCTGCAAATGCCTCCACAGCTCCCCTGGGTATCCCATGCTCCCTTTGTCCCTCCATCTCTTAATTCTCCTCTCTGGTATAATTTTCACTAAAGTATAACATAGCTCCTCCTGCCTGGAAAAGCGGGGCCTAAAAAAGCATGGGGAGAGAATTTTGCAAACAAAAAAACGCTGCCAAATGATATCTCAAATGACAGCGTTTCTCAGGATTTCTATATATGACAGTGGACACCATGGTTCATGTCCTTTTGGCATTACGCCTTAATCGCAGGTAGAGCCTCCATCCACGGGAAGAGCCACACCGCTAATATAGCTGGCTTCCTCGGATGCCAGATACAGGATTGCATTGGCTACATCCTCCACTTTGCACAGACGTCCCAGGGGTACTTCGCCCACCCGCTCAGCTGCAAACTGGGGATCTTTTAAGCGCTCTCTGGTAAGAGGAGTGTCTACGGTGGTGGGGCAGATCTCGTTGCAACGGATGTTATCCTTGCCATAGCGGGAAGCAATGGCTTTGGTCAGCAGGGTCACTGCTCCCTTGGAAGCCGTATAAGCCTCTGTGGTGTACTTATGTCCGATAAGACCACACTGAGAGGAGGTGTTGATAATGGCGCCGCCGCCCTGCTTGCGCATATGGGGGATGACATATTTCATTCCCAGGAACACGCCACCAGTATTTACCTCCATCATCTTCATCCACTCTTCCATGCTCATCTCTTCCACAGCTTTGCGGATATTGATGCCGGCATTGTTTACCAACACATCTACTTTTCCAGTTTTTTCCAGAACATCTGCCACGGTAGCTGCCCAATCAGCTTCCTTGGTTCCGTCCATGGGCTCATAATAAGCCTTGCCACCCTCTGCCTCGATTTCAGCAATAAGCTTCTTTGCGGCTTCCTCAGCCACGGGCAGATCCAGAATAAAAACCACTGCACCGTTTTTGGCCAGCAGCTTTGCCATGGCTGAGCCCAATCCCCCTGCTCCGCCGGTTATCAGGATTGTTTTATCTTTTACAGTCATACCTGTTATCCTCCATCCTCATTTAGAAAGCAAGCCGCTCTGAAATATTACAGAGCGGCTTCCCTTTATGCTTCCATCAGTTCTGCCTGCCATCTCTCCGGCTTATGCGCGAATCTGGGTATCTGCAATCTTCTCGTAGTACTTAGCGATTGCGCTGTGGTCGCTCTGACCCTCACCCATATTGTGCAGCATCTGCAGCATTTCCTGTACGGTTGCTGTCAGAGGCAGGGGAGCGCCTACGCCATGTCCGGTCTCCAGAGCATTGTTCAGGTCCTTGATATGCAGGTCAATCTTAAATCCGGGCTTGAAGTTTCCAGCTGTAATCATGGGAACCTTTGCGTTCATAACTGTGGAACCTGCCAGGCCGCCCTTGATGGCGTCGAATACGCGGATGGGGTCCACACCAGCCTTGGTGCTCAGCATAAAGGCCTCGCATACAGCTGCGATATTCACAGCCACGATTACCTGGTTTGCCAGCTTGGTGGTGTTACCTGCGCCGATATCGCCGCAATGTACCACGGATGCACCCATAACGCCCAGGATATCCTTTACCTCATTGAACACGGCCTCGTCGCCACCAACCATGATGGACAGAGTTCCGTCAATAGCCTTGGGCTCTCCACCAGATACGGGAGCGTCGATCATCTTCACACCCTTCTCTGTACAAGCCTTGCAAACTTCCTGGGAAGCCAGAGGAGCGATGGAGCTCATATCTACCAGAATCGTTCCCTCGGTAGCACCTTCCAGAACACCGCCTGCTCCACAAACTACGGTCTTTACATGGGGGCTGTTGGGCAGCATAGTGATGATAAGCTTGCACTCCTCAGCGATAGCCTTGGAAGAAGCGGCAGCTCTTGCACCGTCGGCAACCACTGCATCCACATTTGCCTGAATCACGTCAAATACCACAACCTCATGGCCTGCTTTCAGCAGATTCCGTACCATCGGTTTTCCCATGATTCCCAGACCGATAAATCCAATTTTCATTTCTTTGTCCTCCTTATAAATGGTGAATATAACGTTAAATTTGTATTACCTTTATTATATTACAGGTTCGCAATTTTTTCAATGGCTTTTACAATATTTTCTACAGTCAGTCCCTGGTACTCCAGAAGCTCCTTGTAGTTGTGTCCGCTGCATCCGAAGGTATCCTTTGCGCCTACAAACTCGATGGGCTTGCAGGATTTGGAGATAGCCTCTGCGATGGCAGATCCCAGACCACCCATTACATTGTGCTCCTCAGCGGTAACAACACCCTTGCAGCCTTCCACCAGCTTATTTACAGCCTCGGTGTTCATAGGCTTAATGGTTGCCTGATTTACCACTTTTACGCTTACCTTGCCTTCCAGAGCCTTTGCAGCCTCCAGAGCCATGCCTACCATAACGCCACAGGCAAATACCACAACCTCGGTTCCCTCTTTCAGAACGCTGGGCTCACCAATGACAAATTTCTTGCCTTCCTCGGTTACATTCTCATAGTCATTGCGGTTCAAGCGCATATAAACCGGTCCCACATGGTCAATGATAGCCTTGGTAGCCTCCACCGTCTCATTGGCGTCAGCCGGGCAGATAACAGTCATGTTGGGAACTGCGCGGAAAATAGCCATATCTTCCACACACTGATGGGTAGCGCCGTCACCGAAATCGGAAAATCCGGAGGAGGAGCCTACGACCTTCACATTCAGCTTGCCAATGGCAATAGTCTGACGAATCTGGTCAAAGGCACGTCCGCCTGCAAATACAGCGAAGGAGTTGGTGGTGGGAATCAATCCCGTCTGGGCCAGGCCTGCTGCCATGGAGGTCATGTTGGCCTCGGCAATGCCGCACTCAAAATGCCGCTCGGGATACTCTGCCTCAAAAAGCTTTCCCATGGTGGAGCCGCCCAGGTCGGCATCCAAAACTACGATTTTCTTATTCTCTTTTCCTAACTCAACCAAGGTTGTACCATATGCGGTTCTCTGATTTGTAAAACGACTCATTGTCTTATTCCCTCCTGCTCTTATTTGGATAATTCTTCTAATGCCTGTTTGTAGGTTTCCTCTGTCAGCGTTCCATTGTGGTATCCCACCACATTCTCTGCAAAGCTTACGCCCTTACCCTTTACGGTATTGGCAACGATCACGGTGGGCACACCCTTTACAGTATCTGCCTCGTCCAGAGCAGTCAGAATTTCTTCCATATTATGTCCGTCAATCTCAATTACATTCCAGCCAAAGCCCTTCCACTTGGGAATCAATGGCAGAGTATCGAACCGATCCTCAATACGTCCGTTGGCCTGAAGCTTATTGTGGTCCACGATAGCTACCAGGTTGTCTGCCTTAAAGTTTACAGCAGCCATTGCAGCCTCCCAAATCTGTCCCTCGGCAATCTCGCCGTCGCCGCAGAGCACATAGGTTTTTGCATCGATGCCCTGAAGCTTCTGTCCCAGTGCCATGCCCAGACCGATGGAAAGTCCCTGTCCCAGAGAGCCAGTACCTGCCTCAATACCAGGAGTCTTGATTACGTCCGGATGTCCCTGGAGATGGAAGCCGATTTCCTTGGTGTGCTGCAGATCGTCTACGGGGAAGTATCCGGCCTCAGCCAAAGCCGCATACTGGAGAATGGCCACATGACCTTTGCTCAGCAGAAGGCGGTCCCGATCCTCCATCTTGGGGTTCTTGGGATCATGCTTCATCTTGTAGAAATACAGCGCAGTGATAAGGTCCGCTGCGGAGCAGGAGCCACCCACATGTCCGGCCACGCCTACGCCGATACTGATGATAACATCCTTTCTTAACTGCTGTGCTTTTGCTGTCAGATCATCCAACAACTCTTTACTATAGCCCATCTTTTATTTCCTCCTCTTTTATAATAAAATTTTTATTATTGCTTAAGTGTTCCTTCATGATGCTGGCGGCCCGCCGGCCGTCGTGCTGCTCCATGGCCTCAATCAACTGGCCGTGATAGTGGATGCCGGGAGCATATCCCACACCCTCCACAATGTCCTCCATGGCTTCCTGAAGGGTACTCTGTAAAATCCCCTCCGTCTTGACCACCAGGTCATTTTGGGTCATCTCCCCCAGCTTCATATGAAATTCCAGATCCGCTGCCCCAAATTTTTTTGGGTTTCCCTGGCATTTCTCCATGCGCTGCAAAATCTGCCTGAGACTAGCGATATCCTCCGCACTGGCCCGCTCCGCTGCCAGCTTTACGGATTCCACCTCCACGATTTCCCGGAATTCCTCCACCTGCATCAGCATATCCCGGTTGAAAAGCACCGCTGGCAGCAAAGCATTCATGCTGTCTCCCGGCTCTATCTCCCGCACAAAGGAGCCCTCTCCCAGACGGGTTTCCAGAAGTCCCAGCACATTCAGCTTCTGGAGGGCCTGCCGTATGGTAATCCGGCTGACACCAAACTTCTCCGCCAGCTCATTCTCCGAGGGGAGCTTCTCCCCTGGCTTCCACTCACCTTTGGTCAGCAGCCCTTTCATCTGCTCAAAAACCTGCTCGCTGACATTTACTTTTTTAATGGGTTTTATGCTCATACGCAGTGCCTCTGAGTTGATTGCTGTTAGTTGTATTACAACCTTGCTACAGCCTGTATTATCCTCTTAATTTCTCCATTTGTCAATATGTTTTTCCCAAGTTTTTGCCTTCTTTTGAAAACCAGCTATTTCACTAAATTTAGCTGTCTGTTTTTGTGCAAGGTGCTTATTGCCAGGGGAAGAAACATCCCATCTCACAGTCATGGAGCCTTTGCGTTTGGTTACCCTGCCTCTCCCCATGTCCCATGAATTTTACTGCCTTTTAGGCTACTCAGAAATATCCTTTTGACCGGCAATGCAGTTGACAAATCAGCCTTCAAATTCATATAATATAATAGTGATATACTGTGTAGTTTACTTATGAAAAGCTAGGAGGGAAGAGAGTGAAGGATCAGTTCAAAAAAATGCATCGTTTCCGTAAACCAAAATAGGAAGGCAGGAGGCTCCTGAAAAAATTGGAAAAATAGTAACTTTGACTGAAAGGAATGACGAAAAACATGAAAAGCATTCGGACAAAAATCACCCTATGTCTTATGGTGACAGTCCTGGCTACACAACTCATCGTGGGAGCATGCAGTATTGCACTCAACTACAGCGGCACCATCTCAACCGTGGATCAAATGATGAGCCAGACGGCTGTTCTCGCAGCAGAACGTATCGAGCAGGAACTGACTGCCTACAAAAATGTTGCTATGGACACCGGCTGTGTTCCTCAGCTTCTCGACGAGACCATTTCCCTGGAGGAAAAGCGCTCCATCATAGACCAGCGCGTCAGCATGCATGGTTTCCAGCGGGGGAACATCATTGGCCCCGATGGCATCAGTATTTTCGACGGAAAGGATTATTCCGACCGGGAATATGTTCAACAGGCTATGCAGGGCAATGTCTATGTATCAGAACCCCTCATCAGCAAGATAACAGGGGAACTTTCTATTATGGTAGCGGCTCCCATCTACAAAGACGGCATTCAGGGTTCCAGTATTGAAGGTGTGGTTTATTTTGTTCCTTCCGAGACCTTCCTGAACAATATTGTTTCCTCGATTTCCGTCAGCGAGCACAGCCGTGCATACATGATCAACCGTTCCGGTGACACCATCGCTGATACTACTCTGGATACCATCACGGTGCAGAATATTGAAAACGAAGCGGCAAGTGATTCTTCCCTAAACGAACTGGCATCTATCCATGCTGCCATGCGCCAGGGAAAGAATGGCTTCGGAAGCTACAAAAATGGCAGGGATAGCATGTTTGCAGCTTACGCGCCGGTGAACGGCACCGATGGATGGAGTGTGGCCGTTGTTGCCCCTCAGTCCGATTATCTTTCTTCTACATATTTTGATATCACCATCAATCTGGTGATGATGGCACTGGCCATCCTGGGTTCCATTATAATCGCCCTGAAATTGGCCAACAGCATCAGTCAACCCATGAAGGCCTGCGCGGAACGTATGCGTCTGCTGGTGGAGGGTGACCTGGAATCTCCCGTTCCCCAGGTTGTCAGCAGGGATGAGACCGGAATGCTGACACAGTCTACCGCCGAACTGGTAGAAGGCCTTTCTACCATTATCCACGATATTGGTTATCTTCTGGGTGAGATGGCCAATCAGAATCTGGATATCCAGTCCCAGCACCGTGAAACCTATGTAGGCGATTTCCAGAGTATCCTGGGCTCCATGCGCAACCTAAAGATAAAATTAAGTCAAATCCTTCATCAACTCAATACATCTGCCGAACAGGTATCAACTGCCAGCAACCAGGTATCTTCAAGCTCCCAGAGCTTAAGCCAGGGCGCTATCCAACAGGCCAGCTCCGTGGAAGAGCTTGCAGCCCGGATCAGTGAGATTTCCGGCCAGATCAAGAACAATGCTGACAGCGCACAGGAGGTACGCCAACAGACCCACCATGCAGGCGAAGGCGTTTCTGCCTGCAATGAGCAGATGCAGGAACTGATGAAAGCTATGGGAAGGATCCATTCCAGTTCCGAGGAGATCGGCAAGATTATTAAAACCATAGAAGACATTGCATTTCAGACCAACATCCTGGCACTAAACGCGGCTGTAGAGGCTGCGCGGGCAGGTTCCGCAGGCAAAGGATTTGCCGTTGTGGCAGATGAAGTTCGTAATCTCGCCAGCAAATCCGCGGAAGCCTCCAAAAACACTTCCCTGCTTATCACGCATTCCATGGAGGCCGTGCAGACAGGTACGGAGATTGCACAGCACACCGCTGATGCCCTGTCAGATGTGGTACAAAACATCCAATCGATGGTAGGTTCTATTGACCAGATCTCCTCCGTGTCAAACGAGCAGTCTGACGCTGTTTTGCAGGTCAATGAAGGAATCCGCCAGATTTCCGCTGTTGTACAGAACAACAGCGCTACGGCTGAGGAGAGCGCAGCAGCCAGCCAAGAGCTTTCTGCTGAGGCCAGCAATATGAAACAACTGGTAAATCAGTTTACCCTTGCCAGAGATTAAGAGCATATCACCACAAAAGGGGTTAAAAATCGGTTGATACTGATTTTTAACCCCTTTTGTTTACTCTCTGTCACTATCTAGCTGATTCCCAGATAGGTCTTTCGAATACTGTCATCGTTGGCCAGCTCACTGGCCGGTCCTTCCTTCACAATCTTTCCAATCTCCAGCACGTAGGCCCGATTGGCGATCTTCAAAGCTGCGTTGGCATTCTGCTCTACCAAAAGAATGGTCACGCCATCCTTGTTGATTTTCTCAATGGTAGTGAAAATATCCTTGATAACCAGAGGCGCCAGTCCCATGGACGGCTCATCCAGCATCAGAAGCTCTGGGCCAGTCATAAGAGCTCGGGCCACAGCCACCATCTGCTGCTCTCCTCCGGACAGGGTGCCTGCATTCTGCTTTTCCCGCTCCAAAAGCCGGGGAAACAGACTGAAGCAATAGTCTAGGCGGTCCTGGATAAGCTTTTTATCCTTGGTCAGATAAGCGCCCATCATGAGATTCTCCAGCACAGTCAAGAGGGGAAACACCAGACGCCCCTCCAGTACCTGATTCAGCTTCAGCCCCGCAATCTTATGGGGGGACAGGTTCTCAATCTGCTGCCCCTGAAAGGTGATGGTACCGCCGGTATTCTTACCCAACAGACCGGAGGTGGTGCGCAGCAGTGTGGTTTTGCCTGCCCCATTGCTCCCGATAATGGCCACGATCTCTCCCTTAAATACATCCAGGGATATTTTGTCCAGTGCATGGATTTCTCCATAGTGAAAATCCAGATCCCGGATGCTCAGCATAGCCTGTTCCATACTCAGTCACCTCCCCCAAGATATGCTTCGACTACCTCCGGATTCGCCTGCACTTCCGCCGGCGTCCCCAGGGCAAGCCGCTTGCCGTAATTGAGCACACAGATTCTGTCCGTAATGCCCATTACAAATTTCATGTCGTGCTCCACCAGAAGTACGGTAATGCCCCGAGCCCGAATCCGCTTTACCAGACCCGCCAGAGAGTTTTTCTCCGTGGGGTTCATACCGGCTGCCGGCTCATCCAGAATAATCAGCACCGGGTCACTCACCAGGGCACGGGCAATTTCCAGTATCCGCTGTTCCCCATAGGAGAGAGAGCTGGAGTAGGTATCCTCCTTTTTTTCTATATATCTAAGCATCCCTGTGGGAAGTTCTGGGGGATATTTTATAGCATATCCCCCAGATCCTCCGCAAACTCTGTGCTCAAATATTTCTTTTCTGCCTTTATTAAATCCATCTCCCGGATTTCTTTGTGGAACCATAGGTCTCCAGGGGTGCCCAGCCAGTCTCCATAAACTGGGATAAGAGCTTTTGCGTCACACCATAGGTGATAAATTCTCCTGGCTTCATACCATCCGGCTCATAGGCCCGGACAAACTCCGGAATCTTCATCAGCCGATCAATAACCGCTGAATCTATGGGTTCGTTGATCCGCTCCACCCGCTCTGGGTCTGCCTCTAAAATCATGTCCTGCACCCGGGTACTGATGGTAAAGGTCATCTTGGCTCCTGCCAGCTCAGTGAGATGATAGGCGCCCCGAAGCCCAGCAGGCATAATCACGGAGCTGTAGCCTTTTTCCTGAAAAATTCCATAGGTCCGTTTGGCTACGGCCAGACCTGCCATAATAATATCGCTCTCGGAAACCTCCGCCTTCATATCCTTTGCCACATCCCGGATATAGTCATCCAGACGGCCCACCTGCTGTACCACCAGGCAAAGAGCCGGTTTTACGCCTTTTTCAATAGCCCGCTTCTTTCCCTTTTCATAGGCCTCCGCCACAGCAATGCCCTGCGCCACAGACACGTTGATGGTGGCACAGATGGGAATGCCCTCCTCTGCAATCTGCTCCATAACCTCCAGGCCTGCCCGGGTGGTGGGAAGCTTTACAGCCACATTGGGTCTCCAGCTATGTACCCGACGCGCCTGGGCCAGCATGCCTTCCGCATCTCCGGCCCGCCCTGGATTCAGCTGTCCCAAGGCCAGTCCATGCATACCATCCATGGAATCATACACATCCCGGAAATAGTCCGCCGCGTAGGTGGCCACCAGCTTCAAAAGAGCCTCTGCCCGCTCCTCAAAGTCCAGATCCTGGGATACTGCATTTACCTTCTCCTGCCAGAATTCTGGCTGGGACTGGAAGGTGCGATAAGTAAGCACCGGGTTGGTGGTAACCCCCAGAGCCCCTCTCTTTCGGGCCTGCTCAATCTCGTCCGGGTTGCCAGAATCATGCCACCATCTGGTGGGGGTCGCCTCATTCAGCCATTCTAAATATGTACCTGCCATATAACCTCCTATTTTAGTTCCGCATCTGTACTACCAGGACCCCAGCTCTGGAAGGTTTTTCCTTCCGCTTTGCGTCTGTCAATCCCTTCCGGGTCCTGTCCCTACAGATGCTGTTTTTTTAGTTCCGCTTCTGTACTACCAGGACCCTAGGTCTGGAAGGTATTTCCTTCCGCTTTGCGTCTG
>JAAWAC010000020.1 GCA_022791975.1 Lachnospiraceae bacterium | reverse complement strand
TGGAAGCATGATTCCTCCAGCTATGCAGGATTGGGCCATTACAGGCGGCATTTTGAACTGGATGAGGATATGCTGAAAAGGCTGGCATATTCGGACATTGATGTGGTGCTGACCATCCCTATTTTGAATTTTCCCAGTGTGAGGCAGGTCTATGTCCATGATCATGTGGCAGGCGACTGGGATGTGATGATGGAGGCAGTCCATACCTTGGCCCCAGATTATGAGGAGACGGCCCGGGAATTGGAAAAGGGAAATTTTTATTATGGATACAACATGTTCATTGCACGAAAAGAGATACTGGATGATTACTGCGCGTGGCTGTTCCCTATCCTCAAGTACTGTGAGGAGCGATGTGGTGATCGGGAGGGTACCTATCAGAAGCGGTATATCGGCTTTCTGGCGGAACGGCTTATGGGCATCTATTTTTTGAGCCATGAGGATGATTATAAGATTGTCCATGTGAGAAAGCATTTTGTGGAAGGGTAGTTTTATAGTATTTTAGATGGGAGGATACGGTCTATTAACCCTGTGGTTTTCCAAAAAGTAAGGTTTTTACACGACATCAATGATTAATTCCTATATGAGAATGTCTTGATCTGGACGTATAGGATTTTTGGCAGAATGGTTGTAGTCAGTTTTGCTTTTACATCAGAGGGGCTTTAAACAAAATGTCTGAATAAGATAGTGTTTACAGGTTCATAGGAGATGTTATGGCATAATCCGGAAAGGAAAAGAGGAGGGCAAAAGGTATGCGTGAAAAAATATATATTTTTGGAGCCCATTCCCGGGCACAGACCCTTGCAGTATATTTGCGAGCTCTCAATCCTGAGATAGAAATCGTCGCATATTTATATGATAATGAGGAGAGAAATCCATTACAAATTGAAGGAGTTACTGTTGAACGAATAAGAAGCCATTTACGGTTACACAAGGAATATCCAATATACCTTGGAATAAGAGGATTATATCATGAGAGAGTGATAGATAAACTGAGAGCCTTGGGCTTTAAGGATATTCGGCCAGTAACTGTCGAGATGGATCTGCAGCTTAGAAATCAATATTTAAAGCAATATTTTTTCAGTATTAAACAGCGCTTTATAAAGATGGAGGATTTACAGGCAGGGATAGAAACAAGTGATAGTAAGGCTAGTGCGACAATATATGTTGCTAAGTCCATATTTGATAGGGCTTTGCAGAAGGAATATCGTCTATCATTATACGAAAAAGAGATCCAAGTGGGCGCGGCCCTTACAGAGCAACGTCTGTATCAGGGGATTTTGACGGATGATGTTGGTGATAATATATCGGAAAGAAATCGCCAGTATTGTGAACTCACCGCCTTATATTGGATATGGAAGCATGCCAAAGAGGATGTTGTGGGTTTGGCGCATTACCGCAGGCATTTTGTCTTGGCGGAAGACTGGGTGGAGAGAATGCAGGAACATGAAGTGGATGTGATTCTGCCCACACCTCTTTATGTGGCTCCCAGTATCGAGGGAAATTATAAACATCGTCATGACTTTGCAGATTGGGAGTATATGATGGAATACCTCAAAGAAACACAAGAAAATATATATCAAGAGGCGCAAGAGTTTTTTGCAGGAAACCTGTACTCTCCCTGTAATATGTTTATTATGAGAAGAGAGATTCTGGATGAATTTTGCGCATGGCTGTTTCCGATTTTGGAAGCAGTTGTTATCCATGGAGGGCAAAAGAAAGATGCTTATTGGAATCGGTATCCGGGGTTTATTTCGGAACGACTATTGACGTTTTATTTTGTAAGAAAGAGTGCTGATTATAAGGTTGTGTATGCAGATAAAAATTTTCTTGTATGATAAATTGCAAAGAAAAAAATAGACGTTTGATAAAATATAGTCTGGCTGCTAAAAGTACGATATTTTTAGAAAAATATGATTAACAGAGAATGTTTATGTTATAAAACTAAATATGGATAGGTAATAAAAGGACAATTTGGAAAGGATACAACAATATGCAATTCGAACTCATGGCCTCCATGATGTGTGCCAACTACGGTCACCTGGAGAAAGAAATAAAAAATTTAGAAGAGGGAGGCATCGACTCTTTCCATATCGACATAATGGATGGCCGTTACGTCCCTAATTTTGCTATGTCCCTAAACGACATGCGCTACATAGCCAGCGCCACGAAGATCCCCTTGGACGTCCATCTGATGATCGAACATCCCAATAACCGTATCAATCTGTTCCTTCAGCATTTGCGTCCAGGCGACACGGTCTATATCCACCCGGAAGCCGAATACCATCCATCTACAACCCTGCAGGCCATTATTAACGCAGGAATGGTACCTGGCATAGCTATCAATCCTGGCACATCCGTGGAAACGGTTATGGAAATGCTACGCATTGTGAAAAAGGTATTGGTCATGTCTGTAAATCCCGGAAATGCTGGGCAGATGTATTTGCCTTATGTAGGAAAGAAAATCACAAAGCTACTATCTATAAAAGAAGATATGGATTTCGAAATCTACTGGGATGGTGCGTGCAGCGCTGACAAAATATTGGAGTATGCTCCCAAGGGAATCAGGGGCTTCGTTCTGGGAACAACCCTTTTATTTGGAAGGGGAAAGCCTTATGGGGAAGTGTTGAAAAATATCCGGGAGCTACATTTTTGAAAGAAGTTGTAAACCTGGAAGCTGCACGGCAAAATAGCTGATGATTATGTTATGTGGAGCGCTGGGAAACTGCGCATGGATGTTTAAGGAGAAGACATGAATATTGCCTTAGTTTTATCTGGCGGCACGGGAAGCCGTATGGGGCTGGACACACCAAAACAATATATTTCCATAAATGGCAGACCCATTATTTCCTATTGTATAGAGACTCTTGTGCGGCAGGGAGAGATAGATGCTATTCAGATTGTGGCAGAACCTCAGTGGCAGGAACTGATTTTGGAAACACTGGTTATGGCTGGAGGCAGAGAAAAGTTTCGGGGCTTTTCCAATCCGGGGGAAAACCGGCAGCTTTCTATTTTTCAGGGAATGAAGGATATTTGGGACTATGCTTCCGGAGACGATCTGATCCTGATTCATGACGCAGCTCGTCCCCTATTGGGGGCAGAGCAGATTACAGCCTGTTTGCAGGCTGTAGAGGGACACGATGGGGTAATGCCAGTGTTACCTATGAAGGATACGGTCTACTACAGTAGGGACAGAAAAAAGGTGTCTCTTCTGGACAGAACATGCGTTTTTGCGGGACAGGCCCCGGAAGTATTTCGCCTGGGGCCATACTATGAGGCGAATTATCGCCTGTTGCCTGAAAAAATTTTTCAAATAAATGGGTCTACAGAACCGGCTTTGCTGGCGGGGTTGGATGTATTGATGATTCCCGGAGACGAAGGCAACTTTAAGATTACCACCAGGGAGGACTTGAAACGGTTCTGCCAACAAAAAGGAGACAGAACATGAGGGCTTATGTGCTGCATCAAAGAGGAGATATTTGTTTGGAGAGTGTGAAGAACCCGAAACCAGGGCCAGGGGAGGTGCTGGTGGCGGTGCGGGCCGCTGGGATTTGCGGGTCCGATATACCGAGAGTGTACAAGAATGGTGCATATTCTTATCCCCTGATCCCGGGGCATGAGTTTTCCGGCATTGTGACAGAGATTGGGGAGGGAGTGGAGCAAAGGTGGGTTGGGAAAAACGTAGGTGTTTTTCCCCTTATACCTTGTAAAGAATGCGAGCCCTGCCAAGAAAAAAAGTATGAATTGTGTCGCAATTACAGTTATTTGGGTTCTCGAAGAAATGGCGGCTTTGCAGAGCTGGTGACAGTTCCAGTGGAAAATCTGCTGGAAATTCCCGCAAATGTCTCTTTAGAAGAGGCGGCCATGCTGGAGCCCATGGCAGTGGCAGTTCATGCCATGCGAAGAGGGCTTTCGGAGGAGGCATCTCCGGAGGAAAAAAGAAGGCCCCTTGCAGTTTGTGGCCTTGGAACCATTGGATTGCTTTTAGTAATGGTTTTGCAGGAGGCAGGCTGGGAAAATATACTGGTTATTGGAAATAAAGAGTTTCAGAGGAGGATGGTGGTGGAGCTGGGGATTCCGGAGGACTCCTATTGTGACAGCAGGACTCTTTCTGTGGAAAGATGGATACAGAACCATACAGATGGGAAGGGAGTACAGACCTTTTTTGAGTGTGTGGGCAGGAATGAGACGGTAACGCAGGCATTGAATGGAGCAAAGCCAGGAAGCCGGGTTGTGTTGGTTGGAAATCCGGCCTCTGATATGATATTGGACAAAAATATTTACTGGAAGCTGCTTCGCAACCAGCTAATGGTAACAGGGACTTGGAATTCCACGTTTATCCATGAGGCAGCTGATGACTGGCACTATGTACTGCAAAGGATTCAGGCTAAGCGGATTGCTCCCGCTGGTCTGATTACCCACAAATTGAACTTTGAATCTCTGGAACAGGGACTTCATATTATGAGAGACAAGACAGAGGATTACGGAAAGATTATGATAATACTTTAGGTTGCAAGAACATCAGTTCTTATAAGGCCATAAAAAAGAGGATTTAGTTTTTCTGGTGCACATTTTAGCCGTATCATAATTACATATCCTATAAATGATGCAAAAGAGGGCAGAAATTAATAGCAAAGGTGTAAAATCTTGTTTTTTAAATAAGACTTTGCACCTTTTTCTATTCGCCCTTTCCTCTATAACAATTCCCCCATCAGATAAGCATAAATCTCCTCATTCTTTTGCTTCCAGTTGCTGCAAATAGAGGCAGCCTGTTTTTCCTCGGGAACTGTCAGAGTCAGTTCAATAAGCGTGGCTTCTTTCTCTTTTACCTGGCAGCGGGCTGCATATTCCCCAGCAGGTGTCCGGTAATAGTCCGCCAGAGTGGACACTTCGGAGCGCAGCTCAAACCCATGTTCCGCAAAATAATGGTCAATATCCTCCCGGATTGCAGTGGAGATTCGTGCTCCAAAATATTCCAGGGTATTCTTTCCTTCTGGGGTAATCTCATAGAGGGAGGTACTGTGCTTGGTGTTCATCTGAATAAATCCGGCCTCCAACAACTCAGAAATGGACTGCTGTACGACAAAATAGGTGGTGTATTCTCCATCCAGGATAAATTCGCAGAGCTGGGAATTGCTCAGGGGAAAGGTTACCTTGTTCAGCATATAGAGAATCATCAATTTATAAAGGGTCTGGGAATCAGACATAAAAATCGCCTCCGTGGGGATAGGTTTTCGGAATATGCAGGCAAGAAATGATAAGACTTCCCCATGGTTAAGACTGGGGAAGTAGGTCTGGAGTAAGGGCCCAGCGCCGGCTCTGCCAGGTATTCTGCCGATGCAGGGTACTGTGAATAGTGTTCAGGACATGGCGCTTGGAGCAGCTCCAGAGGGGAGCCAAAAGCAAATCTTTAGGCCCGTCCCCGGTAAGCCGGTGAATCACCATATGGGGGTGGCAGATCTCCAGGCAGGCAATCACTGTTTGAACGTAATCCTCCAGAGAAAAGACGGGAAAAGGTTGCTGCTCATAATAAGTAGCCAAATCCGTATTTTTTAATATATGCAGCAGCTGTAATTTTAGACCGGAGACTGGTAAATGATTTACATAACGAACTGTTTCCAGCATCTGTTCCTGGGATTCTCCGGGAAGACCTAAAATCACATGGGTAATTACAGAAATACCCCGTTTGTGCAGTTCCTGCACAGCGCTAGTATAGCAGGGCAGAGCATATCCCCTGCGGATAAAAGAGGCCGTCTTTTCATGAATGGTCTGTAAACCCAGCTCTACCCACACAGGTTTTTGGCGATTTAGGCGCTCCAGAAGTGCCAAAACCTCCGGACCCAGACAGTCTGGGCGGGTAGCGATGGACAGGATCACCACCTCTGGAAGAGAAAGAGCCTCCGTAAAAATTCGCTCCAGCCGGGATAAGGGACCGTAGGTATTGGTATAGGCCTGGAAATATGCAATATATTTGCGGGCCGGGCGCTTTTGGGAGAGAAGCGCTTTTCCCTGGGCTACCTGCTCTGTTATGGAAAGGGTGGGGGAGGCGGCAAATTCTCCGGATCCCCCGGCACTGCAAAAGATACAGCCACCAGTGCCCAAAGTCCCATCCCGGTTGGGGCAGGTGCAACCTGCATGCAGTGTAAGCTTATAAATTTTCTCTCCAAACTGCTGCTTTAAAGCATAATCCAGAGAATAATAAGGCTTTTCTCCCCAGCGAAGGGCAGTATCCATGGCCGCATCCTCCTGTATCTGTTTATAAATCTATCACAGCAAGGGGAAAAAAGCAACTGTAGAAGAAGGAATTCATTTTTTCAAAAACATTTGCATTTTGGCAAAAATACGTTATAATTTAAAGGATTAATGGTGGAACAGATATTTCTTGAATCAGCAATGCAGAGCTTGTTCAGGCATACGTGAATCTCACAGGCGAAATCCCACAAAAAAATCAATAGGACAATAAAATAAAAGATTTGCAGACAAAGTATTAGAAATAGGGTGAAGAGTTGTAAGGCAAGGAAGGAGAGCAGATAGGCAAGTATGACAAGAGAGCAATATGAATCACTACCATTGACGGAGTTGAAGGCAATCGCAAAAACCCGGGGGATTCGGGGAATTTCTGGTGCAAAAAAGATAGATATTATCGATGCCATGCTGGAAAAGGATACAGAACAGGAAGAACGCAAAAGTCAGACAGAGGGCGGAACTCCTGGTGGGATCAAAAGAAGTAAAGGTGGGGCTCAGCCCAGAGAAAAACGTAGCGGGGAGGCTTCAGCAGGTAAAAAAGAGCGCAAGGGGGCAGGCCCTCATATAAGCTCCCGAGGAGGACGGGAACGGGCAGCAGGGGAGGTTTCTCACGGGACTGGGGAGAATGCCTACGGAGGAAAAGAGCGGACAAGCGCAGAGAATATGACTGTGGAAAGAGAGCGCATGGAAAATGGAACTATGGGCAGAGAGCGGATAGTCATGGACAATGGGTATCCAGGAAGAGAAAGCATGGGTGTAGAAAGCGCCTATATGGGAAGAGAGCGCACAGATGCAGAGAGCTTTTTTGGGGTACGGGAGCGCACGCCTTCGGACAGTATTTATGGAGGAAGAGAGCGGTCTGGTGGAGAAGGAGAGATGGGTAGCCGGGAGCGGATGCCTCAGGAGGGAACGTTGGACAGCGGACAGGAGGCCCATGGCCTTCTGGAGGTAATGGCAGACGGCTTTGGGTTTATTCGCAGCGCCAATTACTTGCCGGGAGAAAATGATATTTATGTAAACCCAGCCATGATCCGCAAATTCAACCTGAAGACTGGGGACATTCTGCGGGGCAATATTAAGGTAAGGAATCAGGGGGAGAAGTTTGCCGCTCTTCTGTATATAAAGGCCATCAATGGCATGCGACCGGAGGATGCCAGTAAACGGCGGAATTTTGAGGATTTGACCCCTATTTTTCCCAATGAACGGATTCATCTGGAAAGACCCGGGGGAAGTACGGCCATGCGGGTGGTGGATTTGATTTCTCCCATTGGTAAGGGGCAGAGGGGGATGATTGTCTCCCCGCCAAAGGCTGGAAAGACCACCCTCTTAAAGGATGTGGCCAAGTCCATTACCCGGAACCATCCGGACATGAGGCTGTTGATTCTCTTAATAGATGAGCGGCCGGAGGAGGTTACGGATATCCGGGAAACTGTGGCAGGGTCCAATGTGGAGGTGATCTATTCTACCTTTGACGAGCTGGCGGAGCATCATAAGCGGGTGTCAGAGATGGTGGTGGAGCGGGCCAAACGGTTGGTGGAGCACGGGCAGGATGTGGTGATTCTCCTGGACAGTATCACCCGGCTGGCCAGAGCCTACAATCTGGTGGTTCCTCCCAGTGGTCGTACCCTTTCCGGTGGTCTAGACCCGGCAGCTCTCCATATGCCAAAGCGTTTCTTTGGAGCGGCCCGGAACATGCGGGAGGGAGGCAGCTTGACCATACTGGCCACGGCGCTGGTGGAGACAGGCAGCAAAATGGATGATGTGATTTATGAGGAATTTAAGGGAACTGGCAATATGGAGCTGGTGTTGAATCGGAAGTTGCAGGAGAAACGGGTGTTTCCTGCCATTGACATTCCCAAATCCGGAACCAGAAGAGAAGACCTTTTGCTTACCCAGGAGGAGCTGGAAGCTGTGGAAATTATGCGCAAGGGAATCAATGGGATGAAGGCTGACGATGCGGTGGAAAATATTCTTAATATGTTTGACAGAACCCGCAATAATACAGAATATGTTCAGATGATCAAGAAAACGAAATTATTCTGACAGGACCTGGAGACTGCGCCTGGAAGGAGGACGGCTTTTCCAGAGTAAGCAGGCAGAGACAGAGGAAAACGGAGAAATTTTATGAAAATGATACAGGCAGAGCAGGTGATATATGAATATGCCCGGTATGATGAGGAAGGCAATGTGGCGGAGATGAAACGGGCTGTGGACGGCGTGGATTTGGATGTCCAAAAGGGAGATTTTGTGGCGATTCTGGGACACAACGGATCTGGAAAATCTACGCTGGCCAAGCATCTGAATGCTATTTTGCTTCCTCGGGAGGGCACTGTCTGGGTGGATGGCAAGGACACCAAGGATGCAGACAAGCTCTGGGAAATCCGTCAGAGTGCAGGGATGGTGTTTCAGAATCCGGACAATCAGATTATTGGTACCATCGTGGAGGAGGATGTGGGTTTTGGGCCGGAAAATATGGGAGTGCCCACAGGGGAAATCTGGGAGCGAGTGGAGGAAAGCCTGCGGGCTGTCAATATGTTGAAATACCGTCATCATTCTCCCAATAAGCTATCTGGTGGTCAGAAGCAGCGGGTAGCTATTGCAGGGGTGGTGGCCATGCATCCCAAGTGCATTGTGCTGGACGAGCCCACAGCCATGTTAGACCCCAATGGCCGCAAAGAAGTGATTCGGGCTGTGCGTGCGCTGAATCAGGTGGAAGATATCACAGTTATCCTGATTACCCATTATATGGAGGAGGTAATCCATGCGGATCGGGTTATTGTGATGGATCAGGGAAAGATTGTTATGCAGGGGACGCCACGGGAGATTTTTTCCCGGGTGGAGGAGTTAAAGGCTTACCGGCTGGATGTTCCCCAGGCCACCCTGCTGGCTTATGAGCTGCAAAAGGCGGGACTACCCTTACCGGATGGGATTTTAAGCAGAGAAGAATTGGTGGAAGAGCTATGTCGATTAAAGCAGAACAGTTAAATTATAGATACAGTCCAGGGACGGCCTATGAGATTTACGCCCTAAAGGACATCAATCTGGAGATTTTAGACGGCCAGTTTCTTGGTCTAATTGGCCATACAGGGTCCGGAAAATCCACCTTGGTACAACATTTAAACGGGCTGATCCGGGCGACCAGCGGTCACCTGTATTTTAATGGAGAGGATATTTACCAGGAAGGCTATCCCATGCGGCAACTGCGCAGTCAGGTGGGGTTAGTCTTTCAGTATCCGGAGCATCAGCTTTTTGAGGTGGATGTGATAAGCGATGTGTGCTTTGGGCCTCTAAATCAAGGATTGTCTAAGGAGGAGGCCAGGGAGCGGGCCAAGAGGGCGCTTCAGATGGTGGGATTGGGAGAGGAATCCTATAGCAGATCTCCCTTTGAGTTGTCCGGAGGGCAAAAGCGGCGGGTAGCCATTGCAGGAGTGTTAGCCATGGAGCCCCAGGTTCTCATTCTGGACGAGCCTACGGCAGGGCTAGATCCCCGGGGACGGGATGAGATTTTGGATCAGATACGTCTGCTTCACCAGGAAAAGCATATTACCATTGTGCTGGTTTCTCACAGCATGGAAGATGTAGCAGAGTATGTGGAGCGGATTATCGTGATGAATCAGGGAGTCATAGCCTTTGACGGTGCTCCCCGGGAAGTGTTTCGGCACTATGAGGCGTTGGAGCAGATGGGACTGGCGGCTCCACAGGTCACCTATATGATGCATGCATTAAAGGCCAGAGGCCTGGAGGTGGATGAGAATGCCACCACCATCCAGGAGGCCAGAGAGACCATTTTAAAGGCATTCCGAAAGGAATAGGCGATGTTAAAAGATATTACATTGGGACAGTATTATCCGGCAGATTCCATATTGCATAAACTGGACCCGCGGGTGAAGCTTGTGGCAACTCTTATATTTATTGCCTCCCTTTTTCTGGTGAAAAGCTGGGTGGGCTATGGGATTGTCACGGTGTTTCTATTTTTCGTGATTCGGCTGTCAAAGGTACCCTTTTCCTTTATGATTCGGGGGCTTAAGGCTATTATAATCCTGCTTTTGATTACGGTAGGATTCAATTTATTTCTCACACCAGGGGACAGGGTGCTGGTCCAGGTATGGAAGCTTAAGATCACCGATCAGGGTTTGCGAACAGCGCTGTTTATGGCAATCCGGCTGATTTATCTGATTATCGGTTCCTCGGTTATGACTCTCACCACCACTCCCAATGATTTGACAGACGGCATGGAGCGGCTGTTAAGCCCCTTAAAAAAATTGCGGGTGCCGGTTCATGAGGTGGCTATGATTATGTCCATTGCCTTGCGATTTATCCCCATTTTAATGGAAGAGACGGATAAGATTATGAAGGCTCAGATTGCCCGGGGAGCAGATTTTGACAGCGGCAACCTGGTGAAGAAGGCAAAGAGTTTGGTGCCTTTGCTGGTGCCTTTGTTTATATCCGCCTTTCGCCGGGCCAATGATCTGGCTATGGCCATGGAGGCTCGTTGCTATCACGGGGGAGAGGGACGCACCAAGATGAAGCCTCTGTGCTATAAAGGGAGGGATCGGAAGGCCTATGGAGTGTTGCTTTTGTATCTGGCAGTGATTATAGGCATTCGAATTCTGGGCAGCTATGTTCCACTTATTTAAAAGACAGCGGAAATCTGAATAAGGTCCAGTAGGGTTGTGGTGGAACTTTTATAGGACAATGGCAAGAGTACCAAGAGCCGTGGAATGGGCTTACTGTGGGGAAGCCCTACATAGGGGGAAACGCTTAAGAAAGGGAAGAAAGAGTCATGAGACGGATACGATTGACGGTGGCCTATGATGGAACGGCCTATCACGGCTGGCAGGTGCAGAAGAATGGGGAGACCATTGAGAGTGTGCTGAACCGGCAGCTGTCTGCGCTTCTTAAGGAGCAAATTCAGGTAATCGGCGCAAGCAGAACAGATGCAGGGGTTCATGCCTTGGGAAACGTGGCAGTTTTTGACACAGAGAGCCGGATGCCCGGGGAGCGGATTTCTTATGCCCTCAACCAATGGCTTCCCCCGGATATTCGGATTCAGGAATCGGCTCCGGTAGCGGATACCTTTCATCCGCGAAAAGCGGCCTGCACCAAGTTTTATGAATATCAGATACTGAACCGGGATTTCGAGTTGCCTCAGCTACGGCTGTATGCCCATTTTTTCCGGAGAAAGCTGGATGTGGCAAAAATGCAGGCAGCCTGTCCTTATTTTTTGGGGGAGCATGACTTTAAGAGTTTTTGCAGCATTCATACCCAGGCAGAATCCACTGTTCGGACCATTTACAGTCTGACCGTGGAGGAGCAGGAGGGATTGATTAAAATCCGGGTGTCCGGAAGCGGATTCCTCTATAATATGGTGAGAATTTTGGCTGGTACCCTGATACAGGTGGGGCTGGGAGAGCGAAAGCCGGAGGAGATGAGAGATATTTTGGCAGCCTGCGATCGCCAGGCCGCTGGTCCTACGGCTCCCGCCCGGGGACTAACTCTTGTTGGGATGGAATATGAGGGAGGGTTTCCTGCTATTAGTCCAAACCCGGACTGTCCAAAATGAGAATAAAAGGTCTGGAGATTTATTACAGATTTATCCTTTTTACGCTTTTTTTGCTTGACACACTTGGGTTGGTGTAATATAATTATTCAATGTGACAAAGTGTAGAAATATCCGAGCCAAAGCCCCGGTAGGATATATTCAACATAAATGCTTATTCATGATTTAGGAGGAAAACCAATGAAGAGTTACATGGCCAGTCCGGCAACAATCGAAAGAAAATGGTATGTAGTTGACGCTACCGGATATACATTAGGACGTTTAGCTTCTGAGGTAGCTAAAGTGTTGAGAGGAAAGAATAAGCCGATCTTTACTCCCCATATGGATACCGGCGATTATGTAATCGTGGTAAATGCAGCAAAGATTAAAGTAACCGGCAAAAAGCTGGATCAGAAGATTTACTATCATCATTCCGAATATGTAGGCGGCATGAAAGAGACCACCTTAAGAGAGATGATGGCAAAGAAGCCTGAGAAGGTCGTAGAGTTGGCTGTAAAAGGAATGCTTCCCAAGGGACCTTTAGGAAGAAGCATGTATACCAAACTCCATGTGTATGCTGGACCGGAGCATGAACAGCAGGCTCAGAAACCGGAAGTATTAACATTTTAATCGAGAGGAAGTATTAAGGAGGTAAATTACAGTGGCGAATGTAAAATTCTACGGAACAGGCAGAAGAAAGAAATCTATTGCCAGAGTATACCTGGTACCTGGTAAGGGAAATATTACCATTAACAAGAGAGGGATTGACGAGTATCTGGGTCTTGAAACTCTGAAGGTGATTGTCCGTCAGCCCCTGGTGGCTACCGATACCGTTGACAAATATGATGTGCTTGTAAATGTGCGGGGTGGCGGTTACACCGGACAGGCTGGTGCCATCCGTCACGGCATTGCGAGAGCACTGTTGCAGGCAGATGTAGAGTTCCGCCCGATCTTAAAGAAGGCCGGATATCTGACCCGTGACCCGAGAATGAAAGAGCGTAAGAAGTACGGCCTCAAAGCGGCTCGTCGCGCTCCCCAGTTCAGTAAGCGCTGATTGGCGTTTCAAACTGGTTCAAAGACGCTCAAAAACCCCGAAAAACTGCGGTTTTTCGGGGTTTTTCCATTTCACATCTTCTGTTGTCCTTTGTCCGGTTCTGGCAGGATTTGAACTGTTCTGACCCTGTTTTTCTTGATTAAAACTGGGGCAACCGAGAGCCAAAATCGAGCCGTTTTCGAGGGGCTTTTGCCCTGTCCACTGGCCATCGTTTCCGGGCCTTTCTTTATGGTTTTTCTTTTGAAAGGGTTGACCTGATTTGTCAGGATTTGACCAAATCGAATCCGGTTTATCTTATCTTTCCTCATAGTATCAAAACCCCTTGAGGCTGGCGAATGCTCGCACATTTGCGCTGCACATCTTTGAGCAGATACAATGAAGGCGAAAAGGAGGACTGCACTATGAGGAAACAGAAATTCAAGATAACCCACACCCCCGCTGAAAACAGCATTGTGATCCAGAGCCTGAATCGTCTGCGGAACACTCTGCTGCGGGAAAATCGGGACACCGGCTGCGTGGATGATCTTTTGCTCAAAGTCATGTGCGCCCCTGTCAAGAGAATTTGAAAACTACATATTGTGCCGACTGAATCAAGCCGTTTATTCTTTCATAGAGTAGACAGCTTTTTTTCATGCCCATTTTGCCGTATACATAGCTGTCCGCCTTGCCAGCGGGCAGCTAAATCTATTAAAAAGGAGGACATGAAAATGCCGGAACAGAGAAGCCGCCCGAAAGATGGCCGTGTCATTGTATTGGCCAATCAGAAAGGCGGAATAGGCAAAACCACCACAACGGTGAATCTGGGCATTGGGCTGGCCCGCCTGGGACAAAAGGTTCTGTTCATTGATGCAGACCCCTAGGGCGACTTCACCACTTGCCTGGGCTGGCAGGATCAGGACAGCTTGCAGACCACTATCGCCACCATCATGGAGGAGGTGATCCGCGACGAGCCATTTTCTGTGGATGAGGGCATTCTGCACCACAAAGAGGGTGTTGACCTTATGCCAGCCAACATTGAGCTGTCAGCTATGGAAATGAGCTTGAGCTGGCTGCTACCGATCAGGAATACACCGCCCTCAAGCAGCAGATGAGCGAACTGAAACACCAGCATCCTTTCATTGAAAAACTGCTGGAGGGTGACGGCGAGATACAGCTTACCGCTCAGGAGCATGAAATCTTGAATCCGTATTTCCGGCTGTATTTTCGGGCCGACAACATGGAGCGCAAGCACATCTACTTCCGAGGTCACACGGATTGTTTTTCCTATCTGGAAAAAATTGCGGCATTCAAAAAAGAATAATTTATGGGAGCAGCGTAGAAATTCTACGCAGCTTTTACATATTCAAACCATCCAACACAAAAAAGTTTCGGCATATAATAAGTTTTTATGGATTGAACGTAAAAACTATTGATATTTCCAAACTTTTTCGGTATACTATGAGTAAGGAATAAGGAGGCGAGCGATATGATTATCCGGTCAAACTATATGAATACGCTGAAAACCTATCGGGATGTTCCGCTTGTGAAGATATTAGCGGGAATCCGGCGCTGTGGCAAATCCACAATTTTAGATATGCTGCGGGATGA
>JAAWAC010000019.1 GCA_022791975.1 Lachnospiraceae bacterium | reverse complement strand
GTTTGCAGTAAATCCGGGAATCAATGCCGTAGAAACTCTCCAATCTCCAAATCCAAGAGGTGCCAATAAAGGAGCAGCTACCCCGCCCAATAGTGCCAGCAGGCTTTCTTCCGCAGAAGCAGCAACATTCAGCCTTATATCAAAGGTCTGTAAAAACCAGATTACAAGAGAAGCTACAAAAATAATTGTAAATGCTTTCTTGGCAAATCCTTTCGCCTTTTCCACGATAAGCTGCCACACACTTTTTGCTGAAGGAAACCGATAGTTTGGAAGTTCCATTACAAAAGGAACCGGCGCTCCCTTATATTTTGTCCCCTTTAAAAGCAACGCATATAAAATACCACAGATAATCCCCAAAGCATACAATCCAACCATAATGAGTGCCTGATACCTTCTTGGAAAAAACGCACTAATTATCAGAGTGTAAATCGGCAACTTGGCGGTACAGCTCATAAACGGAACCAGCAAAATTGTCATTTTATGATCCCGTTCACTGGAAAGTGTTCTGGTAGCCATAATCGCAGGAACCGAGCATCCAAAACCAATCAGCATAGGAACAATGCTTCTCCCTGAAAGACCAATCTTACGAAGCAGTCTGTCCATAACAAAAGCCACTCTTGCGATATAACCAGTGTCCTCTAAAATCGAAAGGAAGAAAAACATCGTCACAATCGTTGGCAATAAACTAAGTACACTTCCCACACCGCTGCAAACGCCATCAATCACAAGGGAATGAACCACTGGATTGACCTGCGCCTTTGTGAGCAGCCCATCAAACAGAACAATCACTGCATCAATTCCCATACCCATAAGATCAGATAATGCTGCACCAACAAAACTGAATGTCATAACAAATACAAGTGCCATGATTCCAATAAAGCAAGGAATCGCCGTATATTTTCCCGTTAAAATCCTGTCTATCGCCATGCTGCGCTTGTGTTCCCTGCTTTCACGAGGACGGACTACGGTTTTTGCACACAGAGCCTCAATAAATGAAAACCTCATATTTGCAAGAGCAGCCTCCCTGTCAAGCCCCGTTTCTGTTTCCAAAACAGACACCAGATGTTCAAATATGTCAGCCTTTTCTGGCGAAATAGTAAGTTTCTCTTTAATCAGGCGGTCATTTTCTACCAGTTTTGTAACTGTAAAACGGACTGGAAGCCCTTTCTCCTTTGCCTCCGGTTCCAATATATGTACTGCCGCATGAATACACCGATGTACTGCGCCTATAGAATCATGTTCATCATTACTTGTCGGACAAAAATCAACCCTGCCGGGACTTTCCCTGTGCCTCGCCACATGAAGTGCATGGTCAATCAGTTCCTCAATTCCCTCGTTTTTTGCTGCGGAAATCGGTACTACCGGAATACCAAGAATTTCTTCCAGTTCATTTACCCGGACAGAACCACCGTTTGCCCGTACTTCATCCATCATATTCAATGCCAGCACCATCGGAATACCAAGCTCCATGAGCTGCATGGTAAGGTACAGGTTCCTCTCCATATTAGTAGCGTCAACAATATTGATAATCCCGTACTGGTGCGTATACATGAGAAAATCCCTTGTCACAATTTCCTCACTGGAATAGGGGGAAAGAGAATAGATACCCGGTAAATCTGTAACAACCGCCTCTGAATGTTTACGGATTGTTCCATCTTTACGGTCAACCGTTACTCCAGGGAAATTTCCTACATGCTGGTTTGCTCCTGTGAGCTGGTTAAATAAAGTAGTTTTTCCACAATTCTGATTTCCCACCAATGCAAAAGTGACTTTTGCCCCTTTAGGAATCTCATTCGCTGCATTATGGACATGATAGCTTTTTGCCCTGCCAAGCTCCCCGACTCCCGGATGCTCTACTGCTGGTATTCTTTGTGTGGCATGATTTTTTTCCGCTTTGATATGAACCTTTTCCACTGTGATTTTTTGCGCTTCACCAAGCCGCAAAGTCAATTCATATCCCCTTAACTCATTCTGCACCGGATCGCCCATCGGTGCAATTTTTTGAAGCGTAACCTCTGTTTTCGGTGTAAGCCCCATATCCAGTAAATGATGCCTGAGTGCGCCTGTTCCGCCTACGAAACGGATATAGGCACTCTGTTTTGGTTTTAATTCATCCATTGTCATTTCGTTGTCACCTCTTTTTTACTGCCCACGAATATGCTCTGCTCCTTTTTCAATAACCATCTGCACATGCTCATCCACTAAAGTATAAAATATCATTTTTCCATCCCTGCGCCGCCTTACCAACTTATTCGACTTAAGCAAATTTAGCTGGTGCGACACTGCAGACTGCGTAATCCCAAGCTGCTCTGCCAAATCACTGACATTCGCATCCTGCTCCATTAAAAAAAGCAGGATGCGAATACGGGTAGGGTTCCCCAGCACCTTGAAAAATTCCGTAAGAATGTATAAATCGTTTTCTTTCAACCCTTCACAAAATTGACTGTTCTGATATTTTGCCAAAGGAACCCCTCCTTCCTTTACAGTTTTTTCACGAACAGACAGCGGATAGCATTCAGCACCGCAAGAATCATGACACCCACATCTGCAAAGATTGCCAGATACATATTCGCAATTCCCACAGCCCCTAATGCAAGGCAGGCAAATTTTACAACAAGCGCCATTGTAATATTCTGGTACACAATCCGCAGACACTTTCTTGAAATCTTGATTGCTTTTGCAATCTTAATCGGATCGTCATCCATCAGAACAATATCCGCTGCTTCGATTGCCGCATCAGAACCCATTGCCCCCATAGCGATACCAATATCCGCTCTGGAAAGCACAGGTGCGTCATTGATACCATCACCGACAAATGCCAGCTTTGCCTTGCCCAGCTTCACTCGCAGAAGTTCTTCTACCTTTTCTACCTTGTCAGCCGGAAGAAGTTCGCTGTAAACCTCATCAATTCCAAGTGAGTTGGCAACCTGATTTGCCACTTTCTTTGCATCCCCTGTCAGCATGACAGTCTTATCTACTCCTGCCTTCTTTAATTCCGCAATAGCCGCTTTAGAATGAGGTTTTATAATATCAGAAATCACGATATGTCCTGCATATTTCCCATTGATTGCCATATGGATAATCGTGCCTGTCTGATGACAATCCCGATAATGTATGTTCAAATGTTTCATCAATTTATCATTTCCGGCAGCAATCTCCATTCCATCTACTTTTGCTGTGACACCATTTCCACTGATTTCCTGTATATCCGATACACGAGTTCTATCAATGTCCTTTCCATATGCCCGCTGTAAGCTCTTGCTGATTGGGTGGGAGGAAGCACTCTCTGCAAGAGCCGCATATTCTAACAGTTTGTCATTCTCTATGGTAGAGTGATGAATACCGTTTACTTCAAAGACGCCCTTTGTCATGGTTCCGGTTTTGTCAAAAACAACATATTTTGTCTGGGAGAGGATTTCCAGATAGTTGGAACCCTTTACCAACACGCCCTCTTTGCTTGCGCCTCCAATTCCCGCAAAGAAACTTAAAGGAATACTAATCACTAAGGCGCAAGGACAACTGATAACAAGGAAAGTCAATGCCCGATAAATCCAGACACCGGGGTCTGCAGACAGCCCCATAAAAAGCATACGGACAACCGGGGGAAGCAGTGCCAACGACACTGCGGAGTAGCAGACAGTGGGAGTATAGACTTTCGCAAACTTCGAGATAAAATCCTCTGATTTTGATTTTCGGGAACTTGCATTTTCTACCAAATCCAAAATCTTAGAAACCGTAGATTCTCCAAACTCTTTTGTTGTTTGTATCTTCAATACCCCTGTCATACTGATACATCCGCTGATTACTTCATCTCCGACTTTTGCCTCCCTCGGCAGACTTTCCCCGGTCAATGCACTGGTATTCAGACTGGAAACACCCTCAACAATCATTCCGTCAATCGGCACTTTCTCTCCCGGCTGTACAACAATCACGCTGCCAATCCCTACTTCGTCCGGATCAACCTGCTTTAATTTTCCATTTCTCTCAACATTCGCATAATCGGGACGAATATCCATCAGATTGCTGATATTACGGCGGCTCTTACCCACAGCGTAACCTTGAAACCATTCGCCAATCTGATAAAACAGCATAACGGCAATCGCCTCCAGATAATCACCATTCTCATAAATTGCCAGCGCCATCGCCCCAATGGTAGCCACCGCCATCAGAAAACTTTCGTCAAATACCTGGCGGTTTTTGATGCCTTTTGCCGCTTTCCTTAAAATGTCATATCCAATGATAAAATAATCTATCAGATAGCACGCAAAGCGAATCCATCTTCCTGCAGACGGGAATAAATATCCGTCAACTGTATCAAAAGTCTCTGCGGAAACAAACTGGAGTGCCAGCAAGATTCCGGCGCTAATCAATATCCGTATCATCATAATTCTTTGTTTTTTTGTCATACCATCCTTGCGGCTGCCGACAAAAATAAGAAGTGCAGCAGCCATTATAATAACAACTGTCAGCAATATGCTGATTACTAATTCCTGCATCGTAAAAACTCCTTTCAAAATATGCTTAACTGTTTAATCGTTCTTGATAAAAATGACACCCTAGAACTGCAATCGGGCATTCTTAGGGTGTCACCTCGTCATGGGCAGCTCTGGCTTACAGGAAGATCTCGCAATCCGGCTCCACTTTCTTACAGGCATCCAGCACATTCTTCATAACTTCTTTCGGATCCTGCCCTTCGTCAAATTCCACAATCATCTTCTGTGTCATGAAGTTTACTGTTGCGCTCTGCACACCAGCAGTCTTACGGGCTGCATCCTCCATCAGATTTGCACAGTTGGCGCAGTCTACTTCAATTTTGTAAGTCTTTTTCATTGGGAAAGTCCTCCTTGCTTTTTCTAATTTTTATAATTTAATGATTAAGCACTTGTTTAATCATCATGGATGCAGTATAATACACATAAAGACATACGTCAATACCTCTCAGGCATTCCCTCCCAAATGGGCAAAAAGTATTTCCATTTGGGCGAAATGCAAACGAAAAAGAAAGGAAAAATAATATGAATCCTATGAAATTACCGCACCAACATGGAGAAGGGCAGCAAATGGAACTGATACAGAAACAGCTAAATCATGTGGATTATTTTCAGACCGTAGCCGAAGTATTCAAGCAACTTGGCGATACCACCAGAATTCGCATTTTCTGGCTTCTCTGCCACCAGGAGGAATGTGTTCTCAACATTTCTGCCATGTTAGAAATGTCAAGCCCGGCTGTGTCCCACCACCTCCGGCCATTAAAGAACAGCGGCTTGATTATCTGCCGCCGTGAAGGAAAAGAAGTTTACTATCGTGCCGCAGATACAGAACAAGGACGCCTGTTGCACCAGATGATCGAACAGGTTATGGAAATCACCTGCCCAAAATTGTGAGGTCCGCCCTATGAATAGTGAATTGATAAAAATACATAAAGATGTGAAAAAGCTTCATCAAAAAACCGAAAGTGAAATCATCCCTCTTTATCCTGGCATAGAGCTATATTATCTGACATTTTCATCTGATTCATTTTCTGTACAGCATAAAGCCTTGTCACATATCATTCAAATCAACTATTGTAAAGCTGGACAGATTGTGTGGAAGATGAAAAATGGAAATTGTATTTATCTGAATCCGGGGGATTTTTCCCTGCACACGATGACGGCCTGTACGGATTCTGTGCTTAACTTTCCAAGCGGGATATACCAGGGACTTACTGTTTGCATTGATTTACAGGAAGCCTCAAACAATCCTCCTGAATTATTGAACAACAGCAATATTTTTAAAACCATATTGCCGCAGAAATTCTGCCAAAATAATAGTCCGTTCTTTCTTACTGGAAATGAATATACAGAGAGTATTTTCTCTGCATTTTATGACCAGCCGGAAGAATTGCAACTGCCTTATCAGAAATTAAAGGTTTTGGAATTGCTTCTTTTTCTTGTCAAAACAGAATTGACAATCAACCAGCGGTTATCTGAATACCAGGCTGAACAGATCTGTATTGTCCGGAAAATCCACGACCAACTGATTCAGCATATGGAGCAGCGAATCACTATTGAAGAACTTTCCAGACAATACCTAATCAATCCAACTACTTTAAAAGCCGCTTTCAAGTCCATTTATGGAACTTCTATTGCCGCTCACATCAAAGAGCACCGTATGGAACAGGCCGCCAAAATGCTACGGGAATCAGATAAAAGTGTAGCTGAAATTGCAAAGGCTGTCGGTTATGACAGCCAGAGCAGGTTTACTGCAGCATTTAAGACATTTTTTCAATCTCTTCCAAAAGAATATCGAAAGCGCTACCTCTAATTGAACTGCTAATAATCAATTAGAGATAGCTTTTAACAATGATAACAAAATCTCTCCGACAGTCACCGCATCTTCTACAGTCAGATAATGATCAGCGCTTTTGCTTATCATAAGCTTCCCGGAAGCATCAAACTCTTCATCTGCAAGCCAGATTTTTAGCCAGACGGGATAATGGGGAAGAAACGGAAATATGGCACACATATCCGCTCTATCCTTCACAAATTCTGCTCCAAGAGATTTGCAAATCTCACAAATCTGCTCCTGAGTCTTTCCCGCCAGTAATTTCTGGAGCATACTTTCTGTATCACGGTCAAATTTTGATCCTCGGATAAGACCGTCCTTTAACGCACCAAAAGAAATCATTTGTGAAGATACTACTGTCCCATCTGCCAGATCCAGATAGTGCAGAATTACCAGTTTATGCCACTCGTCAATCTGCGGCTGGAATATACAATCCGGATAAGTGATTCTAATCTTCTGATTTAAGCTCTGCAGCTCAAAAAAAGACCCGGTTTCATGAAACACTGCACCACTCTTCTGGGCAATTTTCTCCGGCGCATGAAGGCATATACGTTCTTTTGCCGACTGTAACATCTGCTGAAATGCCCGATGATTTTTCAAAAACTGACACCTTCTTTCCTCTACCTCTTATTTTTTTCCAAAAACTCAGCCAGAGTGATAATTGCCGGATAGTCGTCTGAAAGTTCTCTACCCTGTAGCCCAGCTGTCGCAATACTCTTTTCCGCAGGTATTTCACATATAACCTCCGTATTTTTACAGACATTCTTTTTCATCCATTCCTGATTCTCCTCATCTATTTTATTGAATACCAGATAGACCGGTTTCCCAATGCTTGTACCCAGTTCTGAAACTTTCCCTGTTAATGCCAGAGATTCATAGGAAGGCTCTACCACCATAAGAATCAAATCCACACCATTATCAATTCCCCGTCCGAAATGTTCAATTCCGGCTTCCATGTCTATCAGAGCATATTCATTCTCTGTAAGTATCAAGTGCTCAACAAACTGGGTGAGTACGTTCCCCATGGTGCAGGCACATCCTTCATTAGCCGTATGAATCTTTCCACTTGCCATCAGCTTTACACCATTTTTTTCAGAATAATACCCCTCTGGTATATCCTGAATCGTCCATGTCCCATTAAAAAACTGGTGCGTAAAATTTGACAGCATCATATCCTGCAATGCTTTTTGTTTTCCGCCAAAATAAGCTGTGAAATCCAGAGGCAGTTCTACTCCCAACTGTCTGCTTAAACCATAATTGGATTCATCCGAATCAATTACAAGGACTTTTCTTTCTCTCTTTGCCAGCTCTTTTGCCAGTAAAGAAGTAACCGTACTTTTACCACTTCCGCCTTTACCACATACTGCTATCTTCATCTCTTTTACCTCCTGATCATAACCGTTTTTCTATTGCATGAAATGTATTGATACATATTTCGCCTATTTCCGCCAGATCATATGCTCCAAATGCAGCTGGAAAATTACTGGAAAACAGGATCTGTGAAGACGATGAAAATTCTTCATCTCCTTCCCAAAAAAGGAATCTAAGATACAATTCCTCAAACAGCTCCAATTCATATCCGACGTCCCCTAAATGCACAGGAGATGCTCCCAGACAGTCCATAATTTCTTTAAACTTTCCCAGTCTGTTCCCATATTGGCGATTCAATCTGAAGATACACCTGCCTTGAAACTGCCGGGCATATAAATCTCCGGATGGAAGTTCTTTGTAAGAACGAAAATCTCCATTATGGTAGAATACACTGGCATTTAAAAGATACCTCAAAACCAGTATTTTGGCATAGACATCTTCTTCCAAAGGATAATATGCAATCGTCTCTGTTTCCAGATTTTCATGCCTGACTGCAAAGTCCGGGTAACTAATATAGTAAATGTTCCCCATAAACATAAGCATAAATTCCTGTTTTGCAAGGTTATACGAAATCCCTAATCTTGTGCTGATGCTGACAGGATCAGACTTCTGGTATTTCTCCATGTAAAATTCGTATGGCTTCCTCTCCATACTATCTTTTGCATACTCTATTTTTTCCCTTTGCCTTCTGGGCGGGGCCTCCACTCCATCCGTCATATTTATTCCTCCATCCGTTTTATGATTTCTTTTACTTCCTGTACCAGCTCCCCACAGCAGTCATAAGGTGACACACCCATACGATCCGCTCGGATGATATTCGGATGATAGTGGATAAATCCAAGAAAATCTTCTCCTGGTATTTTCTCCCGGATAAATATTTCATCCTGTTCATCTCTTACCTTGCTGGCAACAACTCTTACCTGATGCACACCCAGATCAAGAGCCAGGCGCTTCACATTCCGATATGTCTGGATACTACGGGCGCCTGGTTCAATTACGACAATAAACTGCTCCATACCGGATGTTGTCCCACGGGCAAGATGTTCCAGTCCTGCTTCCATATCAAGAATCACCACATCCTCCCGATGTAGTACCAGATTACTGATAATCCGTTTTAAGATTACATTTTCGGGACACACACAGCCACCACCTGCTGTATCTACTGTACCAAGAAGCAGAAGCCGGACACCATGATACAGTTTTCCGTATTTATCCGGAATGTCGCTGACCTTTGGATTCAGCACATAAAACCTGTTGTCCTTATCTGATCCTGTTCGTTCTTCAATCATTTTCCGCATTTTAGAAATTGGAATAATGGACTCAACAATCTCTTCCGGAAACCCTAAAGCCAGTCCCAGATTTGCATCTGGATCAGCATCTGCAGCCAGCACATTTCTCCCTTCTTCTGCAAAAATCCTTGCCAATGTTGCTGCAAAAGAGGTTTTTCCAACACCGCCTTTGCCTGTTACTGCTATCTTCATATATCCTCCCTATCCCTCCAAAAACTGTTCCAGATGTACGCCTTCCGGTATTACATATCCGCACGAAGTACAAATACTCTCTCCAATGGTAACACCATCCTTTATAAATACTTCCAATGCGTCTTCCTCCTGACATTTGGGACAGTCGATTTCCATAATCGTCTTTTTATTTCTTTCGTCCTGACAATCTGCAAATACACTCATCCTTTCTGTACTCCTTTCTTACTCTTCTTCTTTCTTACTCTTCTTCCAGCTGCCTGCGCAGGTAGGTGCCTACAATATGAGAAAAGTTACTGATATCTCTGACATAGGCGAAATCTTTTCCAAATATTTTCTTTTCTGCAGCGGTATCTTCATAATTACCAGCAAAGATACCAAGTACAGAGATTCCGAAAGCTCTGGCTCTGCGTACTTCCAATGCGGTATCCTTCACCGCCGTCTCCTCTGTATAATCCGCAGGACGCTTAAGTCCAGGATGCCGGATACTGATATCACAGGGCTTCCCATCACTTAACAGAATCAGGATTTTATGAGTTTCCGGTCTTTCCAGCATGGAATCGTAAGCGGCCCTCACCGCCAGTCCATCCCGGTTATCTCCGGATGCCCGGAATTCAAAAATTCTTTCATTTTTTTCTCTTTTATCATCATAGTCCCGAAAGCGGTGCAGGATGGTATGGTTCCAGAACGTGCAGTAGCTGACAACCCGGTGCGGGATTCCCACGATACTTAAAGCTTCACTGATCATATAGCCCTGGCTTGCCACCTGAGACTGTCTAACTGCCTGAGAACCACTGGAATCCAGCAGAATATCCACTGCAAACTCCGAGGAACCGGATAAAACCCTCTTATCAAACAGCTTTTCATCCTCTGTTCGGCCCAGCTTCCAGAGCCTTGCCGCCGCCAACTGTCCGCTTGCACTGCGGCAGATATCCTCCTGACTCCGCATAACCAGCGCCTTTTTCAGCGTATCTGCCAGCGTCTTGATATTCCGTTTAATCACCCGGCTGTTGCTGTAGTAATACATTTTGTTTTTTTCAAACTGGAGCTGCCAGAAACGATACTGATTATTTTTCTTTATCGGGTCATGCAGAATACCGTCCGTATCATGTAGCATACAGTTGGCATGTATCCCAGTACAGAGCCGGTTCCTTCTCCTTTCCTGTTCAAGGGGAGATAAGTAATTCTTCCCATAGTTTAATGCCACATATTCCTGTACCTTCTGCATGGAAGCTTCGTCTTCGATTCCAGGGGCTTCCTCTTCTTCCCTTCCAAATTCCGTCAGACGCACCCGCTTTTTCGGTCGTTGATCCCTGATCGTAAGACTCATCATATCTTTGCCAAGTCCCGACAGATATTTCCTAATAATTTCCTCCATTTGTTCATCCGTAAGACAATCCTGCCAGGCAGCACTCTCCAGCGCCATTGGGGAAACATTAAGAACCGCCTCCAGATCCCTATGCTGTTGCTCAAATTTCCGGTCAAATATGGTATTGTAGATTTTTTCAATTTTATTGATGATATCCTGCGTATTTTGGGCATGTTTAAGAGAACCAATCTCCTTCGCTGTCTGCCGGGCCACATCCGGCATCTGTTCCGTCTCCCTTTCCAGATAATTCATCATCACAAAGGCTTTTACCTGACCAAAAAAAGTCCTGTTCAAAGCAGCTTCTTCCTGATCTAAAATGTCCGCAAAGGCTTTTCTTCGGATATCATCTGTTCCAGGACGTTCTTCTGCCATTTTAGGATAAACCGCCTCATCCACACACAACTGGGCCAGTTCCAGAAGAGGCTTCTCCTCTGCCGAAAGATATGTCTTCTTCATGATGTACAACGCCAGTTCTTCGGAATCAAAATACCGGGAAAACGCTCCCTGTTTCATGGCATCGTAAAGCGCTGCAAATCTGGATCTTGCAAAAGCCTTCACATCCGGTCTTACATCCAGCGTATAATCCCCGCTGATGGTCCAGAACAGATTGCGGATTCTGTTTTCAATCTCCAGGCGATGTTCTTCTGCATGCCCCTCCGACATCTGATCAAAACACTCCTTCATATCCGTCACCCCTCGAAGATCTCCGTTCTGGTCCAGGAAGAGGGAATCCGGGTCGCAATCACATCTTCCAATATCTCCTTTTCAAATATATCAAAACTTTTGTTCACAATCCCCATGCGAATCGCCAAAAGCGGCGACAGGTTGGAGCGGATGGCTTTCATGGCCGCAATCAGCCCCCGCAAATCCAGCGACCTGGCGGAAGCCTCTCCATTGTAAACCTTTGCCTGCAGATCCAGAAACAATCCTGTAAACTGCTTAAGCGCCTGCTCTTTCACATCGGCAAAATGTTTTTTTAGCAGAAAACGGATGGTTTCTTCATCAAGGGGTGGCATATCCACCACCATAAAACGGGAAACCAGAGCCTCATTCAGTTCTTTTGTTCCGGCATATCCGTAATTCATGGTTCCGATAAATCGCGTCGCCGGATGTAGCGTCACTCTCGCATATCCTGGAACATCGATGCGTCGGCGATGATCCAGCGTGGCATGGAGAACAGAGACCGCATCATTTTTTGCCATATTGACCTCATCCAGGATTCCAAAGCCGCCAAATTCTGCACACTGATAGACTGGGCCTTTACGAAGCTGTACTTCATTATTGACAAAGGTATCCGTTCCGATCAAAGAGGCACTGTCCGTATTGACATGAAAAGAAATATCATACGAAGGTCTTCCAAACAGCCATGCAAGCGTCTCACACAGCACATTTTTTCCAGTTGCCTTGGCTCCGGACAACAAAAGGTTTTCTCCCTGCAAAAGCGCTGCTATGGACATTTCCAAAATGTCCTTTCCATAAAAGAGCATATCCGGAATACCCATTCGCTCCTGTACTTCTTCTGCCGTCTCATAATGTTCTCTGAATTCAATTACATCATGAATCAAACTGTCATTGACTTTCTGCTGCTCCAGATAGGAAAGCAGCAGGCTTTTATCTTTTCTCATTTACAGTCCCATCCTTTCCAGAATTTCACACAACGCCTTTTTTACCGGAGCATCTTCCGGCAACTCCACCAGAGGCTTTCCGTCACAATCGTAACGGTAGACCATTTCGTCTTGGGGAATTACTCCAAATAACGTCAGGCCCTGCTTTTCAATCTCTTCCTTTGTACCCTCATCCAGCCTGCCTTCCGGTGCGCGGTTGATGATCACACCTGTCTTTTCCGGTTTCATCCCCAGTTCTTTCATCAGCTCCGCAATCCTCCCTGCCGCCTGCACGCCTCTTCTGGAACAATCGCTGACCAGGATCGCAGTCTTCATGGAAGGGAGCAGTCCTCTGCTGACATGTTCCATACCCGCCTCGTTATCCACCACCACATAAGGATAGTGACTCTGCAGCTTCTGAATCTGCGTCTGTACCAGACCGTTGACAAAGCAGTAACACCCCTGTCCCTGGGTACGCCCCATAACCATAAAATCAAAATCATCCTCTTCCGTAACAGCATCCGCCATGCGGATCTCCAGCCATGCCTGTTTGGTCATTCCGGATGGGATCTGATAACGGTCATCCATACCAGCCCGTTCAATTTCCTCCCTAAGTTCTCCAAGGGTAGCGCCGACCTCCACGCCCAGTACCTCATTCAGATTGGAATTGGCATCTGCATCCACGGCCAGCACCGGTTTCTTTCCGTGCCCACACAGATACTGAATAATCAGTCCGCATAATGTCGTTTTACCCACACCGCCTTTTCCGGCCACTGCAATGATATGTCCCATATTCTTACCTCCATAATTTATGAACAACATGTTGATTATTTTTATACGATAAAGTATAATAATTATCATGAAAAAGGCAAGAAACAATATCAGAAATCTGTACGGTTACTGAACAAATCTGAAAAATTGTTGATTTATGAAGGAAATATCATGGCAGAAAAGACCAGAAAAGAAGACCGGCGTATTCGATATACGAAACAGGTCATAAAAGAAACATTTTTAAAGATGCTGGAAAAAAACAGTTTCGCCAAAATCACGGTTACGGAACTGTGCCGTATGGCTGAGATCAACCGGGGTACCTTTTATCTGCATTATTATGACATAAATGATGTGCTGGATGATGTCTTTAACGACATGCTCTCTGACACTTCCAGTGTCATGGATCATGTCCTCTCCCGGAAATGTGATTCTCCAAGCTGTTCCTATCCTTTCTGTGATAAGGTTCACAGCAACGACATGTTCCGACACCTGCTGCTGGATGATACGATTTTTACAAAAATTATCGATAAATTGGCGGATCATAAGGAGCATTATATTACCTGGCTCATGTCTCACAGTATCCTTACATTTGAGGAAGCAGAAGCCATCTTTTACTTTCAGATGAACGGCTGCCTGGCCATTAACAGGCTGATGTCCCGCAACCACTGCAATGACTGGAAAAAAATACAGAAAACGATTGATGCTTTTATAAAAGCCGGGCTGGAGAATTTTCTGATTCACGATCAAAGGAACGAAAGTCCCCTTTAAACTTATACAACAATTAAGACAAACACATTCCCTGTCTTAAATATTGTGTCACCCTTCTCCAGAATTAGTTATTCACTAAATTGCAAATCTAACTTATATTTTCTTTTACCCACCTTAGACTCTCATTCTCCTTCAAAAGCCCCATATGGTACAGCGCCTGCACACAGTCCGCATAGCCCTGGATGTAGGCACGCTTCTCCTGGGCGGATGAAAAATCCTCCAGGCACTCTTTCATCTCCTCTGCCTTTTCCTGTTCGTCTGCAGACAGGCTCCAGCTCTTAGGAATGGAATGCAGTGACCTAACCATCCTGCGGATCGAACAGGGAAGCCGTTTCGTTCCGGACTATGAGGTGGCGATCCTCGCCGAATATTTTCACATATCCACAGATGAATTGCTTGGAAAAGGGGAGACAGGACAGTAAATTCCTGCACGCTCCCCTTTTATGTTCCTTTCATCCCTTAAACGCCTCCAGAGAAGACATGATCCCCGCCAGGGCATCCTCATCCAGATCAAACTCCATCCCTTCCGGCATTTCCCCAGCCGTCTGCTCTCCCTGATTTTCCACATGGACATCATGGCTGCTTCCCTGCTGTTCATGCTTTTCCAGCACCTGCAGCACAAAGCGGCGGATTTTTTCATAGTCAAGGGGCTGCCCTGCCAGGCCTGCCTCTCCTGGATTCCCTCCATTCTGATAGGCCAGCACCGCATTGACAAGGTACTGGGCTTTTCCCGCTTCATGCCATTTAACAATTCTGCTACCGCCACATGGTTCGGATCATTCCTGTTGAATCCTATGGTGGTCACAAAAGCATTTTTCTTTCCCATGGCAGTCACCTGCCTTTCCTCTGAATCTGATAAAGAAGCCCATATCCCTTCGCATTGGCCCGGATATCCTCTATGAACACACAGCGCCCGATCTTTTCGGAATGCTCCAGATACTCCCGCAGTAAAAGGGCGCCTCCCCCGATAAACACAACGCAGCCTGTCTTCAGGTCGATCCCCCGTTCCCTAAGCGCCCCCAGCAGGTCATCCACATACGTCCTGGTCATTTCCCGAACCGTTTTCCGGATCTGGGCATCATAATCCGTTTTCTCCTCCCGGATGATACGGTCCACATCACCATCCTCCAGTAAAATATCATGCTCGGAATTGATGCGGGAAATTACCTTATTATACAGCGTGATCACGCCCTTTTCCAGAGAATCGTAGGCAGACAGGTCCGGTTTTCCGCTGCGGATCAGCAGATAATCCAGCGTGAAACCTCCGATATCCACTGTGACCACTTTGTTAAACTGTGATATCTTCGGATAGATGGTCATGGCCGCCGCATAGTCCTGGGGAAATGCCGACACCTGTTCGATCTCCACGGTATAGGCCTTCCCTCTGTATGTAAAACTCTGCATGCCTCTTCTGCTGAAATACTCCTGGAACTTCTTATAAAGTGCTCCATAATGCTTTGGGGGAAGGCCGACGGGAAGGGATACCTGGAGGATGGTATCCTCCTTACAGAGTGCCTGCCTTTCCGCTTCCATGGCGATCCCGAACAGCGTCAGAATAAAGAACCTGTCATCCGCCGTCTTGTCCCTCATGTAAGGGATCCTCTGCCCTGTCAGCGCATAGTAGCGCCCGTTATAGTGCAGGTATTCCCCCAGCGCAGGCCTGCTGTCACTCTCCACCAGGCCGGAGGTAAAGATGAACTGCTCTGTCTTCATATTGCGGTTCCCATGGTCTACGGGT
>JAAWAC010000018.1 GCA_022791975.1 Lachnospiraceae bacterium | reverse complement strand
TACCGCCATCATTGATTGAAACTTATGGAAGTGATGTAAAAAAGGTTTATAAAGCAAATGGAGTACCTTTATATTTAGGGCTTGTCACAATGTTCCTTTCTGCATTTGTGCACTTGATGATTAGTTGTGTCATTATAGTATTGCTTGCCCCTATACTGTTTGAGGCGACTTTGCCAGTACAGCTTCCATTTTTCTTTCTTGCGCTTGCTATATTCATCATGGTATCATTAAGCATGGGAAGTATATTAGGGCTGATTGTAAAAAATCAGGAAAAGCTGACGATGATAGCACAACTTGTGTTTTTACCCTCGATTATGCTTTCGGGGATTATGTTCCCTATCGACTTGTTGCCCGATTTTCTTGAAATCATAGGATGTATTTTCCCCGCTTCTTGGGGATACCGCTTGATGTTAGAGAATGGTTTTTGTCTTGAAAATCTATGGTATCTAATTCTTATATTTTGTGTAGCAGTAATTATAGGTGCAATTCTTTTGCATAAACAAAAATCCAAATAGCATGACTTTTGATAGTCACTGTAAATGGTGTAGCACTGGCTATGGCCATCAGACAAATACAACGGGCAGCAGGAGCATCTGCTGATTTTGCCGCCCGTTGTAAATAATTCGTTACGCCTTGTTATGCACCGTAATAATGGTGAATGGCATGAGCCACATATGCAGAACAGCCTTCTCCAAACTGGATATCGGTTGCTTCTGCAAGTTTTTCGTTCTGCAAATATTCTTTTGCCAAATCAAGCAGGATATTTCTTGCGTTATCAAGCGCAAACATTGTTTTATAACTCCCTGCAAGCATTTCAACAGCGGAATGTGCCATTTCCATATTGCCAGCTTGTTTTGCAGCCATAAACTGCTTATAGATGTTGGAATTTTCATCTTGCCCCTGCCTGATTTCTTCCACACTCCCGGTTGACTGCATGATTGCTTCCATTGCCTTTTCTTTGCAGCCATACCACTTCAATAAGTCTGCCATAGCCTGTTCGTTGGCAAAGCCGGAAACCAAATACTCTTTGTATTTTTCCAAACTCCCGTATTTTTGTACCTGCTTATCCAGGCTTTCTTTTGACATACATTCTAAGGTATGGTCTACTATTTTTTGTACTTCCTGGCTGCTAAATGCTCCGAAACTCATAGTGTGAACTCCTTTCATTACGTCTGTTATTAACTCAAGTATCCCGTTTAGCCGGTTTCGTTTCTGCTCCAAGAAAGATTTTTGGGCTAATAAAGCCTGTTCTTTATCATAATTAGGGTTATCCATGATTTTTTTAATGTCCATCAATGGAATTTCCAATTCTCTAAAGAACATAATTTCCTGCAATTTCTCTAATGCTTTGTTATCATAGAGCCGATAACCAGCTTCCGTTAATTGGGTTGGTTTTAATAAACCGATTTCGTCGTAATATCTCAACGTCCTTATACTTACTCCCGTTATCATTGACATGTCCTTTACGGTTTTCATTGCTTCCTCCTTTCTATGTCAAGAGTAAACCCTTACGCTACGAGAGAGTCAATACAGAAATTTATACAATTATAGACAAATTTCTGTTTTATAGGAATCGTGTTTGAGAGTTTTTTGGCAGATGCTGGACAAAGGGCTGTATCAATCAGAGGAGGGGCTTTGGAAATACGAGGCGGATCCGGTGATGAAGGCGGACAGGCTGGAAGTGGTCTGAAATTTGGGAATGTTTCTAAAAAGATTTTACATGAAACAGGGAAAGGATATGGTATAATTAGGATATCTGCCAGAGAGCAGGCATTTGGAAAGGGTGATGGAATGATTTATGTAACGGGAGATACCCATGGGCAGTTTGAGCGGGTTGAGGCTTTTTGTAGGCGGTTCGGGACTTGCAAGGAAGATGTGATGATAATTCTTGGGGATGCGGGGATCAATTTCAGCGGGGGAATCCGGGATATGAGGAAGAAGGAGCTTCTGGAATCTTTACCGATAACAATCTTTGCGATTCACGGGAATCATGAGCAGAGGCCGCAGGCTGTTGGGGGATACAGGGAGAGGGTATGGCGCGGGGGCGTGGTGTACTGGGAAGAAGCGTATCCGAGCCTGCTGTTTGCAAAGGATGGGGAAGTGTTTGACCTGGACGGAAAGCAGGTCATTGTCATGGGCGGGGCATACAGCATTGATAAGATGGTCCGGCTTATATATGGGTATGGGTGGTGGCCGGATGAACAGCCTTCTGATGAGATAAAAAGATATGTGGAGAGCCGGCTGGATAAGCTGGGGTGGAAGGTGGATGTGGTGTTGAGCCATACCACGCCGTTGAAATATGAGCCGGTGGAGGTGTTTCTGGCTGGGGTGGACCAGAGCCGGGTAGATAAGTCTACGGAGGAATGGCTGGATGGGATTGAGGACAGGCTGGATTATGGGAAGTGGTATTGTGGGCATTATCATACGGAGAAGAAAATAGATAAGTTGGAGATCATGTTTGAGAATTTCGATGTGTTTTGTAGTGGAATGCCACATGTAGAGAGAAGGCGAAAGCAGGTTACTGTGTGAATCATGTTTAAAAGAAGGAAAAAAATTTTAATGAAAAACAAGGAGAATCTCAATATGGAATCAACCAAGATTACAATAGACCCTATTCTGCTTACTTATGTTGCCCAGGCTCTTGGAAGGGTGCCGGAGAATCTGTACGATTTCCAGAAGATAAAGAACCTGTCTTGTGGAGGAAAGCCAGTATACCAGAAGTTAATCGATCCCCTTCACGATCCTGTTCCGCAGCGTTTTGAGATTGTAAGGGGAGACTTCCATGTGATTGGGAAAATGTCACGGCTGAAAAGGCTGACTATTTCTGCTATGCAGGTGAATGATTTTTCCTTTTTAAGGACCTGTACTGCACTGGAGAGCCTGGAGATTTCAGCCTGTGGTGTGATTGACTGTGCATATCTGAAGGACCTGAAAAATTTAAAAAGCTTAAGCTTGCTCCACTGTTCGGGGCTTATACATATGGAGGATATCCTAAAACTGTTCCGCCTGTCTCGGCTTTCGCTGGAGGGTAGCAAGATTTCTGATGCCAGCTGTTTTATGGACTGTAGAGTGAAAGAGATCCATCTTCCAGAGCATTGCCGGAAGACAAAACAGACAGAAAGGAAGGAATCATCCAAAGCAAAAAAGCAGGGGATACAGTCTAGTTTAGGAGTTCCCTTTCAGGCAGCAAAACGGAAGACAGGACAATATCCTTATACGCTCCAGGAGTTTGATTCAATCTTGTGGGAAGCTTACAGAGGGGCTTACGGAAATGTGGGAGAGTACCTGGTTATTTTGATGGGAGAGCGGGAAGAGGCTCCTGAGACCTTCAAATTGCGCCGCCTAGACAAAACGCCAAAAACAAACTATGAGATGGCTTTTGACAATCTCTGTGAAAGCTTGTGGCACCAGATGAGCTTTTATCCTGCCACATGGTTGGCCTTGCCATACCTTGCCAGGCTTATGGAAGGCTGGGAAAAGGACAAGGATGAAGAATGGTTATTTCAGGGGATTCTGGCAGTTGGGAGCTGTCTGGCTACAGATGTATATGGCGATAGTCCAGAAGAGGCCTGGGTGCAGGAAAGTTATGAGAATGCGATCCTACAGATCCGGGATATAACCATTGATTTCCTGGCAGAACATATGGATTGTGTACGGGAGAAGGACATCAGTTGGCGGCGTGGGTTTGCCTTTGCCGTTACGGCGATTCTGGGGGAGAAACGGCTGGCGTATATGCTTATCATGTCTACACTGGAATCCTGCTATATTGTCTGTCCGGGCTGTGAAAACTGTGACGAAGAGATCGAATTCGGTTATTTTGATCCTTCCCAACGGATCGAAAAGGCGGAAGCACCTACTGAAAAATGGGATGGCGAGAGCCTGGCAGATGCAAAACTGTGGTTATTTAACCTGTTTGCGCTTCTGGGTGATGAGGAAGGAATGGGGCGTCTTTGTTATTATTTTGGAACTTATATTTGCCCGGAATGTGGAGAAAAGACATCCGTGTTTACAGGGATGGAAGGGTATTTTCTGTCATAACGGAAGGGAAAAAAGACTTTGTAATGTGTTATTGTGGATAAGGAAAAACGAAGGAAGAGATGGGAAGGACAAGCCAGCCCCCATGGCGAAACGTATCTTAGAATTACTGGAACAGGCCAAGGCGAAAGATCGGGATCTGGAAAGGTTTGGAGTACAAAAAATTATCTGACTTTTTACGAAATGTATTGATTGAGTCCCTTCATTCTATGCAGCGGAACTGCTTTTATGGAAGTGATAACTGGGGTAATGCAGAAAAAACCGAAAGCTACGAATGAAGAATTGACAGTGGCTTTAAACCATTATTTGTAAAAACCTTCAAACTGATGTAAGATAAGATTACTTAGTTTGGAGGTTTTATTATGTCAAGAAAACATGAAAGTTCCCTGCAATAATTTTAGTCTGCCTTAAGGCAGCTATGATAAACTATCCTTAAAAGAGAGGTGAGAAAATGAGACTTCTGGTAGCGGAGGATGATCCCAGGCTGCTAAAAACACTGATGCATATTTTTCAGAGCAATAAATTTGTTGTAGATGGCGTATCCAATGGAGAGGATGCTCTTGCCTATGCGGAGACGGAGGAATACGATGGTCTGATACTGGACATTATGATGCCCGGGTATGATGGAATAGAGGTATTGCAGCGGTTGCGGAAGAAAAGGATTACAACTCCAGTTCTGTTTTTGACGGCTCGCACGGAGGTAGAGCAGCGGGTGGAAGGGTTGGACGCAGGAGCAGACGATTATCTGCAGAAACCTTTTGCAGCATCTGAGCTTTTGGCAAGAACCAGGGCGATGCTGAGACGGAAGGATAATTATTGTCCAGATCTGCTGTCTCTTGGCAACGTTCAGTTAAACCGATCCACATATAGCTTAAGTTACAAGGAAAATGCCCAGGCACTAAGCGGTAAGGAATTTCAGCTTATGGAGATGCTGATGCAAAAACCCCATATGATTATTCCAACAGATCAATTTATATCGCATATCTGGGGATGGGAGAGCAATGTGGATACCAGCGTGGTGTGGGTACATATATCCAACCTGCGAAAAAAAATCAGCGTACTTCATGCGCCTTTAGAAATACGCTTTGTTCGGAGTGCAGGATATGTGCTGGAGGAGCTCCCATGATTTACAGCTTGCGCAGGAAATTTATTTTAATCTCTACAATCTCGGTATTTTCAGTTTTCCTGGTTATTTTTGTAATTATGTGTGTGATGAATCATATGCAGCTGAATCATACAATGGATACATTGGTGGATGCGATTGTTTCTAATGACGGTGTTTTTCCAAAGCATGATGAATTTGGACGACCGTTTCCCAATGGAGGCAGTCCACACATGGATATTATTACAAAGGAAACCCCTTTCAGCACCCGTTTTTTTACGGTATGGCTTGGAAAGGATAACCGCATTACGAAAGTTAATGTGGAAGCTGTTTTTTCTATCACAGAGGCACAGGCGCAAAAATATGTAGAAGATGCACTGGAAAAGAACGGTGAGAGAGGATGGGTATCGGATTATCGTTTTCGTATGTTCCAGTCAGAGTCTGGAAGGGCAATGGTTTTTGTAAATGGGGAAATGAACCGGATGATGTCGAACCGCTTTCTATTGACTGCACTTCTGGTATTGGTGGGAAGCGGTGTTGCGGTACTTGTATTGATTATTATTATTTCCAAGAGAGCAGTTCATCCTGTTGCAGAAAGCTATGAAAAGCAAAGACAGTTTATTACAGATGCAAATCATGAATTAAAAACGCCCCTTACGCTGATATTGTCAAATCTTGATATTGTGGAAGCGGAGTTCGGAAGGAATGAATGGCTTGACGATATGCGAAGTGAAGGGGAGAGAATGGGGACTCTGATCAATCAACTGGTTACCTTATCCAGAATGGATGAGGATCACGCAAATCTGTGTATATGCCCTTTTGATTTGAGCAATGCGGTATTGGATACCATATCCGAATTTCAGGCATTGGCAGCTGAGAGGAAAAAAGACTTGGCAGCTAAGGTGGAACCATCTATGGAATATCATGGAGATGAAGGGCTGATCCGTCGCCTTCTTGCCATTCTTCTGGATAATGCAGTGAAATATTGTGACGACGGCGGGAAAATAACGGTCACGGTCTATAAAAGGCGCCATCCTACCATTATCGTTGAAAATACATACGGCGGTGTGGATAACCTGGAATTGGAAAGGCTGTTTGATCGTTTTTATCGTGTTGATAAGTCGCGGGCTTTCAATGGAAGCTTTGGGGTGGGGTTGTCCATTGCCAGAGCAATCGCCAAAAACCATCATGGAGATATTACTGGATACAAAAAAGAACAGATGATTGGTTTCAAAGTGGAACTAAAATAAAAAAGAGGAGGCAAATGATGGGCCAATACCATAACGCAAATACGTCATCGATAGAGAAAAGAATTACCCTAAACAGTTTAAAAGAGCAATCATACACTCTCAATATGCAGATGCTACTGGCAATACAGAGCCATGATGAGAAGACACAGGAAGAAATCAAAAAGAAAATGTATGAGCTACAGGAACAAATGGAGCATTTGAGCCTGGGAGGAAAGCTGTCATCTTAAACTATTTTTTACAAATATCCCCGTTAGGAAATACCATGGTGTAAAATCATGGATTCCGCGGGGATTTATTTTTGAGGTTGGAAATAGTTATGATTTGTTAGGAAGGGCCCCTGGTTTTCACAATATGTTCACAGGGTTCTTTAGGGAAGCTTTAGGCTGTACTGGTATCTTAATCGTAGGTAAAAACAAGGAGGCTTACGATGATTTCAGTAGAACATGTAACGAAATGCTATGGAGATGTTATGGCTGTTGACGATCTGTCCTTTGAGATTGACGAAGGCCATGTGTATGGATTCCTTGGCCCTAACGGGGCAGGGAAATCCACAACCATGAACATTATGACAGGATGCTTGTCTGCCACAGAGGGCAGTGTAAAAATTGACGGGTATGATATTTTTGAGGAACCTTATGAGGCAAAAAAACGGATAGGGTATCTTCCAGAGCAGCCACCCCTTTACATGACGGAAACGCCGGAAGAATATCTACGGTTTGTAGGAGAGGCAAAAGGCCTGGGCGGGAGTCTGCTGAAAAAGCAGATTGCCGATGTGATGGAACAGACGAAAATTACAGAAGTGAAGAACCGGCGGATTTCCGCACTCTCCAAGGGATATAAGCAGAGGGTAGGAATTGCACAGGCGCTTTTGGGAAATCCAAGAGTCATAATATTGGATGAGCCTACCGTGGGGCTTGACCCCATTCAGATCATTGAAATCCGTGCTCTTATCAGAGAGTTGGGGAAAACGCATACCGTTATTTTCAGCTCCCATATTCTTTCCGAGGTTCAAACCATCTGTGATCAGATATTGATTATTGCAAAAGGGAGATTGCTTGTCTTTGATGGTCCGGAGCAGTTGGAGAAACGGCTGCTGGCGCCAAATGAGATTCTGATCACCGTTGCTATGGAAGAGGAGGAGATAAGGAAAATTCTGACAGGGGTCCATTATATTACCCAGATTCTTGTAGAATCAAAGGACGCTGGTTTACATATGGCACATTTGAGGACGGATCATGACAATATTTATGAAGTTTCCCGAGCTGTATTCACTGCGTTTGCAACAAAGGAAAAAGTGTTGCTTGAAATGACAGTAAAGAAAGCCAATCTGGAGGATATCTTTATCGAGCTTACAGAGGGCAGTGAGGGGATAAAGAAAAAAGAAGAAGCAATGGAGGAAGAGGAGGGATATGAAATATGATTGCAGTATGGAAACATGAACTTAGGCTTTATTTTCATTCCCTGACAGCCTATGTGTTCGGTGCCTTTCTATTGGCTTTCATTGGAATTGGTTCCATGTTATATAATTTGCAGGCGGCTGTGAGTAATTTTGAGTATGTATTAAGCTTTGGATGCCTTGTATTCGTGGTGATTGTGCCCATATTGACCATGCGTGTCATTGCGGAGGAGCGGAAGCAGAAAACAGACCAGCTTTTGTATTCCCTTCCCATTACGACCACGCAGGTCATAATAGGAAAATATCTGTCTCTTCTGACGGTTTTTTTGATTCCGTTGTGTATCATCAGCCTGTATCCATTGATTTTTTCACAGTTTGGCGATGTGTATCTGCTGACATCCTATGGTTCTATTATAGCATTTTTCATTATGGGAACGGCTTTGTTGGCTCTTGGACTGTTTATTTCATCGCTGACAGACAACCAGGGCTTTGCAGCCGGAATTGGGATTGCCGTTATCCTGTTGAATTATTACAGTGTAAACCTTTCAGAATATCTTTCCTCTACGGCATTTGGCTCTGTAGTTACCATCTGCGTAATGATTTTGGTTTTGGGAATGGTCACCCGTCATTTAACAAAAAATGAGACACTGGCCTATGGAATTGGATTTGCATTGTTTGCTCTTACGATAGCTGTTTTTTATATGGACCCAACAAAATTTGAGGGCCTGCTGCCCAAAATAATGACGCAGCTTTCTCTGTTTGAGCGGTTTTACAGCTTTGTAAACGGAGTCTTTGACATGACAGCGATTGTTTATTATGTGACCTTTGCGATCTTTTTCCTGTTTCTCTCTGTGCAGTCCCTGGAAAAGAGGAGGTATAACTGATGAAAAATGGAGATTCTCTCAAAGCCTTGGGAAAAGCAGAGAGAAATAAACTTGCCCTGCGTGTGGGCTCCTATTCTCTGATGATTATGGGGATTGTGTTAGCAATTCTGGTTGTAGTCAATGTTTTTACATCTGCCCTGCCATCGGCGGCAACGAAATTTGATATCAGTTCCACAAAGCTTTATTCGATTACCAGCAACACCAAGGTGGTGGTGAATGCCCTAGAGCAGGATGTCACCATCTATTGGGTGGTGCAGTCCGGTGAGGAGGATGCGGTAATAGAAAATCTGCTCAGTAAATATGACAGCCTTTCCGAGCATATTGAGATTGTGAAGAAAAATCCAGATGTTTTTCCCACCTTTGCTGAACAGTACACAAAGGAAACCGTGCTAAATAACAGCTTGATAGTGGAATGCGGGGAGCGAAGCCGTTTTATCAGCTATAGCGATATTTATGTGCAGGAAGCGGATATGTATTCCTATTCCTATAACACCTCTTTTGATGGGGAAGGCGCAATTACATCGGCTATTGATTATGTGGTAAATGAAGAGCTGCCACAGATATATACACTGGAAGGACATGGGGAAGAAGAATTACCGGCCTCCTTTAGAGAGCAGATAGAAAAGGAGAATATTGAGGTAAGTACCCTTTCCCTGCTGAATGTGGATACAATACCTGAAAAAACAGATTGTATCATTATCTATGGGCCATCCAGTGATATTTCAGAAGAAGAAAAGGAGATATTGGCTGCTTATGTGGCAGGCGGCGGAAAACTGTTTGTTATGGCAGGTCCTACAGAGGATGACGGCCTAGAAAATCTATATGGCCTTCTGGCTGATTATGGCGTGGAAAGAACAGAGGGGATTGTTGTGGAGGGAGACAGAGCATATTATGCCTTCCAGGCTCCTTATGTGCTGCTTCCGGAAATGGCGGACAATGAGATAACAAATTCTCTTATAGAAGAAAATTATTATCCGATTATGCCTGTTTCCCAGGGACTTACCGTGACGGGAGACTCTGCCAAAGGAACGGTAACAGAGCTATTGACCACTTCTGCAAGCTCTTTTAGTAAAATTGCCGGCTACAATATTTCTGTTTATGAGAAGGAGGAAGGAGATATAGACGGTCCTTTTACGGTTGGAGTCTCTGTTGCGGATCTCAGTGGTGGAAAGATGGTATGGTTTTCCTGTTCTGATTTTCTAAGCGATATGTATAATGCCTATTCTTCTGGAGCCAATGGGGATTTAGGAATGAATGTTCTGTCCTCTCTGATAGGGGAAAGTGAGGCAATGGCTATCCGCAGTAAATCGCTGAATTATAATTATCTGACCATCAGCGAATCCACATCCTCTTTGTTAAAGATGCTGATGATTGGTGTATTTCCATTAGCTTATCTTGGATTTGGAATCTGTGTCATTATGGCAAGAAGGAGGGAGCAGCATGAAACGGTCTAAGAGAATTTATACCCTTCTTGGAGTTCTGGCAGTCGCCTGCATTGCAACCTATGGCGTTATGGGTTATGAAGAGCACAAGGAGCAGATAAGAAACAGTGAAGAAGTTATTTTGGAGATTTCGGAGGATTCGGTGAAGAGTATTTCCTGGGAGTATGAATCGGAAGCCTTCTCCTTTCGGAAAGAGGAAACTTGGCTCTATGAGGAGGATGAGGCGTTTCCAGTGGATGAAGAAAAAATAAATAGGTTGTTGGAGCAATTTGCGTCTTTTGGTGTATCTTTTGTTATTGAGGAGGTGGAGGATTACAACCAATATGGACTGGACGATCCAATCTGTAGGATTCAGCTTAAGACGGAGGAACAGTCTTATGAGATCCTTCTTGGAAATTACAGCAATATGGATTCCCAACGTTATGTATCCATTGGAGATGGCAATGCCTATCTGGTAAAGGAAGATCCTCTGGAGCAGTTTGACATAGAGCTGAGGGATCTGATTCAGCATGATAAAACGCCCTATTTTGAAAAAATCACGGGGATCCAGTTTGCCGGAACAGAGAATTACAGCATTACTTATGAGGAGGATAGTGAGGATACGTATTGCGCCGATGATGTTTATTTTACAGAGTATGAGAGTAAAAAGAAGCCATTGGATACTTTACTGGTAGAGGGCTATCTAAGCCATATCAGCGGTCTGGATCTAACAGATTACGTAATATACAACGCTTCGGAGGAGGAGCTTGTCTCTTATGGACTGGATTCTCCGGAGCTTACTGTTACGGTGGACTATTCCTATGAAAATGAGGATGGAGAAGAGACCTCCGATGCCTTTGTACTGCATGTGAGCCGTGATCCCAAGGAAAGAGACTTGTCCTCGGATACAGAAAAGAGCGACGGGGAAATTTTGGAGGAGGAAGAGATTACGGCCTACGTAAGGGTGGGGGAATCTCAGATCGTGTATCAGATATTGGGAGACGAATATAAAAATCTCATGGCGGCTTCCTACAACGAGTTACGGCATCAGGAGTTACTGTCCGCGGATTTTGCGGAAATTACACAGATGGATATTTCACTGGAGGGGAATGTTTACACACTCACTTCGGAAGAAAAGGATGACGAAAGGCTTTGGTATTACCAAGAGGAAGAGGTGGAGATTTCAGACTTAAGGTCGGCATTTGCATATTTGGAAGCAGAGAGCTTTACAGAAGAACGCCCTACCCAGAAGGAAGAAATCAGTCTGACTGTTTATTTGGAGAATGAAAATCATCCCCAAATAGGGGTGGAACTGTATCGGTATGATGGAGATGTCTGTCTGGCTATGATAGACGGAGAACCGATTTCCCTTGTCAAACGTTCTGCGGTGGTTGATTTGATGGAGGCAGTCCATGGAATTGTATGGAATTGAAGATAGTTGGAAGGGAGGAAGGTTGCGTTGCATGACAAAAACGAAAGATTCCGTCACGAATTGAAATACCAGATAAGTCCTGTTGATTATTATGCTATTCGGCAAAGGCTGGGATCGGTTATGAAACTGGATGAACATGTTAGAGCGGACGGAAGGTATGTGATCCGAAGTATTTATTTTGATAATGTGAATGACAAGGTGCTGCGGGAAAAAATAAACGGCGTGCAAAAGAGAGAAAAATTTCGTATCCGCTATTATAATGACGATGTTTCCTATATTACACTGGAAAAAAAGATAAAGTGGAACAATCTGTGCAGGAAAATAGATGCAAAACTTACCAAGGAAGAATGTAGGGCCATATTGGCCGGCGATACTGGAGGGATGATTTATCATCCTTCCGGCCTGGTGCGAGAGCTGTACTGTAAAATGAAGAGTCAGCAGCTTCGTCCTAAGGTTCTAGTTTCCTATGTACGGGAGCCTTATGTCTATGAGGCCGGAAATGTTCGTGTTACCTTTGATTCGAATATTCGAAGCACGCTTTTTCACAGGGAATTTTTAGAAGAAACCGTGACAGATATTGGTGTGGCTGAGAATCCAGGTGAGATGATTATGGAAGTAAAGTTTGATGCTTTTCTTCCGGAGGTGATTCAGGCGCTTCTGCAAACAGAGGGTATCCGGCAGCAGGCATATTCCAAATACGGCGCTTGCCGGAGATTTGGTTAACTAAAAACAGCAGTAGCCCAGAATGGGATACTTTGAAACTTTTCATTGAGGAGATAAAAAGATGAATTTTAACGATATTTTCAAATCTAGTTTTCTGGAGAGCGTATCAGAATTTTCTGTCATTGACACTTTTTTAGGCTTGGCGGTGGCTCTGGTGATCAGCTTGTATATTTTTATGATATATAAAAAGACAGGGACTGGCGTTATGTATTCCGAGAGCTTTGCCCTGACCCTTGTGGGTCTGTCTCTTGTAACAACACTTGTAATTATGGCAGTTACATCCAATGTTGTCCTTTCCCTTGGCATGGTAGGTGCGCTGTCCATTGTTCGATTCCGGGCTGCAATCAAAGAGCCGGTGGAAATTGTTTTCTTGTTTTGGGCACTGGCCACGGGCATTGTGATTGGAGCAGGTATGATTCCTCTGGCAATTATAGGATCGGTGATAATTGGAGTGATCTTACTGTTGTTTGCCAATCGAAGAATCCATAATACTCCGTATATCCTTGTCCTAAGCTTACGTGACGAAAAGTCTGAGGAGACCGTGTTACATATCCTGAAACAAGCTGTTGAGCAATATATAGTAAAATCCAAAACAGTGAACACAGCTGGCATAGAACTTACGGCAGAGCTGCGCACCAAAGATGCCACTACAGCATTTATCAATCGGATTTATGATGTTCCGGGAGTGGAGAATGCAACTCTGGTCAGCTATAACGGTGAATATATGTCTTGACGGAGGAGAGTTACATGATTGCACAGAAACACATTACTAAAATCGTAGCTGTGATCATGACCATCATGGTCTGCTTCTGTCTGGCTGCAATGGTTTTTGCAGAAGCGGTTGTGGAGGCCTTTGACGGTTCGGAAATTACCATGGAATATGCGTCCAGACTTTTTGATACGGAAGAAATCATCCATATCAATATTGTGATGGATGAGGAGGAGTGGGAGGAAATGCTTGCAAACGCTACGGCGGAAGCCTACTATTCCTGCGACGTGGAAATAGATGGAGAAATGTTTTCCCGCGTGGGCATCCGCCCCAAAGGAAATACAAGTCTTACAGCGATAGCCAGTGATCCGGATACGGACCGGTACAGTCTGAAGCTGGAGTTTGATCAGTATGTGGAGGGCCAGACCTGCTTTGGGTTAGATAAATTGATTTTGAATAATCACTATGCCGATGCGACCAGTATGAAGGAGGCTTTCATTTATGACATGTATCAATATTTGGGTGCGGATGCCTCCCTCTATAATTATGCCGAAATATCCGTCAACGGCGAGTATTGGGGACTATATCTGGCACTGGAAGCAGTAGAAGACAGTTTTTTGCTGCGCAATTATGGGACAGAAAATGGGGAGCTTTATAAGCCGGACAGCATGAATATGGGAGACAGGGGAGGCGGTGGATTTGGCGGCTTTTCCATGGGTGGAAATGGTGCCAATCTGAATTACACAGATCAAAATCTGGACAGCTATTCTTCGATCTGGGAAGGGGAGGTGACGGATACTACAGATGTGGACCATAAACGCGTAGTAAAAGCACTTCAGAACATTTCAGAAGGTACAGATCTTGAAAAATATATGGATGTAGATAATCTACTGAAATATATGGCAGTTCATGTTTTTTCTGTCAATGAAGACAGCCTGTCAGGAATGATGGCACATAATTATTATTTGTATGAGTCTGACGGACAGCTTAACATTCTACCCTGGGATTATAATCTCGCTCTTGGCGGCATGGGACAGATGGGAGGAAGAACTGGCAGTGACAGTGCAACAAGTACAGTCAACGATGCCATTGACCACGCCTTTTCTGGTACGGAATTCTTTGATACCCTTATGGAAGTGGAAGAATATCACGCAAAATATTATGGGTATCTTAAACAGCTTGCAGAAGCATACATGGATGGCAATGATTTTGAAGAATTTTATCATCGAACCCGCAACCAGATAGATTCCCTGGTGGAAAGTGACCCTACGGCTTTTTATACATACGAAGAATACAGAGAAGCAGTAGATACGCTTTACCAGGTGGTACAGCTTCGTGGTCAGTCCATAAGCAGGCAGATTGAGGGAATGATTCCATCCACAGAAGAGGAGCAGAGAGATTCGGATACGCTGATCGATGCTTCGCACCTTGATTTGGGTGTGATGGGCAGTATGAGTATGGGGGATCATATGCAGAGCCGAAAGGGGGATGAGGGCTCTCCGGAGGACTTTGATCCGTCCCGTTTTGAGGGCAAAATGCCGGGTGGCGGTCAGCAACCGCCAGAAAATGGCATGGGAAATATGACAAATATAAATTTTGACAGAAACGACACAGGTAAAAGGGGCACAGAGGCTCTCATCTTGTACGGGATATGCTTTCTCGTTTTGATTGTTGCGCTTGTATTTGCAAAGCTGTACCCCAGACGGTTTCGAAAACGTTAACTTTGCCTTTTTCCCATGACCACTGAAGTTCAGATTTTAGGGAAGTAAATAGTTATTATCCTTGTCAGCGACCTGCAAAGCTGCAAGGATATAGGTTGCATAACCCTCGGCCACAAGGGGCTCCCGCTTACACAGGGCATCGGCCTCCTCATAGCTTTGGGTTTTAAAAATCACCATACCGGCGACACCCGGATAACCCTGGAAGGGACCACAGAGCTCGATCTTCCCCTCCGCATCTAAATTTCTCAAATTTTCCACGTGGCGCGTAATGACGGCTTTGGTAACCTTGTTATATGATTTTCCCTTTTTAATTGTCATAACATATAACCATTTTTCCATGCTTTTACCTCCTGGTATGATAGTATTTATAGTAACTTTGTTAAAAGTTGCTCCAAGTTAACCATAGATTTTAACAATAGCAGCAGCCCTCTCTTTGAGCAGGGCGCGAGCTATTGGGGGCTCAAGAATTTCTACGTACTTTCCAAAAGACAGAAGATAATGAAATGTCCAGTTATTTAATTCGTATGGAACCGTAACATAGTAATATCCGTCTTCCTGTAGGCAAACCTGATGTTCCTGAAATTCGTCATATAGCCTGTGTGCAATTACAGGGGAAAATTTTAATTTGAAAAGGGGAAGCGTACATTCCTCCTTGCATGTGGATGTGAGGGCATAATCTCCAGGCAACTCCCGATCAAAAATTTCCGGTAAAATCTGAAGGTGCCTGATTCTGGACAGACGAAAAATACGGATTTCTTTTTGGCGTCTGCAATAACCGACAATATACCAGGCATGGGATTTAAAAACCAGGCGTAAAGGTTCCACCACTCTTTCTGATTTTTTTAACTCGGAATTCACATAGACAAAGGTGATAATGTGTTTGTTGAGAATCGCGTATTGTAAATCAGAAAGTTTAATTTTTTCTTTTTCGTCACTTCCCCAATAGGAAAAATCAACATCCAGCCATTGGGATTCCCTGGCATTTCTAAAAATAGCGCTGATTTTGTTTAAGGCCATCTCTGCGTCCGGGTATCTGGTGGCTTTAAGTATTTGCAGACCCTGATAGATCCGCTGTTGTTCCTCCTTGGAGAATAAGGATTTGTCTATGGTGTATCCGTCAATTAAGGAAATTCCTCCGCCGTTTCCCTTGGTAGACAGTACAGGGATTCCGGCAATGGTCAAAGTATTGATATCTCGATATATGGTTCTTGTGGATACTTGAAAAAAATCGGATAATTCTTTCGCCGTAACATGCCCGTGCTTGACAATATAAAAAACCATCTGCACCAAACGCTCTATTTGCAATGGGGGTTCACTCCTTCTGTTATAAATGAATCATAGCATAACAAATGAGACATGTAGCTGTCGCATTTTAAAAATATTTTTCCATTTATGTGTCTGGTAAAATTAAGATATTATAATCTTTTGTTATAAGATTGTCAATCTCAAAATGTCTAAGAAACTGCTGGAATAGGCATTAGAAAAATAACAAAATCGAAATTTTGACTCCAAATACCGCCCCATCTGTGATATAATTCTCGTGAGAAATTTACATATCTAAATCTTACTCTGCTGGACAAAAGAGGGGAGAGGCAACTTGAGAGAAAAATGTGATAAAAGGGGAAGGCGCTTGCGCGTTATCCCCCTGATTTTGGGAATATATGGGGCATTTCTTGGCTTAGGTCTTATGGTAATGGGACTTGCCCAGATGAAAGAAGGGATTGGAATCGTCCGGCTTGTGCTTGGACTGGGGATGGTTTGTTTTGGTGTGTATGGAATATGGGACGGTGTGCGGGATCTGGTGAAAACAGATAAAAAGCCGGAAAATCCTCCGGTCAGCCAGTTCATTCTCACAGATGTGTTTGGCAAAAAGAGCTCCCATGTCACCATGGAGCGATTGCAGGAGCAGATAAAAAGTCTGATGGAAAATGAAGGGGAGAGAAGCTTTCAGATCCAGATATTGCCCCCAATTCCTGTCCAGGAAAGGGGAGCGTTAAAACGGATTGCCTGTATTTATCAGGAAAAGATAACTTTCGTGGCATTTTTTGAGGTGGCTGATGGAGGCAATGACACATGTCATAAAGGGTTAGAACCAGATAAGGCGGAGGAATGGTTCCGGCGGTTTTTGTCAGGCAGTCCGGATTTCACTGGTTGGGAAAGCTTTGAAGACCAGGAGTTTTTCACACAGAAGGAAGGAGTCCGGGCATTTGGGCATCAGCTGTTGGTGATTTATGGAGAAAGCTGGCATGATGAGCACAAGTTTTTTACTGCCGGAGATCTGGAGTTGGCTGTGGAAGGGGTCTGTGACGGAAAATATCAGAAGGTGGTTTTGGAGTGGGGGAATGTAGCGTTTGACATATTTCCCCGTGGGGAGCGTGAGCTAATGGTGATATGGCGGACCCATAACGAGGAAGGCGGGGATTCTCGTTTTTGGGCCAGGGAGGGAACTGTGGCACAGGTGAAATTCTGGCTGATAAAATATATGGATGGCGACTTTTTGGAGGAGATGAGTGGATGGACAGATATTACAGCTCAGGTAGAACAGGAATGGAAAAAAGTTGAGAAAAAGCTCCGTAAGGCAGGGAGGAAACAGTAATGGAAGTGTATTTTAATGAAGTGGTGGACAAGGCCATCGCGGATCTCTACTATTGCTATGATGGGGACAAGGCGAAGAAAGCGGCGGATGCATTGTTTCTGGCGGCAAAAGAAGGGGATGGGGATGCCTGCTATTTTTTGTCCCGCTGTTTTTCGGGGAATTGCTATAGCTGGGAATATCATCCTTTTGAGGAAAATGAAGCAGCGGCTTATGCCATGCTGTGTGAGGGAATCTCTCTGGGCAGCGCCGCGGCGGTTCTGGGGGCCCTTCGGATGGATATGCTAACCCCAAAGCTTCGGGAGACCATGCCCTTTGAAAGTATCAAGGAAGCCTGGAATGTGATCTACGAAAAGGCAGAAAAAGGTTGTCAGTTTTGTCAGTATCTGATCGGGAACACCTATTATTTTTTGGACATTATTGAAATTGAAGACCGAAAAGAAAGTGAGTTTGCATCCCGGGCGGCATGGAATGACTGGCAGCGGGAGGAGATGGAGAAAAGTATCCCCTGGTTTGAAAAGGCTTTTTCCGGGGGTATGGGTCTGGCAGGTCGAAATTATTGCAATTATTATGGGATAGGAAGGGGAGATCTGATTCCCCCTGTTTATGAGAAAAAGATGGAGATACTAGAGAAGGGAGCAGAACGGGGATATCCGGACTGGATGTACGCCTTTGCCTTTGAACTTTATTACAAGCAGGATAAGGCCCAAGATGCCCTTCCCTGGGCCCTTCGTGCGGCGCAGAAGGGCCATCTCTTCGGGTGGCACATTGTAGGGGATATTTACTGGGATGGCAAGGTGGTGGAGCGGAATCTCTCCTATGCTCTGGAGTGCTTTGAGAAAACTGCCAGCTATGGAAATGACCCTTACGCCTGCCGTCAGGCCGGGGATATGTATTTTCGGGGACTGGGGGCTACCCAGGATTATGCCCGTGCAGTGCAGTATCTGGAGCAGAAGGAGGATGCATGGGATGATGATCTGTTGGGCATCTGTTATCTTTTAGGATATGGCTGTGAGCAGGATCTGGCCCGGGGCCGGATGCTGCTGGAAAGGAGCAATGAGACAAAATATAAGAACTATGGTTTGGGGATGATGTACGCTGAGGGCCTTGGTGTACGGGAGGATATTGGAAAAGGCGTGGAATATCTAAAGGCAGCGGGAGAATATGAACCAGCCAGAGAGGCGCTAAAACGCTATAAAAAAAGTTTGTTCGGTGTCTGGCGGCGATAAATCAGAGAAGGAGAAAAATATATGGGATTATTTGGAAAGAAGAAGGAAGAAAAGCCAGAGGAAAGAAAGCAGGAAATGAAAACCTATATCCGGGGTGCCGGCGGGAGTATCGTCAGCAAATCCATTCTAAACGGCACGTCGAAGCTGAAATGGCTGTTTCGGCAGGAGAGCGACTATGGAAATGGCTGGGTGGCTTTTGGAGACACAGACTCCCAGGAATATGTGAATGATGCGAAAAATATGGCGGTTGTGGACTTTAATACCCTGGCCAATATAGAACCTACGGTGGTGAATGTATTCTATATGCCAATGGGTACGGATCTGGAATTTCGCTCTGACAAGAGTGGAAAATACTTTGTGGATACGAAAACCGGAAAGGAGATTCGGGAGCCAGTAAAACATCCGGCACAGATTGCCTTTGAAAAGAATCTGAAATTTTTAAACCAGGAGACATATCCGACAGACTTTTTCCAGATGCTTTTTACGGAGAGCCCTAAGATTCGGGTGGTTTTGGCAGGAGAGGCAGATTTTCCTACTGGGGAAGTGGTGCTTGCGGACCCTATCGCCTATCTGGGAAGTCGATATGAGACAGTTCTGGACAAAAGGATTCCCACGGGAAGCTATCCGGTGGAGCTGTCTGTGTGCCTTTCTGGCGTTGCCGGCATTAGGGTTGCTGCTGCAAGGCTTCCGATCCGGGAGGGAGCGGCGGTTCGCTATGAGATTGCCATGCCTAAGGGGAAGAAACGAGAGGAGCTTGGAAAACCAGGGGTCTTTACTTTCTTCGGTGTGGATACAGGGCTTGCCTGCTTTGCGGACGAGAAGCTTGCGGAGGAGAACAGAACATTTTTTGAAGAGTGGGAGAGAGAGCATCCGGGGAAGAACAAATACACAGAGTATTTTGCGCCCCTTTTCCGGGAAAGCAATGAGGCCCATCCGGAGTTTCAGAATCAGGGAGAAAGCTTTCTGGAGTGGAAGCTGCCCAAAAGTGGACAGAGAGCCGTACTGTTTTCCAGCGGTATGGGAGATGGCGTATACAGTGGATACTGGGGGTTGGATGCAGAGGGGGAAATTGTCTGTCTGGTGGCGCTTTTTATGAATCCGGAGTATTTCTGACTGTCAGAGTAGCAAAGCTGTGATAGAAACAGGGAAGGTACTGGGAAAGGCAGCCAGGCTGAGTCAGAGGGGGATGGGTACACTTTTATGCAATCGAACATGGGGAGGCGCTTATGCAAAGATTAAAATCCATTCTTTTTGTCATAGGTATAATGCTGTTTATTCTGGCGGTAACCCTGATTTACGTTTCCATAACAAGGCTTAGGGCCGTTTTACCGGCGGACAGCTATGAGGACAAGGGTATCTTTACTTTTCAGCCCTATCAGGTGTTGCCGGTCCAGGTGGAGAATACGGGCGCCAGTGGGCGTAACAGGCGGATGAATCCTACCAGGACAGTTTATATGGTTTATTACAGGGATACGGCTGGCAAGGGGTATCAGTGGCAGGATCAGGCGGTTTCCCGCGATGTGGGGCAGCAGGTGGTAAATGCCGGAGCTCCCGTAGAAAGGCGGGTCTTGGGAATCTCTGCAAAGGGTACCTATATAACAATAGAGGCAGAACAGACGGCTGAAAGTTATACGGTGGGCTTGCGAAACGGGTACATGGGAATACTGGGATTATCGGGGGCATATATTTTGCTCTATCTGCTGGTATGGGGGATACTGTGGATTAGAAAACGGAGCATGTAAAAAGCCTCTTTGGAATGGGATGCCCCAGGGCAGGTACCGAAAAGGTGGTGTCTGCCTGTTTGTGGTGCACGGATTTTGATCTGTTGAGGAAAGGAATTGACAGAAAAATAGTGAGAGGAGTATAATAATTTCAAAATATTAGGGTGAGATAGCAAACGGAGAACACAGATGAGGGATAAGACATCGAGAGGCAAAATGGACAGGGGAGTTTCATTGCTTCTTTCTATTATCGTAGTTTTTTTCGTATTAGGAACTGTGGTAGTTTCTGTGGCACGGAAAATATCGGCGGAAATGTCCGCGTCAGCCATACAGAATCTGAGTGAGAGTCTGGACCTGATCCAGTGTACTATAGAAGCGATTTTGCGAAATGAGGCGGAATTTCAAAAGCTGGTAGCCCAGGAGATTGCAAAGGCCGAGAATCCTGAGGAGTATATTTGCACTTATGAGAAAAATAAGATCATGGTGAAAATGTCCCTGATCCTGTCAGGAGAGACCGAAGGGGTTTCCAATACAGGGGAAGCATTTTCTGAGGCGGAATTGGATTTCTCGGCAGGAGGAACCGTTGAGGGCCTGGCGGTTTCTCAATCCTATCTGAATTACATGGGGACATGGGCATACTCCATGAAATGTCCCGTTGTAAAGGAGGGGCAGGAAATCGGGATGCTCTACGTGGAATATGTCTATGACACCCTGGATGATTCCCTACCGGATGGATTCTACAATAAGCAGGCAATGCTCTACATCATGGATTCGGAGAGCGAAAGATTTGTGCTGAAGCCCAAGGGAATGGGCAAGCGAAGCGCAGGTCATTTGAATTTGGAAGATTTTTACAGAGCCAACAGCATAGAAGATCAGGAGCTTCGCCAGCAGGTAATGAACTGCCTGGAAGAGGGAAAAAATATCTTGTTTTACCACGATATCCGAGAAGAGGATGCCCTGAATTATATGTGGTCGGTGAACGATGGCACCATTTATCTTATTGGGTATGTGCCCATAGAGGCTATTCAGCAGGAGGGAAGAGCAGTCAATCAGAGTATTTTGATTGTTGTGATTTTCATGCTGGTGGCGTTTTTCCTGTGCTGTATTTTGTATTATTTTAATCAGAGGCAGCAGATTAAAATCCGAAAGGAGCGGGAGATAGAGCGGGAAATCCACAACAGACAGCTTGCGGAGGCCCTGCGGGTGGCGCAGATTGCCAACAACTCCAAGACCACCTTTCTCTCCAACATGTCCCATGATATTCGTACCCCTATGAATGCAGTTTTGGGGTTTACCACCCTGCTTTCCATGGATGTGGATAATCCGGCAAAGGTACGGGAATACACGAAAAAAATCATGGCTTCGGGTCAGCATTTGCTAAGCCTTATCAACGACATTCTGGATGTTTCTAAAATTGAGAGCGGGAAGGTTGTGCTCAGCTACGAAATGTTTACCCTGAGTGACGTGGTGGCCTCTGTGGATGCCATTATACAGCCCATGGCAAAGGCGAGGCATCAAAATTTTTCTGTGGAGGTAACGGGTGTTCAGCATGAGTATCTTATGGGGGATGAGACAAGGGTAAATCAGATTCTGATCAATCTTCTCTCCAATGCGGTCAAGTATACCCCTGAGGGTGGAAACATCTGGTTTCGCATAATCGGGTTAAAGCAGCGCTCTAGTCAATATGAGCATATCCGCATTGAGGTGGAGGACAATGGGTATGGAATGACGCCGGAATATCTGGAGACTATTTTTGATGCGTTTACCAGGGCGGAGAACAGCACCACCAATAAGGTACAGGGAACCGGCCTGGGCATGGCCATTACAAAAAATATAGTGGAGCTAATGGGCGGCACCATTGAAGTTTCAAGCCAGGTGAATAAAGGCAGCCTTTTCCGGGTCGAACTGGAGTTCCGTATTCCAGAGGGGCAGGTAGATAAGCAATTTTGGGAGAAAAACGGAATCTCACGGATGTTGGCTGTGGACACAGACGAAGAGACCTGCAAGAACATTCAAATGCTAATGCAGGACACGGGGGTTTTGACAGACATCGCTTTAAGTTCGCAGGAGGCCATAAGGCTGATTGAGGAGAGCTCTCAGAAAGGTGCTCCCTATGAGATGATTCTGCTGGAGTGGAAAATACCAGACTTGGATGACAGACAAATGGCACTGGAAATTCGCAGATTGTTGCCGGAAGCTTCCATTTTATTCCTGGCAGAGATAGACGCAGAAGGGATGGAAGCGGCTCTCACGATGGAGAACACGGAAATCCTTACAAAACCATTTTTTGTATCTGGATTGAGGGAAAAGGTTTTGGGGATGCATGCAGAACAGGGAGCAAAGACTGTGCCTGCGTCCGGGGAGGAGACCAGTCTGGAGGGACTGCGCTTTCTGGCTGCGGAGGATAATGAGATCAATGCGGAGATTCTGACAGAAATTTTGGATATAGAGGGAGCATTCTGTGAAGTGGTTGAAAATGGACAGTTGGTGCTGGAACGTTTTCAGGATGCGCTGGAGGGACAATTTGATGCCATTTTAATGGATGTTCAGATGCCGGTTATGAACGGCTACGATGCTACCAGGGCCATTCGGGCCTTAAAGAGGGAGGATGCCAGGACCATTCCCATTATTGCCATGACGGCCAATGCCTTTGCGGAGGATGAAAAGGCGGCTTTGGCTGCGGGGATGAATGCTCACGTGGCTAAGCCTATTGACATAGAATTGTTAAAAAGGGTCATAAGGCAGTGTACCGGAGAAAGGGAGAAATAAATGAGAGCATTTATAAAAAGGTTGATGATTGCTGGCCTTGCTGTGCTTCTGCTGGTGGCATGCGGGGCTAAGGAAGGAAAGGATAAAAATCTGATCGTGGTGGAGAAAGAGGAGGAGCGGGTGGTAAATCTCTTTAGTCCCATGGAAAAAACCAACCCCAATGCGGAAAATGTGGCCAGGACTGCCTCGGAAAAAACCGTTATTATGGCAGAGGAAAAGCTGGGGGTAAAGGTGGAATATATTACCTATACGGCGGAAGACTATCAGGATAAAACCTATGATGATGTTATCCTTGACAGGGCGCGCAATCACATGGATGATATCTATTTGCTAAATCCGGACACGATTCAGGCCCTGGGCTCCGAGGGAGAGCTGATGGATTTGTCGGGGCTGGAGAGCGCAAAAAATCTCAGGGATGTGGTAAAAACCGCCAACATTGTGGATGGAAAGCTGGTGGCCATTCCCCAGGAAGTGGTAGCCTACGGTCTGTTTGTGAACAAAGATATGTTTGACCAGTATAATCTTGCCCTCCCCGAGACTCCGGAAGAATTTTTGGAATGCTGCCGGGTATTTAAGGAAAATGGAATTGAAACCCCTATTGGGGCCAACCGCTGGTGGCTGGAGACCTTTGTCCTGGCCCAGGCCTATGCGGATTTATACAATGGCGGAAATACGGAGGCAGAAATCGCGGCCCTGAACAGCGGGGAAAGTAAATACAGCGATTATATGCGTCCTGGCTTTGCGTTTTTGCAGGAGCTCATTGACTTTGGCTATATTGATGCTAAGAAGGCCTATGTGAGTGAGGCCATTGAGGCAGAGGGGCCAGATTTTTTGGCCCAGAAAACCCCCATCGTGATGGCATACTGGGGTGCGGCCAACACAGAGACTGCCTATGGAGCCACGGATTTTGAGATGCAGGTTATTGGCTTTCCCAGTAGTCGGGGCCAAATGCCGGTTATGCCTATGACTGGGCTGGCCGTTGGCGTGGAATCAGAGTATGCAGAGGATGCCATGCAGGTTTTGGATATTTTGGTTTCCGATGAGGCGCTTCAGGTATATGCGGAAACCAATCAGGTGATTTCCCCGTCCAAAAATGTGGAGGTGGACTGTGTTCCTGCGCTAAAACCACTGAATGACCGAATACAGGAGAATGTGTATGTTCTCGGCTCTAATGCCTCCATGAAGCTGGAGCAGTGGGGGAACACATGTTTGATTGTGCGGGAGCTGTTAAATGGTGCTACGGTAGAAGAATGTATGGCAGAGTTTGACAGACTTCAGGAGGAGACTCTGGAAAAATAAAAGGAGCTGGAAAAGGCACCTCCGGAAAGCTATGAAATGCTTTCTGTGGGGTGCTTTTTGTCTGGAGTCATGGACAACAGGGTTAATTTTAGACGGGAATTATGGGGGTTAAGATAGAATTTTGGAATGGAGTCTTATAATAAAGGAGATTTCTTGTAAAAGAAGTGGAAAAAGTTTATAATATGTTCATGATAAATTTGAGAAAAAGGAGAAAATATGGCTTCCAAAATATATGAGTATGAATCCCAGATCTATTCTGCAGGGGACACCGGAGGCGCTTATGTGCGGTTTCCCTATGATATCCGGGAAGAGTTTGGCAAGGGCCGGGTAAAGGTCCACGTCACCTTTGACGGAGAACCCTATGATGGCAGCATTGTAAATATGGGGGTTCGAAATGAGGATGGCAGTATTTGTTATATGATTGGTATACGAAAGGATATCCGGATGAGGATTGGAAAAAATCTCGGGGATTCTGTGCATGTTACGGTGTGTGAGCGTTAAGGGAGAAAAGAGACAAGATGGGGAAAAAAGAAAAAGAGATAAAAACCAATGCCATGCGTATGCTGGATAAGGGGAAGATCCCCTATCAGGTTTACACCTATGCCTGTGAGGAATTTTTGGATGGAATTCAGGTGGCGGATTTGCTGGGGTTGCCCCATGATCAGGTCTATAAGACGCTGGTGACTGTGGGAAAGAGTAAGGCTTACTATGTGTTTGTGATTCCCATTGAGGCGGAGCTGGATTTAAAGAAGGCGGCCAGAGTCTGTGGGGAAAAATCTGTGGAAATGTTGCCTTTAAAGGAGCTGACTCCTGTGACGGGTTATGTGCGGGGCGGCTGCACGGCTCTGGGAATGAAAAAGCAGTTTCCCATGTTTTTGGAGGAGAGGGCCAAAGAGCTTCCAAAGATTTTTGTAAGCGGCGGCCTGCGGGGTGTGCAGCTACAGCTGGCGCCGGAAGATTTGCTAAGGGCTTCTGGGGGAGTCCTGGCTTCTGTGTGTATGGAGCCATAGAGAGACGAAAGGAGAAAGGGAATGAAGCGGTTTAAAGAGTTGTATCTGGCGAAAGAGGTGGAGCTGGAGGACATTGACAAGTATGTGGGGCAGTGGAATTTCAGCGAGGAGACCTGTACCCTGCGGGAATATCTGGGGCTTAACGAGGAGGAAGAGGATGTGTGGATCTCCCAGAGCGATGAGGCATTGTTTGCACTATTGGAGGCCCAGCGGTCAAAGAGCTGAGCCTCCAAAGCCGCTATTTTCTGGAGCGGCTTTGGATTCGGTAATAGTACATGGAACTTAGGCTGGCCACAATGCAAATACCTGCCAGGCACAGATAGGCACCCTTCATGGAAACCTTTTGGGCCAAGACTCCACTTAACATGGGAAGCAAGGTCATTCCCAGGGCATAGACCGCCTGGTAAAGGCCCATGGCAGTGGATTTTTTCTCTGGGGGGACCTGCTTCATGGCCTGGGAGGTCAGGAAGGAGAAAAGAATTCCCGTGGACATACCAGGCAAAAGCTGCAAAGCCAGAATCGGCAAAACCGAAGTAGAGCTGGGAATGAGCACACAATAGAGGGCGTTTATGGCAAAGGTAAGAGAGATCCATTTACCTGGGGACAGTTTGGTGCAAAGCTTGGTGGATGCAAATTTGGAGCATCCCACGGCCGACAGCATGTAGACAACGGAGGCGCCGCCCACGATCAGGGAATCGGCTCCCAGGTCCTTTAGGATCTGCGTGGTAAAGGACATAGTGGTAGACATTTGTACACCTTGCTGCACCAGGGCAAAGAGGGAAAAGAGCCAGAGGCGTTTCTGGCCACACACGGACAAGAGCTGAGGGATGGTGAGATTACAGGGCTTATCCTCCCCCTTAGGCAGCAGGAAGGAGAGAAACATGGTAAGGAGACCGCCAACCACACTTAACAGGCAGATCACTTGCATGCCCACCAAGTTATAGAGAAGGGTACTGACAATAAAGCCGGAGAGAATTCCTGCGTTGTTGGCCAGAATTACCCGGCTGGTGGCTTTTTGCTGCTCCCTGGCTGGATAATAGCTCATGTACAGAACCATAAAAGAGATCCACATGGCGCTGGCCAGACCGGATAAAAGATTTCCGATGAAAAAACCTGTTCGGTTATTTAGAATCACCCGAAACAGGGAGGCAGCTGCTGCGGAAAGGCCCCCAATCATAATAAACTGTTTGTGCCGGTTGCGGCTGTCCGCCAGGACGCCCACAGGCAAACGCAGCAGCATCTGGGAAATTCCATAGGTGCCGATGATAATGCCAATCCAGTCCGCGCTGACCTTGATGGAAGAGAGGTAGGGGGTCTGAAAGGGAATATAGACATACTGGGCAAACCAGAAAGAAATTACTGAGAGAAACAGAATCTTTTGCTTCTTTTGTACCATAGTGAATCGCTCCATTCCGCAGGTTTGTTAGCACCAAAATCGGGTGCTACATGGGAATTGTAGAGCAAGCCGGGAGAAAAGTCAACCTTGGGAAAAATTTTGGAAAAAGGAGAATTTTTGGTTGCTATTTCCATGAATTTGTGATAAGCTTAACCGTGTTCGACCATAGGAGGTGTAAAAGTGGGTATACTAAGAACGGTGCTTACTGTTATATTTGTATTAGATGCGCTTGTGCTGACGATTATTGTGCTGCTTCAGGAGGGAAAATCCGCAGGCCTGGGAAGCATTGCCGGAGGAAATTCTTACTGGGAGCAGAATAAGGGACGTTCCGTAGAAGGAAAGAAGATTTTATGGACCAAGATATTGGCGATTGCTTTTATTGTGTTGGCCCTCATATTGAATCTGAATGTATTCTAGTGGATGAAAGCACTCTTGTAGACCGGCGAGGGTGCTTTTTGTTATCGTAAGACAGGATGGTTGAGAATGGAAAATAAGACGTTGGAAATGGGAAAAGAGAATCGGAAGCTTTCCGGTACCTTTTGCGGCCATGCAAAGGGGTTTGGCTTTGTTAAGGTGGAGGGCATGGACTGGGATGTTTTTGTAAGCCCGGAGGATGTACATGGGGCCTTCCACGGAGATTTTGTGGAGGTGATTCTGAAAAATCCCGATTCTCAGCCTGGGGAGGGACAGCGGCCAGAGGGGGAAATTACCCAGGTGTTTGGCCACAGTATCACGTATGTGGTGGGAACCTTCCAAAAAAGTAAAAATTTTGGCTTTGTAAAGCCGGATAATCCCCGAATCACCCAGGATATATTTGTGCCGGCAGAGCGGGCTAAGGGAGCAGTTACGGGCCATAAGGTGGTGGCAGAGCTTACGGATTACGGGCGGCCGGGCCAAAAGCCAGAGGGGAAGATTACAGAGATTCTGGGGCATGTGAATGACCCGGGGACAGATATACTGGCCCTGATTCGGGCCTATGAGCTGCCCATGGAATTCTCCCAGCGGGTGTTAAACCAGGCGGAGCGGATTCCTCTTGCCATCTGTCCGGCAGACATGGCAGGACGACGGGATTTGCGGGATTGGACCATGGTAACCATAGATGGGGAGGATGCCAAGGATCTGGATGATGCCGTATCCATCTCCCGGGAGAAAGACGGGTATCTTTTGGGGGTGCACATTGCAGATGTGAGCAACTATGTGCAGGAGGGCAGTGCCCTGGATCGGGAAGCCTGTACCCGGGGAACCAGTGTTTATCTGGCAGATCGGGTAATTCCCATGCTTCCCCACCGATTGTCCAATGGAATCTGTTCCTTAAATGCAGGGGAGGATCGGTTGGCTTTAAGCTGCCTGATGAAGGTGGATCAAAGGGGAAGAGTCACGGAGCATGAGATAGCAGAAACGGTGATTCGAGTGGATCAGAGGTTGAGCTATACGGGGGTACAGCAGGTATTAGATGGTCCCCAGGAAGCGGAGAAGGGAGAATACGGGGCTCTGGTGAAAGACATCCTTTTGATGGAAGAGGTGGCAGAGCTTTTGCGCAGGGAGCGTCAGAAACGGGGATCCCTGGATTTTGATTTCCCGGAGGCCAAGATTCTTCTGGATGAGCAGGGAGTACCTGTGGAGATAAAGCCCTATGAGAGAACGACAGCTACCCGGATCATTGAGGATTTTATGCTGGCTGCCAATGAGACGGTGGCCGCGGATTTCTATTGGCAGGAGCAGCCCTTTTTATACCGGACCCATGAAGCCCCGGACTTGGTTCAGATGCAAAAGCTGGGAGTTTTTATCCGAAACTTTGGATATTCCATCCATGTAAATGGGGAGGGCATCCATCCCAAGGAGCTGCAAAAGCTTTTAAACGGTATTGAGGGAACGCCGGAGGAGGCCATGCTTAGCCGCATGACTTTGCGCTCCATGCGGCAGGCGAAATACACCACGGATTGTACGGGCCACTTTGGACTGGCAGCCAGACATTACTGTCATTTCACCTCCCCCATTCGCAGATATCCGGATTTGCAGATTCACCGGATTATCAAGGATGTGCTGCGGGGACGAATGAATCAGGAAAAGCAGCTGCATTATGAGAAGCGACTGCCAGAGGTGGCGAAGCAATCCAGTGACACGGAGCGCCGGGCCCAGGAGGCAGAGCGGGAGACAGAAAAGCTAAAGAAAGTCCAATATATGGAGGAACACCTGGGAGAGCATTACAGGGGTGTTATCTCCGGCATAACCGGGTATGGATTTTATGTGGAGCTGCCTAATACTGTGGAAGGGTTGGTGCATGTACAGACTCTGGAAGGAGAGTATTACGAGTACCGGGAGGCAACCTGCGAGCTGGTGGGAAGAGACAGCGGCCGGGCGTTTAAGCTTGGGCAGCGGGTGAACGTTCGGGTATCCCACACGGACAGGATGAACCGGACCATTGATTTTGTGCTTTGTGAGGAGGAGAATTATGGGCAAGGAGACGACAAAGTTGATTGCCAATAACAAAAAGGCATATCACGATTACTTTATTGATGATACCTATGAGGCGGGAATTTCCCTGGTCGGCACAGAGGTAAAGTCTATCCGCATGGGAAAATGCAGTATCAAGGAAGCCTTTATCAAAGTGGAAAAGGGAGAGGTGTATGTGTACGGCATGCATATCAGCCCCTATGAAAAGGGAAACATTTTCAATAAGGACCCCCTAAGGGTGCGCAAGCTTTTGCTCCATGGGTTTGAGATCCGCAAAATCAGTGGAAAGCTGGCGGAGAAGGGCTATACCATGGTACCCCTGCGAGTTTATCTGAAGGGAAGCTTGGTAAAAATGGAGATCGGTCTGGCCCGAGGGAAAAAGCTCTATGATAAGCGCCAGGACATTGCCAAAAAGGACCAGCGCCGGGAGGCAGAAAAAGAGTTTAAGGTAAAGAATTTATACTAAAACACTTGCATGTGGATAAAAGTTGCGCTATAATGATAGTCACAAAAGTAATATCCAGTCAGGGCTTGTACTGGTTTCGACGGGGGTCTTGCAGCTGGTGAAGCTATCCGCAGGCGATGCGTCAAATCGCAAATCTAAATATAAACGCTGAAGACAATTTAGCATACGCTGCCTAATGGCAGCTGTCGGCCTTAGAGCACCTGCACTTTAAGAATCCGGCATCGACAATGCAGGAAACGACGTGGGCTAAGCTTTGCACTCACGGGCGTATGATGAAGCTACTAAAAT
>JAAWAC010000017.1 GCA_022791975.1 Lachnospiraceae bacterium | reverse complement strand
CTGGAGCTGCTTTCTTTGCAGGAGGCCCAGGAACGGTGCAATAAGCTGTCAGAGTCTATTTCATTATTGACGGTAAAAAAGACTGCTACAGGGCAAAATAGGGGTGCTCAATCGGAGATCATCAGGAATTGCCAGGCAGTGCTTGATACGGAGCAGGCAGTCATGGAAAAGGCAGAACGGTACCGGGAGCTGGAAGCAAGGAAAAGAGAATTGATTGAAGAATCTGCATTATTTGGCTCAAAGCAGTTGGAAGTCTCGAAGGCTATAACAAGGGTTTCTTCCCTGGAATCAGAACTTGTGACAGCAAAAGCAAAGCTGCAGAGGGAGCAGGCTCGGCTTGCGGAGCATGAAGATACATTTGGGGATGCGGAAATCCTTCAGAATGCAGAGAAATATCAGAGCGTCAGGTCTTCTCTGGATGGTATGCAGGAGTTGGCATTGAAGCATCAGGAAGCAGAGCATAAAGTTCAGGCTGCGAAAGCGGCACAGAGGGATAGTGAAAGAGAGATCGAGGCGAATAATGACCAGATCATATCGACACGGAATTTCCTTGGGAAGGATATTGCTATCCTCTCTGACGACTGCGGGTGTATCGATATCGAGAAAGCGAACTGCAAATTTTTGGCTAAAGCGAAAGCATCAAAGGGGATGTTGCAGGAAGAGGAAGAGAAATACCAGGCAAAGAAAGCAGAATTGGAACACATTCTTGCACGGCGTATTTCCTCAGTAGCGGCGGCAGAATCCGAACGTGACAGCATACCGTATGACGCAGGCAAAAAGGCAGAAGCGGAAAGACTTTGCTCAGAACTTCTTCCTTATGTAGCAAAGGCAGAGCAGGTAAGGAAGAAGGCAAGTGAAATTGCCCTTGTACAGGCTTCCGTAGAGAATGCCCGGTCAAATATATCAGATATTGAAAAAAGGCTTGCAGAGGCGAATACAGAGGCATCCAGGGCAAAGGAAGAACTGGAGCAGTACCGGGGCGCGTTTGATGAAAACAAAAAGGTCTCGGATGAAATGCAGATGCTCGCTCCTTGGATTGAACAGGAGAAACAGCTGCCGGTGATCCGGGAGAGGCTGGCTAACGCTATGCAGCGGCTTAGCGAATTGGATCTGCAGAGCACAGAGCTGGACGCTGAATTGTCAGAAAAGCAGCTTGAGCTTTCCAAGGAGCTCCTGAAGACCACCGGCCTTGCAGAGAAGCAGGCAGAAGTCGAGCTCCTGGATACACAGCTTGAAGGCATTGAGGGGGAGATTAAGATCCTCCAGATGAATGTTGGGGCATTGACCCAGAAAATGGAGCAGATAGGGAAACTGAAAGCAGAAATTGATGTGTTGCAGGGAAGGGAGCGTGATGCGGCCAAGGAAACGGCAGATTATGACATCCTGAAAGCTGCGTTCAGCCAGGACGGCATCCCACATCAGATTATCCGCACGATCGTCCCGAAGCTGACCTCAACGGCAAATACAATCTTGGGGCAGATGACCGGGGGAAAGATGGGGATTGACTTCAAAACAGAAAAGATGTTGAAGGGCAATTCCAAAAAAGAAGTCGTCACGCTTGATATTTTTATCGAAGAATATGGGAAGTCGGCGTTGCCGTATCTTTCAAAATCCGGCGGGGAAAAGGTAAAGGCGTCACTTTCCGTAATATTGGCACTTGCTGAGATAAAATCCTCTACGGCTGGCATCCAGCTTGGGATGCTGTTTATAGATGAGCCACCATTCCTTGACGCTGATGGAATACAGGCTTATTGCGACGCCCTTGAAACCATCCAACAGCGGTATGAGGGGATTAAGATTATGGCGATCACCCATGACCCGACGATGAAAGCCAGATTTCCACAGAACCTGGATGTCGTGAAGACAGAGAACGGGAGCAAAGTCATCTGTTAGGAAATAAACCAGGGGCTTCTGTGCCCCTGGGGATGGAAGGAGGCAGCCACTTGGCGAAAAAATATTACTGGCTAAAATTAAAGGATGGCTGGTTTGATTCAAAGGTCATTAAAAAATTAAGGAGGATCGCCGGAGGTGACACCTATACAATCATCTATTTGAAAATGTTACTGCTGTCCTTGAAAAATGAAGGGAAATTGTATTATGAGGGTGTGGAGGAATCATTTGCAGAAGAGCTTTCTTTGGAATTGAATGAGGATACGGACAATGTAAATGTTACATTATCATTTTTACAAAGCTATGGGCTGCTTGAAATTTTGGATACTGATGAATACATATTGATAGAGGTTCCGGAATCCATAGGAAGCGAATCTGGATCGGCGGAAAGGATGCGGAAATGCAGGGCCAATAAAAATAAGAAGCTACTGGAAGAAAAAATGTCACAATGTGACAGCACTGTTACAAGCGGTGACACAGAGATAGATATAGAGAAAGAGATAGATATAGAGAAAGAGAATAAAAATACTTTTGCCCAACGCCCTGCAGAGCAAGACGCAGGGCCGGAAGCAGATGTTTCATCACCAATCGCAGGACACGTAAGACCTTCCCTGATAGCAGGAGCGGGGCAACAGTCCAACGAGGTGCCAGAAGCAGATGTTGAGGCGATCATACTGAACGACGGCACGGAGTGGAGGCCAGACCAGGCATTATTCGCAGAATACGTAAGACTTTACCCAAACGTGGATGTAAAGCAACAGTTCAACGAGATGCGGGGATGGTGCATAGCTAATCCTGCTAAATGTAAAACTCGGAAGGGGGTCAAGAGGTTTGTGGGTGGTTGGCTGGCGAGAGCGCAGGACAAGGGAGGGAATAAGACTGTTTGTCAAAATCCTCAAAACAAGAATCGGTTCCACAATTTTAAACAAAGAGAATATGATTTCCGGGATCTTGAGAATAAGCTGGTGAATAAGTGAGGTGAGAATGCGTGAAAAATGCGGAAAAGGAATTTTTATACGCGTTCAATAAGCTTTGCCATTACAGAACATCAGTATATGGATTGCCCCAGGCGTGGCTATGCGCTGGGGGCCGGTCCGAATTACCAGCCCAAATACTGTGACCAGTGTGGGCAGCGAATTTCTTTTAAGGGAATCATCTGGAAAGAAGACAGGTATTTGGGATACATATCAGAAAAGGAGGCGGAAAGGGATGCTGTATCAGGCTAGAGGAAAAAAATGGAGCAAGGGGAAGGCCAAAAAAATATGTCCAAGGGCACAACAACCGTGGAAAGCATTGGAGGTTGAAAAAAGATGAATCGTAGTAAACAGGGATTTTGCGATCATACATGGAACCCCATCACAGGCTGTCGGCATAACTGTGAATACTGCTATGCTCGGCGTATGGTTTCCCGATTTTCCGGCGATGTAAGGCTTAATAAGATGGCAAAAAAGGATTACTCCCTGGTGCCGGCGGCCGATGGGGGAGAAGACTTATATGTGCTGGATGCCCCCATGCTGAACGAAACCGGGAATCCGCTTGTATATCCCTTTGGATTCGCCCCCACGCTGCACCGGTACCGGTTGGATACTCCGGCAAAGTTGAAGATGGGAAACAATATTTTTGTAGGCGCCATGGCGGATGTGTTCGGAAGTTGGGTGCCGGATGAATGGATTATGGAGATATTCAATATCTGCCGGAAGTACCCCATACATAATTACCTGTTTCTCACAAAGAACCCGGCAAGATATGAGCGTATTGATTCAGCCGGAATCCTCCCAGCGGGTAAAAATATGTGGTATGGCTCCACGCTTACCAAGCCGGAAGATAAATGCTTTGTGTCAAATGCACACAATACGTTCTGGAGCATTGAGCCGATCCATGCGCCGTTTCGCCTGTGGGAGCGGGATGAATTTTCTCCCAACTGGATAATTATCGGTGCAGAAACCGGGCGCAGAAAAAACCGGATCATCCCCCAGAAAGAGTGGATAGAGGATATCGTGGCATGGTGTGAGAAGTCAGGGATTCCAGTGTTTATGAAGGATAGTCTGCTCCCTATCGTTGGAGAAGACGGAATGCGGAGAGATTTCCCGCAGCAGTTTCAGCACTCGGCGATAAGTCCGAAGATGGAAGCGAAAATGTATGATGTCTGCGCTGAGTGCAAGGACCGGCTGAAAAAGAGTGACATGATTACGTTGTTGGCGAGATCCAGGCGCGGAGAACAGCCAAAACAGTTTGGATTTATGTGCAAGGAATGTTTCAAGAAATTCTGTCGGGACCTGGGATTGGATATTCCCCATCTGGCGGAGTTGGCGGACAGCATTACGATAGGCCCTGGTGACATAGATGGGTAAATGGGGCAAGAACGGAGAGGGCTATGCTGACATTACCGCCGGCACAGCCATAGGGAGAGTGTTAAGAGAGGAAAGGAAGATTGTCATGGCAAAGAAAAGGAACTGCAGGCGCACAACGGATGAAAACATTATCCATGAAAAGGCTGTGAAGATGCGGAAAATGACAGATAAACAGCTCGTGCATTACGTTGAGGACCGTGTGGAGAAAGCAAGAAGCGAGGGATTCAACCGGGGGAAGGCACAGGCGCCGACGCCGGAACCGGTAAACATTGAAAAAATCCTTGGAGAAATTGGGATGATCCGTGGTATCGGAACGGCGAAGCTGCTCAGCATAGGTGCAGTTCTTGATAAATATTTGGGGGTGATGTAAATGCCAGCGCATAAAACGCATGGTATATCAAGGGTAAATGGAAAGCGCCCAATTTTATATGGCAGATGGGCAAACATAAAAGATCGATGCTGCAATCCAAATTCGAAGGACTATCGTAAATATGGGGGCAAGGGGATAACTGTCTGTGAAGAATGGAAAGAGAGCTATGAGGCTTTTCATTCATGGGCCATGAGCCATGGGTTCCGACCAGAACTCCAAATAGACAGAATTGAAAATGATAAAGGGTATAGCCCTGATAATTGCAGGTGGGTCACCCCAAAAATCAATAGCAACAATAGGCGCAATAGTGTAAGCGTAGAGTATAAGGGCAAGATAATGGGGATCCTTGAGGTGGCAGAGTTGACAGGCATCCCATGGCAGACACTGTATAAGCATTATAAAGATGGCGGTTTGGAGGCGTATGTTGAAAAAAGACTGGAATCAAGTAGAAAATAGTAGCTTTGGGAAAAGCCTGACAGGCAAAATAAACAGAGCCAACGGGGCGTTGTTTGAGTCGTGGATTACAGCATCTTGCGCATATTACGAAGAAATGGGAATGGCTTGTATTGTAAAGACACCAGAACCTATGAAGCCCATAAAATCCCTTGGACAGGGAAGGTTTGTGGCTTGCTTCACAAAAAAAGGCCAGCCGGATTACAAAGGGGTGCTGTGTGATGGCACAGGCATCATGTTTGAGGCGAAGCATACAGATTCCGACAGGATAAACCAGAACGTGGTCACGGATACCCAGTGGAAGAGCCTTGATATTTATGAGCAGTTTGGGGCGCATTGTTATGTGATGGTTTCGCTGGGGCTGGTCAAATTTTACCGGGTTCCCTGGGACGTCTGGAAAAAGATGAAAGAGCTGTTTGGGCATAAATTTATGACAGAACCGGAATTGGAGCCATACCGCTTGTTGGAAAAACAATATACGATACTCATTTTAGAAGGAATTGAATTAAAATATGGAAATACAGAAACCGCACCGATCACAATTTGAGCAGCTGTTTGAAAAAGTAAAAGATCCGGTTTTTTTATGCACCAACTGTTTGTGTGAATATTGCTTGAATAATGCAGAGCAATCATGGGACAAATCTAGATCAGGAGAAATGCAGGAGCCATGTTTTAACTGCGACGAATGCCGCGAATATACCGGAGAATCTAAACATAAGACTTGTGAACGAAAAGACTGTGAAAAGTTTTTACTTTCTGAATATGGAGCAAATCGTAATAGAAGGACATTTAAAATAATGAGTTAGAGGAGGCGAAATTAAAATGAAATTTGGCAAAGATAGAATGAGTAGTTTTGTAAATCGTGGTAATAAATTAATTGCTGATGGAAGAACTCTGGAGGCTATGAAACTGATTGAAAAAGGTTTGAAGTATTATTCTGAGAAGGTCATTAATGCCATATCTCCATACGCGAAGGCAGACGCAGGATTGATTGTATTGGTCCTGCGTCACATGGCAGATGAAGTGGAGCGAGGGAATCCAGGTGCGAAGGAAATGTACGAGGGTATGAAAGGATGTATCATTGCACCAGAACTTAATGAAATTGAACTTGTGAGGAAGGCAAATAAGAGTTAGTTGTTTAAAGGGGATTAGAGTGAAAATTAATATTTTTCCAGGTAATAAATTTGAGGTAAGCCGTACACTGCCAAGCGACGGCAGCGGCAGCCCAAGGATTGCAAGAGCAGTATATGAGGTCCTTCAGGTATACCCGCATTTTGTTTTATGTCGCAAGATTTTGGGCGGGTACCGAGAATGTTTTGGGTGGCAGCAGATGAGAGCAGCGCAGAGAGTGTAACATAGAAAGGCTGGAACTATGAGAGTATTACCAATATTATTTAATGGAGAGATGGTCCGGGCGATTTTGGATGGAAGGAAAACGGTCACAAGACGGATATGCAAAGACGGGGATGATTATTCCGTCCCGGATATGAGGTTTTACACCGCTAACAAGCGTATATATGCAGTACATAGCTATGCTGATAAGGAACATAAAAACAAGCTAAGTCTGGTAGAGCGCACCTGCCCGATTTGTCCTGGTGACATCTTATATGTTAGGGAGACGTGGGCACATCATAAAAATGCGGAGGGTGGGATAATCTTCAGGGCACGTTGTCCGAGAAAATTGGCTGAAACCCAAAAATGGTATCCCTCTATCCACATGCCGAAGGAAGCGGCCCGAATCTGGCTGAAGGTCACGGATGTAAGGATTGAGAAGTTACAAAAAATAGATGAGCAAGAAGTAGCAAAAGAAGGTATTAACAGCCATGTGCATCCTAAAGCAGACTATTTTGACGAAAATCAAAGAGAAATGTTTGCGGAGCTTTGGAATTCCACGTTAAAGAGGGCAGATCTCAGCCATTACGGATGGGATGCAAATCCCTGGGTATGGGTCATAGAATTCGAACAGTGCGAGAGGCCAAAGGAGATAAGAGATGAGGCAGGTATTAAAATATCCGGGGAGCAAGTGGCGGATTGCGGGCCGGCTGGCGGAGCTGATACCGCCACATCATAGCTATGTGGAGCCGTATTTCGGTAGTGGGGCGATGCTGTTTAATAAGTCGATGTCTGCTATTGAGACAGTAAATGATCTGGATGGAGATGTGGTCAATCTTTTCCGTTGCATCCAGCAAGATTCTGAGCGGCTGGCCAGACTGGTGATGACTACACCATTTTCGCGGGAAGTATATGAGCAGCAGTTTGAGGGTACAGAGCAAACACGGTATGCCAGCCGGTATCAGAGGGCAGCAGGATTCTTGATTAAGTGCTGGCAGGGCTATGGTTTCCGGACAAATGGTTATAAAGTTGGATGGAAAAATGATGTACATAGTCGAGAGCAGGCCTATGCCATATGGAACTGGTACCGCTTGCCGAGCTGGATTATTGATGTGGCGGAGCGGCTGCGCATGGTCCAGATAGAGCACCGGCCGGCCCTGGAGGTGATTAAGCGGTTTTGCTATGACAACGTTTTTATGTATCTGGATCCGCCGTATCTGCTGGATACACGACACGGGAAGCAGTATAAGAATGAGATGACGGATGCGGACCATGAGGCGATGCTAAAAGTCATCCTGCAGAGTCCGGCAAAGATTATGATCTCCGGGTATGAGTCAGAGATGTATAACGATTATCTGCATAGCTGGGACAAAAAGAGGTACGCCGGCACAACGGAGAGTGGGAAATCAAAAACAGAAATCGTCTGGATGAATTATAAATTGGAAAGTCAGATAAGCTTGTTTGACATGATGCAGGAGAAAGAAAATGGATCTGGAACAGAAATCTATTGAGCGGACAAGAACGGCATCTGAGATGAGTATCCACTATTATGGCCTGCCTCTTGTGTGTATACTCAGGGGGCAAGGACAGTGATGTGATGCTGGAGCTCTTTAGGAGGTCCGGGGTCCCCTTTGAGGTTGTCAACAGCCATACTACCGTGGATGCTCCCCCGACTGTCTATCATATCCGGGAGAGATTTAAGTTCCTGGAGGCAGAGTGCATTAAGGCAACTATACATAAGCCAATGTTGAGTATGTGGCGCCTGATAGTCGCAAAGAAAATGCCTCCATGCCGGATGCAACGATACTGTTGCGAGATACTTAAAGAAAACTCTATTCCTAAACGTTTTGTGTCCACTGGCGTCAGATGGGCCGAGAGCAATAAGCGAAAAAACCGTACCGAAATTGAACCCAAGGGCAAAAAAGAAGCAGAAAAGGTTATGTTACTTAATGATAATGACAGGAAAAGGGCCTTAACCGAACGGTGTATAAGGAATGCTGATATGATACTTAATCCTATCTTGGATTGGCCAGATTGCGAAATCTGGGATTACTACTGGTCCGAGTGTCCTATCCATAATCCGATGTATAAAATGGGTTACTACCGTGTTGGGTGTGTTGGATGCCCCGAGGCCGGGAAGGGGCGGTGGAAAGAGTTTGCAGATTTCCCGAAGTACAAAGGCGCCTATATAAGAGCATTTGGGAGGATGCTGAATGCCATTTACGCAGAGGGGAAAAAACAAAATGGAAATCCGGATATGACGTATTCCTTTGGTGGATGGAGGACCCAAATATTGAGGGCCAGATATCTATTGACGATTGGATGGAGAGTAAAAACCTATGAATTTTATAGATAATTTTATTTTAGCAACTCTTTGGACGGCTTACGACTTTTGCAAGGATGAGAAAAAGAGAAAAATTTACCATGCTTTGATGAAAATAGTGTGGTGCATGGCCGAAAGTGAGGAGATTTAAAGGAGGAATCAGGATGTCTCAAGTAGATATTTTCTTCCCAGCAAAAAATTATGATGTGATTTATGCGGATCCTCCATGGGCATACAGGCAGCAGGGAAGCAAAAAGGGAAAGAGAGGGATGGCGCGTCAGCACTATGAGACAATGCGCACAGAAGATATATGCAGGTTGCCGGTGAGGGATATCTGCACAGACCAGGCAATTCTCTTCCTCTGGGCGACATTTCCCAATATTGGGGAGGCCCTGAAGGTAATCCAGGCTTGGGGATTTATCTATAAAACAGCTGCATTTGTATGGGTAAAGAGAAATAAGCGCTCAAACTCCTATTTTTGGGGAATGGGGGCATATACGCGGGCGAATGCGGAGGTGTGTCTGCTGGCAGTAAGCAAGGGTACAAAAGCCTCGGAGATAGTAAAACGGCATGACATCCACCAGATAATTGATGCACCAATAGAGGCGCATAGCAAAAAGCCAGATGTGGTGAGGCAGCGGATCATGGAGCTGATGGGGACGGAGGGGCTCCGGTATATAGAGCTGTTTGCCCGGCAGCAGGCTCCCGGGTGGGATTGCTGGGGGGATGAGCTTAGGATTTAGGAGGACAATAGGATGAAACCAATATTATTTTGTAAATGTAAAATGTGCGGGAGTACATTTTTAGATGAATATCCGAAAGATAGAACAAAAGAAGATGTTGAGAACATAGGAAAGTTTTCAGGGTGCATAACTGTAACCCATGATTGTAGCAAGGCAGAAATTCTATTTCAGATATGTATGGGGTGGGAGAAGTTCTTGGAGTGGTATTCCGCTAAACTAAAAAATAAAATAGGAGTCTATCATGAAAAGAAAATTTTATTTCTGTGAAATCGTAGAGTTTAATCATGTAATTGAAGCGGAAACCGAAGAATTGCTAAATGATATTGAAGATTCCCTTAGACTAGCGATTAAAAATGACATCAGTGAAAAAGGGGATCTGTTCAGAACTATTACAAATATGGGTGGGCAATATGAGTTTACTGCAGACGGAAGCCCAAATGTTGATTATGATTATTAAGATTTAGGACATTAATCCAGAAAGGAGATACATGGCAATTTTAAATTATACGACAACGGTTGACAGTTTCAAGACAGTCTCGGAGATCGAATTTATTTTGATGAAGCATAAAGCAAAGTCTATCATGAAGAATTATAAGGGAGAAACTATAACGGGGCTATCATTTTTGATTGATACTGGTATGCAACAGATACCAGTCCGGCTCCCGGTCAAAGTGGATGAATGCTTGGAAGTCTTGAAAAAGGAGAAAAGGGAAAATCCCAGGAAGCAGATCAAGGATACTAGGGAGCAGGCAGAGAGGGTGGCCTGGCGGATCCTCAAGGACTGGGTAGAGGCCCAGATGGCGCTTTTGGATATCGAAATGGTGCGTTTCGAGGAGATCTTCCTGCCCTACATAGAGACGTCCATTGGGCAGACGGTCTTTGAGAGGCTGGAGGAAAGGCAGTTTCTTCTTGAAGGCTAGGATAGCTATTTGATAAGGGGGTGAGGAGGCAACAGGATGGAAGATCATAAGAAAATTAGTGTCACAGTGAGCGTTTTCTACGAGATTAGGGATTCTGAAATGTATGGAGGTATTGGCAGCATTGGGTATATGCGTACTTCTGTAGACGGAAATCTGAAAATGCTTAATAATGATTTTGAGGCGTATGTATCAAATCAAAAAAAGAGTGTTGCGTCTGGTATGGGAGTACCTGCGGAATGCGTTCGGGTTATTACGCAGGAAGAATATGAGATGAATACTGATGATGAAGATTAGGGATTTAGGAGGGTGACATGGCAGAAATAAAAATGGATGAAAATATAGTATGTTACGAATGTCCAGAATGTGGGGCAGAAGTGGAGATGGGGCAGAGTTACTGCCAGGAGTGCGGGGAGCCGCTGGAGTGGCGAGAGGATTAGGATTTAGAGAGGAGTAGATCTTGAACAGAGTAAAAAATAAAGACACCATAAAGGTGTCGTTGCAATCAATAGTGGGAATCGAACCCACATCTCACCGTTCGCAAGGCGGTTGCTCTATCCATTGAGCTATATCGCTATTTTTAATAGGTTTTTATAATATCATAAAAATTTATTTTATGCAAGCTAAACTGAAATTTAGAAATGTACCTTGAAAATTGAATATAGTTAGCGGTATCCTAAATAAAAGGTGATTATTATGTTAGAAATTGATAGGGTGCATGATATATTGGTAGATCTATTATGTTCTGTAATGCAGTATGTGCCATATGAAGAGCCTGAAATTGGAGATTGGTGTTATGAAATGACATCTTATAAGGAACAAAATCGAGATTGCAGAATTGGGATATTGAAAGAGATTTTAGGACAAAGTGAATTTGTAACAGTGACTATCGGAGGAAAAGAAATACATTGGACTAACGCTGAGGCGAAAAAAATACCAAGCGAATGGCTTAGAGATGTCATATAAAAGATATTATATAAAAACCACTAACTATATTTAGTTAATGGTTTTTTTGTTTCACTAAAACTGAAAATTACATAGAAAGGGGGCCGGAGCCGCTGGCCAGCGAAAACAAAAACAGGGTACATCCAAAGGATTACTGAGAAGTGGCTTATGTAGAGATAGGAGAATTAGATAAGTTGGAGGAATATCATGAAAGTTAGGATATGGCCAAGAGGACCGAAGGAAATAGGCGGATACGCCATGATGCCTATGAAAAAGAACATTCCTGTTGGACGGGATGGCTGGGAACTTACCAAATGCCCAGAGTGCAGGTGTGAATGTTGGAAGACACCGCTTCTTTCAGTAGTGCTTCAGCAGGGAGCCATCGCCTTATGTTCGGAATGTGCCATGCGGAAGGGGGCAAATGGCTAAGACAAAAAGCGTATCAAAATCCCCCAAACCGAAATAGATAAAAGAAAAAGCGGAGGAAAAGGTTCCAAAGCGTACTGATTTTGGGAAAATTATAGCTTTGAAAAGAGCCAGGTGGACGGATGAAGATATTGCGGTTGAAATGCGGATGGAGCCGGCGGCGGTTACAAAGATCATACGACAGTACATAAGGCGGCACCTGGCGGAGGAAGGACTATGAAGTGTTCAATCTGTGGTAGAAAATTAAGGAACCCAAAGAGCAGGGAACTTGGATATGGGCCAGTCTGCTATAAAAGGAAATTGATTACCCTACATACAAGTCGTAGAAGCGCAGACGCACCGGTACCAGCACAAGAGGCTGTCGATCATAATCTTCCGGGGCAGATTTCCATGGAAGAATATCTGCAGACGCTTTTGGGGCAGTAAAAAGGGAGAGTGCTTTCGCAACCCTCCAACAGACAATTAGATTATATCATACTCTGATAGAAATTGAAATAGAATCAGGAGGGCGATTGCATGAAAACAGACAACAAAAATATTGATGACGGGAAGGCGGCGGCACTCAGATCGGCCGGCTGGAGAACCGAGAGGATTGCCGCAGAAATGGGAGTTACACCCGAAGTAGTAGAAGAAGCTCTGCGTGCTCATGCGGAATGGCCGGTCCGGGAACAAAAACGCAAAGCTGAGGAAGAATCAAAACCAGAGAAGATTGTGTGTCTCTCAGCTACAGAACTGCGTGAAATATATGAGAAAGCAGCAGCGATTGGGGCAAGGGAGGCGCTCAAGACTTTCGAGCAGGAGCGTAAAAAGGAGTACAGCCACCGGGCCGACAAGCGGCTTCGCAATACCAAACTGCTTCTGCGGAATTATCACATGCTAAAGGAGCATGCAGAAAATTCTGTTTTTGGCCGAACACAGATGGAAGAGTCTGCACTGGATATTTTGGAATCCATGATGTCTATCTATAATGACGAGGTCATCATCCAGAGCATAAAAAACAGTGCCACAAGGACTGCTATTATTGTATCTCATATCGAAACTATGTTTGGACTATATTATTCCTATTGTGATAGATCCGCCAATAGGGAACTCGATTTGCGCCGGTACAATGTGGTGTGGGATATGTATATGGCTGAGGATACGCTTTCGGCCAAGGAGATTGCAGATAAACAGAATATTTCTAAGGACAGCGTATATTCGGATCTCCGGGTTGGGATTGAGAGGTTGACGGCGCTCATTTTTGGGGTGGACGGATTGAACGTTCGATAAATCCTCCAGCTCAAAAAACTTTCCATTGACATTACAATATAAAAGTGGGAAAATTGTACTCGTAAAATTCTAAATCGAACGTTGGGGAAGCCTGGTAGTATTCCGGGCTTCCTTTTTCGTGCAATTTTTCCGGGAAAGGAGAGGGGGCAGAAAGAGGATGGCATGAGGGCTCCTCCAGAAGAAAAAGGAGGAATACCATGAATTATACTTTGATTGTGCTGTTG
>JAAWAC010000016.1 GCA_022791975.1 Lachnospiraceae bacterium | reverse complement strand
GAGCTGGCTCACAGACACCACAAAGCGCTATGACGCTTAACGAGGAACTCATCCAGCTCCGCCAACAGGTAAAAAAACAGGAAAAAGAAATTATAATGCTGGGAGTCTATCTCTTGTTTTCGGTTGCTTACTTCTTTACCGTACATGAGCATTTGCACAAGGTACATAATCTTCCTAAAAAGCGGCAGTCCTTTTTATAAAAGGAAGCTGTCGCTTAATCATATTTTTCCGGAATCTATTTTATATTGGGAATTGTCATTTCAAGGCTCTTTCAAAAATGGTGTAGTAAGTACCTCATTGAGCCGTACAATCATTGATTTTACTGGCTTTTCCGGGATTCTTCAAGATACTACCCTGGCAGTTTTCCTATTTGCTAAGGCAACCGCTTACTGTCCTAATCCCCGCCTTTACAGGAAAGCCAGAAATCATCCGAGCTGCCCTGGATTTCATTGCCTTTCAAATCTTGGATGTGGTAAAATGTATAGAACAGGATACTCCATTTGCTGAATGCCGTCATACAGGTTCCAGAAACCGGAGAGCTTTCCACCATTGGGACCGCCTATTTGGCCGGACTTTCCTCCAGTATTTTCCGGGAGGACGTGCTTGACAGCTTAAAACGCCATTCCTACATCCCTGCCATGTCCTTGAAGCTTCGGAAGTAGAAGTGTCAGCTTTGGCACCGGGAAATTCAGTCTCTTTAGAAAAAATAAGGGAGTAACGTCTATGATCAGCCTTTTACTTGCACAAAAAATAGCCCAGCTCTTTCTCATAATACTTCTGGGCTATATCATGGTAAAATGGGGACTTTTTCAACCTCAGGACAGCTATGTTCTTTCCAAGCTCAGCCTGTATTTATTGATGCCCATGGTAATTTTTGATTCCTTTCAGATGGAATACTCCCCGGTTGTCAGCTCTGGGCTTTTGTTGGCCTTTGCCGCATCCACAGTGGCTCATATTCTCATGATTTTACTTGCCACGGCAGGCGGGCGACTCTGGCACTTGAGCGTCCCAGAGCAGTGCTCTCTTATCTACACCAATGCAGGGAGCCTGATTATTCCCATTGTTTCCTCTGTACTAGGGACAAAATGGGTCATTTACACCAGTGCCTACTTAACTGTCCAGAATCTCTTTGTGTGGACCCACGGCATCTGCCTGTTCTCAGGAATGAAAAAGATAGCGTGGAAAAAGATCCTCTGCAACCCCAACCTCTTTGCCATTTTGCTGGGGCTTCTTACCTTTTTTGGACGTGTCCGGCTGCCCGGCGTGATTTTGGATACTGTGTCAACCCTGGGCTCTGTCATCGGTCCCATCTGTATGCTGGTCACAGGAATGCTCTTTGCTGCCCTGGATCTAAAAAAGCTTCTCCAACAAAAGCGCCTGTATTTTATTATCTTTTTGCGCATGCTGTTTTGCCCTGCACTGATATTACTGGTTATTATTTGCAGTGGAACCCGCACTCTTAGCCCAGACAGCTCCTATGTGATGCTGGTGGTGTTTTTGGCTGTAACCACCCCTTCCGCCTCCCTGGTCACACAGTTGGCCCAGCTCCATCGCCAGGAACCAGAATATGTGAGCGCTATCAATATCGCAACCACTCTGGTAAGCATTGCCACCATGCCCCTTTTTGTTGCTCTGTACGAGACTCTGTAAAACACTAGCTAAGACCCTCCGCTCCTCCCCAAAACTCCTCCAAATACCCTGTAAGTTCCCCCAGCCGGCATACCTGATGCCTCTCCCACTCCCTGGGAAAGAGCCTCTGATAAGAGATCTGGGTAAAACGCTCATCCAGCAGCAAAATCACTCCCCGATCCTCCTGGGTGCGGATAACCCGACCGGCGGCCTGTTGTACCTTGTTCATGCCCGGATACTGATAGGCATAGGCAAAGCCCTCCATGCCCCGATCCTCATAGAACTGTCGCAAAAGCTCCCGCTCCCCACATACCTGGGGCAAGCCAGTACCCACAATGACACTGCCAATCAGTGCCTCACGCTTTAAATCAATGCCCTCAGAAAAGATGCCTCCCATAATGCAAAAGCCCAGAAGTCCTTCTCCGGATGGCTTCCTGGCAAACTGCTCCAGAAACTCCTCCCTCTCCCTTTCTCCCATGCCCGCACGCTGAACCAGACAGCGCACCTCAGAGCATTCGAACTGGTGTTCATAAACTGTTACCACCTCCTGGAGCATTTTGTAGGAGGGAAAGAATACCAGGTAATTGCCAGGATGACTCTCAACCGTCTGGTTAATATAGGCCGCAATCCGCTCATATTCCCGGGCCCCCCGCCTGCTATAGCGGCTGCTCACATCCCGTGCCACCAGAAGCAGACGATTTTCCTGGGAAAAGGGGGAATGCGCATAAATGGCATAATCCTCCTCATCCCCCAGCAGATGCTTATAATAAGGCATGGGAAGTAGGGTAGCGGAAAAAAACACTGCGCTGTTTCCCTTATCCAAATATTCCCGCAAATTCCTGGCAGTCTCCACACAGTAAAGCTTGATCTTAAACCGTCCATCCTCCAAAAGCTCCGTATAGATGACATAATCCCCGCCTATCTCTTCTGCCCCTTTTTTTGCTTCCTTCTCCTTTTCTGGCTCTCTCTTGGCGTTCGTCCCTCCCAGGGAAAGCTCATAAATATTGAGGAAATGGCGGACCTGAAAATAAAATTCCGTGATCGCGTCGGAAAGCTCCACCTCCAGCGCCTCTTCCTGCACCTTTTCCAGCTCTCCCATTAAGTCCATAAGCCCCAGGGCAAAGACCGTTATCTCCTTTTGTACCTGGCAATCCTCACACTCCCGTTTCAGGTGAAGGAGATATTTATTACATTTCTCCAGCCGTTTCTCCAGTCTGGGCCATCGTCCCTTTACCTGCCGCTTGAGAGCCAGAAAATCTTCCTTGTAAAGGGTGGCGCTGTACATTTCCCGCCCTCGCTCCACCAGGTTGTGAGCCTCGTCAATCAAAAATAGATACTCCCCCTTTACACCTTCTGAAAAGAACCGTTTCAGATGCACATGGGGGTCAAACACATAATTGTAATCACAGATAACACTGTCTGCCCAAGTAGACATATCCAGGCTCAGCTCAAAGGGGCAGACCTGATACTTCTGCGCCTGATCCTGAATCACCTCCCGGCTCCAGTCGTCCCCCTCCTGGCCATCCCCATTTTGGGTAAGCAAATCAAACATGGCCTCGTTTACTCTGTCATAATGGCCTTTTGCATAGGGACAAGCCTCCGGATTACATTCCATGCTCTCACAGGCGCACAGCTTTTCCTTGGCCGTTAAAACCACAGTTTTCAGGCGAAGCCCCTGTTGTCGCAAAAGGGAAAAGGCTTCCCCCGCCACAGTCCTGGTGATGGTCTTGGCTGTCAGGTAAAAAATCTTGTCCCCCAGTCCCATTCCCAAAGCTTTCACCGCGGGAAATACCGCAGACATAGTTTTGCCCACCCCTGTAGGCGCCTGGATAAAGAGACGCTTTTTCCGCAGGATGGCACGATATACGCTGGTCGCCAGCTCCCTTTGTCCTTCCCGATAAGGAAAAGGAAACACCAGAGGCTCTATGGAAGCCTGCCTACACTCCAGCCAGCGCTGCTGAAAGACCGCCCATTTCTTGTATTCCTCCATCAGATCCCAAAACCATTTCTTTAAATAGTCTGCCGAAAAGGTTTGTCGAAAAATTTTTCGTTCCTCTGTATCCAGATTGCAATAGGTCATCTGCACGCCAATGGACGTAAGCTCCTTTTGACTGACATAAATCCAGGCATAACACATAGCCTGTGCCAGATGCACCGGCACAGGCTCTTCCACATAGTGTAGATCCCGATAAATCCCCTTGATCTCGTCCACATAGATTGCCCCGTCCTCCGGGAAAATCCCATCTGCCCGGCCCTCCACCTGGCAGTTAAGCTCCCCCATGGGAACCAAAATTTTTAAGGGAACCTCCGCCTGGTAGAGGGGGCCCATCTGACGCTGGATTTTCCGGTGTATTCTCCCCCCAGCCAGCATAGCGTCTCTATCCGCCCTGCTCCCTCTTCGATTGTCCAGATCTCCGCTGCGGAGAATAAACTCCACCAGGTTGCGCACAGAGATTTTTATAAAGCTTTTGTTATCCTCCATCCCCATTCAGGTCCCCCACCATACAGGCTTTTACGACTGAATCCCCTGTACGGGAATCAGGTTGTACACTCCAATGGCACAATAGCAGTACAACGAGAACAGACAGGTAAGGCACAGGAGCGCCCGAAGGACCTTGTCCTCCCCCTTTCTGTCCACGCGGTACACCAGATACGCCACATAAATTAAAATGGGAACCAGGTATCTTCCCTGGGGCTGAAAATCCACCACCCACCCATTGTACACAATCAATGCATAGTGAATCAGCATGGTTCCCACTGCGGCTCCCATCTCCCACCAGAGCCTGGCGTTTTTGGCCTGAACAGCCTTGTACATCAGATACCCCAGCAAAGCCAGATAAAGCCCTCCCATTACCAGATAATACCAATCAGCCGCTCCAAAGGCATAGGAGCCAAAAAATCCAGAAAAGGTTCGAAACAGGTTCTTGTTAAATTCAAACTGGGTAAAGAAGTCCCCCAGAGAGATTCCCTTCTCCATAAAGCTCATGGAATAGGCCCTCTCCATTGGCGGCGTGGAAAACTTATATCCATAGAGGGCTGTCTTCTCCAGCATCTCCATGTATACGTCATATTTGGCAAATCCATAATAGGGATAGTCCGTAATCATATAGCGAACCACAAAGATCAAAAGGGTAACCCCCACTATAGTCAGATACCTGCCCAGCAAGGCCCTGCGGGCCTTTTTCTTCTCCTCCCGTCCAATGACCTTCCACGGCCTTCCCTCCCATCCAAAGGCCTCCGGATGGATAAGCCGATACAGCAGGATCAGGAAAATAAAAATCAGCACCGGAAAGAAGGAGGGCTTGGCCCACAAAATCTGGACAAACAACAGACCAAGAAGGAAGATATACCAAATATGCTTTTTACAGAAGGAGTTTTCCAGCACCTGATTCAGCATACTCTTTTTTTCTACAAGCTGATACAGACACAGAAAGCTCATAAAAAAGTCAAAAGAATCTGAGGTACAATAGGAAAACAGATACCAAATCTGGGGCGTTAAAAGCAGTGTAAAGAGAAACGCCGTGTTCTTTTTCATATTTTTCAGGGCAATTCCCAGCATCAGGCAAAAGGTGGCCAACGTAAAGAAACGGGCCTGTATAATTTTGTCCGTAAAGATCTGCCCGATTTTTGCCGTAAGAAAATAGAACACATTCCACTCGCTGTGGCGTGTGGTTCCGTAAACAGCATAGGAATTGATAATCTCAGGGTCTCGCATGTCCGGGGGCATACTATGAGAAAAATAATAGTCCACCACCGCAAGGGTGTGATACTCATCCGGATTCAGATAAAAGGGATTGCGAAACCCCACATACACCGTCAAGAAAGCCGCACACAGGATTCCCCCAAAAAGCAGGCAGGTAGTACACCGATAAAAAAGGCTCTGCCCGGCAATTCTCCTTTGCAGCCACCCTCCCAGAAACAACAGGAGCACAACTGCACCACCAAAAAGCAGGGCTCCCAGAAGTCTTACGGAAAGAGGGGTCCGAATATACAGTGCCTGAAACTCCGTGGTGGGGAAAAGCTGTGGGTCCTCCCCTGTTACTCGAAAGGTAAAGGACTCCCCCTCCAAAAGCTCCAGATCCCCATTGGGCGTAAAGCAGGCCAAAAGCTCCTGGCTCCCAAGGCGGGCCGTTACAATCCCGTTTTTGGTTATGGTAATTTCCTTGAGAGTCAGGGGCTCACCGCTTTTATAATACTGATCCAGCGGATCAATTCGCTTTAATGCGCAGTGCTGTCCATATTGAAGTTCAAAATAGGAGATGCGAACGACTCCCTGATAGACTGCCCGGTATCTGGCATCCTTAGGGGTCACCTGTTCCCGTGGGGTTGCAAAAACAGTGGTAATCACCTCTCCGTGAGGGTCTTCTGCAAACGTCATGGTTACGGTTGTATATACAGGCGTGAAAAAAAGACACCCCACAATCCAAAGAACCATCATCACAACGATACAAAGCTTCCGATTTGAAAAATTCAAAAATGCTCACCTCTTGATGCAGTACAAATCTTCCGTCAGCGATTGGCCAGCTCCCTGGTAATATCCTCCCAGGTAACACCCCGCTCCACCATCAGCACCATGGCATGATAGAGCAAATCAGACATCTCGTATTTAATCTCTTCCGGGTCCGGATTCTTGGCAGCAATAATCAGCTCGGTTGCCTCCTCTCCCACCTTCTTCAATATTTTGTCCATGCCCTTGTCAAATAGATAGTTGGTATAAGAGCCTTCCTTGGGATGAATCTTCCGGTCAGCGATAACTCCGTAAACCTGTTCAAACACCTTCAAAGGATTGCTGTCACGATATTCCCTTCTGGCAATATCCTGAAAAAAGCAACTGTGGTTGCCTGTGTGGCAGGCAGCCCCTGTCTGAGAAACCCGGGCCAGGATGGTGTCATAATCACAGTCCACCATCAGCTCCTTTACATACTGGTAATGGCCACTGGTAGCTCCCTTCACCCACAACTCCTGCCGGCTGCGGCTCCAATAAGTCATTTTTCCCGTCTGAATGGTAGTGTGATAGGCCTCCTCATTCATATAGGCCACCATCAGTACCTCATCTGTTTTATAGTCCTGCACCACCACGGTCACCATGCCGTCGGAATTAAGCTTAAACTCCGCCCACTCCATATTGCAGTCCAGTGGCTTCACACACTCCACAAAGGGCTTCAGCTCATTCAGGTAGATTAGCTGACTTACATACTCCTCCACCAGAGCTGCCGGCGCACTGACCACATCAGAGCTGTCCACAGCCGCTGCAATCTTTTCCTTGCCAAACCGCCGGGAGACCTCCTCCGTCAGATCGATATTGGATTGCTTGCCATAATTTAAAATAGCTTTGCTGCACCCCGTGTAGAGAATTTTCTTCACATCCTCCAGCCGGTTAATATGCCCGCCGGCCTTTACAGGCACCTCCACTACCCGGACAATCTCCTTGAGAACGCCGATATTTCTCTCCTGCTCCTCATCACTGTCAGACAGATCAAAGACCAAAATCTCATCCGCTCCGTTGTCACTGTAGTATTTTGCCAGGACAGCTCCGTCCTTTCCCTCCTCTGTTTTTCCCTGTTTTAAACGAATACATCCGATATTCCATGGGTTTGTCATATTCACAAGCTTCCTTTCGTTGATAATACATCCACAATCCGGGGATCTTGGGTGGTCGCCATGTCCAGAGCCTTGGCAAAGGCCTTAAACATTCCCTCAATAATATGATGGCTGTTGGAGCCGGAAAGCATCCGGAAATGAAGGTTCATGGCCGCTCCATAGGATACAGCGTAGAAAAACTCCTGTACCATCTGGGTGTCAAAGTCTCCCACCCTTTCCGTAGAAAGCTGGACATCCGACACATAGAAGGGCCGTCCAGATAAATCCAGGGAGCACAGAATCAAAGCTTCATCCATGGGAAGTATGCAGCTTCCAAAACGCACAATCCCTTTTTTATCCCCCACTGCCTTCCGGATAGCCTCTCCCAACACAATCCCTGTGTCTTCAATAGTATGATGACTATCCACATACAAGTCACCCTTTACTTTGCAAGTCAGATCAAACAAGCCATGACGGGAAAAGCCATCCAGCATATGGTCAAAAAATCCAATCCCCGTGGCCAGCTCCGCCTTTCCCCTGCCATCCAGACATAGGCGAAGAAAAATGTCCGTCTCCTTTGTAGTACGGGTAAGCTCTGCAACTCTCTCCATAATCCATCCTCTTATTTTAAGTACTGCTTGGTTCCTTTTCTATTCAAATCGCACTGCTATGGAATTTGCGTGGGCAGTCAGATGCTCCGCCTTGGCAAACGCCTCTATATCCTGGTGCACAGCTTCCAGAGCCTCCCTGGAGTAATAGATAATGCTGGACTTTTTCACAAAATCGTCTACACTTAGGGGGGAGAAGAATTTGGCTGTGCCGTTGGTGGGCAAAATATGGTTGGGGCCTGCAAAATAATCCCCCAGAGGCTCACTGGAATATTCTCCCAGGAAGATTGCCCCTGCGTTCTTAATTTTTGTCATCACATAGAAGGGGTCTTTTGTGACAATCTCCAAATGCTCCGAGGCAATCTCGTTGGCCGCGTCTATGGCATCCTGGAGACTGTCCGCCACAAGAATGTATCCATAATTTTCCAGTGATTTTTCCAAAATTCCCCTTCTGGAAAGCTGCTCCACAAACTGGTCCACCTGCTCTGACACTTTTTGAGCCAACTCTCTGCTGGTAGTCACCAGAATCGCCGAGGCCATCTCGTCGTGTTCTGCCTGGGATAAAAGATCCGCGGCCACATACCGGGGATTGGCTGTCTCATCGGCCAGCACCAGAATCTCGCTGGGGCCTGCGATGGAATCAATACTCACATGGCCAAACACAGATTTTTTTGCCAGAGCCACATAGATATTCCCGGGTCCCACGATTTTATCCACCTTGGGAATACTCTCTGTGCCAAAGGCCAGGGCCCCAATGGCCTGGGCTCCTCCCACCTTGTACACCCGGTCTGCGCCTGCCTCCACAGCAGCCACCAGAGTGTTGGGATTTACCCTTCCATCCTTTCCCGGCGGCGTGACCATCAGGATTTTTTCCACACCAGCCACCTTGGCGGGAACAATATTCATCAGCACCGAGGAGGGATAGACCGCCTTTCCCCCCGGCACATAAACGCCGCAGGAGGCAATGGGCGTAATCTTCTGGCCCAGCATAGTGCCTTCCTCTTTGCTGTCAAACCAGCTATAGCGCCGCTGCTTTTCGTGGTAGGACCGGATATTTTCCAGAGCCCGGCGAATCACCCCCAAAAGCTCTGGAGCTACCTGGCGGTAGGCCTCCTCCACCTCCTCCTTGGTAACCTGCACCGTGTCCGCCGTAAGCTGCACACCGTCAAAACGGCTGGTATAGTCAAAGAGAGCCCCATCCCCTTCTTCCCGCACCCGGTTTACAATCTCCAGGACCCTGTCCGTGTATTCCTCATAGCTGCCCGGATTTCTCTTCAGCAGGCTTTCCAGCAGATTTTTTCGGCTATTTTCCTCCAGCTGTACAATTCTCATGGATTTCCCATCCTTTCCTATTGCCTGTATATCACACATTCCACAGTTCGTCAAGCTCTGTTTTTCCACAGGGCGCCTCACCCTTGCCCAAAGCATTTATGTTCTTGTCAATCCCGGGATCCCAAGGCCCACCGTGCTCTGTAGTTTCTCTCAGAGAACGCCCTTCAGCTCCTGGATAAGCTTTCCAATTCTCTCATTTTCCATCTTCATGCTCACCTGGTTTACCACCATGCGGGCGGACAGAGGCACGATCTCCTCCAATACCTGGAGGCCATTTTCCCGCAGCGTGGAGCCAGTCTCCACAATGTCCACAATCACTTCTGAAAGTCCCACAATGGGAGCCAGCTCAATGGAGCCGTTTAGCTTAATTATCTCCACAGTCTGATGCTTTTTATTATAGAAGTAATCCTTTGCAATATTGGGGTACTTGGTTGCCACCCGAATCAGCTCCTGATGGCGCAAAAGCTCCCGGGCAGATTCTGGCCCGCAGACGCACATGCGGCATTTGCCAAAGCCTAAGTCCAACACCTCATACATGGAGCGTCCCTCCTCCAGAATGGTATCCTTACCCACAATCCCTATATCCGCAGCCCCATACTCCACATAGGTGGGCACATCCGGTCCCTTTGCCAGGAAAAACCGCAGCCCATGCTCCTCACTGACAAATATCAGCTTCCGGCTGTCCGGATCTTTCATTTCCTGGCAGGTAATCCCCGCCCTCTCAAACACCTCCAGGGTCTTTTTCGCCAGACGTCCCTTGGTCAGCGCAAACGTCAGATATCTCATATGCCTCGCTCCTTTATCTGTCCTGGCCACACGCTCCATGCAGCCGCAAAAGCTCCTCCACAATGCCTCCGTTCTCAAAATACCAAATGGCTCCCACTCCCATTCTTCTGGCATAGGAACGATAATCCTCCAGGGTCTTTCCCTCCTCTATTCGCAACAGCTCCACCGGACTATTTTGCTCCCGCAAAGTCTTTGCGTAGGCGATGGCCCCGGGAAGCTCTTCCTCCCTATAAAGAAGCAGCATGGCCGGAATCGCCGTGGGAATGGCGATACCCTGTCGATTAAGAGCCGTTAACAGCTGATCCACCACAATGGCAAAGCCCACAGAAGGGAACCTTTTCCCAAAATGCTCCAACAGTGTATCATAGCGGCCTCCCTTTACCACCGGCTCCCCCGTGCCGTAGGTATAAGCCCTAAACAGAATTCCCGTATAATATTTATACTTGCTCACAACTCCCAGATCAAAGGAAATATATTTTTCATAGCCATAGAGTTTCAGGATCTGGTAGAGTTTCTCCAGGCGCTCCACCGCATCCCGTCCCTCCTGATTTACTGCCAGAGCGCGGGCATTTTCCAAAATTTCCCAGTTTCCATACATCTGGGGCAGGCTCAAAAGGGCTTCCTTTACGGAACTGTTCATCTCCAGCTCCGATAAAAGCTCCTCCACCCCAAAGTGGTTCTTATTGGAAATCAGCTCCCGCAGGGCCAGCTCCTCCTCTTCCTGTATCCCCGCCTCTTTCAGAAGGCTTTTAAAGTACCCGATATGCCCCACGCTGATCTGAAATTCCTGCAGGCCGGCCTTTAACAAACTCTCCACCACAAGGGCCAACATCTCTCCATCCGCGTCCACGGTAGGGTCTCCCATATACTCTGCCCCCAGCTGGGTGGTCTCCTTTAAACGCCCCTGAAAATTGGCATTGTTGATAAAAATATTTCCCATGTAACACAGGCGAATGGGCATGGCCTCCTCCAGGAAATACTTGGAAGCTGCCCGAGCTACGGAGGGGGTTATATCCGGCCGCAACACCAGGGTATTTCCCTCCTTATCAAAAAATTTGTACAGCTCCCGGGAGGGCACAGTTCCCACCTCTTTGCTGAACACGTCAAAAAATTCGAAGGTAGGGGTCTGAATGTCCCGGTATCCATACCGGTACAAGGTATCATGTAAAAGCTCTTGAAGGCGCAGCTTTTTCTGGCACTCCTCATTGTAAATGTCCCGCACGCCCTCGGGTGTATGCAAAATCTGTTTCATGAAGCGTCTCCTCTTCCTCTGTCTTTTCCACACAGAAAGATGCCTGACAGGCACCCTTCATCCACTTTACTCTGATAAATCACAAAAGTGTAACGTACCCATTATAGGATACTTGCACAAAAAAGTCAATCCTTGCGGCCCATGTCTTTCCCATGGCCGGCTCCTCCCCCATGATCCTTTCTGTCCAAGTCCCGTTGTATCCCTTCCAGATAGGGAACCAAAAAGCTTTTCCCAGGAGGCAAAAAAAAGTCTTCCTTAAGCTCCTCATAACGAAAGCTCTTGCGGCCCCCATTTTGCGCCCTGTCCCAGAAGCCTTTCATATAATCAAAGGGCAGATAATAAAACTGGTTTCTTGTGCTGTAATAGATAAGAAGAAAGGCGCAGCCTCCCTGCCTTTCAAAGTCCCCCATAAAGGCCACCTGATGGGCATGGATATTTTGCAGGGGAAAGGTATCCGTGGCACATTCCTTGGCGTCAAAACAGACAGGGATTCCCTGAACAACGCCAATATAATCTACCGTACTCTTCTGCTCAAAATATGCCAGGGTAATATGTCGGTGCTCCTTATCTATCTGCATGGGCGTAATGGGGGTGGGCACCTTTTGAATCAGGGCCAGTCCATGCTCCCGGTATTTGTCATTGGTCCGGTTAATCAAATCTTCCAGGGTAGACCCCCGAAGTCCCCGAGAATTCCAGGTTGCCATATGCTTTGCTCCTATATTTCAGTTTATGTTCCGTCATCTTCCTCCAATATATTGGTAAAGAGCTTGGGAAGGGGGGCGATAAAGGTACCCTGGGAAACGCCCTCAAGGGGTCCCGAAAGTCTGGGAAGCTCCAGACGGTAGGCGTGAAGCAGCTGATGGGACAGTCCATATTGCTCTCTGAAACATGCATTTATTTTTGGCTCTCCATATTTCCCATCCCCAATCAGAGGGTGCCCTATGCTGGCCAGATGGGCCCGGATTTGATGGGTTCGCCCGGTAATAAGATTTACCTCCAAATACGTGTAGGGCCGGCTTCCAAAGGTCCTGTGCTCCAAAGGCTTGTATTCCGTACAAATGGGAAGGGCTCCCTCCCACCTTTCCTTCCCAATCCGCACCTGATTGGTTTTCTCCTGTTTTTCCAGCCACCCTTCTATCCTGCAAGGCTCTTTCAGATGGCCGGCCACCATGCATCGGTAATATTTGTGAAGGCTCCGCTCCTGAAACAGGGCATTCATGGCCTGTAGACCAGGAAGGCTTTTTCCCGCTACCACCAGACCGCTGGTATTGCGATCCAGACGGTTACAGATCCCCGGGCGAAATACTGTAAGCTCTCTCTCTGTAAGCTGACCAGAATCCAGGAGATAGGAAATCACGCCCTCCACCAGAGAGATATCCGATTCCCGGGCCTTCTGAGATAAAAGTCCAGCAGGCTTATTCACCAGAAGAAGATGTGCATCCTCATAAATAATGGAAAGAGCTGGCCCCACAGGTCTTCGCCTGGGAGTCTTTTTTTGAAAGCTCTCCAGGGTTTCCTCTGCCAGATAGAGATCCACCTGGTCTCCCTGGGCCAGGATCTCGTTTCCCTGAGCCCTTTTTCCATTAAGCTTTATATTTTTCTTCCGGAGCATCTTATAGAGAAAGCTTTTGGGCGCTTGATCCAGATATTTAGCCAGAAGCTTGTCCAGGCGCTGGCCCGCCTCATTTTTTCCAACCTGTAAAGTCCGCATTCCCTGTGTTTTGCCTCCCTTATTTTCCTTCTGATCTCTTCCCTTTTTCTTGGGGAAATTGAGTTTTGGGGTTTCACCCCTGTTTTTCTCGCTCTAGGGCCTGCCGGATCACGTCGCAGCTGCCACTATGTACACAGCTTCCATAGGCGCAGTCTGTTCCCATCAGCTTCAAGCCTGCCGGCTGCCTCTCATACTCACAGGTAACCATCTGGGTCATATTCCGGCACCTGCAAAAACCGTTAAATATTTCTTCTATGATCTCATCCATTCTGGTCTCTCCTTAAGGGAAAGAGCCGCAGAAGCAATCGTCCTTGGCTCTTTTATCTATACCTTATACACTTTACACGTAATAACTAATTCTTGCAAGAGAATTTCGGGAAAACACCATAAGATGGAAGGAATTTCACTCAAAATACCTCTCCGCCCAGTCCTCCACCTGCTCTCCAAAATCCGTAAGCTTCTCTTCTATCTTTCTCTCATACTGGCTTTCCAGCTCCTCCATCCTGCGCTCCATATCCTCCGAAAAATTTTCCACAGAATCATTCCCCATAATGGCATTGATAAAATCTTCGCTAAGGTGCAACCTCCATCTGTCTTCCTTCTGACTAAGCCGGACAGTGACCTCCCTGGTAAACCGGTCTTCCTCTCCCTGGGCATCCATCAATGCCAGTAGCTTTTCCTTGTCATTCCCCAGGTCTTTTATCTCCTGCATGAGCTCTCCCAGCCCCAGCCCCTCACTGTCCACCATAGTTTCCAAAAGATAAACCGTGTACTCTTCCATGACCTTTCCCATATTCAGATTGGAAATTTCCAGGACAATTTCTGCCTCCTCATCCTGGCCCCGCACCTCCTTGATCTCCCAGGAAAGGTCCTCCATAAGCCTCTGGGCAAAGGCATAATTCCCCTTATCATGCTTCCCCTTCATGAGCACTGGCTGTAGAAGCTCCTGAAATACCTGGTATTCGCTTCTCGTAGGGATGCCAAGAAAGCTTCGGTGCGTGCCAGTGCAATTATCTGTGTACTGATTAAACGCCTCTAAATCCAGACTTTGAAGGCTTTCCATCACATACTCTGTCGTTTCCAGGGATGTGCTGGGGCTCTCTTTTTGTTTCTTACTCCCACAACCCGTAATAGCTAACAGACTCCCCAGCAAAAGCAGAAGTCCTCTTTTTATTTTTTCATGCGCCATTGTTTTTCCTCCTTGTTCTTCGATTTTTCTTTATTATATTTTCGAAGACCAAGGACCACAACTAGCCCAGCACCAATCGACGGCTCCGCGGCAAAAAAAGGCGGTTCTTCCTTACGACACTGGTATCATCGCCGAAAAGGAAAACCATCCGTCCTCACATTTGATGGCGCTGGTCCCTCCATTCCTGCGGATCACGGCATCCACATTCAAAAGCCCCATCCCATGGGAGGCAACATCCTGCTTGCTGGTTGCTATGGTCTTGCCCTGTATGCGCACGGGCTCCTTTACCGGATTGCAAACGGACAGGATTAGCTGGTCCTCCTCCAGCATGATTTTAACCTTTATCACCCGGTGATCCTCCAGGGCTTCACAGGCCTCTATGGCATTGTCCAGTAAATTCACCAGAAGCACCACCAGGTCCTCCTCCTCTATGGCAAGGCTGGACAGATCATTGATTCCCATAGTCATAACAATGCCTCTCTCCAGCGCCTCCTGGTATTTCTGGTTCAACACCACATTCACCACCCTGTGATTGGTATTAACAAAATCCCCGCTCTTTTGGATTCCTCCGGTCAGCCTGGAAATATAGGTCAGAGCCTCCTCCCTGCTTCCCTGCTCCACCATTCCCTGAATACACTGGAGCTGATTTTTATAGTCATGGAGATATCGTCTCTGCTGCTCATAGGCCGCCTGTATGTTATGATACAACTCTATTTGATTTCGGGTCCTTTCCTGGGAGAGCCGAAGCCGCTGAAGCCTGTTCTCCGTCTCCACCCATCTCTCCATAAAATAAAAAATCCCCACCCAAATCAGGGCAAACCCGGACAGGGCTGCCAACCGGGCTCCGCGGTCTCCCCACTTGTCTTCCCAGGACATCATGCCAAAGGACACCAGAACAACCAGAGTACACAGGGGAAACAAACCCAGGAGTGACCATTTTTTCCCCGGAACCCCCAGGCTGCGGTTTCGATACCTGCGATAAAATACCAGCATCAGGCACAAATGCACGCAACCAATCATGATTTCCATGTACCACTCCAGGCCTTTTGCAACTTTCGCCGGAAAGGCATAGCAAGCAGACACCACCAGCATACTTATCAGCCAATAGATTCCACAGAAAAGCGTGGAAAAAAAGAGATTTTTCATGGGACTCAGCCGGTAATAGATCTGGGCCACCAGGGCTGTGAGCAAAATCATTCGGACCGGCTGCAATACATAGGCCGGAATCGCCGTAACCGCAATCACCCAGAAGGCCACCATAAAAGCCCCTGTCACCGTGCGCTCCACCCAGGGCCTGGAATACCGGAAGGGCGCCAAAGCTCCATAAAACAGCTTGCAGCTGGCCCCCATCATCCATATTAATATGAGATTTCTCACAATAACTGCCATCACAATATCCCTTTATAAGCCACAAAGGCTTCCTTCACATGTGGATACTTAAGCCTGGGAATCGGCAGTTCCTCCCCAGTATCCAGGAATGCCAGGTAATTGCTGATCTTCCGGATATGTTTCATATTTACCAGATAGCTCTTGTGAATGCGCAAAAACCCGTAGTCCGCCAGCTTTTCCTCCACAACATCCAGCCTGTCATAAAGTTGATAGAACATCAGTTCTGTATCCATGTAACAAAAGTAGGATTTGTGCTTCCGACTCTCCACATAGAGAAGGTTATCCGTATACAGACTCTTTTCTCCCTCCAAAAAGGAAAAGGTCACCTGGGCCAGAGACATTTTTTCCAGAATGGCATCCATGCACTCTGGCAGGGCAGCCTCCAGGGTGTCCTTCAAAATATAACGCACCGCATTTACCTTGTAGCCCTCCAGCACATAGTGGATAAAGGCCGTCACCAGCACAATGTTGGTATCCGAATGGAAGGCTCGAATCTGTTGGGCGGTCTCAAGACCATCCACCTCTTCCATATGAATATCCAGAAAAACAATATCATATTTTATCCGGCTCTCCTCCTCAGATAAAAATGCCTTGCCGGAGGGAAACAGACGAATATTACAGGAGAGCTGGCGGTCTGCCACATAGTCCTCCAACAACTTTTTTAGCTTCTCCCTGTAAAAGGTCTCATCATCACATATGGCAATCTGTAGCATATCAGTCACAGCTCCATTTCCAGGCCTGTTTTCAGCTGATGCGCTCTGCCCTCCAGCTCTTCCTGGAGAATTTCAAAGGAGCGGCTTCCCGTACAGTGCCCTGTATAAATCTCCTGGATTCCCGTCTCCAAAATCCGCCGGGCCAACCCCCGGACCTCCTCCTTTGTCCAGCTGTAAATATGAAAGCCTCCGATTAGAGCCCGGATGCTCTCCCTTGGCCAGGCCTCTTTCACTTCTCGGATAATATTGTCGGCCCCTCCGTGGGAACAGCTGTTGAAAATCACCAGTCCCTTTTCCGTCTCAAAGACCAGACTCTGCTCGTGGGAAAAATTATCCGGCGCCCACCCGTTTTTCGTGCGGATATACATATGATTTTTCTGGCCAATCCGCTCCAGTCCCTGTGTGCTGTGGGAAAGCAAGTGCACGCCGGGGCACAGGGTATGGTTTCCTCGGGTAAAGACCATCCGCTCTTCATACTCCTTAAGGATTCCCCTGGGAAGCCCGATATATTTTCGAAGCAGCCATTTCTTTTTGTAACAGTTTTCCCCGCTGCCCTGCTGTAAATAAAAGGGGGCCCTTAAATTCTCCTGGAAAAAAGCCCTCATGCCGTCGGCATGGTCATAGTGGGCGTGGGACAATACCCCATAATCCACTGCCTCTATACTTTTTCCCAGCTTTTGGGCATTTTTCAAAAACAGACGGGAGGCCCCTGTGTCAAGAAGAACATTTGTTCCATTATACTCTATATAGATACTTAAGCCCCATTCCCCAGGCAGATTTGGTTGGGGTATATTGTCCACTAATACCCATGCTTTCATCTCTTTCCCTCATTTCCTTGTGGTTCTCACTGTGATATATTTTTTGCTTCGGCTATCGGGGTTCTTGGACTGTGTCTTCCATGATCCCCTGCCTTCCGATACTCACTGGGCGTGCATCCCCTAAGCTCCCGGAATTTCCGTATAAAATAGCTGATATTTTCAAACCCACACTCCAAGGCCACGTCTGTCACTGGTTGAGAACTTCGCTCCAGAAGCTGACAGGCACGCTCTATCCGGTACCCAATCAGATATTGCACTGGCGAAACCCCGGCGATCTCCCGGAAAAAACGACAGAGATACTGGCTGTTGCAGCCAAACTGCTCTCCCAGTTGGGGCAAAGACAGAGAGTCCTGGTAATGCTCCTCCATAAAAGAGACGATCTCCTTATAGCGTTTAATCTTCCGGGAGCTGGAGGGAGAGATCACATCCCCGGCCGGAAAAAACAGCTGGTGCTCTGTAAATTTGTAAAATATTTCCAAAAGAGATAGCTTACAGCTTATATACCAACCAGACTCCCTGGAAAGGCCCCTGTCCATCAGCCTCTCAAAGGCAGAGCGAATTTCCCCATATCCCTTTTGCCTTGGATGCAGTACATTTTGTATTACTAGCGCTTTCTTCAAAAAGGGCTCCATATACTCCTGCTGCCACTGATCCCCATAGGAAAAATCCAGAATCCGGGGATCAAAGAGAACCACCTCATGCATGGCTGCTCTCCCCTGCCCGGTGATCTCATGGGGCTCCCCGCTGTTAAGCATGCAGATATCCCCCTCCTCCAGAATTTGATTTTCCAGATTGATCTCAAAGAGATAGGTCCCCTTTGTAATAAGAATAAACTCCACATATTCATGCCAGTGCCGCTTCACAAAAAAATGGTCCGGGTATGGGGTTCCCTCTCCGGCCTGAAAATGCATGGTCCGTAAGGGGCACTCCCGGGTGCCGTGAGTGACATTTTCCCGCAGGGACAGGTCTGGGTACATAAGGCTTGCTCCTTTCCAGGGTAAAATGCAAAATATCAAGATTGTGTTATTTATTATACAGAATAATGCAAGCATTTACAAGATAAAGCATCTATACTAAAGGCAGTTGGAAAATCGGCAGACGGAAATAAATGGATGCATGGGAAAGGAGATTTCTATTATGGTTGGAAAGTATGTCTATGGAACGCCCTTTGAGACGGATGCTGTGGTGGTTGAACTGGAGGCAGTAAACGGTTCTCCAGGATATGGGGCTATCTCTTTAGATTCAGGCTTTTGCTTTACCTGCAAGCTGGAGCCACAGGATGTGGTCTATGGCCTGGGGGAGGCTAACAGAGGGATCAATAAGAGGGGCTACTGCTATGTGAGCAACTGTACAGATATGCCGGAGCACACAGAGGATCAGCGGTCTCTCTATGCTGCCCACAATTTTATTGTTGTGTCGGGATCACAGACCTTCGGCCTGTTTGTGGACTATCCCGCAAAGCTTACCTTTGACATTGGCTATACCCGCATGGACACCCTGATCATCACCTGTGAGGAGGCCAACCTGTATCTGTATGTGTTGGAGGGAGAAACTCCTTATGACATTGTGAAGGAATTCCGCCGTATTATTGGCCAGAGCTATATTCCTCCCAAATTTGCCTTTGGCTTTGGGCAGAGCCGCTGGGGTTACATGACCAAGGAGGATTACCGAAAGGTAGCAGAAGGATATCGGAAGAACCAGATTCCTCTGGATATGATCTATATGGATATCGATTATATGGAGGCTTACAAGGACTTTACTCTGAATCACAAAAATTTCCAGAATTTTCCAGAATTTGTCCAGGAAATGAAGGATCAGCATCTGCATCTCATTCCTATTATCGACGCAGGGGTGAAGGTGGAGAAGGGCTATGAGGTCTATGAAGAGGGCGTAAAAAACCGGTATTTCTGTCAGCGGGAGGACGGCAGTGATTTTGTGGCCGCCGTTTGGCCCGGAGACACCCATTTTCCCGATGTTTTAAATCCTGAGGCAAGGAAATGGTTTGGGGACCACTACCAGTTCCTGACGGATCAGGGCATCGATGGCTTCTGGAACGATATGAATGAGCCAGCCATCTTCTACACGCCTGAGGGCATACAGGCTGCAAAGGATACCATCGAGGCCTTTTTGAAGGATACCCAGGGGGATATCTCCATTTTTGAAGTCCGGGATGCCGTTTTAAACCTGGCCAACAATCCCCGGGACTATGCCTCCTTCTATCATCAGGTGGAAGGGCAGCTCGTCCGTCACGATAAGGTACACAACCTTTTTGGATACCTTATGACCCGTGCCGCCGGAGAAGCCTTTGCGCGCATCGATCCGGAAAAACGCTTCCTGATATTCTCCCGCTCCTCCTATATCGGCATGCATCGGTACGGAGGCATCTGGACTGGGGACAACAAGTCCTGGTGGTCCCACCTTCTTCTGAACCTGAAAATGATGCCCTCCTTAAACATGTGCGGGTTCCTGTACACCGGGGCAGACCTGGGTGGCTTTGGCGCGGACACCACAAGAGATTTGATGCTGCGCTGGCTGGCTCTGGGGGTATTTACGCCTCTTATGCGCAATCATGCCGCCAAGGGGACCAGAGACCAGGAGGCCTATCGCTTTGAACAGGTGGAGGATTTCCGCCATATGATAGAGGTCCGCTACCGCCTGATTCCCTACCTGTACAGCGAGTACATGAAAGCAGCCCTGGAAGGGGATCTGTACTTTAAGCCTCTGGCTTTTCTGTACCCAGAGGATGCCCATGCCACCCAGGTGGAGGACCAGCTAATGCTGGGCAATGAGATCATGATTGCCCCTGTTTACACCCAGAATGCCACCGGCCGCTATGTGTATCTCCCGGAGGAAATGCTCTTTGTGAAATTCCTGCCAGATGAAACCCTTTACAAGAAAATACTCCCCGCCGGACATCACTATGTGGAGATCGCCCTCAATGAGGTTCCCCTGTTTATCCGGAAGGGAGCATGCATTCCTCTGGCCCAGCCCGCGCAACACGTGGAGGCTCTTGATACAACCCATATGACCTTAATCGGTTACCCAGGTTCCCAGTATGTCCTATACGAGGATGACGGCGTCCACAAGGATTACCAAAACCCGGAAAACTATAGAACCCTGCGCCTTTAAGGATTCATTTGATTCTGATTCCTCCAACTCCTGGGGGATACGCTGTAAATGTTTTTAAAAGCCCGCGAGAAATGGAGCTGGCTGTCGTAGCCCACGGCCTTACTGATATCGCCGATGGACAGATGGGTCAGCTTCAGAAGCTCTGCGGCTTTTGTCATGCGATAATTCAGCAGAAAATCCTGTGGAGTCCGTCCCACCACATTTTTAAAGATCTTTCCGAAGTAACTCCGGTTCAGGCCGCAGTTGTCTGCGATGTCCTCCACGGAGATATCGTTCTGGAAATTCTGCTCAATGTAGGCCAGTGCCTCGTGGATGTAGAAATCCCGGAGCTTTCCGGCCTTGGTAGCGGTATAGCGCATGGGAGCGATGGATCTGGTGAGGGAATCCAGGAAAAGATACAGATGCCCCATCAGATGAAAGGGAGCCATATCACCGTGTTGGGCGATATAAAGCATCTCCTGCATCATGCTTTCCCGCATATCGTGGGAGTGGGCGTGATAGATAGGCGAATCCGGTGAAAGTCCGGCCAGTGAAACGGCCTCCTTTACACGCAGCCCGTCAAACTCCAGCCACACATATTCCCAGGGAAGATCCCTGTCTGCGATATACATGTTGATCTGGTGCGGGAAAATCATGAACCCCTGTCCGCTTTTTACCTGATAAGCCTTTGTGCGCCCTGAAGAATCGTCAGCATTCAGCGTTCCTGTCCCCGATATCACATAGTGGAACAGATAGTGAGAACGGGCGGCAGGGCCGAAGCTGTGAGAGGGTGCACAGCGTTCCCATCCGAACTGGTAGAGGTTTAAGTCCACAAAGTTCTCGTTGGGAAAAATGGAGAAAAGAATGTCTTTCATGCTGTTGCCCTCCAAAGTATGTGGTCCACAAAGCGGACGTTTTTTTTAGTATAACTTAAAATATACCAAAATGCCATATGAATTTTCCTATACAGTAAAAAAACGGCATTTTGGCATAAAAGAGAAAAAAACATGGTATTTATAGACGCATTTTGGAATGTTATAATACATTTACAAAAAAATCTGTGTTACATCCAACAAAGAAAGGAGCAAAATGGGATGAGAAAGAGGAACAAATTCGTAAGCCTTTTCCTGGCATGTACCCTGCCCGCTTCCATGCTGTTCACCGGCTGTGGCAGCAGCCAGAACAACAGCGGCAAGATCGAGATCGAGCTGGTACAGTACAAGCCGGAGGCCGTGGATGTATTCAAACAGCTGGAGGAGGAGTTCAACAGGACCCACGACAATATCCATCTGACTATTGATTCCCCCAACGATGCCATGACCATTATGAAAACCAGATTTATTCGGGAGGACTATCCAGACATTCTGGGGATCGGTGGCGACATCAACTTCTCTTATTTCGTCGACGCTGGTATTCTGGCAGATGTATCCGATTATCCGGGAATGGCCGATATCAATCAGGGATATCGGGATATTCTGGAAGGACTTGAGTTTGTACCCACAGACGGGACCTATGGAGTACCCTATGTGGCCAACGCCGCAGGCATCTTGTACAACCGGGAAATGTTCAAGGAGCACAACTGGGAAATCCCGGAGACCTGGGAGGAGCTTATCGCCCTCTGCGAGCAGATCAAATCCGAGGGAATCCTTCCCTTCTACTTCGGCTTTAAGGATACCTGGACCTGCCTGGCCCCCTGGAACTCCCTGGCTGTAGATCTGGCCCCCCCCAGATGTGTGTCAACAGGTAAACGCAGGCAACACCGTATTTGCCACGGAATACAGGGAAGTAGCCGAAAAAATGCAGCAGCTCGTAGCCTACGGGGAGGAAGGCCCCTTTGCCTACGGATACAATGATGCCTGTACGGCATTCGCCAACGGAGAATCCGCCATGTTCGCCATCGGAAGCTATGCGGTTCCCCAGATTAAATCCGTAAATCCGGATATGGATATTGATTCCTTCGTAACCCCTGGCAGCAGCGATCCCGATGGCAACACTCTGAACTCTGGTGTGGACTTGCAGTTCTGTGTCACCTCCTCCTGTGTTGACGAGGGCAAAAAAGAGGCTGCCTACGAGGTTCTCAACTTCCTCCTGGCCGACGAAAGTGTACAAATGTATCTGGATGACCAGAGTGCAGTTCCCTGCAAAACCGGCGATTTTAATCTGGCACCCAACCTGGACGGCATGACCCCGTACATTACAAGCGGCAAGATGGCTGATTATCAGGACCACTATTATCCGTCCGAGATGGCTGTGGACGCCCAAATTCAGACCTTCCTTATCGAAGGGGATGTGGATGCATTCCTGACAAAATTCGACACGGACTGGCTGAGATACAACCGGGATATCATCCAGATGGTAAAGGACTACAACAAGCAGCACGGTAACCAGTAAGGGAGAGGAGTGGAAAGATATGAAATATTCGAATGACAGACAAAGGACGTTTATGCTGATGACGATTCCCGTTGTCCTGCTGTTCTTTGCTTTTAATACCCTGCCTTTGATCAAAGGTTTTATTTACAGCTTTACAAACTTTAGGGGATACGGCTCCTATGACTGGGTAGGTTTCCGGAACTATATTGACTTGTTCCAGGATGCCCGGGTGGGAAAGTCCTATCTGTTTACCCTGAAAATGGCTGTGTTGGCCACCATCGTGACCAACGTCATCAGTCTGATCCTCGCTCTGGGGCTGAACAGCAAGATCCGGTTCAAGAGCGCATTGCGGGGAATGTACTTTATTCCGAATATCCTGGGCGCCTTGGTTGTAGGTTATATTTTCAACTACTTCTTTACCTACATCCTTCCGTCCCTGTTTAATACAACCAGTATCCTGGCCAGCACCACCTGGGCATGGGTAGGTATCGTGGTGGTATGTGCTTGGCAGGCCATTGCCATGAACACCATTATCTACATATCCGGCCTTTCCACGGTGCCGGAAGAGGTTTATGAAGCAGGTTCCATTGATGGTGCCACCGGTTGGTCTCAGTTCAAAAACCTGACCTTCCCGCTGATTATCCCCTTCTTCAGCATCAATATGGTATTGTCCGGCAAGAACTTCCTGATGGTTTTCGACCAGATCATGGCATTGACCAAGGGAGGTCCTGCCCAGAGTACAGAATCCATCTCCTTCCTGATTTATAACAATGGTATGGCTGGTGGTCAATTCGGCTTCCAGAGTGCCAACGCAGTTGTATTCTTTATCGTCATCGTAGCATTCTCAGTAGCACAGCTTCGTTTCACAAGCAGTAAGGAGGAGCAGTTATAATGAACGTAAAAGTAAAAGAAAGATATAATTGGCCTATTACCATTCTGTTAATCTGCGGACTGATCACTGTGGTCTTTCCGCTGTATATGACCATTGTTATCGCGTTTAAGCAGCCCTCAGAAATGACCAACAGCGTTGCAGGAATTCTTTCTCTGCCCAAAAGCTGGAGCCTTTCCAACTTTACCGAGGCCATGCGGGTAACCGATTTCTGGAGATCCCTCCGGAACAGCCTTCTTATCACGGGTGTTACTGTAATTCTCTCCATCCTGCTTCACTCCATGGTGGGCTATGCCATCGGAAGAAATAAGGCAAAAAAGAAATGGTATAATCTGGCATATCTTTATATTGTCAGCGGTATGTTTGTTCCCTTTGCCATCCTGATGATGCCCCTGGTAAAGCAGACGGCCCAGTGGGGAATCGCCAACATTGTAGGCGTAATCCTCTGCTACCTGGTATTCTATATGCCCATGAACCTGATGCTCTACTCCGGCTACCTGGTAAATATCCCAGTGGCCCTGGAGGAGGCTGCCCGGGTGGATGGAGCCACTACCTGGACCACCTACTGGAAGATTATCTTCCCCATTATGAGCCCCATGCATGCAACCGTTGCAGTTATCACTGCTCTCAGTGTGTGGAACGATGTGATGACTCCCCTGGTAATTATGTCCGGAAGCGGCCTTAACACCCTGCCCCTGGCACAGATGTCCTTCCAGACTCAGTTCGGTACCAACTACAACTTGGCATTTGCCTCCTACCTGCTGGCGCTTTTGCCTCTGCTGATTTTCTACATTATCTGCCAGAAGCAGATTCTCAACGGTGTTGTAAACGGTGCTGTAAAATAATTCTTTCCGTTTAGCCAGATACAAATGGTAGCGGATCAGGAAATGCTGTTTAGCCATGCATGGGAGCCCCTAGAGGGGCCTGTGCATGGCTGAATCTATAATATCGCAGGGTTTCAGGCTTGCAAATCGGACTTGTATTGTATGACTTTTTATGGAATGACAGGAGGCAACATGAGTATTATTTTTTCAGAAAAAGATAAAACATTCATATTGCATACAAAAAATACCACCTACCAAATGCAGGTGGACAGCTATGGGTTTCTTCTGCACCTCTATTACGGGCGCAGAACAGAAGGATGCATGGATTATCTCTTAAGCTACGCGGACAGGGGCTTCTCTGGGAACCCCTACGATGCAGGGGAAGACCGAACCTATTCCATGGACGTGCTGCCCCAGGAGCTGCCCTGTCAGGGAACAGGGGATTACAGAAGCCCGGCAATCATTGTGAAAAATGCAGACAGCTCCTACGGCTGTGATTTCCGTTATAGGGACCATAGGATTCTGCCTGGAAAATATCAGATTCCCGGTCTCCCGGCTGTCTATGCAGACCAGAAGGACGGGGAAAGTCTTGAGATTCTTATGGAAGATCCGGTAACCCACGTGGAGGTCACCCTATTATACGGGGTGCTGCCGGATCTGGATATTATTACCAGAAGTGCCACCATCCGAAACCGAGGCGGGGAGAAAATCTATCTGGAGAAGGCCCAGGCCGCCTGCCTGGACTGGCTATATGGAGATTACGATCTTATCACCTTCTATGGACGTCACGCCATGGAGCGGAATATCCAGCGAATTCCTGTTGCCCACGGAGCCTATGTTATCGGAAGCCGTCGGGGAACCTCCAGTCATCAGTATAACCCCATGATGATTCTGGCAGCTCATGAAACCACCGAAGAGGCAGGAAGCTGCTATGCCATGTCCTTTGTATACAGCGGTGGTTTTAAAGGCGAGGTGGAAAAGGATCAGTTCAATCAGACCCGCGCCCTTTTAGGGTTGTCCGACGAGCTTTTCTCCTACCCTCTGGACCCGGAAGAGGTCTTTCATGTGCCGGAGGTTGTGTTCACCTACAGCAAGCAGGGCCTCTCCCTGCTGTCCCAGAACCTGCACCGGTGCTTTCGCCTCCATCTATGCCGTGGAAAGTATAGGGATTGCCCCAGGCCCATTCTCCTGAACAGCTGGGAAGCCTCCTACTTTGATTTCAGCGGCGCTTCCATTTATGAGCTGGCCAAGCAGGCAGCGGACCTGGGTATTGAGATGCTGGTGATGGATGATGGCTGGTTTGGAAAGCGAGACGACGACAACAGTGGCCTGGGAGACTGGTATGTCAACGAGGAAAAGTTGGGAGAGCCTCTGGGCAGTCTGATTGAGAAAATCAACGGGCTGGGACTGAAATTTGGTATCTGGTTTGAACCGGAAAGCATCAATGAAGACAGCCAGCTCTACAAGGAGCACCCGGACTGGGTGCTGTCTCTTCCCGGGCGCAATCCAGTGCGGGCCAGAAACCAGCTGGTGTTGGATTTTTCCAGACCTCAGGTGGTGGACCATATTTTTGCAGAGGTCTGCAAGGTGCTGGATCAGGGAAATATTGAGTATATCAAATGGGATATGAACCGGAGCCTCTCTGACTGTTATTCCAGGGACACCAAGGACCAGGGCCGGGTTCTCCACGATTATGTGCTGGGGCTCTATGATTTCCTAGAGCGTTTGGTGCAGCGGTATCCCCATATTTTGCTGGAGGGCTGTAGCGGCGGCGGTGGTCGTTTTGATGCAGGAATGCTCTACTATACCCCCCAAATCTGGTGCAGTGACAATACCGACGCCCTGGATCGAGTACGCATTCAGTATGGAACCTCTTTTGGTTACCCCACATCCGCCGTGGGCTCCCATGTATCCGCTGTTCCCAATCACCAGACCGGCCGGGTAACCCCTCTTCGCACCCGCGGAATCACTGCCATGGCAGGAACCTTCGGGTATGAGCTGGATCTGGGCAGTCTTCAGGAGGTGGAACGGGAACAGATCCGACAGCAGATACGGGAATATAAAACCTATGAATCCCTGATTCGCAACGGGTTGTATTATCGTCTTACAAATCCCTTCCAGGAGGAGGCCGGCGCCTGGGAATTTATTGCTGAGGACGCCTCGGAGGTGCTGGTGGGCGTTGTTATGCAGGAGGTCCACGGAAATATGACTGTGACCTATATTCGTCTCAAGGGACTGCCGGAAGGCTGCCTCTATGAGGAGCAGCAAAACGGACGGATCTTTGCCTCGGATGCTCTTATGGAGGTGGGTATCCCCCTGCCAGAGCAAACTGGAGAGTATCAGGCGTATCAACTATATTTTAAGAGAATACGATAGGGAGCAGAGATCGGATACAGGAAATGTCTGGTCTCTTTCCCAAATAAATAAGGAGGAGCAACATGAAAACAGAGTCCATGTTTCAGGAACGGCTGAAGAGACATCACGATGAGCTTCGGTGGCTTTACATGGAATTATATAACAACAGCGACATGTTTGCAGAGCTGTGCCAGCAGCTGCACGATTATGCGCTAAAGCGTGATCCGGAGCTCATCAGTCTAGATGAAGAACGGGAGCAAAACCCGGGCTGGTTCCGTGGCAATGATATGCTGGGCATGATGTTGTACATCGATAACTTTGCCGGAAATCTGGCCGGGGTAAAGGAGAAGCTTGCGTATCTGTCATCCTGCAATGTAAACTGTATTCACCTGATGCCCTTTCTGGAGTCCCCCAAAGGACGCTCCGACGGCGGTTATGCAGTGGCGGACTTTCGTAAGGTGCAGCCAGAGCTTGGAACCATGGAGGAGCTCTTTGCCCTCTCCCAAGCCTGCCATAAGAGAAAAATCAACCTGTGCATGGATTTTGTTATGAATCACACCTCCGAGGATCACCCATGGGCAAAAAAGGCCAGGGAGGGCGATGGGGAATATATGAGCCGCTATTTCTTCTACGACGATCCCTCCATCCCGGAACAGTACGACAGAACCGTGCCCCAGGTGTTTCCCACCACGGCTCCCGGCAATTTCACCTATTTGGAGGAGATGGGCTATTATGTAATGACCACCTTCTACCCCTACCAGTGGGACTTAAATTACCGGAATCCCCGGGTATTCAATGAGATGATGTACAACTTCCTCTACCTGGCCAACCAGGGCATGGACATTATCCGCATTGATGCTGTGCCCTATATCTGGAAGGAACTGGGGACAGACTGCCGCAATCGAAAGCAGGTCCACACCATTGTGCGTATGATGCGCATGATCTGCGAGATCGTGTGTCCCGGCGTGCTTCTCTTGGGAGAGGTGGTTATGGAGCCGGCCAAGGTGGCGCCCTATTTCGGCACAGTGGAAAAGCCAGAGTGTCATATGCTCTACAATGTGACCACCATGGCCACCACCTGGCACACGGTAGCTTCCCGGGATGTACGGCTTTTAAAGAAGCAGATGGATATTGTAAATGGACTTCCCAAGGAGTATCTCTTCCTCAATTACCTGCGCTGTCACGATGACATCGGCTGGGGCTTAGACTATGGCACCTTGTCCGGCTGGGGCATGGGTGAGGTGGAGCACAAGCGTTTCCTGAATCAGTATTTTACCGGACGCTATGCTGGCAGTGTCAGCCGGGGAGAGCTGTATAATGACGATCCTGTCACTCAGGACGCCCGTTTCTGCGGAACCACAGCCTCCATGTGTGGCCTGGAGAGCGCTCTCTATGAGAGGGATGTGGAGAAGCTTATCGCGGCCATTACCCTGGATTTGATGCTCCACGCCTATATGCTCACCCAGTCCGGAATCCCCATGCTCTACAGCGGAGATGAAATCGGTCAGCTCAATGACTACACCTACAAAGAGAACGAGAATAAACGACAGGATTCCCGCTATATTCACCGGGGAGAATTCCCCTGGGATTTGGCTGAGAAGCGAAACAAAAAGGGCACACACCAGGCCCTGATCTTTCACGGCCTTTCCAGACTGGAGAAAATCAGGCGGGAGCGATCCGTATTTCGCAGCGACGCTGCTATCTACACCTACGATGTAAAGGATCAGGGGCTCCTGGCCATTCTGCGGGAGAATGAGGAGGAGCGTTTTATTGCCATCTTCAATTTTTCTGACCAGGAACGGACTGCCTGGATGGAGGAATCCGGAGACTGGACCAACCTCTGGACCGGAACCCCCATAAAAATGGTGGATGTGCTGCTCCCGGCACACGATTTTGTCTGGGCCAGCAGAAGCAAGAACTGATGTTCTATTCAATAAAATATGGCAGACAAAAAAATAGCCCAAAACCGTCTGATACAGGAAAGGCAGCTACCTTTGCAGCTGCCTTTCCTTGATCCCCAGGACTTTTCTCCCTGAGATTTCATCCCTTTGTAATTCCGTACTTTGTCACTGTTTCATCCTCTGTTTGCCGACCTTCCCTCTCTCTTTCCACACCACCGCCAGGATATCCTTGAGGACCAGGAAGGCATCCTGCTCTTCATATCCGTATTTCTTTTCCAAATCCTCCAGCAGCCTCCCCAACTCCCCTGCATAAAAGGGTGTGTCCACCTGGTTTTGATATTTGGCAAGGATGGGATATTTTTTGCCCCAGGCTTTTGTCCAGTCTATCTTGTCCGTGACCTCCTGGCTGGTCCTGTCAATGGCCTCCTGGATCTCCTTCACGTCAATGTCAAAGGTGATAAGCTCATCCAGTGACACTCCATAGAGAACCGCAAGCCTTTTGGACTGGCGAATGTCAGGCAGGGTTTCATCCGTCTCCCACTTTGAAATAGTCTGTCTGGTCACCCCCAATTTTTCAGCAACCTCCTCCTGGGAGAATCCCTTTTTCTTCCGTGCCTGAAATAAATGATTTCCTAAACTCATAGCGCTACCTCCTATCTTTGATGTATGCCCATTATACAGGGTCTTGGAGGAGGATTCTACCAATCACAAGATGCAATCTAGCCCGTTTTATTAACATGCCTCTCTGCCAGGAAGCGCGCGCCTGTCCCCTTATGGAAGATCCCCCATGGAAAAGCTCTCTGTTTTTAAATCACAATAATATCTGCCCCTGATTGCCGTAAATTTCAGCACACAATAGTCTGGGTCCGTCACCCCCTGCCTATAATACATGGTATCCCCGATACGCCAGATTTCCCTCTTACTTTCATCATCCTCCAACACCTCCATAGTGCCTGCAAGCATAATGGCTTCATACTTAAATCGTCCCTTGCTGTAAAAATATATGCTGGCCTTAGGATTTCTTATAAACTGCTGTGTACGCATGGATGATGTATTGGTGCTAAAATAAAAGCAGTTCCCCTCTATCTTCCGTGGCACAAACATCGCCTTGATGTTGGGAAAACCATCTTGGTCCACAGAAGCAATGCATGCCACCTTTTGTTTCTCAATAAACGCCATCATCTGTTCTCGAGTTCTCATAGGAAATCCTCCTGGCTTTCAAATGGTTTGTGTGCAAGGTATTGGTCAGAGTTTCCAAAATCCGGGCAAGATATTGTTCCAATCGTTTCTGCTCCTCTTCCGAAAAGCCCTGATAAAACAAAAGGTTCATTTGCTGAGATACGGCCTCATACTTTGCCTGCAACGATTTTGCATATTCTGTGAGAGACACAATGGTTTGGCGGCGGTTCTGTGGATTGCTATTCCTCTCCACAATTCCCTTTTGAACCATTCCGTTTACTATGATTGATACCGTGTTTTTAGCCAGGGAAGTCTTTTCACTGATTTCACTGATGGTAAGCTTATCTGTTTTCCACAGGATAAACAAAATCCGCCCCTGCCCGCCGCTTATTTCCATGCCATGTTCAAGTAATAGCCTCTCAAAAATTCTGTCCTGAAGCTGCTTGATCTGCGTGATATAAAATCCACCCTTTGTATCCAATTTATCACCTCGATTCTAAATAGAATATTTCTATATAGAACTATTATAAATTTACCATAGCTCTCCTGCAAAAGCAAGCGCTGCTGTAAAAATATTAAAATTTACAAATTCCCTCCCCTGCTATTGCCAATTCTCCCTTCCTATGCCAGAATATAAGAAAATCTGTATATGGAGGGATCTCTATGAAATTTATTGACGTTTCTACCTGGGAAAGGGCTATGCACTATGAAATATTTAGAAATAGCGCTCAGCCACAATATTGTGTAACTTTTGATGTGGATGTGACAAATTTTCTCCACCAAATAAGAAAAAAAGGGTATTCCTTTACCTTTTCCTTTGTGTATGCAGTATCAAAATGTGCAAATGAAATGGAGGCCTTCCGCTGTCGTTTTGTGGATGGGAAGCCCGCTATTTATGACACCATCCACACCTCCTTTACATATCTAAGAAAGGACACGGAACTTTTTAAAGTGGTAAATGTTCCTATGCAGGATACCCTGGAAGATTATGTGGCTTTGGCAAAGAAAACAGAAGAAACCCAGACGGTATATTTTACCGGCCCCATGGGAAATGATATTTTTCAGTTTTCACCGTTCCCCTGGGTGTCCTATACCCACATTTCTCACACAGAATCAGGAAAGAAAGACCATGCCACGCCATTGTTTGATTGGGGAAAATTTTATGAAAAAGACGGAAAAATCCTTATGCCCTTTTCCGTCCAGGTACATCATTCCTTTGTGGATGGGATACACATTGGTAAGCTTGCTGAAAAATTACAGCGCTACTTAGATACCTATGTGTAGAGCTCCTTCCAAAGCAATCGTTCCCACCCCAATGTGAACGCAAGGCCTCCCAGACCTTGTGTCCCCTGCTGGCTCTGGCACATCCCAAGACAACTCCAAATCCGTTTAAAGATACCGCCTGACCTCTTTCATATACTGCTCATAACCCACCCCAAACGTTTCCATGCACCATCTTTCCTCCGCAAGAATAATCCAATGGGCAGAAACCTGAAATACCACTACCACTGCCAACAATACCAAAGACTGCATCAACAGAGCCATGCCTGTAAAACAGATAAAATAAGCCACATACATAGGATTTCTGGAAATCTTGTAAACCCCGCTCCTATTTATCCCGTCACCATCCGGAGCAGAAAAGCACACCACCGCCGCCGCACACAAACACAGCCCTATTACATAACAGAGCACTCCCAAATAAAACCACCAGGAAAAGTCCACCCGTCCTCTTCCCAAAACCAGAAACAATAATAGCACGCCGTTTGATATCTGATAAACATAATAAGCGATTCGCTCCTTCCCCTGCATAGGCGCAAAATAAGCTGCACGCCCCACAGCCTCTTTATTTAAAGCCGCCAGCAGAACAAACCTTATAAACAAAAACGGTAATAGCAACCAAAATCCACCCACTTGTTTGCCCCCTTTTGGTTCCTAAATTGTTTCCTGACACCCTCTGGATTCTTATTTTCATTTTTCCATTATACAGGATAGCCTACTAAAAAGCATCTGTAGTTTTTCTAAAACTCCCTCAGCGAAAAACGCCATCTTCCAAGGCTCCAGAAAAGGCGTATGCTGGTCAGCCTTTTCCGGCTGAATACTACAGCGATTTCTTTCCCCCACCGCTACATGTTCTGCTTTATATTTATCACAAACATTCCTTGCCTCCTCTTTGTACTCATTATATGCGTCTAAAAGGCATTCATTTGGGTTATACACATGCAACTCATTACTTACTCCCGTCTGATAAACTACATATCCATTTAAAGCATTATTCCTCTTATATATCAATTCTGGATATGCATTGAGCAAATGTAATTGCTTCCCAAATATCTCCTTTATATCGTCTTCAATGGTCTGCAAAAACACATAATAAATTTCATATACGGCAACTGTAAAAGAATCAATCGTTTATGTAACTGCGACTCTGGGCTCATCTCCAAATCTCTCGATTATCTCATCACGTACTTTTCCCATCGACTCTTTTATTGCCTTGTTTGGTTTAATATGTTTCGTAAAGAGCATACATCTGACCTGCGGCTGTATCTTTATTACCAACTGGCCGAGTAGGACGTGGTCAAAAAATGCACGGATGTGGCCGTGCGGGAGGAAAAAACCTATATGGATTACTTCTATATGTACCTGGCAACTCTGCGTATGGCAGGCCGGAGCGAAAAAACCATAGAACATGATAAGCTCCAGCTAGGGCTGATGCTCCATGCCTTGGCCAAACCAGTACAGGAAATCACTGCAGAGGACCTATTTACCCATCTGGCACAGTGCAAGGCTATCCGGCAGGTTGGTAATAGATATTTACAATAAGAGAATCTGCTTTAACAGTTTTTTTGGGTGGCTACAACGGAAAAAGCATATTATTTATAAT
>JAAWAC010000015.1 GCA_022791975.1 Lachnospiraceae bacterium | reverse complement strand
GATGTGTAAGGGAGGAATGTTTACATTCCGGAAGACACAGACAGGTTGGACAGACATTTGCGAAGCACATATTGAACACTTAGCGAGGTGTTTTCGAGCTTAGTGTGAAAGTGCACAGCGGGAATGACATGAGGAAGAAGCGAAGCGGATTCCGAATGTCGCGCTGAAGCGGAAGTAGCCGCAAACTTAAGCGCACTTAGCGATTGGCAAGGTGGAGCCGCAGACAGAGCTTAGAGCTTTTGGTCGTTCGAGTGAGCGAAGAGAACTCGAACTTCCATAAGTAAAAGCGAAGCGGACTCTAAGAAGTCAGGAGCAAGCGCACGTCATAGGAGATATGTCTTAATAGATAATTCAGTATGTAATTTTGAAGGTGTAATGTGGCCCAGTGGCTCAGTTGGTTAGAGCGCCGCCCTGTCACGGCGGAGGTCGTGGGTTCGAGTCCCATCTGGGTCGTTAATAGAGGTTCATAAGCCGTATAAAATATGGATGGATTCCCGAGTGGCCAAAGGGGGCAGACTGTAAATCTGTTGGTGATACCTTCGAAGGTTCGAATCCTTCTCCATCCATTTTCAGTTACAGGATAACTGAATAGGGAGAAGTCCCAAAAATATTAGCGCGAGGTGGAGCAGTCTGGAAGCTCGTCGGGCTCATAACCCGAAGGTCATAGGTTCAAATCCTATCCTCGCCATTTCTTTTGTAATTGACTATATGTTTAGTCGGTATAATATACCCAAAGGGTATTTCTTTTTTATTTGCCCAGATAGCTCAGTTGGTAGAGCAGAGGACTGAAAATCCTCGTGTCGCTGGTTCGATTCCGGCTCTGGGCATTTATGCTGCAATAAAATATGTAATTATGGGATATTAGCTCAGGCGGTAGAGCACTTGACTTTTAATCAAGTTGTCCGGGGTTCGAATCCCCGATGTCTCAGGAAAAAGAAAGCCCGAAAGTGCTATGAAAAAGCATTTCCGGGCTTTCTTTTTTGGATTGTTTCTTTAGAGTAAAGAAGCTCGCAGCTCTTCTCCACTTTTGGGACTTAAATACGCTGGAGGTATGTCAAATACTGTTTTGCAGCCTGTAATTCCCTCCTGGGACAGACGATAAGCTGCCCTTGCATAGGCCACAAGAACACTGGAGGTAAATTCCGGGTTGGAATCCAGCTTTAGGCTGTATTCTATGAGATGTTGATTTTCCTTTTGCCATCCTGTGACACCGCTGCGCAGCACAAAGCCTCCATGAGGAATTCGACTGTGATCCCGTGCCATTTCTTCCTCTGTAATAAAGTGTACAGTAGTGTCATAATCTGCAAAATAGTTGGGCATAGTTTTAATGGATTCTTCCACTTTAGCTTTATCAGCCCCATCTTCCAAAACCACAAAGCATTCCCGGGTATGCTTTTCCCGGGTGGTCAGATCCGGATTTTTTCCTGCTCGAACAGAAGCCAATGCCTTTTCCACAGGAATGGTATACTGTTTTGCGTCTTTGACTCCAGGAATCCTCCGGACTGCATCAGAATGTCCCTGGCTGACACCGCGACCCCAAAAAGTATAATCCTTGCCTTGGGGAAGAATGGCATTGCCATAAATCCGGTTCAATGAAAACATACCAGGGTCCCAGCCAACGGAGATAACAGCCGTTTTACCACTTTTTTTGGCAGCGGCCTCTACGGCAGCAAAATGATCTGGAATTTTTGCGTGGGTGTCAAAGCTGTCAACCACATGGAAAAGCTCTGCATATTTCGGTGTCTGCACAGGCAGATCAGTGGCACTTCCTCCGCAGAGAATTAATACATCCAGCAGTTCCTTCCAGTCCTCTATGGTCTCTACAGAACAGACTTCTGCGGAATCTGTGAGAATCTTTACGGATTCCGGATTTCTTCTGGTAAATACAACCCTAAGCTCCATATCCGGGTTCTGAGCAATGGCGCACTCCACGCCTCGTCCTAAATTTCCATAGCCTAAAATACCAATTCGAATACTCATAAAACTCCTCTCCTTTCCAAACCCTTCCCTAACAAAAACATGTTTATTGCTGTAAAGAAAGAGTATTGTCATTATTATATACGCATTTCTATGCTGATGTAAATGGCAGTCAGATATTTTTATGAAAAATGATAAGGGTTCAAGGAATGGTTGTCAGATTTTTTGAAGTGTGATAAGATGAAATCCAGAAAAAGCAGCATAAATGAATGGTGGAAAAAAGAAAAGTTTTTATATGAACACTTTATATAATAAATTAAAGCACTACGACAAATCCGATTATTATGGTTTTCATATGCCTGGGCATAAAAGAAAATTGGAATTATTTGATAATCCATTTCGCATAGATATTACAGAGATTGAGGGATTTGATGATCTTCACCATCCCCAGGCCCATGGCGTATTGGTGAGGGCACAGGAAAGAGCAGCAATGCTTTATGGTTCTCAGGAGACCCACTTTCTTGTAAATGGAAGTACAGCTGGGATTTTAAGTGCTGTGTTGGGGTGTACAAGTCCGGGAGGAAGCATTCTAATCTCCAGAAATTGTCATAGAAGTGTATATCACGGGATTGCCTTGCAGAATCTGAGAGCCTTGTATGTTTATCCACAACAGGAGCCAAATATGTGGATAAATGGCAGTATTTTGCCCGAGGATGTGGATACTATGCTGAATAAGCATCCGGATATTCAGGCGGTGCTGATCACTTCTCCCACTTATGATGGAATTTGTTCGGATCTGGAGGAGATTGGACGGATAACTCACAAAAGGGGAATTCCTCTGCTGGTGGATCAGGCGCATGGGGCTCATTTTCCTTTTCATGCTTACTTTCCTGCGGATGGAATTTGTCAGGGCGCAGATGTGGTTATCCACAGTGTCCATAAAACGCTGCCTTCGCTGACGCAGACAGCGCTGTTGCATCTCAATGGAAATTTGGTGGATCGGGATAAAATCCGAAACTATCTGTCGGTTTTTCAGACCAGCAGTCCTTCCTATGTTCTTATGGCCAGCTTAGATAGCTGTATGGAATTTTTGCAGGTTCATGGACAAGAGGCATTTGACAGACAGGTAACGCTTTTAAAGGAATTTCACCGAGAATGTGAGGATTTGCAGAGGATAAAAGTAATGAATGACCAAATCCGGGATGGACGGCTGGTATGGGATGTGGATGTAAGCAGACTGCTCTGCTGGGCAAAAGATACCTGCTGGACAGGGGTGGAGCTAGGTGAGAGGTTGCGGGAAGATTATCATTTACAGATGGAGATGAGTACCTGTACCTATACACTGGGGATTTCCTCTGTGTCAGATACAAAAGAAGGCTTTTGCAGGCTGAAAGAGGCGCTATTTCAGCTGGATAAGCGAGCAGAGAAAGGGGAAGTTTCCAGATTGGAGAAGGCAGGGAGCAAAATACTTTCAGGTGTTTCGGTGGATGGACCTTCTTGGCTTCCCCGACTACAGGCCTCCATTTCTATAGGAAAGGCATTTCACAGGCAAAAGGAGATAGTCTCGGAGAAAGAGGCTCTGGGACGGACAGCAGGAGCCTTTGTCTATGTGTATCCACCGGGAATTCCCCTGGTAGCACCGGGAGAAATTCTCACAGAGGAGGTATTGGAGTACCTTTCCTATTGGAGAAGTTATGGAATGGAGATACAGGGAATCCATGAAGATGGAAAGATCTGTGTATTGAAATAAACATTCCAGGTATTGTGTGGAATAGCAGAAAAGGAAAACAGCGGTTTTATGGGAAAAATTTTTTATATTATGGGAAAAAGCTCTACGGGGAAGGATACTATTTATAAACGTTTGTTATCGGATCGGGAGTTGGGATTAAAGCCTATTGTAATCTATACCACCCGGCCTATTCGGGAAGGGGAGCATCAGGGAGATGAATATTTTTTTACTGATGAGGAAGGGTTGGAAAAGATACAGAAATCCGGCAAGCTTATTGAGCTGCGGTCTTATGACACGGTGTTTGGCATTTGGAAATATTTTACAGCTGATAGTCCCCAGATAGATCTGGAGCAGGAGAACTATCTGATAATCGGAGTATTGGATTCCTTTCATGCAGTGCGCGCCTACTATGGGGGGGACAGGGTAATTCCCATTTACATTGAAGTGGAGGATGGGGAGCGGCTACAGAGAGCTCTCTATCGGGAGCGCCGGGAAAAAAAGCCCTGTTACCAGGAAATGTGCCGGCGGTTTTTAACAGACAGCCAGGATTTTTCGGAGGACAAGATTCAGGCGGAGGAGATTTACAGGCGTTTCTATAATCAAGATCTGGAGGAATGCATTCGGGAGATACGCGCCTTTATTCTCCAACACAGGTGAGAACGATTTTCTGATTTGCAGAGGGAAAGAAAACCAGGAAAAAGAAAGATCTATCTCTTTTTTAGGAAATATGATATACTGAAAACAGATAAGATATAGCAAAATAAAATGTGTAAAGGAAGGTGAGGGCATGGGAAAATTTGCAGATATTATAGGACATGAACAGGTTATTCAGCATTTGCAGAATGCAATTTCTTTTGACAAGGTGTCTCATGCCTATATTATGGAAGGCGAGGAGGGCATGGGAAAAAATATGCTGGCTTCAGCTTTTGCGGAGACGCTGCAATGCCGGGAGGGCGGTGTGGAGCCCTGTATGAATTGTGTTTCCTGTAAACAGGCGGCTACAGGAAATCAGCCGGACATTATCCGGATAACTCATGAGAAACCGGGCAGCATTGGCGTGGAGGATATTCGGGAGCAGCTGTGTGGGGATATTCTTATCAGACCCTACAGCAGCCCTTACAAGGTATACATTGTGGACGAGGCAGAAAAGATGACCATACAGGCGCAGAATGCCTTGTTGAAAACCATTGAGGAGCCTCCCTCCTATGGGGTAATTTTACTGCTAACCTCCAACAGCGGAAGATTTTCGCCCACCATTCTTTCCCGGTGTGTATGCCTTAAGCTAAAACCTCTCCCAGACGAGCGGATAAAGCAATATTTGATGGAGAAAAAACAGATTCCCGATTATCAGGCGGAAATCTGTGCAGCTTTTGCCAGGGGGAATCTGGGGAAGGCCTGCAATCTGGCTGTATCCGAGAGCTTTTTGGCCATTAAAGAGCATGCACTGCATTTGGTGAAATATATCAAAGAAATGGATGTGTATGAGGTCATTGACAGCGTGAAGGCTGTGTCGGAGTTTAAGCTTGAGATTCAGGATTATCTGGATCTGCTTATGGTTTGGTACCGGGATGTTCTTTTGTTTAAGGCCACTCGACAGGCCGGAGCGATGATTTTTTCCGATGAGATTCATGATATTATGACTTATGCAAGTATAAGCTCCTATGAGGGACTGGAAAACATTTTAAAGGCTTTGGAGAAGGCAAAGCTTCGGATAAATGCCAATGTAAATTTTGAGCTGGCGATGGAGCTACTTTTCCTGACAATAAAGGAGAATTAAACATGGAGAAAGTAATAGGAGTCAGGTTCCGGACAGCCGGAAAGGTGTATTTTTTCGGGCCTGGAAAGCTGCATATAAAGAAGGGCGACCATGTAATTGTGGAGACGGCCCGGGGAATAGAGTACGGTTATGTGGTGGTAGGGAAAAAGGAGATGGATCCTTCCAAGATTATACAACCCTTAAAGCCGGTTATCCGCATTGCCACAGCTGAGGATGATGCCCGGGAGGCAGCCAACCGACTAAAAGAAAAGGATGCTTTTCGCATCTGCCAGGAAAAGATCCGCAAACATGGGTTAGAAATGAAGCTGATTGAGGCGGAATATACCTTTGACAATAATAAAGTCCTCTTTTATTTTACAGCAGATGGGCGGATCGATTTCCGGGAGTTGGTAAAGGATTTGGCTGCTGTGTTTAAGACCAGGATCGAGCTGCGCCAGATTGGGGTGCGGGACGAGACAAAGATTGTGGGGGGAATTGGCATTTGCGGTCGTAGTCTTTGCTGCCATACCCATTTGTCAGAATTTATTCCTGTTTCCATTAAAATGGCTAAGGAACAGAATTTGTCTTTGAATCCCACCAAGATATCTGGGGTTTGTGGACGCCTTATGTGCTGCCTTAAGCATGAGGAAGAGACTTATGAAGAGCTGAACAGCCGATTACCAAACTTAGGGGATCATGTGACCACCGTCGATGGCCTTAAAGGGGAGGTTCACAGTGTCAATGTACTGCGCCAAAAGGTTAAAGTGGTAGTAACCACCGACGGCGATGATAAAGAAATTCGGGAATATCGGGTGGAAGATTTGAAATTCCGGCCACGGCGAAAAAAGGAAAAGGTGGATGTGGCGGATAAAGAGCTGAAGGCTTTGGAGGCTTTGGAGCGCAGAGAAGGGAAATCAAAGCTGGATGACAATTAAGCTTAAAGAAAATGAGAGGCTGGACGAGCTTCAGCGCAATGGATATCAGATTATCCAAAGTCCCCGTCGATTCTGCTTTGGAATGGATGCTGTGTTGCTTTCTGGATTTGCGCGGGTAAAACCAGAGGAGCAGGTGCTGGATTTGGGCACAGGAACAGGAATTATTCCTATTTTGCTGCGTGGAAAGACAGAGGGAAAGCATTTTACTGGTCTGGAGATCCAGGAGGAAAGTGCGGATATGGCCAGGCGCAGTGTGGCTCTCAACCATCTGGAACAGGATATTTCCATTGTCACAGGAGATATTAAAGAGGCAGCAGCCATATTTGGGGCTGCCTCCTTTGATGTAGTGACCAGCAATCCTCCCTATATGACAGGCAGCCATGGACTGATTAATCCGGAGCAGCCCAAGGCCATTGCACGGCATGAAATTTTGTGTAGCCTGGAGGACGTCATAAGCGCTGCCGCCGGGGTATTACGCCCCAGAGGCCGGTTTTATCTGGTGCATCGCCCGTTTCGGCTGTCGGAAATTATCATGGTTCTGGTTAAATTTGGGCTGGAGCCAAAGAGGATGCGTCTAGTATATCCCTTTGTGGATAAGGAGCCCAATATGGTGCTTCTGGAGGCTATCCAGGGAGGACGATCCCGCATTACCGTGGAAAAGCCCCTTATTGTATATGAAAAGCAGGGTGTATATACACAGGAAATCTATGAAATCTATGGATATTGATGGTGAAGCTTCCAAAGATTTTCCTGAGAGGAAAATTAGGTAGTGAGGAGGAGTTTATATGCAGGGAATGCTGTATTTATGTGCCACACCCATTGGAAATCTGGAGGATATTACGCTTCGGGTTCTTCGAACTTTAAAAGAGGTGGATCTCATTGCTGCGGAAGATACAAGAAACAGCATCAAGTTGCTCAATCATTTTGATATCCATACGCCTATGACCAGCTACCATGAATACAATAAAGTACAGAAGGCTCACGAGTTGATTGTGCGCATGCAGGAGGGTGAAAAAATTGCTCTGATTACGGACGCTGGGACGCCGGGGATCTCTGATCCGGGAGAGGAGCTGGTCCGCATGTGTGTGGAGGCGAAGGTTCCCGTAACTTCACTTCCCGGGGCCTGTGCCTGTATTACCGGATTGACCTTGTCGGCCCTTTCCACCAGGCGTTTTGCCTTTGAGGGGTTTCTGCCCACAGAAAAACGAGAGCGCCAGGAGGTTCTGGGGGAATTGGCAGAGGAAACCCGGACTATATTGATTTATGAGGCCCCTCATCGCCTTCTGCGGACTCTGGAGGAGCTGGGAGTTCTCCTGGGGGACAGGCCTGTTACTGTGTGTCGGGAGCTGACAAAAAAGCATGAGACAGCCTTTCCTACCACCTTGTTTTCGGCAAAGGCATATTATTCTCAGGAGGAACCCCGGGGAGAATGTGTTCTGATTATCCAGGGAAAGAGCCGGAGGGATATCCGGGAGGAACAGATAAGAAGCTGGGAGAAGCTATCTCTGGACGAGCATATGGATCTCTATCTGGGACAGGGAATGGACAGGAGGGATGCCATGAAAGCGGTGGCAAAGGATCGAGGACTTGGCAAGAGAGAGGTTTATCAGCAACTTCTGTCCAGACGGGAAGAACCATAAAAAAGAAGCGCCGGGCGAATTGGCCAGACGCTCTTCTTTTATATTAAATCTGCCAGCTTAGCCAGCTCGGCAATGGTTTTTCTTGATACCTTCTTTCCCTGATACTCAATCAAGTCCTCAGTATCACCAGTAAAAATATCTGCAGGTGTATATTTCTGCAGGACAATGCGGTCATCTTCCACGTAGATTTGCAGAGTATCCCGCTCCTTCAAGTGAAGAATTTTTCGCAGCTCCATGGGCAAAGTGATACGCCCAAGCTCATCCAGCCGTCTTACAACCCCTGTGTCTTTCATGTCTATTCTCCTCTCATAGTGATTAGTTCCCATGCTATAGTTAAGATTATAACAAAGATTGGATGGAATTCAATAGTTTTTTGTAAAAAAGTGTGAAGGAGGGGGAGTTCTAAGGGTCTGTGTTGCTTTAATATAATGTAGAAATTCAGAATATAGGAAGAGGAAGCTATGCTGAATTATTTGTGGGGATTTATGATTTTGGCAGGCGTACTGTATGGGGGAGCTCAGGGAAAAATGCCGGAAATCACGGCTGCGGCCTTAAGCTCCGCACAGGAGGCGGTGACGCTGTGTATTACTATGACAGGAGTCATGGCTTTATGGGTGGGGCTGATGGAGATTGCAGAGAAGGCTGGCCTTATAGAGACGGCAACCCGGCGGATACAGCCCTTTATCCATTTTATGTTTCCTCGGATTCCAAAAGATCATCCAGCTCGGAAATATATTACCATGAATGTGATTGCCAATATTTTTGGCCTGGGCTGGGCTGCCACACCAGCCGGATTGAAGGCCATGGAAGCTTTGGAGAAGCTGGAAGAGGAGCGAAGAAAAGGAGCCGGGTTTCTATCTGACAGGAAAGGCTATATAGGGAGCGCTCGAGTGGCCGGCAACCTGGGAGTACCAGTGCCTCGGGGTACAGCCAGCAATGAGATGTGTACCTTTTTGATTATCAATATTTCTTCTCTCCAGCTGATCCCTGTGAATATCATTGCTTACCGGAGCCAGTATGGCAGTGTGAATCCGGCGGCGATTGTAGGACCGGCGATTGTGGCCACCTTGGTGAGTACCATAGCAGGGGTGATATTTTGTAAAATTGTGGATAGAGGCCGGAGGGTGTGAGGTTTTCTATTTTCCTAATTCAGCCAGTATTGGATACTTTTCAAGATTCATCCCTCTTTTTCATTTTCCGTATAGAAGACGAGGTGGACCTGGAATATACGGAAATTTGAACACATTCTTCGATGAATAAAGAAAAATTTTTCACATAGTCCTGCCACAGTTCTTTTATTGCAGGAAATGCTCTGTATTGAAAGAATGCATTCTATACAGTCTCTTTCTCATTTGCTATCGTGAAGGAAACAGAGAAAGGGGAGGACGTTAACATGTCATTGTACAAGGATTATGAGGATTATGTAAGCAAAAAAAGAAAATGTCAGGAAAAGCCCATGGCACACCTGTTTTTTCACCAGGAAAAACGTTATGTAAAGCCGTTTTCCATTTATGGTAATGTGTATTATGTGGGGGATAGTTGGGTTTGTGTGCATCTGATTGACACAGGGGAGGGGCTGCTTTTGATTGATGCGGGGAATGCCTGTGCTACTCCCTGGCTGGTTCAGGCCATCTGGGAGGCAGGCTTTCGACCCAATGACGTAAAATGGATTGTCTTATCCCACGGTCATGTGGATCATGTGGGAGGGGCGGAATTTTTCCGAAATACCTTTGGGACAAAACTGTATATGGCTCAGGCAGACGCCCAGATGTTTCGGGAACATCCGGAGCTTTCTTTTATCCAGGACAGCCCAAGCTTGCTGGATCAGGTATTTGAGCCGGATGTATGTATCCAGGATGGAGATATATTAGCCTTTGGCCCTATGCAAATACAATGTTGCACAGTGCCTGGACACACAGAAGGATGCGTCGCCTTATTTTTTGACGCTCATCAGGGGGCGGAGACCAAAAGATGCGGCTATTACGGGGGATTTGGATTTAACACCCTGACCTGTGAACATCTGGAGGAAATAGGAGATCCAGAGTATCGTATGTGGAAGGTGTACGAGGAATCTCTGGACAAGGTTATGGACCAGCAGGTGGATATTTTCCTGGGAAATCATACGGAGAATAACCGAACATTAGAAAAGGCGGAGGAAATGACAAAGGGCGCACAAGTAAACCCGTTTGTTGACAGGGAAGAGTGGAGGAAATATCTGGAAAAGAAGAAGGAGGAGCTGCATGCTTTTATAAAAAGACAGCTGGAGGCAAAGGCAGGCAGATAAACGAAAAGCAGAGATGCCCTGGTTCCCTTATTATAGAGTTGAGGGGAAATCAGGGCATCTTTTCTTCATCTAGCGTAACTTTTTTACAAGTTACGCTTTATACTGCTTTCGATAATCGCCAGGAGTCATGCCAGTAAATTTTTTAAATACCCGGTTGAAATTTTGCACAGTATTAAAGCCTGTCTTAAAACCAATATCCTTGATAATTATCTGGGTATTAATCAGCAGATCTTTGGCAATGCTGACCCGGTAGGAATTCAGGTAGGATATGAGATTTTCCCCGGTAAATTCCGTAAAAATACTGCTGAGATAGGTTCCGCTGATGCCGATGAATTCCGCAATCTGATGAATGGAAAGGTTGCTGTCACTGTAATGCTGCTGCATATATTCTTTTGCCTGGGCAATAAGCCGGTGCTGCTTTTTGCTCAGTTCTTTTTTGATATTTTCCATAAAGCGGGAGGTTTCCTTTACCATAAACAGATAGATTTCTTTTTGATCCAGAAGCTTATCCAACTTCTGGTATAAGGTCTGATACTCCGGGTTTCCCAGATTGTCTGTATGTGTTCTGGCATCCAGAGTACGTTCCACCAGAATATCCAGGATGCGGATGCACCACTGACGGATCTCCAAAATACTGCTGTCACTGACACATAGTTCCTTTAAAATTTGTGTTAGCAGGCTCTCGGCCAGTACAGCCTCATTACTTGAGAGGAAGGAATTCAACAGGCCCAGCTGGGAAACAAAATAGCTGTCCTGAAGGGAGTTACCCGGAAGGGTGCTTCCCCTGATCTCGCTACCATTTCCCTCAACCTCCGCATCTCTGTCTGCTTCATAGTAAAGCTGTTTTCGCAGCTCCTCCTTGGCCTCATGGTAGGACATGGTAATATTCCCGATATTTGGATATACCTTTCCATATGCCAGGAGAAGACCTGCGCTGATATGTTCCAGATTTTTCTTAAGCTCTCCCAGGAACTGCTGCTGGAGCTGTTTTACCTTGGCGGCGGAGAGAGAGCCGTCGTATTGGAGAATAAAGGTGAGAGAATCGCTTTCCGGCCGCAAGAAATAGAGATAGCCCCATTCCCTGTGAAAGGTACTTTTTAAAAGCTCCTCCAGCTGCCGAAATACCATATAGCTGACCAAGTCTCCTGTTTCGGCGCTGGGGGAGAGATGGACCAGGAAGCTTTGGTATTTTCCATGGAGGGTAAGATTACTCTGGATAGTGGTGATAAGAGGATCAAGCTGCTGTTCTGACAGGGGATCGCCGGTAATCAAATCCAGAAGCAGATTGGCTTCCAAATCTGGTCGGGCATGGCGAATAAATGCTTCCGCGGCCTTCTGGTCACTTTGCAGCTGCTGATAAGTCATGGTTAACAGATCGATCTCGCTGCCAGCTGTTTTTTTTGTGCTCTGGTCCTTCTCCAGTTCCTGTCTGGGCTGAGGGGCAATGGAGGAGAGCAACAGATGGATGGGTTGGTAGCTCCGCTGTGCGATTAATAGAGAGCACAACAATCCTATTGCCAGCAAAAAGATAAGAGCAGGAAAAACGCTAACCAGATAAGCACTCAGAGTAAATTTCTCGTAGGGCGGAACAATCAGGGTATACATCCAATCCGTGTAGGAGGAGGTACGCACAAGACTCTGGGAATTGGGGTTTAGATCCTTAAGTCCGCAAAAAAGCGGTGTCTGACCATTAGGAGTTCGGATTTCCAGAGAGTAGGGCAGAGAGGCGATGGTTTCCGTTAAGTCTGCAAACAGCAGATCCTGATTTATTTGGGCAATGAGGAGTCCTAGAAATCGGTTATTGTCTGCAATTAGGTTACAAACCAGATAAACGGCACCATTATAGGAGGTAAGACCGGAGTAATAACGGTTCTTTACCTGACTAAGACAAAATCCATTGGCTGTTTCCTGGCAATACCGGACAAGCTCCTCATGTGGGGAGTCTTCCAGTAGTCCCACCGCACCCTGGGAGGTGAAGAGTATCTGATCGGTAGACTCATACAGATAGAGGCCGCTGATATAATCAGAGCTTTCCGCCTCTGTCTTGAGAAGAAAGGCCGTCTCAAAGTTTCTTGCAGAGTGCTCTAGGCCCGGCACAATAATGGAATTGATAATGGCCGGTTCCCGTGACAGGGAGATTAGCGTATCATTTAAAAAATAGACGGAATTGTCCAGTTTTTCCACAGTTTGGGTCAGAAAGGAATCCAGGGCTGTTTCCTGGGCCTTGGAAAAATTTTGAAAATAGATCTGATAGACATAGAAGGAAAAGATCCCGATAAAGAGAATAGCAAAAACAAAAGTCAGAAGATAGAACCGGAAAAAAAGACTTTTTAACTTAAACTGCCGGATGGATTCCAGGTATTTTTTCAAGGCAGACTTCCTCCCTTCTTTGGTAAGCCTTTTAAGGATTAGTATTTATTATAGCAAACTATTTTTCCAAAAGATAGGCAGAGTTTTGACAGATGGAATCTTGACTGAACCTATTTTGGGATTGAGACTGAAAAATATTTGTTTTTTATGCCCTTCCCTGTGAACGTAGGAAGAATGGTTCAGGATTGAAAAATAAAATTCTGTACAAGGGGAGATAGAACCATTATGGTAAGGGCATGAGCAGATAATCCCCAAATTTGAATAGGCGGATCTGCAAAGACCAAAAATCATTTACGAGAATGGAGGAAATCAAATGAAAAGAAGAATTATTGCACTGGTCACCTTGTCAATTTTAGCACTGACAAGCTTAGCTGGCTGTGGCTCTAAAAACGCGGAGAGTTCTACCAATACACCTGTTGCCACAGAGGGAGAAAATCAGGAGGAGACCAGTCAGACATCAAATCCTGGGACAGATGCCAAGGTGATTAAGCTGGCATCCACAAAACCCACGGAATCCTTTGCATATGAAGGACTGGAAAAATTTAAGTCTCTGGTGGAGGAGCGCTCCAATGGAAGCCTGATTGTAGAGCTGTATCCGGCCAGTCAGCTGGGGGGCAAAATGAAACCTTGGAGGGCATGGGAATGGGAACCATCGAAATGTGCTATGTGTCAGCTGGGGCGGCTGAGGGCTTTTATCCCAAGTCCGGCCTTGTGGGGACGTTATTTACAGCCAGAGATGAGGATCATGCGGTTAAAATTTGGCGGAGTGAAATGGGACAGGAAATCGTGGAGGAGATGGCATCCCAGATTGGTGTCCGTTTCCTAGACTTTTCTATTGAAGGTGTGCGCAATGTGTGGTCCAAGACTCCTGTTGCGGGACTGGAGGATTTAAAGGGTCTAAAGATGCGTGTGCCAGAGGTCCCTATGTTTATCAATACCTTCCAGGCTCTGGGAGTAAACCCCACGCCCATGGCGACCTCTGAGGTTTACACTGGCCTCCAGACCAATATTGTAGATGGATTGGAGTATGATGTGACAGGAGTTATTGACCAGAATTTTGTGGATCACTGTAAATATTGCTATGAGACCAAGCATAGCGTGTCCATTATGGCTTTTGGAGTTGCAGAGAACTTCTGGAATAATCTCACCGAGGAGCAAAGAGAGATTATCCGGACAGCTGCGGAGGAAATTTCCGCAGAGCTGAATGAGACCTACTATGAGAAGGCTAAGGCAGACCGAGAGACCTTGGAAGAACAAGGAATCACCTTAGTGGCTCCCACAGAGGCGGAGAGCGAGGAGATTAAGGAGCTGATGGAGCCTATTATCCTAGACTATATTAAGGATTATGCCACAAAGGAAGATTTGGATGCACTGAAGGCTATTCCATAGAAGGGGAGGAGACGCTGTGACAAAGAAAATTTTAAAGGTATATGACAATCTTCTAAAAGCAGTGTTGGTGGCCATTATTGTTGCATTTATCGTGATTGTGTTTGCCCAGGTGATTTCCCGATATGTGTTCAATAATTCCCTTTCCTGGTCAGAGGAGCTGGCCCGGGTATTGTTTACCCAGATGATCTTTCTGGCTGCCCCTCTGGTGGTGCTGGAAAAGAAAGCCATTGCCGTAGATATTGTGGTACAGTTTTTACCATTGGGTGCTAAAAGATATCTGTATTTGGTGATTCATTTGCTGTCCTTTGTGTTTTTCTGCTTTTTGGGGGTCAGTGGTTGGAATTTTGCCATGGCAAATCTGAATCAGAGAACCACCGCCCTGTCCCTGAATATAGGGTATCTGTACTGCGTAATTCCTGTTGCCTCTCTTATGATGGGTATCAACTGTATCCGTGCAGGAATCGACGATTATTGCAACACCTATCGTCCCCAGAAGGGAGGTAAGGAAGCGTGATTACGTTAATGCTTATTCTGTTTATTGTTTTGATTTTGGCGGGAATTCCCATTGCCTGGGGGACGGGACTTGCCACGATTCTTTATATAGAAGGCTCGCCCACAATCCCATTGACGCTGTTGGCTCAGCGGGTGTTCAAGGCCTCAGACAGCTTTTCCCTGCTGGCAATTCCCCTGTTTATGTTGGCAGGAGAATTTATGAATGGCGGTGGGATTACAAAGAGGATTGTGGATTTGGCTTCCAAATGGGTAGGACATATTACAGGTAGTTTGGCTCATGTAACCATCCTGGCTAGCATGCTGTTTGCCAGTATGTCAGGCTCCTCCGCAGCCTCCGCAGCCTCCATTGGCGCCATGCTGATCCCTACCATGAAGCAAAAGGGCTACGACGGAGGGTATGCTGTGGCGGTTACAGCCTGCTCCTCCGTAATGGGACCGATTATCCCTCCCAGTATTGCCTTTGTGATCTATGCCTCCCTGACGGGGGACAGCATCAGCGCTCTGTTTATGGGCGGGATTCTTCCGGGGATTCTCATGGGACTTTGCCTGATGATCATTTCCTATGTGATTGCCAAAAAGAACCATTATCCTGTGGAGGAAAAGGCCAGTTGGAAGGAGCGGATACAGGCGTTAAAAAAATCCGTTGCCGCTGTTCTAATGCCGGTGATTATTCTGGGCGGGATTATGTCTGGCATATTTACGGCCACAGAGGCTGGGTGTATCGGTCTGGTGTATGGAATTATTGTAGGTTTTGTCACAAAGGAGCTGAAAGTTAAAAATATACCCACGATTTTGCTTAATGCGGCCAAAACCACGGCGAATATCATGATGATTATGGGAACCTCTCAGGTATTGGGATGGATTCTGGTATCCGCTCAACTGCCCCAAAAGCTGACCATTGCCTTTACCTCCATCAGCAACAACCCTACCATTGTATTTTTACTGATTCTGCTGCTGATTTTATTCCTGGGATGCTTTATGGTAGATGCGGCGATTATGCCTATTATGACGCCTCTTTTGCTTCCTATTGTAAAGAGCTTTGGAATTAATCCCATTCAGTTTGGCGTGGTGGTAAATATGATGGCGGTGGCCGGCGGTGTGACTCCGCCAGTGGGAAACCTGTTGTACATATCCAGCGGAATTGCGGATGTGCCAGTGCTAAAGGCTGCCAAGGCTGTGGTGCCCTTCCTGACAGCGTTGATTATTGCCATGCTGCTGTGTGTGTTTATTCCGCCGCTGGTTACCTTTATTCCTTCTTTGGTAGGATAAAGATAAAACAGGAAATAGGAATAAGAGAAATATTTCCCCTTGTCTGCGACCTTGGCAGGCAGGGGGTTTTTGCTAGATGGTTGCGTTTTCACCTTCCCCGTGTTAGAATAAAGACATACTTTTTATGAGGGAAAGAGAGGAAAAACAAATGAAAAGATTTTGCACCAACTGCGGCAAGGAACTGGGCGATCAAGAAGTCTTTTGTACGAATTGCGGAACGAAATCAGAGTTGCCTCAATCAGCAGCCTCTGGCTCCAAGGGCATTTCTGTGGGAGGAATATCTGTGGGAGGCGTGTCTGTAAAGAACATGGCTGAATCTAACAATGGCGCAATTAAGATCGGGATTATAGTTGCCAGCGTCCTTGTGATTCTGGCGGCTCTCATACCTTATGCCAAGATAAGCATGTTTGAACAGTCTCTGTCCATTTCTCTGATGGGTGTGGAGGGAGAGATGGGAGATGGGATTATCTACATTGCTCTTGGTATTTTGGCTATTGTTTTTGCATTTATGAATAAAAAGATTCCTGTGCTGGTGGTTGGGATTGTGGCGTTTCTTATGTGTTGCTATGAAATGATAAGCATGAACTCCCTCTATGAGGAGATGGGGATGTTTGCAGGGATGATCACCAAGGGACCTGGATTTTACTTGATGATTGTTGCTACCGTTGGGCTGTTGGCTCTTAGTATTTTAAATTTTGTTATGAAAGGTTCAGCCAAAGCCTAGCTTTTTAAGGGAAGAAAAAATAATTTGGTCCAGGAGGGTGCCGTATGAAGTATGCAAGTGAAGGCTATGAATACCATGTAAACCTGAAAAAAGGCGATGTGGGAAGGTATATGATTTTACCGGGAGATCCCAAGCGCTGTGAAAAGATTGCAGCCTTTTTTGACAATCCTGTGCGGATGGCTGACTCCAGGGAATATGTAACCTACACCGGGTATCTCAATGGGGAAAAGGTATCTGTGACCTCCACGGGGATTGGGGGGCCCAGCGCTTCTATTGCCATGGAGGAGCTGGTAAATCTTGGGGCTCAGACCTTTATCCGTGTAGGCACCTGTGGGGCCATGCAGACGGAGATCCTGGGAGGAGACCTGGTGATCGCCACGGCGGCTGTTCGCAACGAGGGAACCAGCCGGGAATATGCACCCATAGAGTATCCGGCTGTGGCGGACATTGGCATTGTAAACGCGCTTACAGAGAGCGCTAGGAGGCTGGGATATCCTTTCCATGTGGGTGTGGCCCAGTGCAAGGATTCCTTCTATGGCCAGCACAGCCCGGAGACTAAGCCCGTGTCCTATGAGCTGCTTAACAAATGGGAGGCCTGGAAGCGTATGGGATGTCTGGCTTCGGAGATGGAATCGGCAGCGCTGTTTACGGTAGCGGCCTATCGCAGGGTGCGCTGTGGCTCCATTTTTCTGTGTGTGGCAAACCAGGAGCGGGAAAAGCTGGGCCTGGAAAATCCTGTGGTTCATGACACAGAGATGGCGGTGAAAACAGCCATTGAGGCGATGAAGCTGCTGATTGAGCAGGACAGGGCCAGTGGGAAATAATCATGTTTAGAGGGATAAAAAGACGTCAAAAGGAGGTAAAGAGGGAGTGCCACGCATATATTTAGAGGAATGATAATATGTGTGGAGGGGCCATGGAAAGGGCGTTTAACTTCTTGTTGTATCTTTCTGACGCTATTGTGCCGCTTTTGATCTTTCTGATTGTAGCCTGGGGGCTGGCGGCTAAGGTACAGGTATATGATGATTTTGTAAAGGGTGCAAAGGACGGGTTTCTCACAGTGATAAAGATCATGCCCACCTTGATTGGGCTGATGGTGGCTGTGGGAATCCTGCGTGCATCCGGTTTTCTGGATTTTCTTTCTGAGCTGCTGTGCGGTTTTACGGACTTGCTCCATTTTCCCTCGGAGCTGGTTCCTCTTACCGTTGTGCGCTTATTCTCCTCCTCGGCGGCCACAGGGCTGGCCCTGGATCTTTACAAACAATATGGGACAGATTCCCGGATTGGTCTTTTAGCCTCCCTGATGATGAGCTGTACGGAAACCGTGTTTTATACCATGAGTGTGTATTTTATGACGGCAAAGGTTCGGAAAACCCGCTATACCCTGGCAGGATCGCTTGTGGCTACGGCAGCAGGAATCGGGGCCAGCATGGTATTGGCGGGTATGCTGGCAGGTTGAGCATTTCAGTAGGGAAGAGAGGTAATATGATCATACATTTGGTGCGGCCAGGGGAACAGCCAGGTCAATCGCAGAGCAATATGGGATATTCTCCCAGCGATTGATTTATGACAACCAGTTGCAGGGACAGCCGGAGCTGGCAAATGGTCAGGCGCTCCTGGTTTTGTTTCCCCGTCTGGTCCATGTGGTAAGCCCTGGGGAGACTTTGGAGGAGCTGGTGCCTCCCCGGACAAATGAGGAATGGATGCTTCAGGAGGCCAGAAGGTTTGGCGTGGAGCCTGTTTTGGTGTTGACGCCCTTTGCGGAGCCGGATGTGTTCAACAATCAGCTAGTGAAGGCAGTGGTGGAGGACAGCTAATGGATACAGGGTGTCTTTGCCTCTGGCGCCTAAGACTGGCAGAGAGCAGCGGGGACTTTTGTATGAGGGAATGGACTACCAGCTTTTGGGACAGAATGCGGATGCAGTGTTTTTGATGACTTACGAATGGGGGCATACCTATGGTCCGCCCATGGCCGTGGCTCCCTTAAATAAAGTAAATAGCGGATACTGTACGATGAGACAGCCCAGAGACCTTATTTTTCCTATTGGCAGGGAAACCTTCCGCATACTGTTTGGTTTGAGGATGTGAGGAGCATCCGGGCAAAATTTGAGCTGGCTCTAAAACATAAACTTTTGGGAATCGGCTACTGGAGCCTGATGAATCCTTTTCGGGCAAGCTGGCTTTTGCTCAATGCCCTGGTAAGCCTGCGGGAGTAAGAACGGGTAAAAGTTTCCAGGGACCAACTTGTGGATGGAGGGCAAACAAAAGAGGAGCATATATGGATAAATTTGAGATATTAAAGACCTATTTTGGCTATGACAGCTTTCGAGATGGTCAGGAACAGTTAATCGATTGTCTGTTGGAGGGCAGGGATGTGCTGGGGGTCATGCCCACCGGGGCAGGGAAATCCCTGTGCTATCAGGTGCCAGCCCTGTTGCTGGAGGGGATTACGCTGGTTATATCCCCTCTGATTTCCCTGATGAAGGATCAGGTAGGGGCGCTGAACAGTGCCGGTGTTCATGCGGCCTACTTAAATAGTTCTCTTACTCCCGGACAGTACCGAAAGGCATTGGAATATGCCAGGGCCGGCCGTTATCCTATTATCTATGTGGCGCCGGAGCGGCTGACCACAGAGGAATTTCTGGATTTTGCCCAAAACGCCCGGATTTCCATGATAGCCGTGGATGAGGCTCACTGCGTTTCCCAGTGGGGCCAGGATTTCCGGCCCAGCTATCTGAAAATTGCCCGGTTTATGGAGAGACTTTCCAGCCGGCCTGTGGTGGGCGCCTTTACGGCCACAGCCACCCGGGAGGTGCAGGACGATATTGTGCGAATGCTGGAGCTTCATAGCCCCAGAGTGCTTACGGCGGGTTTTAACAGGCCCAATCTGTATTTTGCTGTCCAGGCCCCCAAGGATCGGTATGCTGTGGTAAAGAGATATCTGGATACCCATAGGGAGGAGAGCGGGATTATCTACTGCCTTACCAGAAAGACTGTGGAGGAAGTCTGCGATCGTCTGCGGCAGGACGGGTTTTCGGTCACCCGGTATCATGCGGGGCTGAGCGATGGAGAACGGCAGAAAAATCAAGATGATTTTATCTATGACAGAAGCCCTGTGATGGTGGCTACCAATGCTTTTGGCATGGGAATCGATAAGTCCAATGTGCGCTTTGTAATTCACTACCAGATGCCCAAGAACATGGAGAGCTATTACCAGGAAGCCGGCCGGGCAGGCCGGGACGGAGAGCCGGCTGCGTGTATTCTGCTGTATGGCGGCCAGGATGTGATCACCAACCAGTTTTTTATTGAGCATGGCCAGGACAATGAGGAGTTAGATGCAGTGTCCCGTGCCCTTGTCCAGGAACAGGATCGGGACAGGCTGAAAAAAATGACTTTTTACTGTTTTACCAATGAGTGCCTGCGGGAGTATATTCTCCGATACTTTGGAGAATACGGGGAAAATTACTGCGGAAATTGTCTGAATTGTTTGACACAATTTGAAACGGTGGACGTGACAGAGATCGCAAAATCCATGATAGATTGTGCCCGCAGCTGTGGACAGCGGTATGGGATTAACGTGTTGTTGGATACCCTCCACGGGGCCAACACGGCAAAAATTCGCCAATATGGAATGACTGAAAATCCCCAGTATGGGGCTTGGAGTAAGGAACCGGCATACCGGTTGCGACAGGTGCTGAATTATTTACTTTTAAACACATATCTCCGGACTACCAACGACGAATATCTCTTGGTAAAGCTGACAGAAAAAAGCCGTCTGGTGTTGGAGGGGCAGGAGCGGATACAAATAAAAATGGCCAGGGAGCAGGAACAGCTGCCCGAGGAAAAGAGGAAGAAGAAAAGGAAAGTGAAGGCTGCCTCTGGGTTGTCTGGTGGGGTGTTTACGGAAGAAGCCCAGAAGATCTTTGAAAAGCTGCGGGCTCTGAGGATGGAGATTGCCCGGGAAGAGCAAGTGCCGCCCTACATTGTATTTTCGGACAAGACCCTGGTGCTTATGAGTGTGCAAAAACCCAAAAATAAAAAGGAGATGCTGGCTGTGTCCGGCGTGGGGGCGTTTAAATATGAGAAGTATGGGGAGAGATTTTTGAAATGTCTGAAAAAGTCTACGGAATCTTAACAATAAAAAATTCCCTGACTGTTGCCAATCAAGGAATCTTCGCTTTATGGAGCATACGGGATTCGAACCCGTGGCCTCCACACTGCCAGTGTGGCGCGCTCCCAGCTGCGCTAATGCCCCAGTGCTATTATTATAATATAAGACAAGCCAAAGTGCAAGAAAAATTTTTATTTGTCACAAGAATTTTTAGAGGAAAAGGAGAATTCTATGGAGATCCCCCAGATACCGGCCAAAACCATTGTCACACGGACCAAAAAGCCAGGGGCCTGGTTTGGCATTGATTACAATATGAATATTTATCGGGGATGTTGTCATGGCTGCATTTACTGTGACAGTCGAAGTAGCTGCTATGGTATCGAGAATTTTGACCAGGTGGCTGTGAAGGAGCGGGCCCTGGAAATCATCCGGGATGACCTGCGACGGAAAACCTGCACTGGCGTAGTGGGCACTGGGGCCATGAGCGATCCCTACAATCCCTATGAAAAGACTCTACAGTATACCCGCCATGCACTGGAGCTTATCAGCGCCTTTGATTTTGGGGTGGCCATTGCCACAAAGAGTGGGCTGATCACCCGGGATGTGGATGTGCTGCGGGAGATTCAGGAGCATTCTCCCGTACTTTGCAAAATTACCATTACCACCTGTGATGACACCCTTAGCCGAAAAGTGGAGCCCCACGTAAATCCCTCCTCCAGCCGTTTTAAGGCCCTGGCCCAGCTTTCCCAGGAAGGAATTTTTGCCGGAATTCTGCTGATGCCAGTGCTGCCCTTTTTGGAGGATTCCCCGGAGAATATTTTGGGAATCATAAGAGGGGCAAAGGAGAGTGGGGCTAAGTTTATCTACCCGGCTTTGGGAATGACTCTTAGGGAAAATCAGAGAGAATGGTATTATCAGAAACTGGAGGAGATCTTTCCTGGGGAACAGCTGCCAGAGCGTTACCGGAAAAAATATGGAACCTATTATGAGTGCAGGGCCACAAACTGGAAAAAGCTTTGGAAAATTTTTACAGAAGAATGTGAGAAAAATGGTATTCTCTACCAGATGCCCCACATTATCCACGGATACCAGAAGCAGTACGAATATACGCAGCTGCGCTTGTTTTGAGAGGGAAAGTAGTGTATACTGTTTTAAAAGGGGGAAAAGCCCATGGACCGATATCAAACTATAAATGATGTGCTTGTGACATTGTTCAATGATATTCTTGACATTGAGGAGAAGGCGCTGATTATCGAGGAGTTTCAGGATATCTCTATCAATGATATGCATGTAATGGAAGCTGTGGGCCTTCAGGAACCAAAGAATATGTCCACAGTGGCCAAGGCCCTCTCGGTAACTGTGGGGACGCTGACCATTGCGGTAAACAGTCTGGTGAAAAAAGGCTATGTGGAGCGGGTGCGCAGTGTGGAGGATCGACGGGTGGTGCTGCTGTCCCTCACAGAGAAGGGGCGCAGAGCCTATGCCCATCACCAGCGGTTTCATGAAAATATGGTCCATGCAGTGGTGGAAAGGCTGGAGGATCAGGAGCTGGAGGTATTGGTAAAGGCTCTGCGGTATCTGGAGGATTATTTTCGTTCTATTTGATCCCGGGGCTTCTGGCTTTCGATCCAGGGCTTCAGGTATTGCTCCAGCACGGAAAAGGGGGCAGGCCCTATGGATAATACAAAGCGATGAAATTCCTTTAATTGAAAATCTTCCTGAAGAGCAGTCATAGCCTGCTCTTTTAATTTTTCAATTTCCACATATCCCAGATAATATTTCAGGTAATTAGAAGGATTTTCCAGTATGGCCCGGTAAATATTTTGCACGGTGGTCTCCCCACGGACCCCAAAGGTATCCAGAAAGGCTGCGGTTTGCTCCAGATCCCAACCCCGGTAATGGATACCTATATCAGCCCGGGCATAGATACCCAGGGAAAGGGCGTTGTTGGCGGCCAAAAGCTCTGCCAGATTGGGGTCCAGACCGGCGTAGGCGTAGGAGCAGCGCTCGGCGTAGGTAGCCCAGCCCTCGGTGTAACCTCCGAAATAAAAGAGGGATCGAACCGGGTCAGGCTGGCAGGCATTTTCGTAGAGGGATTGGTACAAATGTCCCGGATATCCCTCATGGGCCAGAGTGGTAAAGAGGGAGAGCGCGTCATAGCCAGAGGCGCCGTTTATGTAAATAGTGTGCTGACTGTCTGCGTCGATGGGCGGGGTAAGATAAAAGGCAGGACTTAAATAGGGCTCCAGAGACGGGTGAACCTGCTTTACCTGGTAGTTTGTCTGGTCCACACTGGGAAAATCCTGGGTAATCCGTTGTTCCAAGGTTTCCAGCATATGGGCGGGTGTTAAAAGCAGGGAATCCGTGCTACCCGTCGGCTCCGGGGAGGAGGCGGGATGGAAAACCTCCAGGGAGGCCTCTGGCATCTGATGGAGAGCTGCCAGACTTTCCTCCCAAACCACGGACGGGGAGGAGGTTTGCTGGAGTAAATCAGGATTTTCCCGGATGCTGTCACTTATAATCTCAAAATCTGTATTCATACGTTCCTCCAGCAGGCCCTCAATTTCCGTGATGCTGCGGTTTGATCCGATGGTGCAGGCGATGAGACCTTTATAAAATTCCCGTCCCTGGTCAAAATAGCAGACACCTTTGGGATTTTGTCCGGAGCCCTTGAGAGCAGTTAGTCCTACAATAAGCTTTTGATAGGCGGGGATCACATGTTCTAGAACACACGTTCTATTTGAGTGAATATAGGCTTCTTTTTGTTGGAGGGACAAAAAGGGAAGGCCGCTGATGCGATCCTCAAAAGTGGTGATAAGAAAATTTTCCTCCGGATATTCAATAAAGGCCTCACACTGGTCAATGATAGCCTGGACCGTATCGCTCCACATAAAAAGACCTGCCTGGGATTTTTCCTTCTGAAAGAGAAGGAGACTTTCGTAATAGGGCTCTATCTGGGCAAGGAGATCCAAATAAAGATCTACATCCTCTATGGTTTCAAAGGAATATTCTGCCAGGAGAATGGGAAGCTGAGCCTGGGTGCCGATGGTGGGGCTGAAAACCTCCTCATAGAGCCCATAAGGCGCAGCCTCCAGCTCTGCCTTCAGCTGAGCCTTCATAATGTCATAGGTGAGCCGGTTTTGAGGACTCAACTGATCATAGGAAAATTCCTCCAGCTGATCCAGGGTTTCTGCCAGCTCAGGAGCAGCGTGTCCGGCGCTACCTGGTACATAATTTCCCAGAGTGATCTCCTGATCTGTGATGCCATAGGCCTGAGGGTCCCGGAGAGTATAGTGCAGGGTCAGGGTATTAGCGGAGATCTCCTCTACAAAGATCTTCCGGGTGAAGGCGGCAAAGGCCGTATTTTCGTCCTCCTGGGAGATCTCCAGGGGAATGGGTTCCTGGGGAGCCGCCAGATAATCATAAGCCTGATAAGCCAGAAGGCATAGGATCAGGCAGCAGGCTGCCAGAAGGCCGCCGGCCAGAAACCATTTTCTATTTTGATGATGGAGCTTGCGGGTGATTGAAAACATTCTTAAAACCTGCCGTAAGGGTTGTTTATGGTATTCTATGAAAAAAGGGGAGAGGATATGTATGAAGAAGTGCGGGATGGAGGACAAAAAAGGGGAAGCTGCCAGGCTTGACAAACTTGTCTGCCTGTGTTAGTCTTTGTACAGGAAAATGAAACACGGTGAAAACGCAGTGAAGAAAAGAGTAGGCCTGTCGGATATCCTACAGAGAGTTCCCGGATGGTGTGAGGGATGGAGGGAAGCTGGCCGAAGATGGTTTCTGAGCGGCATGGCTGAACACCGTATGCTTGCAAGTTTCATGGATTTGATTGAAACAGTTATGGAGGTATACAAGGGGATAAGTCATGACAGGAGGCCGCCTGTTATAGCGGCGGGGTATGCAGGTACCCCTGGAGGTCTGCCTTGCGAGGGGCAGATAAATGGAAGTGGTAACACGGGAATTGCCCGTCTTCTTTAGTGATAAGGAAGGCGGGTTTTGTTTTTCTAAAAAAACAGGAGGAAGGAACCATGGAAAAAAAGAAATTTTATATGACTACGGCGATTGCCTATACGTCGGGAAAGCCCCATATTGGCAATACCTACGAGATCGTGCTGGCGGATGCCATTGCCCGCTTTAAGCGCTTGCAGGGCTATGAAGTGTTCTTTCAGACAGGAACGGATGAGCACGGACAGAAAATTGAGCTGAAGGCCCAGGAGGCTGGCACCACGCCCAAGGAATTTGTGGATGGAGTGGCTGGACAGATCCGGGAAATCTGGGATTTGATGAACACCTCCTATGACAAATTTATCCGAACCACCGATGACTATCATGAGAAGCAGGTGCAGAAAATTTTCAAGAAGCTATACGACCAGGGAGATATTTATAAGGGACATTACGAGGGAATGTACTGTACTCCTTGCGAATCCTTCTTTACGGAATCCCAACTGGTGGATGGCAAATGTCCGGATTGCGGCCGGGAGGTTCAGCCGGCCAAGGAAGAGGCCTATTTCTTTAAGATGAGTAAATACGCGGATCGGCTCATTGAGCACATCAATACCCATCCGGAGTTTATTCAGCCTGTATCTCGAAAAAATGAGATGATGAATAATTTTCTTCTGCCAGGATTGCAGGATCTGTGTGTATCCCGAACCTCCTTTACTTGGGGGATTCCGGTAAGCTTTGACGAAAAGCATGTGGTTTATGTGTGGCTGGATGCCCTTACCAACTATATTACGGGGATCGGTTATGATTGTGATGGGGAATCCACAGAGCAGTTCAAGAAGAATTGGCCGGCGGATCTGCATCTGATTGGAAAGGATATTATAAGGTTCCATACCATTTACTGGCCGATTTTTCTTATGGCTCTGGGTCTTCCATTGCCAGAACAAGTGTTCGGTCATCCCTGGCTTCTTCAGGGAGACGGAAAAATGAGCAAATCCAAGGGAAATGTGCTCTATGCGGATGATTTAGTGGACATGTTTGGTGTGGACGCAGTGCGGTATTTTGTGTTGCATGAGATGCCCTTTGACAATGACGGCGTGATTACCTGGGAGCTTTTGGTGGAGCGGATGAATTCTGAGCTGGCCAATACGCTGGGAAATTTGGTATACCGGACGATTTCCATGTCCAATAAATATTTTGGAGGCGTAGTGAACAATGCCGGTGTGTTGGACCCCATTGACCGGGAGCTGCGGGAGCTGGCCGTGGGAACTGCGCAGCGTGTGGCAGATAAGATGGAGGAGCTGCGTGTGGCAGATGCCATGACGGAGATTTTCGCGCTGTTTAAGCGGTGCAATAAGTATATTGATGAGACGACTCCCTGGGTGTTGGCGAAGGATGAGGCAAAAAAGGATCGGCTGGCTACGGTGATGTACAATCTGGTGGAGAGTATCAGCATCGGGGCCTCTCTTTTAGAGCCCTTTATGCCGGAAACCTCCAAAAAAATCCTGGAACAGCTTCAGGCCAGAGGTCGTTCCATGGAGGTGATGAATATGTTTGGCCTGTACCAGTCCGGCACCAAGGTGACGGAAAAGCCGGAGATTCTCTTTGCCCGTCTGGACATGAAGGAGGTGTTGGAGAAGGTGGAGGCAAAGCAAGGGGAAAAGGCAGTCGAAGAAGGCACCCAAGCCACCAAAGAGGCCAAGGAGAGTGCCCAAGAAGCCCAGGAGAATGGGGCAGCCCAGGTCGTGGATATAGAGCCCAAGGAAGAAATTACCTATGACGATTTTGCCAAGCTACAATTCCAGGTGGGTGAGATTATTGCCTGTGAGGCAGTAAAGAAATCCAAAAAGCTTCTCTGCTCCCAGGTGCGGATCGGAAGCCAAGTAAAGCAGATTGTATCGGGAATCAAGGCTCACTATACCCCAGAGGAAATGGTGGGGAAAAAGGTTATGGTGGTGGTAAACCTAAAGCCAGCTAAACTGGCCGGAATTCTGTCCGAGGGAATGCTTCTTTGCGCGGAGGATGAAGCAGGAAATCTGGCGCTGATGACACCAGAGCGGGAGATGCCGGCTGGGGCGGAGATCTGCTGACACTTCACAGAAAGTATATACCAGATCAGAAATACAAATTAATTTTTTGATTACCAATGGTAATTTCCAATGACGTGGGGTAGCATTATCATTGGTAAGATTAGTTCGTCGCATAATTATTTATACCAAAAAATCGCTGAAGTCTCACGACCTCAGCGATTTTTTTATTTGGGGAGTATTTTTACATCCCCTGTTTTTGCACGCAGCTTAAAAATTATATCTGTCTGCTTTTGACCGCTTAGTTCACCATAGAAAAAGAAGATCAAAAAAAGGACTGGAGATCCATCTGCCGGGCCTGCTCCAACAAAAACTTGTAGCGCTTCTGGACGGCATAAATCTCATAGGTATAGCAGTCGATCAGATCCGGGTCGATGACATTTTCAAAGTTTGAGTAAGCCGTATCCAGGGCATTTTTGGTTCGGTGCAAGTCTTCAAGTAGCTGTTGCTTGGCCGTCACAGGCTGTGCTTGCGTTTTTTTCATAAAATCCCCACTTTCTGAAATATTAGACACATACAGGTCTCTTTTGATTTCTGGCTTGTTTTATATAGTATAGTCAAAAAAATTCCCATATATACTAAAACTAGCATAATTTGGATAAATCTTTCATATGGTTAAAAAAAGGACAGAGGACAGGGACTATGAAGCTATTGAATTTTTTTCTTCGTGTGGTATACGGAGCGATTGGCATCCAGGTCATAAATATGATATTGTCCTTTATGGGAATTTCCATATCTGTGGGATTAAATTTTGTCAGCCTTTTGACAGTGGGAACCCTTGGTATCAGCGGCCTGGGTCTGCTTTTTGGAATTGCTGCCTATGCAATTTTGTGAATGTTTGCCAATTTACAAATGCGGGGGACTTCGCATATAATAAGCTCACGATAAACGTTTATCTGTATCAGCCCGTTCGGGCTTAAAATTCCAAAAATTTAAAATTTCATTTGGAAAGAGAGGTGAAGGATTGCAGCTATTAGAAGACTGCATTTTAATTGCTATATTAAATGCGGCCATGGTAATGGATATGTTGACCGGGAAAATCCGCAACAGACTAATTCTTGTAGGGTTTATATTGGGTCTGCTTTGTAAGCTACAAATACATGGTGCATCCGGAGGGCTTGCTTTTGCATCTGGTGTTTTTCTTCCTTTTGTGTGGACCTTTCCCCTGTTTGCTTTTGGAGCTGTGGGGGCGGGAGACGTAAAGCTTCTGGCAGTTATCGGAGGTTTTCTGGGGAGAGCAGCTATGCCCCAGTGCCTGTTTTTGACTCTGATCTTTGGAGCTGTGGCAGCCATTTTAAAAATGAGCTTTCAGGGCAGCCTTTGCAGGCGAATGGCTTATCTTGCGAATTATGTGGGGCAAAGTATTCAGAACAGGCGCTTTGCACCTTATGGGCAGCCTTTGCAGGAGGGACAGGCAGTGATTCATATGTCCGCACCGATTCTCCTTGCAGTCCTTGCCTGTATGATAGGAGGAGTGGTTTGAAAAGCAGAATACTGGCAGTGTGTGATTCTGAGGAGACCTATGTGGCCCGGCTGATGGAATATCTCAATGAAAAACAAATCAGCCCTTTTTATGTCCGGGCTTTTACCTCCAGAGAAGCCTTGGAGGCTTTTGCACAGCAGGAGGAAATCCAGGTTCTTTTAATCTCTGACAGCATGGTGTCCAGAGAAGCCCATTGTCTGTCGGTGGGTCGGCAGATTCTCCTCACAGAGGGCCATGTGCCAGCAGGGCTTGAGAGGGAACCGGCAATCTATAAGTATCAGTCTGCTGAACGGATCATCCGGGAGGTGCTTCACTATTATGCAGAGGCAGACCACCCATTTTTACAGGCTGCCCTTCTTCAGGAAGAGGTGAGACTGTATGGGGTGTATTCCCCCATACAGAGATTGGGAAAGACAACCTTTGCTTTGGCTCTGGGAGCTGTATGTGCCAGAAAAAGGCGGACTTTATACCTGAATTTGGAGGCTTATTCCGGCTTTGAGGAAAGGATGCCCTCTGCCCATGAGTGGAATTTAGGAGATTTGCTGTATTTTTTAAAAAAGGGGAAGCAGGGATTTCTGTATAAGCTAAAAAGTGTTACCCACAGCCTGGATGCTCTGGACTATATAGCCCCAGCTCTCTCCCCCACGGATTTGATTTCTGTCTCCGAGGAGGAGTGGGAGCTTCTGCTGGAGCGGCTGATGGGGGATGCAGGCTATGAAAGTCTAATTGTAGACTTTTCTGATTGTATTCAGGGATTATTTGGCCTTTTGGAGAAATGCAGGCACATTTACATGCCAGTACTGGAGGATGAGATTTCCCAGGCAAAGCTGCGGCAATTTGAGAAAGTGCTGGAGATGAAGGGGCATGAAAACTTAAAAGAAATCATAGACAAAATAGAACTGCCCAGATTACGAGAGAGGTGCGCTCCTGGCCGATTAGAGATACCAGCAGAGCTCTACCGGTTGGCAGAGGAGCTGGAGGATTGCCCATGAAAAACAAAGAGTTGGAGGAAAAGGGACAGCGATTGAGAGAGCAGATTTTACTCCGCTTGGATTTATCCAGAGAGCTGTCGGACGAAGAGGTGAAGGATGTTATTGATGATGTCATAATAGAGAGCAGCAAGGAGGCATATATTGGGCTGGCTGAGAAAAAGCAGTTGCAGAAAATGCTGTTTGATACGATGCGGAGACTGGACATTTTGCAGGAGCTTATGGACGATCCGGAGGTTACGGAGATTATGATCAATGGTCCGGAGCACATTTTTGTGGAGAGAAAGGGAAGGCTGACAAAATGGGACAAGCATTTTTCCTCCAAACAGAGGCTGGAGGATATGGTTCAACAGATAGTCAGTTTTTCCAACAGGGCGGTTTCCAAAGCCCGCCCCATAGCGGACGCACGCCTGCCAGATGGCTCCAGAGTAAATGTGGTTTTAGACCCGGTGGCTCTGAATGGTCCGGTAGTCACAATCCGCAGATTTCCCCGGGATCCCATTACCATGGATCAGCTTATAGAGTGGGGGTCTGTTACGCCGGAGGCTGTGGAATTATTAAGAGAAGCTGTAACGATTGGCCAGAATTTGTTTATCAGTGGAGGCACGGGTTCCGGAAAGACCACATTTTTAAATGCTCTGTCTCAATATATTCCCCAACAGGAGCGGGTTATCACCATTGAGGACAATGCGGAATTACAAATCCGCCATATTCCCAATTTGGTCCGGCTGGAGGCGCGAAACGCCAATACAGAGGGAACAGGAGAGATCACCATTCGGGACCTGATCCGATCGGCACTGCGGATGCGACCCAACCGTATTGTGGTGGGGGAGGTGAGAGGAGGAGAGGCTGTGGATATGCTCCAGGCTATGAACACAGGCCATGACGGATCACTGAGTACAGGTCACGCTAACAGTACGGCTGATATGGTGAGCCGCCTGGAGATGATGGTGCTCATGGGGATAGAGATCCCTTTGGAGGCTGTGCGGCGTCAGATTGCCTCTGCCATCAACCTTTTTGTCCATTTGGGACGGCTGCCTGACGGAAGCCGGAGGGTTTTGGAGATAACAAGGATAATCGGTTATGAAAAGGGAAGTATCCGGCTGGAGCCTTTGTTCTGCTATGAGGCCAGGGCGGGAGCGCCCGGCGGGTTGCAGCGATGCCGGGAGGGGCAGAATCGGCGGGGTAGAAAAAAGAGCGGGGAGGGAGAAGGATAGATTATCGTGAATATCATTTCCGGCCACAGGAGTGGATGCTGTGCATGCTAGAGGGAAGCGGGCTAGTTTTGCTGACTGCCTTATTATTCTTTGATACCCTTTGGGCCTGCATTCCTGGTCTTCCGTTTTTGTGGTTTTACGTAAGGTGGAAAAGAGAGGAAAAGCTTCGACAAAGGCAGCAGGACTTAAAGCTTCAGTTTCGAGAAGGAATCCGCAGTATGTCGGCAGGATTGCAGGCAGGCTTTTCTGTAGAAAATGCTTTGCGGGAGGCTGTGCGGGATCTGCGCATGATGGAATGGAAAGAGGCCTATATGGTACGGGAGCTGGAGGAAATGCAGCATAAAATAGAAGCCAGCCAGACGGTAGAACAGGCGTTTCAAAACTTTGCCAGCCGCAGTGGCGTGGAGGATGCAGCTGTTTTTGCAGATATCTTTGCGGCGGCAAAGCGAAGTGGGCAGGATTTGACCCAGGTGATAGGAAATACGGTGCGAACGATTGGAGAAAAGCTGGAGATGGATCGGGAGATTGCCATGATTTTGGCTTCCCGTAAGTATGAGCAGGGGATTATGAGCCTGATGCCGTTTGGAATGTTGTTTTACTTGCGCCTCACTTCTGGGGGATTTCTGGATGTATTGTATGAAGGTCTGATTAGCCGGGCGCTGATGATTTTGTGTCTGGCCATGTATCTGGCCTTCTGGAGATTGGGAAAAAGGCTGGTGCAGATTGAAATTTAAATGTATATGGAAAAAAGAATGGAAGTTGCCAGCCCTGTTGCTGCTGTTTGGGATAGTGACTGGGGGACTGCTTCTTATGCAGGATTGGAAGGGAAGTCATCTGTGGGATAATCAGGGGCTTCCGCGGCCTCTGGCTGGAGAGGACTCTCTGGAGGAAGCGCTGGAGGTGCAGTCCGAATTTGGCAAACAGAGAATTCCGGTGATTGTGGAGGCCCAAAGGCTTACCAGAGAAGAGATACGAGAAAAACTACCAGAGATTGCGAAGGAGCTGGAGCTTTCCATTAAGGGAAAAAACCCTTCCCTGGAGCAGGTGCAGGAGCCACTGGCTTTGACAGAGGAGCTGGAGGGTTGGCCGGTCCAGGTTACATGGAGTGTGATGGAAGGAGGACCGGTCTGCCAGGATGGAACCTTGAACCAGCAGAATTTGCCTTCGCAGGGTGCTTTGACAGAGCTGACTGCGCAGCTTCAGTGGGAGGAGGAGACTTTAGTCTGGCCCATTTATGTACGTGTGTTGCCGTTAAAACAAAGTCCTGAGGAGGCATTTCTGGAGAGTCTTAGGGAAGCTGTGGAGAAGGAAAGCATAAATTCCCAATATGAGTCCCGGCAACCACTTCCCCAGGAAGCAGCCGGAGTAGCGCTACAGTGGAATAGACCCATGGATTACCGGGGAATATTGGTGGTGGTGCTGGCAGTGGTAGGCGCCCTTATGCAGGTGCTGTCCAAGCGACATCAGGAGGAAAAGCGGCAACAAAAAACGCGAAGTCAGATGGAAATGGATTATCCGGAGCTTGTAAGCAAGCTAAAGCTCTACATGGAGGCAGGTCTTACTTGTCGGGCAGCATGGATGAAAATCGCCGGGGACTATCAGAAAAGAGAACAGACAGGCCGATCAGAATGCCGCTATGTTTATGAGGAAATGCTAAAGACTGGCTTTGAAATGCAAAGTGGCGTAGGAGAGCTCAACGCCTATGAGCGCTTTGCAGACCGTTGCCGGGTACCCTGCTATAAAAAGCTGATAGGCCTCCTGACCCAGAACTTGCGGAAAGGAAACCGGGGTCTGGGGGAGTTGCTGGAGACAGAAATGTGGCAAGCCTTTGAAAACCGCAAGGCTCTGGCCAGAAAGCAGGGGGAGGAGGCAGGCACCAAGCTACTGCTTCCCATGATTGGGATGCTGGGAGTTGTAATGATAATTGTCATTGCGCCGGCCTTGATGTCTATGCAAATGTAGAAAACTGGAAATTATAGCAAACAGATGCCAGAGAGAAAAAATGCGGGATTAAAAATAATGAAACTAAAAACAATAAAAAGAAAAACAGCAAAATGATAACTAGGAGGATGATGAATGAAAGAATTATGGATGCGTTTTTTGAGGGAAGAGGATGGTGTAGGCGTTGTGGAGCTGATCCTGATTTTGGTGGTGTTGATTTCTCTGGTGCTGATCTTTAAAGAGCAGTTGACGGACCTGGTGAAGAGCATCTTTGAAAAGATTGTAAAGCAGAGCAATAAGGTGTGACAAAAATATGAAACGGGCACAGATTACAGTGTTTATGAGTCTACTCCTTCCGCTATTTCTGGGGGTTTTAGGAGCAGTACTGGATTCCGCCTATCAGCAGGTGATACGCAGCCGGATTCAGCGGAGTCTTACACTCTGCGAATATTCCCTTTTATCGGAATACCAGGCAGATCTGTGGGAGCGGTATGGTTTGTTTTTTCTGGATAGTGCTTATGGAGATCGGCAGGAGTCTGAACAAAAGGTACAGACAAGATTGCTCACCTATTTAAAAGGAAATTTGTCTTGGAGGGATGGGGAGGCGCGCGGCGCCTTCACCCCCTTCCAGACAGCCGTTTGTGAACTGGAAACAAGGGATTTTTCCAGAGCCACAGATGGTAAGGGGCAGGTATTTTACGAACAGGCAGTAGCCTTTGAGCAGGATCTTTGGGGCGCCTCACTGCTACCAGAATGGTTGGATTGCACTGAGAATGCCAGAAACCTGGAGGAACAGGAGAACAGTTTTCAGGATGCTGACCAGAGAGAGCGGGACAATCTGGAGGTATTGCGACAAAGACGCAGGGAGGAAGAAGAGGAGGACACGGAGGACCCTACAGCAGAGATGATTCAGGAGAGGGAGAGCAGTCTTCTGGCCATGGTGGTGGCCGAAACGGATCATATGTCATCCAGGGCCGTTTCTCTGGACAAAGTACCTTCCGTGCGTCCGCTTCTGGAGGGATGCGGCCCGGCCGGGCATATTTCACCGGGGGTGATCAATGACCAGTGGTTTCACACCTATCTTTTGGAGCGGTGTGCCAATGCCAGGGAAGCCTTACAACAGGAGCGGGAGGGAGAATGGCTGGCCTATGAGCTGGAGTATATTTTAGTAGGGAAGGATAGTGACAGGGAAAACCTGGAGGGTGTGGTAAAGCGCTTGCTACTCCTTCGGGAAGGGGTTAATTATGCCTATCTGTTGACAGACAGCAAAAAACAGGCAGAGGCTTTTGCCCTAGCAGCAGTTGTGGCAGGGCTGACCCTGATGCCAGAGCTGGTTGATGCGTTGAAGCAGGTAATTTTGCTGACTTGGGCATATGGGGAAAGTATCTTGGATGTGCGTGGACTTTTGCAGGGAAATCAGATTGCTCTGGTGAAAACAGGAGAGTCCTGGAAGCTGCCTCTGACGAAACTTTTTACCTTGCGTTCCCATGTATCCGAGTATGATAACAGAACAGATGCAGGGGGATTAAAGTATGAGGGATATCTGCGGCTTCTCCTGACAGTGACAGGCCGAGATAAGAAGTGCATGCGGGCATTGGATATTATGGAGGGAAACCTGCGTGCCACAGAGCAGGGCCGCTATCTGTATATGGATCAGTGCATTGATGGACTGACTGTGCGGGCAGAATTCAGCGCCACCTCTTTGTTTTCCGGCTTTGCGGGTAGAAGCGGGGGAGTGCATCAAATGACGGCAGAAAGAAGGTTTCTCTATGAATGGTAATTCCACAAAGGGAAATGGGGAGGTATATTTGGATATTCTTTCAGTACATACAAAGAAAAGGCTGGGCCCTCAAAGCGATAAAAAGGAGCTTATTCAACAGATTAAAATACTTGGGAGAATATCCCAATATATCTCCTCATTGCCTGGCGAGAGGAGGTGTGGAAGTCTGACTGTGGAGGCTGCCATGCTCTTGCCCCTCTTCTGGTGGTTTCTCTCTGGATTTTTGTATATGCTGCTCCTGTTTCGCTTGCAGGAGGATATAGGACAGGGATTGGCAGATGCGGGACGCCAGCTAGGACAATATGCGTACAGTATGGGTGCAGAACAGGGAGGGCTCACAGGGGTATCCCTGGTGCAGGTGCGTCAAAAGCTGGGAGCCCGGTGCAAGGACTCGGTAGCCCTGAGCCTGATTGGGGGTAAGCTTTCGGCAGTTCGGCTGGGGAAAAGTAAGATCATGGAGAGAAATGCCCAAATTGAGCTTATAGCAGAATATGAGATACGCAATCCGTGGATGTTGCTTGGCACAGGTACGCTTCCAGTAAGGCAAAGACAGATTTGCCGTGCCTGGGTGGGTAGCCAGGGAGCAGGAACAGAAGGAGAATGGGAGGAAATGGTCTATGTGACGCCTTATGGAGAGGTTTATCACAGGGATATGGAGTGCCGTCATTTAAAACTGTCCATACAAATGACAACCCAGGCAGGAGCGGAAGCGGGACGAAACAAAAATGGGGATCGCTATCATGCTTGCTCTGGTTGTTGCAGTGAGCAAGGATCAGGATCTGTTTATGTGACAGATTATGGAAATCGCTACCACCAGGATTTAAATTGCCAGGGATTGAAAAGAACTGTGTATCTGGTGTTTGCTTCGGAGGCCCAGGGAAAGGGTGTGTGTAAAAGCTGCGGAGGAGAATAGGGGATACCGGAGGGATGATTGGGAAAGGGAGTAGCATATGGAATGGGGATGGAACTGTTTGATTTATGGTTTGCCAGTAGTATTGCTGGTGTGTAATGCCTGGCAGGATTGGAAAAAAAGAGAGATCCTTCCTATTAGCCTGTGGATTTTTTTGGTGGCAGGCGTGGCTTTAAACGGAGCCTTGGGTTATCAGACCTGGAATAGTGCTGTGGGAGGGGCCTTGGTGGGTGGTGTGATGCTTGTGCTTTCCTGGGTGACCAGAGGAGGAATTGGCTGGGGGGATGGACTACTTCTGTGTGTTACAGGAGTGTATCTGGGGTTAATGGATAACCTGGGAATGCTTTTGTGGGCATTATTGCTATGCGCCGTGTTTTCTGTGGGGCTTTTACTGACTAGGAGAGCGGATTGGAAAAAGGAGATTCCTTTTATTCCCTTTTTGCTGGCAGCATATTTGGGGGAATTGCTGTTATGAAGGAAAAGGACATGTGGAAAAATAGAACAGATTTTTGCAGAGGCAGTTTTACTGTAGAGGCATCCTTTATTCTGCCTTTTATATGCTTTTTGCTGGCAGTGCTGTTGCAGACAATTCTGTATCTGCACGATACCAGTGTGTTTGCATCAGCAGCTTATGAGGCGGCTCAGAAGGCTGCGGAGCTAAAGGATACGAAAACAAAAGAGCGGGCCGCATTTGCCAGAGAGCAGGCCCTTATGCTGCTTGAAAAGAAAAGGCTGGCCTGTAAGGATCTGGAAGTGGAGGCTTGGGCCTCGACCGGCAAGGTTCAGGTATGCATTCGGGGATATACCGGATTTTTTGGAGGGATATCTTTGGAGGCCAAGAAAGAAGTTTTATACACAAATCCAGTGGAATATCTGCGAAATATAAAAAAGGCCAAAAATCTGTGGAATAAAATAACAGACGGGTAAGTCATAGGATTGTCTGAAATGACGGGATGATTTATCTATCCCTTGGGAGAAGGAGAAAAATATTGAAGCTGGAATTTAAAAGAGAACTGGACCATAATTATCTGGTGTTGGAGGAGGAGCAGGCAGAACCGGTAAAAAGTTTCGAGATTTATATGCTGGAAGAAAACCGGATTCCAGGACTTTTGCACTGTACCATGCAGGGAGTGAATCAACAGCAGCGTTTTTATTACGAGGTGACTTCAAAACAGTCCCTGGATCTGCTGCTGGAGCGCAAAAGATTATCCTATATGGATCTGGTCCATATTTTAAAGGGGATTCAAACAGCCATATCTGGCGCCAGAGAGTATCTGTTGGATGTGAATCATCTCATGATGCGTCCAGAGTATATGTATTTAAATCTAGATTTGGATTTACCAGAATTTTGCTATTTTCCATATTATGAGAGACCAGTGCGGGAACAGTTTTTTGAGCTGGCGGAATATTTGCTTGGTAAGTTAGACCGCCAGGATCGATCCGGCGTAGAGCTGGGATATGAAATATATAAGATGGCCAGCGAGGAAAACTGTTCCATTGAGGAAATTCTCAGGCTACAAGGAAAGCGGCCGGAGGAGCGTTCTGGGGCTGGTGAAAATATTCGTCTGTCCTGGGAGAAGCCTCAGGAACCTGCTGGGTTTAAGATCGCCGAACCTTCCAATTCTTATGGGATGGAGCAAAAGAAAAAACAGGCAAAGAAAGCTGCCTTTTGGAAACGGAGAAAAAAAGAGCCAGAGCCGTCTTTACTATTGGTAGACAAAGGAGGCTCATTTCTGGAACAACCTCCCTCTGAGGAGCAAGAGTGGGCTGCCCCCAGAGGAGAGACCAGTCTCTTGTCAGAAGGACAGGAGCGTAAGCTGGTGTTGTACAGTATGAATCCAGCTGTGGAGCCCTTATCTGTTATTGGAGAACACTTTCTCATTGGAAAAAAGAAAGATGCGGTGGATGGATATATCAATCATCCCACTGTGAGCCGTATTCACGCGCGGATAGAGAAACGGGAACAGGGATATTATGTGACAGATTTGAATTCCACAAATGGCACCTACCTGAATGCAAGACTGTTGGAGCCAAGTGAGACCGCTCAGCTGCGTATAGGAGACGTGGTGCGCTTTGCGGATATAGAGTATACGGTGGGGAATTGATGCGTTTTTTTGTATAATTATGGAGATAGGAAATTGTCCGGATTTTAGACGAAATTCTTTGACATGCCCAAGTCGAAATGGTATATTGGCTTAAAGACAAGGGGATAAAGAGGAGAATGTGGAATGATTTTTGAAAGCCATGCCCACTATGATGACCAGACTTTTGATGTGGATCGGGAGGAACTTCTGAAAAAGATGCCGGAATGGGGGATTGGGAGGATTGTGAATGTGAGTGCCAGCCTTTCTGGGGTAGAAAGTACCTGGAAGCTGACGCAGCAGTATCCATTTATCTATGGGACGGTTGGAATTCATCCCGATGAGGTGGCGGACTTAGATGAAGAAAAATTTTCCTGGCTTCGGATTCAATGTACCAGGGACAAGATAGTGGCAGTAGGGGAGATTGGGCTGGATTATTATTGGGACAAGGCTTCCCATGAGACACAAAAGTATTGGTTTATACGGCAGCTGGCGCTGGCTCGAGAGCTTAAGCTACCTGTGATTATTCATAGTCGGGAGGCAGCCCAGGATACCATGGATATCCTGAAGGAGTATGGGGAAGGACTGGGGGGTGTGATACACTGCTTTTCCTATGCCCCGGAAATGGCTCGAGAATATGTGAAGATGGGATATTATATTGGGGTAGGCGGCGTGGTAACCTTTAAAAATGCAAAAAAGCTGAAGGAAACCGTGCAGCAGATTCCTCTGGAGCGAATTCTATTGGAGACAGACTGCCCCTATCTGGCACCTGTTCCCTTCCGGGGAAAACGGAACAATTCACAATACTTAGTCTATGTGGCAGAGGCCGTCGGGGCGTTAAAGGGGGTTTCTGCCCAAGAGGTAATCGAAGTGACAGATAAAAATGCCCGGAAAATGTATGACCTGCAGTAGCATGATTTTTATCGGGAAGAGAGGGAAAGAACATGTCTGTATCAGAGCCTTATCTGGGAAATCCTCAGAAAACTATAGAAGTATTACAGAAATATAAATTTGTATTTCAAAAGCGATTTGGACAAAATTTTTTAATCGATCCCCATGTATTACAGAAAATTATTCGTTCTGCAAACATTACAAAGGAAGATTTTGTGTTAGAGGTTGGCCCAGGAATTGGCACTATGACACAGTATCTGGCTGCGGCAGCCCGGGAGGTGGTGGCCGTGGAAATTGACAAAGCGCTGATTCCCATTCTGGAGGATACTCTGGGTGGTTTTGAAAATGTGACGGTACTGAATGAAGATATATTAAAGACAGACATCCTGGGGCTGGCAGAGAAAAGGAATGCAGGACGGCCCATAAAGGTGGTAGCCAATCTTCCATATTATATCACAACCCCGATTATCATGGGACTTTTCGAAAACCATGTGCCCCTGGAGAGTGTGACCATTATGGTGCAGAAGGAAGTAGCGGATCGTATGAAGGTAGGGCCTGGAACCAAGGATTATGGAGCCCTGTCTTTGGCGATCCAGTATTATGCCAGACCGGAGCTTATCGCAAATGTTCCGCCGAATTGTTTTATGCCAAGGCCAAAAGTGGGATCGGCGGTAATCCAGCTAATCCGTCACGAGAAACCTCCAGTATTGGTGAAAAATGAGGCTTTGATGTTTCGCGTTATTCGGGCTTCCTTTAACCAGCGGAGAAAGACCTTGCTCAATAGCTTAAAAAATGCATCCGATTTGGCTTATGAAAAAGAGAGTCTGGCAGCAGCCATCGAAAAGCTTGGCTGGCCAGCCGGCATCCGTGGAGAAGCGCTAACTCTGGAGCAGTTTGCACAGCTAAGCAATTTACTGGAATAAACTTTCTGGGCCATGCATAGAATGCTTCCAGAGAAAATAGAGGCTGGGAGGCATTTATGCCAGAGTATAAACGGATTATTTCCTATATTTATACTTATGAGGAGGGCGAACGAAGGGAAAACAGCGGTTTTGTGAAAGCAGAATCCAGAGGTGGGGAGTATCGAATTACCATACAGCTAAAAAAGAACCCTCAGGAGCAGAGCGCGTATAAAGCATATCTATATGCTCTACGGGATGGGGCAATGGAGGGGATTTTTCTGGGGAAGCTGGTCCCAGAGGGCAGCAGTATGGTCTGGAAAGGGAAGGTTTCCCCGGAGATATTGGGGGGATTGGCAGTCACTCTAGAAGACACCAGTGGGATTATGATAGAAGGACCTAAACAAAAGAGATATGCCTCACAGTGGAAGGATGCCCCCGTAAATGTGGACAGCTTTCATATCTATGAGGAGCCCGCAAAGGTATCAGAAAAACCAGTGCTTGTACCAGTAGTTGAGGAACAGAATTGGGAAAATAAGGATTTATTTGCAGGGATGCCAGAACAGAGGAGTGCTGAGGAGCAGAGTATTCAGAAAGATTCGGAGACCTGGAGGGAACTGGGAAAGTTTTCCAAAAAACAGACGTGGGAAGAAGAAAAAGTTTCAGATGAGAATACTGGTATAGCGACAGAGAAAAGTCAAGTAAGAGATCTGGAACAGGAGAATGATACAGAACAGGAATTACCTTTAGGGCTGGGAAAGAGTATAGTAAGACAGGACACAATAGCAAACAGAAATAAAGTGGTGGAGATGCCTCAAAGGACCACGATATTCCAGGCCACAGAGAACCAAGAAAGAGCTGGAACATTCCGGGCAGCAGGGAAGCCGAAAATGGTCCAAATTTCAGAGAAGAGGACAGTTCCAGAGAAAGAAGCGATTTCAGGGGAGAAGCCGATTCCGGAGGAAGAAGCGATTTCAGGGGAGAAGCCGATTCCGGAGGAGAGGCTAATTCTGGAGGAAGAAGCGATTTCAGGGGAGAAGCCGATTCCGGAGGAGGAAGCGATTTCAGGGGAGAAGCCGATTCCGAAGGAAGAAGCGATTTCAGATGAGAAGCCGGTTCTGGAGGAAGAAATAGTTCTGGAGAAAGAGCTGATGCCGGAGGAGAAGCCGATTCTGGAGGAAGAAGCCATTCCAAAGGGAGAGACAACTCTGAAGAGAGAGGTGATTGCAGAGGAGGAAGCTATAAAGCTTCAGGTTAGTGCCCAGTCTGCGGATGGTGTGCAGCAAAATATAAAGTTTCAGGTAAGCGCCCAGTCTGCGGATAGTGTGCAACAAAGGGACAATCCAGGAGAACGGGCAGATAGCCGCCAGGAAAAGTGGGAGTATCTGATTCGTCATTTTCCGGTGCAGCAGTTGTTTCAAAGTGGGAGGCCGCCTATGGCGTGCATTCGCATTGGCCCTAGGGATTTGCAGCGTCTGCCTAGAGGGAGCTGGGTATTGGGAAATAACAGTTTTTTGCTTCATGGATACTATCAGTTCCGTCACTTGCTTTTGTGCAGACAGGAACAGGAAGGAACCCCCATATTTTATCTGGGAGTGCCGGGGATATACAACGAAAAGGAAGAGATGATGGCAGAGCTGTTTGGATTTGAGGAATTTCGCAGGAGTAGAGGACCAGGAAACCGAAATGGAAACTTTGGATATTGGTTTCGGAGGATTGAGGAAGTATAGAAATGACAGCAGATGAGAAATTTATGAAGGAGGCTATACGGCAAGCGAGGAAAGCGGAAGAACGTCAGGAGGTTCCCATTGGCTGTGTCATTGTACGGGGGGATCGGATTATAGCTCGGGGGTACAACCGGAGGAATACGGATAAAAGTACCCTGTCTCATGCAGAGCTTCTGGCTATTCAGAAGGCCAGTAAAAAGATTGGAGACTGGCGGCTGGAGGACTGTACTCTGTATGTGACCCTGGAGCCTTGCCAAATGTGTGCAGGGGCAATCGTGCAGGCTCGCATGGAGCGGGTGGTTATCGGCAGTATGAATCCCAAAGCAGGGTGTGCCGGCTCTATTTTAAACCTGTTGGAGATGGAAGCATTTAATCATCAGGTCCAGGTGGAGCGTGGGGTTCTTCAAGAAGAATGTGGGGAGCTGTTGACGAAGTTTTTTCGGCGCTTGCGAAGCCTGAAGAAGGGAGAATCATGCTGACAGCGATTCAAAAGAGAAGAAGTATAAGAAAATATAAGCCAGAGCCTGTTTCTAAAGAGCTTCTGGAGGAAATTATGAGGGCAGGGATGCTTGCACCCTCCTCCAAGAATCGGCAGCCCTGGAGATTTATAGTCACTACCGGGGCCGCCAAAGCCGATGCATTGGAGGCCATGGAAAGAGGATTAAAAAGGGAAAAACAGCAACCCTTACTTCCGCAGAGTGCTTGTCATCTTGCAGGGGCGTGGCATACCTTGGACATTATGAAGCAGGCTCCTGCTGTCATTTGGATCGTTAATCCTTTAGGATTGAGCATTCATGAGACCATAGGCTCAGAGGAGCGAATCTATGAGATTTGTAACGCCCAGTCTATAGGAGCAGCCCTGGAAAATATGACGTTAGCTGCACAGGAGTTGGGATTGGGCAGCTTATGGATCTGTGATATTTATTTTGCATTTGAGGAAATGCAGCAATGGCTCCACGAAAAAGGAGAACTGGTGGCGGCCTTGGCTATAGGCTATGGAGACGAGGCTCCTGACCCAAGACCACGTAAGAGAATAGAACATGTAATTGAGTGGAGAAACTAATTCTTATCTTCATTTTACAACAGCATTATCTGAATGGTTACATCGTTTATTGACAGAGGATAAATGGGATTTTTATCAAAAACAACCTCTATTCTGTGGAATCTTCTGGTGCTTTCCTTTTCCTAGAGGTAGAAAATAATTGACAAAGAATTAAATTTTCGCTATACTGGAATCCTAGTCTTAATAGTGTGTTTAAAATTTCCGCGCAGCTGGGGAGTCGGCGGTGCCCTGTACCTGCAATCCGCCATAGCAGGGGTGATATCTTGTTTCGGGCGAAAGAATATAAAGCTGCCCTTTGCAAGTGACATTGACGTTTGGGTCCTACGCAACAGAACTCTATGAACCGAGTCAGGTCAGGAATGAAGCAGCTCTAAGTAGAACCTTTTGTGTGCCGTAGG
>JAAWAC010000014.1 GCA_022791975.1 Lachnospiraceae bacterium | reverse complement strand
GTTGATTCTGTAACCAGAAGACAGTTTCTCCAGGTTCTTATTCAAACCACTCTGGTTGATACCTAAGTTTCTGTAAGAGTTAATTGCTGATATGTTGTGTTGAATAATCATATAAAAATCCTCCTGATAAAAAGTTCTAATCCCAGGAACCTCCCTGTCCCTGGGCTCCTCTCCGAAGAGGGCCCTACTCCGGAAAAGGCTGTAAAGTTTATATTTACCTTCTTACAAGGGCGCGTTTATTGGCATTTCGGGTTATAGATCTGTATGATTACAATAAAAATCTGTATTTTACGCATAAATTTTCAGGGAACAAAATCTTCCTTTTTACTGAAAAGAAGCCCTTCGTACACAAAACAATGCACATGGCATGCTGTGATAAAGAGTACATTTTAACATTTGTAAGATAATTCTGGCATGCCCACACAGCGCTCTGGAAATTGAAAAAGCCCAAAACATATGATATAATCTGCAATACATATTTGTGGGAATATGGTATGGGGACAAAAGAAATGCTGATACAAAGGAGATCTTGAGCCGGCAGGAGAGGAGTAAAGGCATGGCAAAGGGATTAGATGGTGAGAAGCTGCCACCGGGCATTACCCAGAGGGCAAACGGTTTGTATATGGGGCGTGTCATGTATCATGGAGAGAGTCACGCCTTATATGACAGGGATTTGACAGAGTTAAAAAAGAAAATGGGAGATCTGCGGTACAGCCTGAAACAGGGCACCTTCACAAAGAAGAGCAAAATAACCTTTGATGAGTGGTACAGGGAATGGATAACAACCTATAAGCAGAACACGGTAAAGCAGGGGACCATTGACTCTTACAATAAACATTACTCTGCTTATATGGAAAAGCTTATAGGCAAGATGAAGGTGGTGGACATCCGGGCAGAGCATTTGCAAAAACTGTTAAATCAAATGAGCAGACAAGGCTATGCAGATGATACCATAACCCTGACCTACTGCGTATTGTCCGGGGTATTTAAACAGGCATATAAGAATGAATTAATAGAAAAAAATCCGGTTTCTCTCATCACACGGCCCAGGGGAAAGGCAAAAAAAGAAAAGGTGGTATTTACCAGGGAACAGCAGAAACTGTATATGCAGTATACAGAAAATTCCTATCTGTGTAACCTTTTTCAGCTGGCCTTGTGTACAGGCATGAGAAATGGAGAGCTGCGGGGGCTGTTGTGGTCAGATGTGGATTTCAAAAACAAGATTATTCACATTCGACATAACCTGGTTACATCATCTAAGGAAGGCCTAAAGGTGGATACCCCAAAGACCCGTACCAGCGCCAGGGATATTCCCATGACAGGAAAGGTATATGATATTCTGAAACGGCAGGAAAGGGAATATGAGGAAAACAAGAAAGAGTTTGTCTTTTGTGTGGGTAATGGGCCAGTGAGTCCCAAGAGAATCACCCATGAAATACATGCCATGTTACGTAATATGGAGGAGGATGGAATCGCATTTCCGTATTTTACATTACATAGCACCCGGCATACCTTTGCCACCCGATGCATTGAGTATGGAATGACCCCACAGATTTTGAAAACTATATTGGGCCATGCCACATTATCCATGACGATGGATTTGTATTCACATGTATTGCCGGATACAAAGGCTGAGGCCATGGAGCAGGTGGCGGAGGCTTTTTAGGGCAGCATTAGGGTGTTTTGGTATACACAGATCTTACACAAATATACACAAATATGTAGAAGACGGATTTGGTCTTTTGCAGAAAAGAGTAAGGACAGGAAATAAGTTGGATAAAAAGGAAACCCTCCAAAGGGAATAGCTTTGGAAGGTTTTCCTCATTTTTATATGGACTATCTCTTGTGATGGGGATGTTCCCGCACAGTGCCACATGCCTTGCTCAGCTCAGCTAAGATGCCCACCCGATAACGACTCTTATAGTAGTTGAGGATGGGAGACAGGGAATTTTTTCCAGCAACCACATATTTGGCGGGAAGACGGGTAAGCGTCAGGGCGCATACATCAGCCTTGCAACGGTTGCAGGTGCACACATTGTATTGCTTCAAAATATTATCCAGATCATGCTGCATAATCAGCTCTTCCATAACATTGATAAAGTGGAAGTCATCATCCTGAAGCTGCTCGCCAAGGCGGCTGCTGGATTTCATAGAAATTTGCTCTGGAGCTGGCTGTGCCTGTGCAGGAGGCTCCACGGTCCGCATAGCGGGTTGAACGGGAACCGCTTCCTGTGGGGGAACTTGCACTTCAGGCTCCGCGGGCTGTACAGGCTCCACGGCGGCCTCAGCTGGTTCGGCGGATTCTGTAGCTGGAGCAGCAGTCTCCAACTCCTCGGACAGCTTCGTCAAAATTTCCTGGGACACTCTGTCATTTCGGCTTCCTTCGTCCACAACGGTCACCTTGGCCGGAGAGACTGTATGAGATTGAATATCACTCTTTTTCTCCTGTCCGGATACAGGGGTATCTCCTTCCTCTGTAGCGGGACTGTTTGTCAGCAGGTTTAATACATGTGATGTCTTGTTTGTCTTTTTGCTCATTGTTTTATGCCTCCTTTAAATGAATCGCCGGTGCAATCTCCAGCAGAAGCTCTGCATAATCCTGCACTGCAAGCGAATTGGGGTTATAGGTAAATATACTTTCACCGTGAGCCGGGGCCTCCGCGATGGCGACTCCGGTGCGGATTTTGGTCTCAAATACTTTTGTATCTATCTGTGCAGCCAGCTGATTAGCCATATCCAAAACATCACGGGACAGGCGGGTGCGCCGGTTGTACTTAGTCAGGAGGATGCCCAGCACCTGGAAATTGGGATTAAAAGAGCCACGGACAGACTCGATAGTTTCCTTTAGCTGCGCCAAACCCACCAGACTTAAAATGTCTGAGGACATGGGAATTATCAAAAAATCTGACGCGGTATAGGCATTGACAGTTAAAAGGTTCAGAGCTGGCGGTGTATCAATAATAATATAATCGTATTGATCCTGTACAGATGACAGGGCATCTTTTAAAATACACTCACGCCGCCTGTGAATATTTTCCAGCCCGTTGTTGCTCAAAGAAATATCGGAGACCAGCAGATCGCAGGTGTCCTCCCCGTGAACCAGCGCTTCCTGCACGGATACGGAGCCATTCAAAACATCCAGGATGGTGTGGCGGCTGTCTGTGCCTGCACCCAGACAAAAACCCAGGTTTCCCTGGGGGTCCAGATCAATGCCCAGAACTCTTCGGCCGGTAAGGAAGATTCCGGAGGCCAGAGCAGCGGACGTAGTAGTCTTGCCCACCCCGCCTTTCTGGTTTGAAACGGTAAGAATGATAGCCAAAATGGTACCTCCAAAGTGTAAAAGTAATAGGGCCGTATCCCCCGTTTGCCGGGAAAACGACACAAAAAATGCAAAAATGATTTTCCAGGGATTATCTTTATTATACAACATGTCGATAAATAAGTATAGATAAAAAATGATTTTTTCAAGGAATACAAGAGGAAATAAGCGAAAGGAGATTATAGAATATGGCAAGCGTATCATCAACAAGCAGCCTGGGGAATACATCGCTGAGAGGCTTCGGCGGTATGGTGTCGGGAATCGAGCGGGACGAGATTATCGAGCAGATGACCCTGGGTACTACCACAAAGATTAATAATGCCAAGAGAGATATCACAAAGCTTGAGTGGAAGCAGGAGGCATATCGGAGTGTCAGCGACAAGATTATCGGTATCAGCGATGATTATTGCAGCTATTCCTCCTCTACAAGTCTGGTGGATGCAGCGCTTTTTGCAAGAAATCAGATTACGATTCATGGAAGTGATAAATCATCCAAGTATGTGACAGCAACAGGGACGTCGGACCTGGTTGGGAATGTGTCCATCAGCGCAGTGAAGCAGCTGGCCACATCTTCAGTAAGACAGTCAGAAAAGCGGCTGGATGGTGTTTTAAAAACAACTTTGAGCGATTTGGATAAAACGACAGCGCGGTCAAATTTAAATGGGACCAGGCTTACCTTTGGTGTGTCTACAGGAGATGATAAGTACCAGACAGTAACCTTTGAATTTCCGGATAGCTATGAGACAACGGAAAAAGACGACAATGGAAATTACAAGAAAAAGACGATTGATTATACAAAGCCTGGAGAGGAGTTGGCTGCTGATCTGACAGCTGCTTTAAAATCAAAAAATCTTAAAATTGGTGACATTGAGCTTGACGAAGTGAAGTTTACTTATGATAAAGCTACGGATAAAATGAAGATTGAGATAGGAGGGGAGAACACAGAGCATGTTCAAATTATGAGTTCTTCCTCTGCACTTAAAGCTTTAGGTTATGAGAGCACAGACGCGGATAAGGATAAAACTGCCATCACAGTGGACGAATTCAATACAAGTGTACAAAATAATGCAAAAGGATTTTCTCAAACTGCTATTTCTAATCCTACGGTTCTCGACGAGATAACAGGCTCCAAGCTGGCATTTAATTATAATGGAAGCCAAAAGCAGATTGAATTGATCACCAAGGAAGAAGCAGACGTTTTGAAGCAAATGAAAGCAGATGGTAAAACATCGGCAGAGCTTATGGAGCAAGTAAAGAATAATGTTCAGAGCCGTCTTGACACCGCGTTTGGTAAGGGAAACGTGGAGGCGTCTTTGGCAGCGGATGGAAGTCTCCAATTTACCACGAAGGATAAGAGCTCCAGCGTTTCTATCGCATCTGGGGACACTTATACATTGCAGGGGCTGGGAATTAAGAGCGGAGAATCCAGCAAAGTGAATCTCAATGGCACTTTGGGGCAGGAGAATTTAAAGATTGATTTGGATAAGTCCGAATACAGGGATGGACTTATTATCAATGGCGTTAAGATTGAGGGAATCACCAAGGATACCTCCATCAGCTCCATTTTGTCAAAGATCAATGCCTCTGACGCAGGTGTAAAAGCTACCTATGTAGATACAACCGGCCAGTTTATGTTGGTATCCAGTGAAACTGGTGAGGGAAGAGAAATTGATTTAGACTCTGAATTGGCAAAGGCGATTTTCGGAGGAGATGAGGCTAAGGGAGCTGACTTTACCGGCGGACAGAATGCACTGATTGAGGTCAGCTACGGAAATGGCATAAAAGTTGATATGAGCCGTTCTTCCAATACCTTTAATCTGGAGGGCTTAAATGTTACCGTATCCGGTGTCTTCGGTGGGGAATGGAAGGAAACAACGGTTCCAGATGGCAGTGGCGGTACAACGACGGAGAAGGTATGGGAATCCGACACCTCTGATACCGTAACCTTTACAGCTAAGGCTGATGTAGACGGCGTCACCGAACGTGTAAAGAAGTTTTTTGAAGATTTTAATGCCATGGTTACCGAGGTGGCCAGCCAGATCCGGACTCGTCCGGACAGCTCCTATGCACCTCTGACTGATGAGCAGAAGGCGGAGATGACAGAGACCTCCATTGAGAACTGGGAGAAAAAGGCGAAGGAAGGTATTCTGTACGGCGATTCAGCCATGCGGGATCTCAGCTCGGACATTGAGGGAATCTTTGTGAAATTGATGAATAATGGTGCCAGCTATGAGGATTTAAAGAAGATTGGAATCAGCTATTCTGATGATTATCTGGATGGTGGAACCTTAGTCTTTGACGAATCCAAATTCCGCTCGGCTATGGAGAGCGAACCGGATCTGGTGTCCAACATCTTTACAGGTGGAGGCGGAGTGACCAAAGGTCTTACAAGGGTTGTTGAGGAGACTTTGACTCCCTATGCCACCCGCTATGCCAGCAGAAATGGCAATTCCTATGGTCGTCTTGTAGAGGAGGCTGGTTCCACCAAGGCGCCGACCACAGTTACCAATAACTTTATCTACAATCAGATAAAGGAAATGCAGGAGAAGATTGAGAGTCTTCAATCCAAGTTAAAAACAGAGCAGGATCGCTACATTAAGCAATTCTCCAGTATGGAAACCTTAATTAGTCAGTTCAATTCCCAGTCCAGCTGGCTTTCCCAGATTTCCGGTTAAACCTGAAATGGTTAACGCACAGAAATAGAAAGGAATCACATGAACGGATACAGTCAATATAAAGAGAAAAGTATTTATTCCATGTCTGGCTCGGAGCTCTTGTTGCTTCTGTTTGATGAGGCGATGAGGCGATTGACCAGGGCAGAGAAATCACTGGAAGATAAGAACTACAAGGATTTTGAGGATTGTATTCATCGCACCACCAAGATAGTCCGTTATCTGATGGATATCCTAAATATGGACTATGAGATCAGCTACGACTTGAGACGGATATATACCTATCTTATCTATGATCTCAGCCGGGTGACTGCCGGGAGAGAGCGCAGAAAGGACGAGATTGGGCGCATTCGCCATATTCTGTCTGAGCTGCGGGAGGGTTTTGAGGGAGCTAGCAAAAAGGTAAACGATATGCATGTGGTGCGGGAACGTGAAGTAAGGGGATGACAGGATGGCGCAGACAGAACTGGATGTGAAAAAGGTGATGATTCTCCTCCAGAGGCGCTACAATTACATAAGGGAAATCAGCATGCAGACAAAGGAATTGGAGGATTCCCTGGCACGCAATGACGATGTGTCCACATCCTTAATTCTACAGATGCGGGCGGACGGAATGGCGAAAGCCGACGACTGCACGGATGAGATTTGGAGGCTTGCTGAAAATGACAGGAAGGCGCAGGAAAAACTGCGCCTCCTTGTAATGTCAGAGCCAAAGGAGGGCGTGGGCGAGAGCCCAGAGGAGAAGAAGATTTATGAAATCAGGAGGAAGACCCAGACCATAATTGACGAGCTTCGGGAGACAGATAAGAGATTGAGCCGAAAGCTGGCAGGAGAAAAATCTTATTATGGGAAGTAGACCGGAGTATAGGGGACTGCTGCCTGGGCGAAGAGAAAAGCTATGAATCAGTTGCTGTTTGAGGGGCGTTCCCTGGCGGGAATTGTATCATCGATTATCCGTCAGGACGCTTTACGTGTATCATATAGCCGTCTGGACTGGGAACATATGTTCCGGATTGCGGACTATCACAAGGTTGCGAATATCGTGTATCTTGGGATTCTTGGATATCGAGATTCTCTGCCAGAAAAATGGTGGGAGCGGTTTTTTGAGAAGTACCAGGAATCATTGTTGTTTGGAGAGAATTATAAAGACTCTATAAGAGAAGTGTTGACATGGCTGGATATGCGGGGGATTTCCTGTACCGTGTTGATATCCGAGGCTGTGAGGGAGCTTTATCAGATTCCGGAGGCTGCGGATGTGGCCCCCCTACAAATCTTCCTGAATGAGGAGAAGTATAACCTGGTCAAGGGATATCTCATTGATTTGGGATATGAGACAGATCAGGTTTACAGTGGTTTGGGAGAACGCTTCCAGCGGGTTTCATCAATTCCTATTAGTTTATTTCATAAGCTTCCTTTCCGGACTACCGGATATGACAGAAACATGAGGCGGATTCTGGAGACAGCAATTTTGCGGGAGCCCTACAAGTATATCCGAATACTTCCTGTGGAAAGTGAGTTTCTTTTTCGGATTGCGGGTGCAGCATACCGATATGTAACCGACGAGCTGACCATGCGGGAAGTACTGGATCTACAGCTTTGTCACCGGGCTTGGCGGGACCATATTCGAAAAGACGCAGTAAAAAAACGGTTGGGAGATTTTCAGGTAGATGAGCTGGCAGAGAAGCTTCTGCGGCTTTCCTATATGTGGTTTGGAGACAAGAAGGATCAGTATTATGAGGGACCGCCGGAAAATATGGCGGAATACGATGTACTGGAAGAGCGATTGCTGACTAGGGGTATGGTGAATCATGAGGCCGACGAGCAGGCCTTGAAGCTTCAAAAGTTGGTTCAGAAGGAGTTGGATAAGGAGAAGAGGGAAGAGGAGAAGAAGAAGCGAAAGGAACGGCGGAAGGAGCGCTGGGAAAAGATGCAGAGATGGTTTCGCTGGGCGTTTCCCGATTATCATTATATGTCTTCCATCTATCCAAAAGTGGAAAAGATTCCGGCCCTGTTGCCAGTATTTTGGATTGTCAGAGGAGTGCGGCTGATATGGCGTGCACTGGCAGGATAATAGAAAAGTGAAGTTAAAAAGGCTCTTTGGTCTGTATATAAAATCTTCAGACCAAAGAGCCTTTTTCATGTTTATGAAGAATCCTTTGTTTTCAGAGCTCTGTTGCTTTTAAAACATCATTTTTGCGTTTCAGAACAGACTGTAACTGCATTACAGAATCGATCTGAGGCTTTATGGCTACTTTATTGCTTTGCTCTGCCTCAGATAATTCCTCACGCAGAATAGATATCTGCTTGGGGGCATCTATGGCTAGACGAACACCATCGCCGGCACAATCAATTACTGTGATGCGGATATTCTCGCCGATTAAAAGACTTTCATTTTTTTTGCGCCGCAGAATCAGCATGCTTGTCACTCCCCTCGTCAGTATTTGCAGAATCAGCTACGGAAGGGAAGGAACCCAGTGTATGACGGCATTCATAGGGAGAATCCGCCAGAATCACTTGCATTCCCTGGCGAGTATTGGGATTGATAACCAGGGGACATTTCAGATTTACTGTGTTCTCCAAGTAATTGCTGTGGATGGTACAAATCGTGTAATAGGAAAGTTCTCCATTTTCCTTGGCATTGAGACAGGAAAGCTCTTCCCAGGTTAACTGGGGATTATAGTCAGGACAGAGATAGTAGGGGTTGATCAATGCAAAGCCTACATTTTGATCCTCCACGGATTGCATAAGGAGGGTGGAATCGTCCTCTTCATCCAAAGTCAGGAAGAGATAGTTTTTTAAGTCAGGAAAGCCGAAAAGTCCATCAGCAAAAGTGATCAGACTGTCTGCTTCATATTCTACAATGCCATAATCGGTTTCTAGTGTCATAGTTTTTTTGTCACTCCTATGTGGATAAATTAATAGTCCTGCCTCTGTCAGCAGTGCGGGGAGGTACATAATTAAAGTCTCCCAGATATTCAAAACGCAACTCCGGTCGCTGGGTAACGATGGTCATTACCATGGGTGGCAAAAATGTGAGCTCCCCTTTCGCCACGCGTAGCTCCAAAGCTCCCCTTTGTGCTGTATAGGAGGAAGTAAATTCATGAGGAGAAGCGCCTCCTCCATGACCGGGAAGTGTTATAGGTGCTGCCTCATAGGCGACTGTGGGAACCGTCCCAGCCGGATCGATGTTTGCAGATGTTCCTGCACCAACGGAAAAACCTCCGTTTATGGATGTGGAGGAAACCGACACAGAAGAAGTCTGTGTATGAGTAGCCACAGGCTGTTGGGTGGCCGCAGGCTTTGGTCTCACGGAAGTTTGTTGCTTCGCCACCATCTGTTGTCTGGACACAGGCTGCATCTGAGGTGCGGCATTTCTCCGGGAAAAGGTCCGGTTAATCCGGCTAATCTCCTCCATGGATACAGAAGGACTGGAAGTGTGACGATTTTGAAAGGATATTTGGCGAGCCAAAGCCTTTCTTCGTTCCATATCCACAGAATCGGAGTTGACCAAACGGGCGCTTTGGGTAAGGCGGACCGTTTGCATTGGTATGGAAGTGATTTTTATAAGCTGTTCCATATAGCAAAACCCCCCTTCTTACTTATATGGAGAAAATATTTATTTGGAATGCTTATTATCTTACAAAGTCAAATAAGGAAGAGCTCATCAGATTGGAGCCCAACTGCAAAGCGGCCTTGTATGCATACTGGCTGTCGAACATTTCCATAATGGATTGATAGGGATCGGCGCCAGCTACATTGGCATACTGGGTTTTCAGAGAATCACTCATCAGATCCAGTTTGTCTTTCGTGGTCTCCAGAGTGTGGTACTTGGTGCCCAGATCTGAATAAAAGGTACTAACTGTATGTTCTCCTACCGTCATATCTTGTACCAGTCGTTCCAGATCATCCTGCAATACATCACGCTTGTCATAAAGAGGATCTGCGGGGTCCAGATATTTATTCATAGCCATTACGCTCTGTGCTACCAGACCCAGGGGACCATCCTTAAGGCGTTTCATAATATCCTCCGTGGCGGCAGCCTCGTCAGCAGGATCTAAGGGCAGTTTCGGATATTGGGATTTTACCGCATCGGAATTCATACCGGTAAGCACATTCATACCGCCAGTATAGGTGTCCATAAGAGTATCTCTGTCACGGATGTCACCATAACCCAAATCCATATACCCCTGTTCAGACATGGCCTGCACCAGTTTGCTGATATCACCTTCCGTCAAGTCATAAGAATATTCCCCTGTCGCGTCATCGCGTTTCAACTCCATAACAAATTTTGTAGGAGTGTTCTCACCGGGAAAGACATGTGTATAGGTAAGTGTGGAGGCGTCGCTGCTCAGAGAGAAAGGCGGCGTAGTTGCATCATTCCCACCATAAACATAAAAATCTTGATACTGGCTATTTAAATCGTTGACCATCATCTGGGACTTCTGAACCAAATCATCCCGCAGAGTGGCCATGGCTGTGGGTGATGTGGTGCCTGTCAGTCCCTTTAAAACCATATCATTTTTAGCACCCTTGAGGAGCTGCTGGATATCGTAAACCCCATCCTCCTGCTGCTCCAGACGACCGCTTACATCCTTAATTAAGTTCAACTTGCTTAAGGTTTCCTGGTATTGGCTGTCAATCTTTTTGCTCTGATAATAGCTAAGGGGACTTTCCGCAGCGGACTCATATTCCTTTCCGCTGGAAATTTTGTTCATATTTTTATTTAATCTGGCATGCAGGTTATTGACGGAAGTGGTATACTTCCGGTATGTGGCTGCATTGGTTACACGTATATTCATCATTGATTACCTCCCTAATCTTCTATCTGTCAGCGCTGTTACCGTCCAACGACGCCAGTGCTGTTAATCAGTTTATCCAGCATTTGGTCCAGGGCAGTCATAAAACGGGATGCAGCACTGTATGCGGATGAAAACTGCATCATATTAGCTGCTTCCTCGTCCAGGCTGACACCTGACATGGAATCCCGGGAGCCCTGGATTCCGTTTAACACAGTTACATTGGTTTTCAGGGATACGGAATTGTGGTAGGAATCATTGGCCAGGGTAGTGGACACATGGTTCATATAGTCTGCAAAGGAATTTCCCTTCAAAGCCTGCGAAGCATCTGTAATACCCGCGTTCTGGAAAATATTCTCCAAGTTCTTATTAGTGCTCAGAGGATAGGTGGCCTTCATGGCTTCCAGCATGTTCAGGACGGTATCTGTAGGATTCTTTGTACCATTTGCAGCACTGCCTGCCTTACTTACATGAACTTTACCATTGGACCAGTCTACATTAATTCCAATGTTGGCTGCGGTAATGGGGCCGCCATCTTTACTGGTAAGTAAAACCTGGTCAGCTGCATTTCCAATATTCGCATCATTTTTGGCGCCATCAATGTTAATAGTATTAATAACTGTGGCAAAAACCTGGGCAAGATTATCAATTTCTTTTCGATAATACGAATATCCGTTTACATCCTCCAAGCCATTTTCCGGATCATTTCTGGTGGTATCTTTCCGACCATCCTTCCACAGCATATCCAAACTAGCCTGAATGGAACCGCCAGGTAATTGATTTAAACCGGTTGTACCATTACCAGTACCATCTGTCATATTGGTTTTTGACAGCTCGAAAGTAGCGGCATTATTTTTCAAGTCTGCTGCGCTGGCCGTAAAGGTGAGTGTAAACGCATCCGGATAGGGTTTGTCATTATTTAGCTTGGTCAGCTCAAGCTTTCCATAATTCTCATCCCCACTTCCCTGGGTACCCTCCACCAATGTCAGACGCTTGGTCGCACCAGTGGCATCTGTATACAGCATTTCTACCCGCAAATCATCCGGCCATTCCTTCTTGGCAATGGGGTTTCCGTTCTTATCCAGGTAATGGGTTTCGCTCAAATCTGGCGTAACGCCATCAGCCGCTAATCCATCATGGGCAGGATCTTTATAATAGGTGACCTCAATAGGAATATAATTGGACAGCTCATCCAGCAGAACGTTTCGCTCATCCATCAGCTCCAGGCTTTGCTGGCCCAGGATCTGATTCTGCTTAATTTGTCGGTTCAGATTTCCGATCTGTCGGAGAATATCATTCACATTCTGCACAGCACCATTTTCTGTGGTGGTGGAACCGTCCAGACGAATATATTCCTGTAGCTCTGCCTCATCAAGCTTCCGGGATGCATCATTGAGCAGGTTGGTCAGGGCCTTCATCCTGGCGCGCAACTCTGACTCATAGATTGGATCGTTGATTTTAGGCGAATCCTGCATTTCCTCTAAGCTTGAACGGATATCATTAAATGCCTGATTAATACCCACGATATCAGACTCGTCGAAAATCTTGGCCAGACTGTCCAGAGAGGTCTGAATACCATCGGTATAGCTGGCTTTATACATTTGGCTGCGATATTGGGCATCCAAATAGGGGTCGCGAATCTGCGTGACCTTATTCATGTGTACACCAAAGCCTACGATGACTTCAGAGCCATTCATATAGGTAGCTACAGGGGATTTATAGTTGACACTGGATGTTTCAAGCGTCTGTCGTGTATAGCCCACCGTGTTCATATTAGAAAGGTTATGTCCGATAATGTCCAATCGCTTCTGGTTTTCCTGTAGGGCAGACAAAGCGGTGGTAAAACCGGAAAAGGTTGCTCGTACCATAGTGTTGATCCTCCAAATCTAATTAGCTGTAACAGAGTACATCTGTTATATGTTAAACATATGTATCATGAATCCGTGCAGCAGAAGAAGCAGCCGGGGCGGCTTTCCGCTCACTGTCGTAGGCGCTGCCCTGCTGCTGCATGGCGATGATTTCCAATTCACGAAGCCGTACATTGAGAATTTTCTCTGCGGCATCCCGGGAATGGGTGAGACGTTTCAGCTGTTGTTCCAGGTCCTGAAACAAGGGAGAAAGTGTCTCCAGCTGTGTGGGGGAGGCCTTTTCCAGAATCTGCTTTATGGTCAGATCCTCCCAGTCCAAAGTCTTTTGGCATTTTATTCGGCGCTGCTCCAGTCCACGAAGCTTCAAAAGAAGGGCCTGCTCCTCCTGAATACACTCATTTAAGAGCTGATGATGCTTTTCGGCGGCCACAGTGACTTTGGTCTCCTCCACCCGGGAAATTTGGGCGGCCACAGAAGAAAGCTCCCGTATCACAGTGGTGTATTCAACAAATGGGTCCTGTGTGTTATAATTCATAGATGATAAATAGTCTCCCTTCTGTCAGAGGGGGATGGGATTCCCCTTAGCCTAATGGGTGTCTAATTTAGTCCCAGCAACCGTCCTGCAATACGGTCTGCATCCGGATGGTAAGTGCCAGAGGAAACTCTGGATTTGAGATCCTGTACCTTCTCGGGACTGGCGCCTTCGTTGATCTGAGAAGCTGCGCTGCGGGCAAGGACCCGGGCAAAGCTGGTCTCCTGACTGGTCTGGGTGCCGTGGATAGTTACCGTATCATAATTTCCTCTGCTCTTACCAGTGGACGGCGCCTTTCTGCTCTGGGCCGGAACCGGAGTACGATATGAGGAATTCACGGTCTGAAATCTGATATTCATAAAAGCCTCCTCTCTAAAGCATGGGATAAAATATCCTCTTGCTCTGGCTTATGCATAATAAAATCTTATACTATATTATCGGCATTTTTTGCTGTTGGATAAGTGAGCCGGGAGTTTTTTACGAATTTTTGATGGCTTTTTTGGATAATTTTGTTAAGAAGAGGATAATTTGGATGTAAAAACGGGAAGTTATGCTTGCCGTTCTGCTTTCAGGGGAGTATAATGTCTTTAAATAATCTATAAATGACAGAAGCGGGAGGAGACATGGCAAACATATTACAGGTGACTACACCGGGACTTAATACGGAAAACCGAAATGTGCCAAATCCCACAGACCCCAGGTACCATGGGGAAAATTCTTCAGTTCGAAATCCGGTGGACCCTACCCGTGTAGTCCGGGCAGACGGACGGGACGGTGAACAGACCGGAAATACAGCGCAAAACGATGTGCAGTACAGCGTCGTTAATTATGGAAGCAACTATGGCGCATTTATTAAAGGGCTGGGAGAAAACGGAGATCTGGCAGGGGCCTTGGAGCGCCTGCTTTCTACAGATCTCTCTCTTTTTACAGAGGCAGGACACTCGGAGATAAGCGCCCTGGTGGACCAGTTTCTTATGTCCCTTCGAATGGATTCCCCAGAGGATCTGCTGAATTTTCTCCAGGGACAGCAGGAGCTCCAGGCCAGATTCAGCGGAGATTTTTTTCAAAAGCTTCGTTCTATTTTGATGCAAAATCCTTCAGATAGTCTGCGGGAGTCAGCGCTGGCCTTTTTGAAAACCTATAATAATTATGCCTCTGGTTCCCATTTGCTTCAACAGATGCATTCTCTGACGGAGGATTTGGAGCAGTTGCTTCTTCGGTCTTATCGGGAGGAGTTCCGAGAGCTGGTCAATGGCATGAATTGGAACGCAGCCAATGGGGACACGGCGGCTAATGGCAGGATTTTAAATGGAAGATTGATTCCTTTTCTCTCTACATATATTTCCCGGATGCATGACTATGGGGCGGTGCGCGATGCCACCATGCTTCTCATTTACAATGCGGTCCGCTACGAGAATGGTGAGGGAGAGAGACTGGCTCAGCTATTGGACCGGATGATGGATGATCGGGATTTTGCCCGGCTCTTTGGCGGAAATGCCCAGGGCAGCATTGAGGAGCTTCTGAAAGCAGGGGCAGATGCAGCGGCAGCCCAGAGGCCGGCTATGGCAGAGTTTGCCGATAATCTGGCCAACCTGCTGTTGCGGGGGGCCAACGGGCAGGCAGGCCTGGAAAATGTCCAGCAGTTTTATAATATTATGAATGGCATGCTGATGAATGAGAGCGTGTATATGCCCTTGCTGCATTTTCTGATGCCCTTCCAGCTGGAGGGTAATGATGTGGTGTCGGAAATGTGGGTAGATCCAGATGCCAGGCGCAAGAGCGAGGAGGAAGGCAGAAAGATTAAGCTCTTCTTAAAATTTGATATCCAGAGTCTGGGCAAATTTGAATTGGTGATGACGTTGCAGGATCGAGAGACAAAAATGCAACTTTTCGTACCACCTCATCTGGTAAAACAGGATAAAAAGATTCAGACAGATATGGCGGAGCTTATGAAGAAAAACGGGATTCGTCTGGGAGAGATATCCGTGTTTGGGCGAATCCGGGACAGAAAGGTAACAGAGGTATTTCCGGAAATCCGGGAAAAGGAGACAACAATCAATGTCAGAATTTGATGATTTAATGAAGCAGAAGGCTGTTGCCTTAAAGTACAATCCGGATAAAAACGGGGCCCCGGTGATTGTGGCTTCCGGTATGGGATATTTGGCAGAGCGGATCACGGAGACGGCCATGGCGGCAGGAGTGCCCGTCTATGAGGACGATTCCCTGGCTACCCTGTTAACCCAGCTTCAGTTGGGAGCGGAAATTCCTATGGAGCTGTATCAGGCTATTGTGGATATCTATCTGTATTTTCTGGGCTACATACCAGAAAGAGAACAGACCGCGCCGGAGGAAGAAGACACAGGGGCGCCGGAGCTGTTGGATGATGAGGGAGAAATTTCAGATTGACAGATGGCTTGTGAGATCTGTGAGAGTGGCCCTTTAAGAAGCTTTAGGCTTTGGGGCGGAGAGATTATGATAGAAAGAGGAGTAAGGCAATTATGGAAATAACTACATCGGCGGTGGGACTTTATGGAACCATGGCGCCCATTGAGCAGGAGTATAGAGACAAAGAGGCAGTTTCGGGGACTTTTACCGCAGCACTTTCTGAAGCAGCAGAGAATGCGGAGAGCGGGGCAGGGAGCATGGATGCCATTTTTGAGGAGGCAGCTTGGGCCTATGATATTTCCGTAGATCTTTTAAAGGCAGTGGCAAAGGCAGAGTCCAATTTTAATGCCAATGCGGTTTCCAGTGCAGGAGCCATGGGAGTTATGCAGCTGATGCCGGGGACGGCTAACTCCCTGGGTGTAACCAATCCCTTTGATGCCCGACAGAATATTTTGGGGGGAGCCAAGTATCTGAAGGGAAATCTGGATCGGTTTGGAGGCAATGTGAGCCTGGCCCTGGCAGCATACAATGCAGGTCCTGGCAGTGTGGAGAAATATGGTGGGATTCCTCCCTATGCGGAGACCCAGAATTATGTGCAGAAAGTTCTCTCCTACCTGGAGGGGTCTCCTCTCTTTGCAGGTAACGTGACGAGTGGCTATGGCACATCGGCCATGACTGGTCTGGGAGGAATATATGGGTCCTCGGCTCTGGGGAGTCTCTACGGCACGTCAGGATATTCCGGCTATGGAAACAGCGCCTATGGCACGTCCGCCATGTCCAATTTAGGAGGTATGTACGGCACCTGGGGACTGTCAGGGATGGGAAGTGGCTATGGCATGTCGGCGATGACCGGTATGGGGAGTCTGTTTGGCATGTCCACCTTGTATGGGTCCTCGGCCAATATGATGGGGATGCTGTATGGGACGGCCCAGGGCGGCAGCCAGGATACGGTGACCATTGATAAAAGCAGCTTTTATAATCTGGTGGAGCTGTTACGGCTTCAGATGCTGATGAATGCCAGCAGCCAGGTAGGAAGCATTACGATATAATTTTAGGATACAGCTGATTAAAGGGAGGAGCGCATAGATGAGATTGTCAAACTGTGAGAGCTGTCTGGTGTATGGCTCGGATAAACGCCCCTTGTCGCGGGCGCGGGTAGAGGAGGTAGAGGAGGATTTTCTTCATCTTTTTTTCAAGACCTCCAAGCTGCGCAACGCCAGACTAAAGACGCTGGTGGACTTTTATGATGCCAGGCAGGGATGTGTACGGTGCCTGTGTGAGATTGAGCTGAAGAAGAATCCACGCTATTATGAAACTGGAGAGCCCTGGATGGGGGAATGTGAGATCCTGAAAATCTATGAGTCTGTCCAGAGGCAAAAGGATCTGCGGGTAAAGGTACATATTACAGAGGAATTTGTGACAGATGATGGACGGTTTATTACGGCCACCATTCAGAACATTAGCGCTGGTGGTCTGTTTTTGGTGACTACCCAGAAAATGATACGGGGCCAGCACTTTGCCTTTACCTATTGCTTTAAAACAGAGACACACCGGGTGACTGCCCAGGTCCTGCGGGTACAAGAGATTTATGGAGGCTATGGCTACGGCTGCAAATTTGTGGATAATCCACCGGATGTGGAAGCAGATATCCGAAATTTTGTCTATGTAAATCAAAGAAAGCGCAGGATGGAGCGGCAGAAAAAAGAAGAAATCTGGGAAGAGCCTCTGTCATGAAAATAAATCTGGTGATGATTGTAAAAAATGAGGAGCGTTCGCTGGAGCGTTGCCTAAAGGCAGCAAAGCCTCTGGTGGATGCAATCATTGTTGTGGATACTGGTTCGGAAGACAAGACCAGGGAGATTGCGGAGGAGCTGGGAGCCCAGGTCCTCTCTTTTTCATGGGTAAATGATTTCTCAGCAGCCCGGAATTTTGCCCTGGACCATTCAGATGGTGACTGGAATCTGATTTTGGATGGGGATGAATATCTCCGGCCCTGTAGCAGAAAGAAGCTGGAGCGGGCTGTGAAGGCTTTGGAGGAACGATCTCAGCCATGGCTGGGGGGGCTTTTGCGGTATGATGCTTATCAGGATGATGAGGGGATTAGCACCAGCACTTCTGTGCTCCCCCGTTTTCTTCCCCGGGGTGTTCGGTATACGGGGAGAATCCATGAACAGCCGAAAGGGGATTACCCTTGCTATTCCTTACCTTTGGAGGCAGATCATGACGGATACCTCTATGCGGACAAGGGGGAAAGGAATCTGCCTTATCTATTGGAGGTGGCCAAGGAGGAGCCGGAGGATGGCTATTACCAATTCCAGCTGGCATCCACTCTGCGCAATTTAAAGCGTCTGGAGGAGAGCCTCCCCTATTTTCGCAGTTTTTACCGGCTTTCCCAAAGTAAGGAGGCATACCGTCCCGGAGGAGTGGTGCTTTACTTGTATACGCTTTTGGATGTGGGCACCAATGCTTGCCTGGACGAGGCAGCGGCTGTGGTGGAGCAGGAAGAAGAGGCTTTGGGAGGCTGGTCAGATTTCTGCTTTGTATGTGGCCTTTTTTATATGAAGCGGGTGTTATCTCATGTGGAAAAGTATATTTCTTTGCTTCCCCGGATTGAAAGCTCCTACCAAAAATGTCTGAAGTTAGGAGAGCGGCCAGAGCTTGGGGGAGTGGTGGGAACCGGAAGCTTTAAGGCGGCTTATAACCTGGGGGCCTGGTATGAGGTGTCCGGGCAGAGGGACTTGGCGGTGAAGTATTATCGGATAGCTGCGGGGGCCGGCTATGCTCCGGCAAAGGAGCGTTTAAAGCAGGTTCTGTAGGGGAAAGGAAAGCGACGGATATGGGATATTTTTTCTGGAACAGTGTGTAAAAGTGCCCTGGGAAACTTATAATCTCTTAAAAAAAGGCGATATATAAAGATGTAAGATAAAATAGGTATATTTTACCGGAAAGGAGAAACATATGGCAACAGGTGGAATCGGCGGTGTAGGCACAGATTACGGTTATGGCTTTCATTATAATACCGGCTATAATGGCGGTAATGACTATGAATCATGGACTGACAGCGCCAATAAAAAAGCGGAAGAGCTGAAAGAGTCTCTTGGAATTAAAGAGGGTACTACCAGTACGGATAAAACCTCCAGCTCAAGCAGTACCTCCAGTACCAATAAGACCAATTATGGCACAGCAGCCACGGGTGCCGGATATCTGCGGGGCTATCAGGTAGCTCTGGAGGATCTGGAAGAGGCGTCTATGGCCCTTCGCATGGAAAATGAGGACAATGTGTTCGCAAAGTATGAGCAGGCCCTTATGGATGCTGAGAAGGCAGTAGAAGGCGGCAATGCAGATGAGATTAAGGCTACGCAGGAAGCAGTTGAGAAGGCAGCAGGAAACATTGTATCTGCGATTGACAAATTTGTCAAGGAGTACAACAATACTCTGTCCTATCTGAAAAACAACAATGGCGCTACTGCAACGGCTGCTGAGGATTTGGCGGCATTCCAGAGGGGAGTTACGACCGACAAGGCCTTAAAGACCATTGGTCTGAGCAAAGACAAGGATGGATTCTTGTCTGTGGATGAGGAGAAGCTTACGGATACTCTTGAGAAAGGCTATGACCTGGTAAAGGAAGTAGTTGGCGGCCAGTATGGCATGGCAGACCGTGTAGGACGGAGAGCTACGTACATTCTGGATTCTCCGGTAGACCGGATCATGGGTTCTGGCAAGGACACCAGCACGGAGGAAAGCGACAAGACTAGCTCCAGCAGTTCCAGCAATAAATCCTCTGCGGTTAGCAAGGCGTCTTTACCGGATTCTCTTACATCTTTTGCAAATTTCGCAAAGGGCGGAGCCTTTAATCTGACCAATTATTATGCGGTTGGGATGCTTTTGAACACCATCGGATAAGAAGATTGAGGCTGATGCCGCGAAGCGGCATTTAAAATATGGAAAATAGCTATGGCTCTACGGCCCAGAGAGGACCGCCGCAGTCATAGCTTTTTTTCAGTTCTTTCAGCAGCAGGGAAAGATCCCATTCCATGGTGCAGTTTTCATAGTTTGCCGGATCGGCAATGGTCACGTTGCCATTGTCCAGAAGCTTGGTGATCAGGACAAAATGGCCGTTTCTTGTAAAAGTACCCTGCCCCATAAGGGCTACCAGGATATGTCCCGAGGAGAGAAGCTCTGAGACATTTTCAGTGGAACGATCGGTGACACTTTTCACCGTAAGCCCATAGGCTTCCAGGGACTCTGGAATCAGATCGTGATAAGAACCACTGTGAAGGGCATAATAACCGTTCTCAGCAGACCATTCTGCCAGATCCGTAGGGTCCACGGGATAGGGACTAAAGCTGTTGATCACCATGGCAACAGCTGTGGGTCCGCAGCCATATTTGTATAGGGGATCGTTGTCCCCATAGAGGAAATTGCCCCAGCGACTGTCTCCCTGGTGATAATAGAGCATGGGGCCGATACCGGTGTCCAACATAAACAGATAAGCCTGGTCAAGAGCTTCCCCATCCTCCGCGTAGAGGGAAGACACGCTGCCTCGTTCTCCTGTATATTCCACATAGGGAGTGGTGCTTACAGGAGCGCTTTTCATCCACCAGATGCTGTTGCTGCTTTTCAGGGAGGAGGTCTTAGACTGATTTAGCTGAAAGGCCAGGGTTTCTGTGGCGGAGGATAACTGCCGGGATATGTGGGAACCTGTCTCCTTCATATGCTGCAAAATATCTTCCATAGTAAAAGGAAGGGCCGTGTATAAGCTGCCAAGCATAACCAGGGCACATGCGACAATGGCTGGAATTAGCAGCAGAGAAGGGTCCTTTGTTTTTTGTTTTGTTTTCTGTTTATAGGAATGCTTGTGAGTTACCATAAGTATATCTTTCTCCATAAAGCATTTTGGTATTCACTTATTATATACGATGTTGGGATAGTTGGGAAGCCCCTTTGGGATGGAAATTTTTGTGGGATGGGATATTAGGCAAAGAGGAGTCTATGGGAGTTGGTCTGCGTATACTTGGTCTGTGTATACATTGGAACTGATATTTGGATAAATGGTATTATCAGGGAGAGAGGCAGAACTTATTTTTTTTGTATAGATGCCGATATACAAAAAAGTAGATGGATAGATGGAAAGCATAAAGGTTTATATATTATATTTTATAAATATGTTGCTTTGTCATGGTTGATAATGTTAGAATGAGACATAGAATAAAGTTTATATATTATATTTTATAAATAATATGGTGAAAGAAAGGACCCTTGTGGAATTTGGTCAGTAGAGGAGTTGAAAAAAGTTCTGCAAAGGAAGAATGGAATGAATATAGGATTGATATTGGCAGCCGGTTTGGATCCACAGTTTCAGATGGATATTCCCAAGCAGTTTGTAATTGTGGAGAATCGGCCTGTGATTGTATATACCCTACAGGCTTTTCAACAGCATGTAGAGATTGACCAGGTGATCGTCTCCTGTTTGCCAGGCTGGCAGGAGATGGTAAAGGCTTATGCCAAGCAGTTTGATATTACAAAGCTGACAGCCATTGTAGAGGGTGGAGCTGACGGGCAGGAGTCCAGCTGGAGAGGAATTCAGTGGCTGGCAAAGCACGGTAGGCCGGATGATGTGGTTGTGGTGCATGATGCTATTCGTCCGTTGGTTACGCAGGATTTAATTTCAGACAGCATCCGGACTTGCCGAAAAAAGGGAATGGGTGTGGCGGCTGTGCGTTCTACCGATACGGTGATGATGACAGAGGACGGTTGCAGTGGGAAGGAAAGTATTTCCAGATACAGCATTCGGAGAATTCAGACACCTCAATCCTACCGGCTGGATTATCTGGAGCGGATGCACCGGGAGGCCATTGAAAAGGGAATTATCCATTGTATGGATAATAATAGTTTGCTGGCCCGCATGGGGGAGACGGTCTATTTTTCCAAGGGCTCGGATTTTAATATCAAGGTAAATGCCTTGGAGGATGTGGAGATGTTTAAGGCGCTCTATCGTATGATGTAGATTGGGCGATTCGTCTCTTTTGTTTTTTCGTGCATGTGGCAGGATGTGAGAGAAGTTGGAGGTGCCGAGGGTGAAAAATATAGCGCTGATTATAGCAGGAGGCTCGGGACAGCGGATGCACCAGGATATTCCCAAGCAATTTATCAATGTCTATGACAAGCCGGTGATTATCTATACCCTGGAGGCTTTTCAAAATCATCCCTGCATTGATGGGATTGTGGTGGTTTGTGTGGAGGGCTGGGATCAGATTTTGGCGGCCTATTGCAGAACCTTTGGCATAACAAAGCTGGAGAATATTGTTCCCGGCGGTGCAAACGGCCAGGATTCCATTCGGGGTGGGGTGTATGACATTGCCTCCCGCCATGAGGAGGAGGACCTGATTTTGATACATGATGCCATACGGCCTATGGTTTCGGAGGAAATTATCTCGGACTGTATTCGGGTGGCCGGGCAGTACGGAAACGCCATTTCCGTGGTTCAGTGTACCTCTGCCATGCTGTGTACGGAGGATGGGAGCTCCTCTAAGATGCAGATTTCCCGGGATAATTTAAAGATTACCCAGACTCCGCAATGTGCGTCTGTGGGAACCCTGGTGCGAGCTCATGAGGAGGCGTTAAAGAGGGGGATCACCAATACGGTGGCCACTTGTACTCTGTTGATTGAGTTGGGCCATCAGCTGTACTTTTGTCTGGGGTCGGAGAAAAATATTAAGCTGACGTCCGTGGCGGATCTGGAGATTTTTGAGGCCTTGCTGAATTCCAGGAAGGCAGAATGGATTCGGGAATAAGCTGGAATATCTGAAAGGTGGATGGAGAGTCGCCAGTGGCAATAGCTATTGGAGATGATTATCAGAGAGGGGCAGAGAGTATGAGCCGTACTGTGAGAAAACAATTATTTTCCACGATAGATCTCCTGGAAGGAGCTCACAAGGTGCTGGAAAAGGCCTTGTTGAAAAATTCTGTGAATGAGCCAGAGATTATGAAACTTTTGGCAGACAGCCAGGAGGCGGCTATCCAGGTGGGAACCACGATAGAAAGTTTGTATGGAGAGGGAACCAGCACGGTAAAAGAGTTGGAGCTTTTTTGTGAGAGTTTGTATCAACTAACTTTGGCTTTGCAAGATCCATCCGCCCGCAGAGGGCAGGTAAAGGAGCTGAAACAGCAGTTGGGACGTATCCGCCGTCAACTGGGGCGGGATGTGCCAGACAGGCTGGAGGTGGTTTTCCTTCCCTATAAAGCTTCCATGTGGGATTCTCTGGAGAGTGTTTGGAAGGCAGCTGGAGAGGATGAGGAGGCAGATGTGTATGTGATTCCCATTCCCTATTATGACAGGAAGCCGGATCTGAGCTTTGGAGAAGTGCACCATGAGGGAGAGCTGTTTCCGGATGAAGTGGAAGTGACAGATTATGGTTCATACAATTTTGAGCTGCGGCGGCCAGATATGGTGTTTATTCATAACCCTTATGACGACGGGAATTATGTGACCAGCGTTCACCCATATTTTTATTCGGAAAATTTAAAGAAATTTACAGAAAAACTGGTGTATATTCCCTACTTTGTCTGCGCTGGAGAAAGTGTTCCGGAGGGAATGGCTCTGGCTAAAGGGGTCTGGAATGCGGACTATGTGATTGTGCAGAATGAGAGTGAGAAGGAGCAGTACATTCAGCATTTTAAGAAGCATTTTCCCCAGGTGGACATTTCGTCCAAGCTGCTTCCTCTGGGTTCCCCGAAGTTTGATAAGGTGCGGGCGGCAAGCCAGGGGGACGTGGAGGTGCCAAAGGAGTGGAGAAGAAAGGCAGAGGGAAAGAAAGTTATTTTGTATAATACCAGCCTGGGCGGGATGCTTAACGAGAGCGAGGCCTATCTGGGGAAGCTTGAGCGGGTGTTTCATTTTTTTGCAAAAAGGGAGGACGCGGTGTTGCTTTGGCGGCCGCATCCTTTAATGGAGGCGACTTTTTCTTCCATGCGGCCAGAGCTATATGAGCGGTATAAGAGGGTGAAGAAGTGGTTTATTGAGAATGGGAATGGGATTTACGATGATGGGCCAGATATGTATCCGGCGATGGGATTTAGCGACGCTTATTATGGGGATTGGAGCTCTCTGGTGAGGTTGTACCAGGAGACGGGGAAACCAGTCATGGTACAGGATATAGAGGTGGAGTGAAGGGAATATGGATAAGGAGAAAATATTTGTGACACGATCCTCTATGCCGTCCTATGAGGAATACATAGAAGCCATCAAGCCTTTGTGGGATAGCCATTGGCTGACCAATATGGGCAAGTACCATCAGGAGCTGGAAAAGAATTTAAGGGAGTATTTGGATGTGCCATGGCTGTCATTAATGGTCAATGGACATATGGCGCTGGAGCTGACTATCCAGGCCATGGGATTTCCGGAGGGCGCGGAGGTAATTACCACACCTTTTACTTTTATTTCTACCACCCATGCGATTGTGCGGAATCATTTAAAACCGGTGTTTTGTGATGTGAAGCCTGAGGACGGGACCATCGATGAGACAAAGATCGAGGAGCTGATTACAGAACGAACGGCGGCGATCCTGCCTGTGCATGTGTATGGGAATGTGTGCAATGTGGAGGAGATTCAGCGAATTGCAGATAAGTATGGGCTTAAGGTGATTTATGATGCGGCCCATGCTTTCGGGGTTTCGTTTAAAGGAAAAGGCATTGGAAGCTATGGGGATGCCTCCGTGTTTAGCTTTCATGCTACCAAGGTGTTTCATACCATTGAAGGGGGAGCAGTAGCCTTTCCCGATGCAAAGCTTTACGATAAGCTTTACAATTTAAAGAATTTTGGGATTCGCGGGGAAGAGCTGGTGACAGCGGTTGGAGCCAACGGGAAGATGAATGAATTCTGTGCAATCATGGGACTCTGCAATTTGGACCATGTGGAGGAGTCCGTTGCCCAGAGAAAGGCTTTGTGTGAGGAATATGAAAAAGGGCTGAGGGATGTTTCGGGGATTCGCTTGTTTGAGATAAAGCAAGAAGTAAAGCGCAATTATGGATATTTTCCTATATTGATAGAAGATGCATATCCATTGAGCAGGGATGAGCTGTATGAGAGGCTTAAGGAGCAGCAAATATATACCAGGAAGTATTTTTATCCACTGACTTCGGACCAGGCTTGTTTTAAGAATAAGTATCGGGATGTGGGGCTTGGAGACGCACGAAGGTTGGCGAAGCAGGTTCTGGCATTGCCGGTGTATGAAGGGTTGTGGGTAGACAATGTATCGGAAATTGCGAAAATAATTTGCGCATATTGAGTGTCTGAAATTATGTGGATAGGCAATAAGCTAACTTCTATTTTATAAATAAGGCATAACAGGGAGAAGAGAAAATGATTTTGGGAATTTATGGGTCCGGTGGTTCAGGATGTGAGGTAAGGGAGATTGCTGAGCAGCAAAATATTTGGGAAAAAATTGTATTTATAGATGATATGGTAGAAGTAGGGGTATTTAAAGGTATAGAAAGAATGCCTTTTAAAAGTTTTGTGCAAATTTATGATAAGGATACCGCAGAAATAGTGATTGCATTGGGAGAACCAGAGCACAAAATAGCGTTATGCCATAAGGTGAAAGAAAAAGAGTATCCACTTGCTAAAGTTTTGCACCCTATGGCCTGGATAAGCCCATCTGCGAATCTGGAGGAAGGGCTTATTGTTCATGCACAATCTTTTATTTCCAGTGACACATTGATAGAAGAAAATACATGTATTGAGCCGGGAACGATAGTGGGGCATGATTGTATTATTCGGCGGAATTGTCAAATTGCACCAAATGCTACTCTTGGAGGCCATTGTGAGGTGGGGGAAGGCACATATATTGGTATGAATGTTTCAGTAAAGGAAGGAATTAAGATAGGGAAAAATTCGATTATTGGTATGGGCTCTACAGTTTTAAGAGATATTCCGGAAAATGTAATTGCGCTAGGGAATCCAGCAAGGGTAATGAAGTATAAGAATGGAACAAAAGTTTTTCGGTAATGAGAGGATTGAAAATGGATCTGTTGAAAAATAAGGTTTGTTTAATTACAGGGACAAACAGAGGAATAGGTGCAGCCTTGCTTGAAAGTTTTTCACGGGAAAGGGCCATTGTTTATGCCAATGCAAGGCAAGAGGGAAGTATTGATGAACAAGTTCAGGGTTTAAAAAAGACATATGGAGCAGCAGTAGTGCCAGTATATTTTGACATCAGAGATACAACTTCTTTAAAGAATGTAATGCTCAAGATTCAAAAAGAACAAGGACGGTTGGATGTTCTTGTTAATAATGCAGGAATTATGAAGGATGCTTTAATAGGAATGGCTTCCAAAGAGCTTATGCGAGATATTTTTGAGACAAATGTGTTTGCTTCGATGGAGCTTTTACAATATGCTGCTAGGATAATGAAAAAGAATAATTCAGGCAGTATTATTAATTTTTCATCGATTGTGGGAGTACAAGGCAATAAGGGTCAGATAGTGTACTCTGCGTCTAAAGGGGCTGTTATCAGTATGACAAAAACTGCGTCTAAAGAACTGGCACCATATCATATTCGAGTAAATGCGGTGGCACCAGGAATGATTGACACAGATATGTTTCATTCAATTGGAGAGGTTCACATTCAGGAACATTTGGATAGGATAGGAATGGGACGTTTAGGGACACCTGGAGAGGTTGCGGATGCTTGCGTGATGCTTGCGTCAGATTATGCAAGGTATATTACGGGGCAAATTATAGGGGTTGATGGGGCGGCTGTAGTATAGTTATGAATTCTAAAATAAATTGAGGTGAGTTTTATGACAAATTTAGAAAAGTACAATAAAGTTTTTATGGAAACTTTAGAGATTGAAGAGTCGAAACTGGAAGGTTTAGAATATCAGGCAATTCCCCTGTGGGATTCTGTAGGTCATATGAGCTTGATCGCAGCATTAGAAGATAAGTTCGACTTGATGATGGACACAGAGGATATCATTGATTTCAGCTCTTTTGAAAAGGGAAAAGAAATTTTATCTGCCAACTATGGTGTGGAATTTTGAGTGCAATAAAACATATGGAGAATAGAATATGTGGAGGTTTGAGGAATATGCGGACAGCATAGCCGCTGTGGATGAACATAAAAATCAAATAAGTTATCACGAATTATTCCTTGAAAATTGTAGGCTTGTAGAAAGATTAAAAGAACGTTGTCTTACATTTATATTATGCTCCAATACCATAGGTGCTTTGATAGGCTATACCACATGTATCAACCATCACGTGGTTCCCTTGTTACTTGCAGAAGATATGGACAAAGATTTATTGGAGCAGTTAATCAAAACTTATCAGCCGGACTACTTGTGGGTACCTGTAAAACTTCGGAATGCGTTTGAAAATTATTCTGTGGAGTATGAAGTTTTTGCATATGTTCTCCTAAAAACGGAATATCAGAGAGTATACAGACTGAACGAGAAATTGTGTCTGCTTTTGACAACATCTGGTTCCACCGGAAGCCCCAAGCTGGTACGCCAAAGTTATGAGAATGTAGTATCAAATGCTCAGTCAATCGTGCAGTATCTGGAATTGAATGAGACAGAGCGGCCCATTACCACGCTTCCTATGAATTATACCTATGGTTTGTCAATTATCAACAGTCATTTGCTGGTAGGCGCCACCATTTTATTCACAGAGAAAGGTTTGATGCAGAAAGAATTCTGGAGATTTTTCAGAGAAGTGGAAGCCACTTCCTTTGGAGGAGTCCCGTATACATACGAAATGCTGGACAAACTGCGGTTTTACCGCATGGATCTTCCTTCCCTTAGAAGCATGACACAGGCAGGGGGAAAGCTGCAGCCGGAGTTGCATAAAAGATTTGCGGAGTATGCACAAAAGAAAGGGAAACGTTTTTACGTTATGTACGGCCAGGCAGAGGCCACTGCAAGAATGTCCTATCTTCCCTATGATAAGTCTCTGGGAAAATATGGAAGTATGGGGATTGCCATACCGGGCGGTCGTTTCTCTGTTATAGATGCAGACGGAAACGAAATTCGGCAGCCCGATACGGCAGGGGAGCTGGTGTATGAGGGACCCAATGTTACTCTCGGATATGCCGAATGCGGGGAGGATCTGGCAAAAGGGGATGAAAGACACGGTCGCCTGGAAACAGGAGACATGGCCCGGTTTGATTCGGACGGATATTATTATATTGTGGGAAGAAAGAAGCGCTTCTTAAAAATATTCGGAAATCGGGTAAATCTGGATGGGGTGGATCGACTGGTAAAAGCTGAGTTTGGAAATATAGATTGTGCCAGCGCTGGTCGGGATGATAAGCTGGTCCTTTTTATTACAGAGGAAGGCTTAAAAGAGGACATCCGAGCCTTTCTTTCTCAAAAAACAGGACTTAACAGCATTGCTTTTGCAGTCCATGTAATTCCAGAAATACCGAGAAACGCTTCCGGAAAGGTGTTGTATCAAGAATTTGGAAAATATATAGAAGAATAGCAGGAAAAACAGGAGAATGGAACAAAATTATGAAGCTATGCTGGAGCTGGAGCCTTATTCCCTTGAAAAAGAGAAAAAGCAGGAGCTTTTAAGCAGAAGGCTGATAAGCCTATCTGAACAGCACTATGAGACGTGTGAGACATACAAAAGAATCGTGGATGCCTTTGGGATAGAAATCGGTAAGACAGAATCCTATTATGAGCTTCCCTTCCTTCCGGTCCGCCTGTTTAAGGAGATGGAACTGCGAAGTGTTCCGAAGGAGGAGGTTGTAAAAACCATGACATCCTCCGGAACCAGCGGCCAGCGTGTGTCTCGCATCTATGTGGATCGAAAGACGGCAGGCTATCAGCAGAAAACTTTGGTTAAACTGGTGTCCTCCTTTACAGGAAGCGCCCGTATGCCCATGCTGATTATCGACTGTCCCTCCGTTATAAAAAACAGGGCTATGTTCAGCGCCAGAGGAGCAGGGATACTGGGATTCTCCATCTTTGGAAGAGATAAACTATACGCTTTGAATGATGAGATGCAGTTAGATGTAGAAGGGGTCAGCGCCTTTTTAGAGAGGCACAAGGGAGAGCAGATCTTTCTCTTCGGCTTTACCTTTATGATTTGGCAGCATTTTTATAAGGAGTTTAAAAAGTTCAGGCAGAAAGGGATTGTATGGGATTTGTCGAATGGAATCCTCATTCACGGAGGAGGCTGGAAGAAGCTTAAAGGGGAAGCTATTTCCTGTCAAGAGTTTCGCGGCAGCTTGCAGGAAGCGTGCGGTTTGCATAAGATTTACGACTATTACGGAATGGTAGAGCAGACAGGGTGTATCTATATGCAGTGTGAATACGGACATTTTCATGCCAGTATTTTTTCTGATGTGATCGTCCGACGTCCGGAGGACTTTTCAGTCTGTAGGATGGGGGAAAAAGGAATCCTTCAAGTGGTGTCGGCTATTCCGGAATCCTATCCGGGGCATTCTCTTTTGACAGAGGACGAAGGAGTGCTTCTGGGAGAGGATGATTGTCCCTGCGGAAGAAAGGGAAAGTATTTCTCTGTACATGGAAGACTGAAAAATGCAGAAATCAGGGGGTGCAGCGATACCTATGGAGCTAAATTTTAAGGAGCTTCAATTTCATATAGGCGACGAAAAGATTGTGGAAAAAATGCCAAAGCTTCCTGCGGGCAAACCCTTTGAGGAGGAGCGGATTGCCTTTTTAAATGAAGTGTCCAAAAGGCTGCTGTCAGATAAAGAGGCAAAGACGTATTCAGATGTGGCAACTTTCGCTTTCTGGATAAGAAGAGCAAATATGGAGAAAGAAAAGAGAGAATTTCTTTCCGATCACAGGCTTCGAATGGGGCGTGGAGTGCTATTTCACATCGCGCCGTCAAATGTGGCAGTGAATTATGCCTATTCCTTTGCAGTTGGATTTGTACTGGGAAATGCGAGCATTGTGCGGCTGCCATCCAGGGAATTCCGGCAGACGGAGCTGATTAACCGGGCCATATCGGAAGCCTTGGGGCAAGAGGAAGTTTATAAGAAGTGGAGCGATTACATAGTCTTTCTGCGGTATGCGAGGAATAAGGAGATCAATGATTATTTTTCTTCCATTTGTAATGTAAGGGTAATCTGGGGAGGAGATGCCGCTATAGAGGAGATTCGGAAGTCAGAGCTTCCGCCGAGAGCAGGCGAGATTACCTTTGCGGATCGGTATTCCATCTGTATCGTAGATGCGGAGGAATATTTGAATATAAAAGACAAAGAGAGGCTTGCACTAGATTTCTATAATGACACCTATTTTACAGATCAAAATGCCTGTACTTCGCCGAGACTGGTCTGCTGGATGGGAGAGCACGAAAGGATAGAAGAGGCGAAAGAAATTTTCTGGGAGAAGTTCTGGGGTACAGTGGAGAAAAAGTATACATTCCGACCGATACAATATGTGGATAAGCTGACAAACAGCTGCCTTGCGGCGGCAACGATAGAGGGAATCCATGTGATTCGGATGAAGGATAACCGGATTGTACGAATAGAATTGGAGAAGATGACTCCTCGGATACAGGAATATCGGGGGAACTCAGGAGTCTTCTATGAGTATGAGCTTGGGGATATCATGGAGTTGGTTCCGATTTGCAATGAGAAGCTGCAGACTATAGCGGTTTTGGGAGATGAAATGAAGGTTTTACCGTTGGCTGAATCCGGAGTAAAGGGGATAGACCGGGTGGTGAAGATCGGGGAGACCATGGAGTTTGGATTTGTTTGGGATGGGTATGATTTAAGGGAGAGGCTGACTAGAAAAATTTGGAATTGAAAAAGACAATTTAGGATAGAGCATGAAATGATAGAAGTGTAATCAAAAAAGCAGAGAAATATTTGAAAAACTGGATATGAAAACATTTTATAGGAACATCCAAAGAGGGGACATAGGAAAGAGTATTTAAAATAAGTATGGAGTGGCAAAAAATGCAGTTAAAAAAACTGAGTAATCAAGGCATTATAAATGAAAATATTTATGGAAGTAGAATTTCATTTTTAGCTGGATGTATCGTAGGAGACGAGTTATATTTTTCTTCATGGCTATCAAATGGATTTTACAAAATGGATTTAAAGACTGGAATTTGTGAATTTTTAGATATTTTTGAAAATGAGATTAAAAGCAGGTATCTGCATAACCAAGCAATTTTTTTTGAAGATGCTATTTGGATGATCCCAACGCACGCAGGGAAAGATATAGTCAAAATTAATATAAAAACATTAGAAAAGGTTGTTATTCACTTGCCTGAAAATGGAGAGCCTATTAGGGATAACAAAGGAAATATCACATGGGAGTTTAAATGTTGTTATAAAAACGGAAGTTCGGAATTTTGGCTTGTACCCTTAGGCTATAATATGTTTTTGCGGGTAGATATGTTGACAAATCAAGTTATAGAGTATTCAGAATTAAGAGATAGAGTGGCATTTAAAGACGGAAAAATTAATTTTGCAGATGCATGTTTGGTTGGGGATGACATATGGTTTTATCCGTATGACAGTGAAGAATTGGTGATTTTTAATACCAGAACGGAAAAATTCAGATTTATATTGTGGAAAGATAATGAAAAAAAACTTGGTTTTGTAAGAACCTATAAGGAGTGGATGATTTTTTTATCAAGGGGCAAAAATAAGTCTGTTTTATTAATAAATAAGGATACCTTTGAAAAAAAAGAAATAGCTTTGAATATAGAGTGGAAAGAAATCAAAGAGCCAATGTATATGGTTGTGGATGTGATAGAACAATTTTTAGTTTTGGCTCCGTTTTTAGCACAGGAATTTGTTGCTGTTAATATCGAAACTGGAAATGTCCAGCTTAATACGAAATTGCATGAATATACAGAAATTATGAAATGGGGACCGGGAAGATATCAATCCAGTTTTATATATGGACCCAAAATTATCTATGCATCAGATATAGCTGATGCTCCTTTAATGGTATTTGATTACCAGACAAATGTTGCTTTCTATATACATACAAAAGTGAATGAAAGCCAATATAGAGAGACAATTTATAAATTATATAATGAAAACACAGAGGCTATATTAAATTGGGTGAGACAAAAGGGAAGTGTCATTGAAGAGAGAGAAGTGCCACTTTTGTTAACATATTTGCTGAAGGATGACGGAGAAGATTCTAAGATACATGATATAAAAGATATAAAAACAGATGGAGAAAGGATATTTTCCTGTATTAAGTAACATGGAACAAAATGGGAGATGCATTTATAAAATAAAGTGCAGACAATAAAATGAAAAGAATATTACATATATTTAGGACAGAAAAATTTACAGAAGAGTTCATTTATTTGATGAGAGATATTCCGGAGGAGGATCACACATTTTGGGTATTTGGGGAAGCTTATATAGATGAGCGTTGTACGTATCTAAAGCCGGATAACATAAAATATTATCCCAGAATTGAAATAAAAATGAATAAAAAGAGTACAGAAAATGAACTACAGAGATATGACCTGATAATTTATCATGGAGTATTTGAAGATTGTATTATTGAGTACTTCTATCTGCATAAAGAATTGTTAAAAAAATTGATCCTATATTTTTGGGGTGGAGATAAAGAAAAGCTACCAGAGGACAAGAGGAAAAGAAGAGCAAAGGTTTATGTTGTCAGAAAATGTCGAGCTGTGGCAACGATTATTCCACAGGATTATACAGATTTAAAAAAACAATATCATTTAAAAGTAAAGCATTTTTGTGCAATGTATTATAGTGCTAAGGAAATAGAAGGTATTAGCAAAGCTGTGAGTATACCAAAGCCATGCAAAAAGTCTATTAACATACAGATAGGAAATTCTGCGACACTTACAAATAATCATTTTGAAGTTTTAAAAAATTTAAGCAGATTCAAGGAGGAAAATATCAATATTTTCATTCCCTTATCCTATGGTAATATGGAATATGCAGAACGGGTGGTTTCATACGGAAAAGAAATATTTGGAGATAAGTTTATTCCTGTTCAGAATTTTATGTCCTTAGACGAGTATTGCAGATTTCTATATAATATGGATATAGCAATATTTGATATGAAAAGACAGCAGGCGTTGGGAAATATTCTAATGCAAATGCGGATGGGGTGCAAAATATATTTGAATCGAGAATCTTTACTGTGGGATTATTTTACTAAAGATTTGGAATGTATAGTTTCAAATACAGCAGATATTAAAAAAATAAATATTAAAAAATTGGTGGAATTTACAGAGAAAGACAGAGCACTCAACAAAAATCAAATTTATAAAAAAATTAATAAAGAAGAAAGCATAAAGGCATGGAGAAAGATGTTTCGTTTCTTATGATATGTAGGGGAGTAAAAGCATGAAGATAATGTGGGGGATTTCGGGGGTAATACTTGGAGCGGTTCTGAGTACAGGCATATGTTTTAAAAGGTTTAAGAGAAAAATCAAAAATGTATCAGAAATGTCAGATAAACATTTCGAAATGTTTTTGTTAATGAATAGATGGCTTCAGAATGAACACAAGGAGAAAAAAATTGCGGATTATTTAAAAGAAAAAGGAATTCACAATATAATTATATACGGAGTGGGGGACATTGGAAAGAATCTTTATCAACAATTAAAAAGCGAAGAATTTGAAATAAAATATTTGGTAGATCAGAATAAAAATCAAATATTGGATGGAAAAGAGATAAAAGGATTAAATGATAAAATGGACCCTGCTGATGCGGTTGTAGTTACAGCTATTTATTATTTTGAAGAGCTGGAGGAAGAGTTGAAAATAAGATTTGGCTGTCCAGTTATATCACTTGCAGATATCATTTATAAAATGTGATTAAAGCTTAAGGAAACTATATCAGAAAGTGAGCAACTAAATGAATAATATTTTAGTTTCAATAATAATTCCTGTGTATAATGGGGCGGATTTTTTACGGGAAAATATTGAGAGCGTTCTTCGCCAAACTTATCAATGTTTGGAGATTATTTACATATGCGATGGATGTACTGACAGTACAGAAGGCATTTTAAATGAATACAGAGAGGACAGAAGATTAAAAATTATTAGGAATTCTATCAACAAGGGAGCTGCTTGTTCGAGGAATTTTGGTTTAGAGTATGCAAATGGACAATGGCTCATTTTTCTTGATGCAGATGATATATTTGAACCGAACATGATAGAGGCAATGCTTGATAAAGCGCAAAGGGAAAATGCGGATATATGCTGCTGCTATTATAATTACCTGGATGATGATTCTAAAGTAAATTATAAAATAATGAATTGGGTCCCCCAATTATTAATAAAAAGCTATCCGGTTATGGAGGTAAAGAAAGAAGAAAACTATCTGTTTCAAATAGGGGGAAATAGTCCCTGGGACAAGTTGATACATAGAGATATATTGAGAATTGATGGAGCGGAGATTCGTTTTCAGAATATACCGAATGCAAACGATGTCTATTTTTCCATGGCATCTCTGATGCAGGCAGATAGAATTGTATTTGTTGATAAAATCTTATTACACTATAGAAAATCATGTGGAAAAAGGAGCTTGTCAAGTCAAAGAAACAAACGTCATAACTATTATTTGGAAGCTATGGATGCAGTATATGAATTCCTGGAAAGAAACAAGCAGGATCATGGTCAACTCAAAATCAGTTTTTATAATAAGTTATTAAAAGAGCTGAGAGATATACAATATGGAATGAATACGGAAGTCTATGAAAAAATGATAGATGAGTTGAGAGCTGTTTACTGGGAAAAGTGGATGATGGATAAATTGCAGCAGAAACATATGAATAGTGAAATGAACTGGAAACTATATGAATTGTTGAGAGATAATAACGAGGATATTGATTCCGCTGCCATTCAGTCGGATGCTATTGTAAAGTTTATTAGTAGTTTTGGTGATAAAAAGATTGCATTGTGGGGGGCTGGAGGAGCTGGAAAAAGTGTGCTAAATATGCTGGCAAAAAGAGGAAAAAGCATAGACTATGTGATTGATATGGATCAGCGTAAATGGGAAAAGGAGATTGACGGTTGCCGAATATACAGCTATGAAATGATAAAAGATAAGGTAGAGGTAATTATAGTTCCCAATCCTGTATGGTATGAAGATATTGTTTATGTATTGCGGGAAGAAAACAAGGAAGTTTATAGCCTTATGAAAGAAATAGAATTTTCCAATATATAATCCTGAGATGGAGAGAATACAGATGGATATAAGTATAACAGCCATTGTACCTGTTTATAATGTTGAAAAATATCTTGTGCAATGTTTAGACAGTATTATAAAGCAGCAGATTCTTTTTGATGAGGTGATATTAATTAACGATGGTTCTACAGACCAAAGCTTATCTATCTGTGAGAGATATGTTAAGGAATATTCTTATTTTAAATTAATCAATCAAAAAAATGCAGGACTCTCCGCTGCACGCAATAGGGGCATTTGTGCTGCTTCATGTGACTATGTTATGTTTCTTGATTCAGATGATTATTTAAGATTAGATACGGTAAAAATCCTGAAAAACCAAATGCAGGTTTTTCCTTATGATGCTGTTTATTTTGATGCAGATATTCATTATGAAGATGGGTGTGCACAAATTACCAGCAATCGTTATGATCGCAGTAATACAGAGGTAAGTGATTTCAGGGGCACAGGATGGGAGTATTTTGCTAAATGTTATCCAAGAAATTATGTGGTTTCTGCATGTATGGCGGCATACAAAAGGAAAATGATCACAGAAGTGGGGGTAAAATTTCCAGAAGGACTATACTTCGAGGACAATTATTTTTCCTTTATGTTTTTGTGTCAGGGAGAGAATGTTAAACACATATCAGAAAAACTTTATCAGAGAAGGTATCGGGAACACTCGATCATAACAGGCAGATATACTGAACGAAAGTTTGTAGATTATATCAAGGTCGTTTTGCTTATTTGGGATAAAATATGTAAAAATACATATTACAAACTGGAGATGTATCGAGAAATTCTTATGGCATTAGTTTGTGATCACTGTACCATAATTTTGGATAATTATCAGTTGTGTATAGATGACGGCATTGTTCTGGAGGAGGAAGCCAGAGGGCTTTTAAAATATTTAATTGGAAAGTATTTTGAATTGTTAAAAAAACTACAATTAGATATCGAGTCTTGCGATCTGGCAATCTTAGCGAGAGTGATGGATAATTACCATCGGATTATCTGTTGGGAATTAGATCAACGGCAGATAATAAATTCTCAAATATGGCAAATAGCAGCATTGCAGAGAGAGCTTTATTTAGAACTGCTGAAAAAATTGCCTCTGAATAGGGAAAACTGTAAAGTAGGAATCTACGGCATGGGGAAGCATACAGAGGGATTGCTGACAATTTACGAGAATCTGATTGGTAAGATTACCTGTGACATGATTTTCATTGATTCTCAAAAAGACCATGGTATTTACAGAGATAAAAAAATAATTCAGTATCAGAAAATGGATCAAAATTTTGATTTAATTATCATTTCCAGTTTTATCTATGAACAGGAAATGCTCCGGAATGTTAGAAAAATCAGACAGAACATTCCAGTTTATACATTTTATGAAAAGTTAAATGGGGATATTTTTACAAAATATAGATATTTTTTGGAATATATGAGGTAAAAAGAAGGGATGGCAACCATGGAGTATCCAAGAATCAGTAAAAACATAAATAAAATAGAAAGTGTGTTACAGGACCAGACGTCTGTTTTATTGTTTAATGCCAGGCTTCATTATAGTATTACCAGAGATAAGAAACAATTTTATAAAGCGGTGGATACTGTGGAAAAGAATTGGATCTGCCCTGAATTGGAGCGTTTTCTGGAAAAAACGCAAGGAGAAGGAATTATTGTCTGGGGATGCGGACATGACGGAAAAGAAACAAAGAGAGTATTGGATCTTTGTGGCCATCCTCCTGCCTTTTTTTGCGACAGGGATACAGATAAAGTGGGGAGTCGAGTTGAGGGGGTTGAAGTAATTTCTTTTGATTCCCTTGTCAAAAAATATTCCCATTATTCTGTAGTTATTGGATCAGGAGCCTATAAAAGAGAGATGTATAGGGATTTAGTGTCTAATAATTTTCCGGAACAGAATATTTTGAATCCCAGGTATAATCATTTGCAGGCCAGGACAGAAAAGAAGCAGTATTTTGATGTATTTAAGCCAGATGAAAATGAAATTTTTGTGGATGTGGGCGCATATTTGGGCGAGACAATATGGGATTTTGTCCAATGGACAGATAGAAACTATTTGAAAATCATTGCTATGGAGCCGTCTGAAGAACGGTGCAGACATATTGCAGCTTCATGTAAAGAAAGAGGACTTAAAAATGTGTATGTAAAAGCTTTCGCGGCATGGGAGAAAGAAGATAGACTGTTTTTTAAGGAGGATAAGGCCGGGTCGAGAGTCGAACAGAATAAGCAGGATAATGGAAATGTTGTGAAGGCCATAGACATGGATAACATAATACAAAATGACCCAGTTACATTCATTAAAATGGATATAGAAGGCGGAGAGTTGAAGGCATTAAAAGGAGCTGGCATGGTGATTAAAAGAGAACGTCCAAAACTGGCTATCAGTCTCTACCATAAACCTGAGGATATTATAGAATTACCGCTATATCTTTTGGAGTTGGTTCCAGAGTATAAGTTTTATATCAGACATTACCGATCCGATATATGTGAGACAGTATTATATGCGTATGTCTAGCTGAAAAATGCTATATGTGGAAGTGCATGGAAGTCTAAAAGAAGGCAGAGGAATTGGGAATGATAAAGGTCTCCGTGGTGGTTACTGTATATAATGGTGAAAAATATTTATGCGAATGTTTAAACAGCATTATCACACAAACCCTAAAAGAATTGGAGATTATATGTATAGATGATGCGTCTGTGGATGCAACGACCGCAATCTTGAAAAAATATAGAGAATGCGATAGTAGAATCAGGATCATTACAAATAAAACAAATTGCTATGCAGGTACAGCGCGGAACCAGGGGCTGAAGGAAGCATGTGGGAAATATATTATTTTTCTGGATGCGGATGATATATTTGAAGCGGATATGTTACAAACTGCATATGAAAAGGCAGAGAAAGGGAAAGCGGATATTTGTATTATGAAAGAGGACGAATTTCATACAAATGTTCGAAAAAATATTCCCTATCCGTATGCACATGTTATTATTAAAAGTTTGGCAACCAGAGAGAGCTTTTCACCAAAGGAAGTAAAATCGATTCTCTTTAGTCTTTGGAATGGTTGGGCTTGGGATAAATTGTTCAGAAGGGAATTTATCATAAATAATAAATTGTATTTTCAGGAAATGAGAACCACAAATGATGCCTTTTTTGTACATGCAGCATTGGCATGTGCAAAAAAAGTTACAGTTGTTGACCAGTTTTTTATACATCATAGAACTCATCTTTCGGCCAGCCTATCTAATACGCGAAGCTTATCTTGGAAATGCTGTTTTTTATATTTGTCAAGATTGAAAGCTTTCTTGATAGAACAAAGCTTGTTCTGGGAGTATGAACAAAGCTTTTATAACTGGGCCTGTGAATTTTTATATTGGAACTACCAGACTCTGGATGAGGCAAACCGCAAGGAAATGTTTTATTTGTTAAGGGAGTTTATTTTAGATGATCTAAATCTACATATTAGTCATGGGCAAGATTTTTTCAACGCATTTCATAAATACTTTATTGATAGAATTTCAACATGTCAGGAATATGAGGCAGCAAACTTACCAATTACAGAATTTGACAAATATGTTCGAACTTATGAGGAAAATGAGGAAAAGATAGAAAAGCTATTTGACTATATCACAAAGAACTCATATTCCACAGGGATTTGGGGAGCAGGTGACAGAGGAAAGGCTTTTTTATTTGTATATGGAGACAAGAGTTTTATAAAGAATATCTATGATAAGGACAGCAATAAAAAGGGGCAAATATTAGAAGGTGGACATGCAGTTGGATTATTTGATGAAGCCGCCAGTAAACAATCCCAGTTTATTTTAGTTACAAATGCCTCTTATTATCCGGAAACTGTGGAGATTGTGAAGGAAAAGAATCCGGATATCAAAGTTTTTGACCTGGCTTCTTACTTATCGCTTCCCTTGAGACTGGAAGAATGTATGTTATAAAAATATGAAGAAAAGAAGAATAAGAAATGAAAAATATAAAAGTATCTGTGTTAATTTATGTGCTTAATGACGCAACACATATAGAAAAATGTATACAGAGCGTGAGAATGCAGACGCTACAGGAAATAGAAATCTTAATTATAGATGGCGGAAGTACGGACGGCACGTTAGATATGATAAAGAAATTTGCACAAATGGATGGAAGGATACGAGTTATTCCCTGTTCATCTGGAGTAGGGTTGCAGTTTAATACAGGCTTAAGAGAGGCAAAGGGGAAATATATTGGAATCTGTGAGTCAGATGATTATTTGCTGCCTCATATGTATGAAGAACAATACAAGATTGTTAAGAAGTATCAGTTGGATTTTTTAAAGGCGAATGTAAACCGTTTCTGTGAAGCGGATGGAAAAGAGATTTATTTTCCCTTTACTTTATCCAATGTAGATTCTATGTATCATACGGTTATAAATGCAAAACATGATAGGCGTCTGTTAAAACTTGGGGTCAATGGCTTTTGGAGCGGCTTATACCGGCGAGATTTTTTGCTTGACAATAAAATTTTTATGAATGAAACAAAAGGAGCGGCATACCAGGACATAGCCTTCACCTTTTTGACTGCTATAAAAGCAGAGCGTGTCATGCTTCTAAAGAAGTCCTTTTATTGTTATCGCATGGATAATCCCAATTCTTCTGTAAACAGCCCGCAAAAATTAAGGATGTTGATAGAAGAGTATGCACTGTTAAAGAAGCGATTGAAAGAGGATGGCCTGTTTGAAGAATACAAAGAGATCTATTTGGCATGGAAAATAAACGGGCATCTTTGGTTTTATGATAATTTGTCTGTAGAGCGCAGAAAAGACTACATAGAAATAATGTATGAGGATATCTGTGGAGAGCTATCTTCGGAGAAATATCAGGAAAAGGAGCTGCAACCAAAGGAAAAATGTACATTGGAACAGATAAAAATCTCAAAGGAAGCATTTAAAAATTATATAGATGAAAGTGACATGATAATTGCACAGATGAAGAAAAGCATGGAACAAATAGATGGAACAAAGGAGGTTATTATATTTGGAAGTGGGAATCTTGGGAGGCTGGTTGCTCTTTATTTAGAAGAGACAGGCAGAAAGGTTGCAGCCTATATAGACAATGCAGAAGATTTATGGGGAAAAACGGAAAGGTATATTCCCATATTGCAGCCTAGGCTGGCTGTTAATAAATACCCCCATGCATGGTTTGTAATTGCCAATATGGCCCATTTTCAGGAAATGAAGGAACAGCTGATGGATTTATCTGTGAATGAAAAGAGGATCCTCATATGTAATCATTATGATGTTTTTCTGAAGCATATTTTAATTAAAGCATGGAAGGAGAAATATGCGAATGATTAGTGTGATTATTCCTGTTTATAATGCAGAAGAATACTTAGATCAATGTGTGCGCAGTGTTTGTAGGCAGACATATACAGAGTTAGAAATCATTTTGGTAAATGACGGTTCAACGGATCGCTCTTATGATATCTGTGAGAAGTTTCGAAAGCAAGATCAGCGGATTCGGGTAATCCATAATGAAAATAAGGGACTTGTCAGCGCAAGAATCGACGGGATAAATGCCTCCAGAGGGGAATACATAGCATTTGTAGATGCGGACGATTGGATAGAGCCTGCGATGTATGAAGAGATGTACAAGACAATGCAGCAGGAGCAAGTGGATATTGTAATGTCCGGAAGGTTTGAGGATACTGGGGATGTTTCCAGAGCTGTATATCACGGGATACCGAAGGGACGTTATGATAGACAGTCACTAGTCCGTGATGTATTTCCCAAAATGATCGTGAATGAAAATTTTTTTGAATGGGGGATTTTTCCCGGACTTTGGGATAAATTGTTTAGACGGGAGAATCTCTACAAGTATCAAAATAAAGTAGATCGCGCAATCAGAATGGGGGAGGACGCGGCCTGTGTGTACCCGTGCATATTAAATGCAAAAAGCATTTATATTATGGGGAAATGCTTCTATCATTATCGGCAGAGTACGGGCACTATGGTAAAACAGAAGGATGCTATAGAGGTGGAAAGGCATCGATTCCTGGTCTTGTACGAGACCGTGAAACAACAGCTGGAGACCTACCGGGATATTTATGACTTGCGTAGTCAGTGGACAGATTATGTGTTGTTTTTGATGATTCCGCGGGCAGATGGATTATACCGTGGGTTTGAAAGCTTAGAGTATTTATTTCCCTTTCCCCAGATAAAAAAGGGTGCTGATATTGTTTTGTATGGTGCTGGTACATACGGTCAACGGTTATATAGGTATTTAAAAGAAAGTGGCTTTTGTAATGTTATACGGTGGGTAGACAGAAATTACAGACAACTGCAAGAGTTTGGCTTACCAGTAGAAAATCCGAATGTAATAGAGCAGACAACCTTTGCTTATATTGTTGTGGCTGTAAGCTTTGCAAAACCTAGAAAAGAGCTCTACAGGGAACTTTCTATGAAGTATGGAAACAATAAAGTGGCAATCCTGGACGAAGAGCTGGTAAAGAGTAGAGAGTCTCTTATGGCTTTTGGGCTCAACAAAATCAAATTTTGAGAGGACGACACCCTTATGACAAACAAAATTATTTTAGAAGATTGCAAAAGCTTATTCAAAGAACCCATCATCCCCTGGTCTCGTCTTCAAAACACCAGCATCCTCATAACGGGAGCCTGTGGTATGCTGCCCTCCTACCTAATATGGATGCTGATCTATCTCAACGAATATCAGGATTACCAAATCCAGATCAAAGCTTTATGTCGAAACCGGCAGACAGCACTGGATAAATTTGGAAAATATTCCCAAAAAGAATACTTTCACCTGCTTATAAGAGATGTGACTGAGGAAATTTCTATGGAGGGAGATCTGGACTATATTATCCATGGGGCCAGCCCTTCTGGCTCTCAGTATTTTGGAACAAATCCGGTAGGGGTGATTATGCCCAATGTCTTAGGCACCCGTCAGACGTTGGAGCTGGCCAGAGAAAAAAATTGCAGGGGGTATCTATATTTTAGCAGTGGGGAAATTTATGGAAAGCTAGAAAAAGAGATTATTGAGGAGGAGGACTGCGGTTATTTAAATCCCATGGACGTTAGGAGCTGCTATGGAGAGAGCAAGCGGCTGGGGGAGAATCTCTGCAAAGCCTACAACCATCAGCATCAGGTAGCGGCCAAGGTGGTCCGTCCCTGTCATACCTATGGCCCCACCATGGATTTGGAGCGGGACTTTCGGGTATTTGCCGGCTTTGTATCCAACGTGATCCGCAGGGAGGACCTGGTAATGAAAAGTGACGGTTTGGGGGTTCGCACCTTCTGCTACCTTTATGATGCTGCCCTAGCCTACTTTAAGGTACTTCTGGAGGGAAAACCAGGAGAGGTCTACAACGTGGCCAATCCAGAATGCCAGATTTCTATCCGGGGGCTGGCAGAGCTTGTGGCTGGCTTATATCCGGAGAGAAACCTTAAGGTCCGGTACGCAAATCATGATACGGTGTATCTGGAGGACCCCAATAAACGGCAGAGCCGATTTTCCATTAAAAAACTAGAAGAGCTGGGCTGGAACCCCCAATATACCCTGGAGCAGGGATTTAAGAGAACCATAGAGAGCTTTCTTACCACATGAAAATAGCCATAATCTGACTGGTGTACAGCATAGCAGAACGGTGCACACCTGCTCTTTCCTGACTGTGTGCCCTGTCAAGAGAAGGGAAAACAAAGGCACAATATCAGAAAAATGTCAGGTGGCATATCAGAAAAAAGAAGGAAAGGACGAGACGGATGCAGATAGAGAAGCTGGAATTGGAGAATGGAGAAGAGATTGCCATATACGGTGCCCGTATGGTGGCTATGAGTGTCTATCACGCTATAAGGGCTCTGTATCCCCAGTGTCGGGTAATCGCCTTTCTGGTTACAAGCCGGGTGGGAAACCGGGCGGAAATTGACGGGATTCCTGTGATGGAGCTAAAAGATTTTTCCAAAAAGCAAGTGAAAATACTGCTGGCAGTCCAAGATAATTATCATCGGGAAATCGGGGCAGAGTTGGAAAAGCGGGGAATGCTCCACTATATTCCCATAAATGCAAAGCTGGAGGCAGCCCTGATGGAGCGATATTATCAGGAGGTGGAGGAGCTGCCTTTTTTGCACTCTTTGAAAAAAGGAACAGAAAAGGCGGATTTGGCTGTCTACGTGTCAAAATTTCATGGGGATAAGCCTCTAAAGGAGCAGTGGGAGCCTGCCACTTGGATGCATCCCATTCAGGCTGGAGCAGCCCTTACAGAGAGCTCTGTGGCGCAGCTTAAAGATAATCAGGGAGAGAATATTTCCCGGAAAAACGGGAATTACAGCGAGCTTACTTCTACCTATTGGATTGGAAAGCACGGGACAGCGGAATATCTGGGGTTATATCATTACCGGCGGATGTTGGATATTACAGAAGAAGACTTGTATCGCCTACGGGAGAACAAGGTGGATGCAGTGTTGTCTTATCCGGCTATCTATTACCCCAATATCTGGACACACCATGAGTATTATCTCAAAGAGGGGGATTGGGCGGCTATGGTGCAGGCCTTACAGGAGCAGGCCCCAGAATATGCCAGGGATTTGCCGGAGCTGTTTTATGGAAAATTTTTCTTGAATCACAATATGTTGGTTGCCCAAAAGAAGGTTTTTCGGGAATATTGTGACTGGCTGTTTCCCATTTTGGAGCGGACGGAGGAGCTCAGTGAGCCCAGGGGTTGGGAGCGGGCGGATCGGTATATAGGTTACCTAGGGGAAAATTTGACAACCTTGTATTTTCTCTACAACCAGAGGAACTTAAACTTGGTGTATACGGGACGGCGTATGCGGATATAAAAGTAAAAGAAAGACACAAGTAAATAGAAAGATTATTCTTGAATAACTTCCCTAATTATGTTACATTTAACAATAGGGAAGTTTTCCTTTACATATAAAATTATCGCGTTTGATAAAGGATAATAGAGAAAGAACCTGAGAAAGGATAAAGTAAATGTTTGATAAAACGAAGCGGTTTCTACTGGCTAGCTTTGCGGGCTTAGTACTTTTATGTATAGCGGTATTTACATGGGTGGCCGGGGATATGGGGCAGAGGAGCGAGGCCTCTCTCAGTGATATCGGCATGATCTACATGTCAGAGATGAATAAGCAACTCCAGCAAAAATTTGCGGCGGTTATTGACCTGCGGTTATCTCAGGTGGAGGGAATTCGGGAGCGGACCAATCCCCAGGGGACGGAATATGGAGAGCAAATGCTCAATGAAATGGACGTCAGTGCCAGTGTGCGAAATTTCAGCTTTCTGGGGTTATATGGAAGAGATGGGCAATGCCAGGTTCTTCATGGAGAGCCCATTGAGATTTTAGACAGTGAGGGCTTTTTACAGACGTTGGAAGCTGGGGAGAGCAAGGTGAGCAGTGGCTATGACAACAATGGAGAGCGATTGCTGGTTTTAGGCTGCGATGCTGCATATAATATGGAGGGCGGTGGCAGGAGTGTGGCCCTGGTAGCTGCCCTTCCCATGTCCTATCTGGAAAATGATCTGATGCTGGAGGACGGGAGCTCCCTGATTTATACCCATGTGATCCACAAGGACGGGAGCTATGTGATCCGAAGTGGAGACGCCTTTCGAACCAGCTTTTTTGACAGAATGGTTCAGGCTTATGAGACCTACAATGGAAAGACAGCCGAGCAATATATGGAGGAGCTTAAGAAGGCTATTGAGGTAGATGCCGAGTATTCCGCAATGGTAATGATGGGGGGAGTACATCAACATCTGTACTGTTCTCCGTTGCCGGACTCTGATTGGTATTTGGTCAGTGTCATGCCCTATGGTGTGCTGGACGATGCTATCAATGATCTGGGAAGCCAGCGGACCAATGTGATGATCTTCTCCTGTAGCGTTATCTTGGTTGTGATTATACTTATATTTGTGGCCTATTACCGGATTTCCCAGCAGCAGATGCAGGATCTGGATGAGGCCAGGGAGGAGGCGATCCAGGCCAACAAGGCCAAGAGTGAGTTCCTCTCCAATATGAGCCATGATATCCGAACCCCCATGAATGGCATTGTGGGAATGACGGCCATCGCCATGGCCAATATGGACGACCGACAGCGGGTACAGGACTGTCTGAAAAAGATAGCCCTCTCCAGCAAGCATTTGCTGGGCCTGATTAATGACGTGTTGGATATGTCCAAGATTGAGAGCGGGAAGCTGACTTTGAATGTGAGTCAGGTTTCTCTGCGGGATACTATGGACAGTCTGGTAAATATTGTGCAGCCTCAGGTTCGGAGCCGGAAACTTCATTTTGATATCTTTATCCAGAGGATAGAGACCGAGGAGGTTTGCTGTGATAGCGTGCGACTGAATCAGGTGTTGCTGAATCTTTTGTCCAATGCAATAAAATTTACACCGGAGGATGGCCGGGTCAATGTGTATCTGGAACAGGAGTCCTCTCCTCTTGGGGCAGGTTATGTTCGGTGTCATTTCCGGGTAAAGGATACGGGGATTGGCATGTCCGAAGAGTTTCAGAGGCAGATTTTTGACACCTTTACCAGGGAGAAAAGGACCCAGGTGGACCGGATCGAGGGGACAGGTTTGGGAATGGCCATTACCAAGTGCATTGTGGATGCTATGGGAGGCATCATTGAGTTGACCAGCACTCTGGGAAAGGGAAGCGAATTCCATATCATTTTAGATCTGGAGCGGGCAACTGTGTCTCTGGATGATATGATGCTTCCTCCTTGGCGGATGCTGGTGGTGGATAATAACGAGGATCTTTGCAGAAGCGCCATAGCGACTCTGAAAGAGATTGGCATTGAGGCGGAATGGGCCCTGGGAGGCGAGACGGCTCTGGAGATGGTGAAAAAGTGTCACCAGGAAGGCCGTGATTATGAAGTGGTTCTATTGGATTGGAAGATGCCGGGAATGGATGGTTTGCAGACAGCCCGGGAAATGCGAAAGCATCTGGGAGAAGAGGTTCCCATTCTGATTGTGTCGGCCTATGACTGGAGTGATATTGAGGAGGAAGCACGGGAAGTAGGCGCACAAGGATTTATCTCCAAGCCTCTGTTTAAATCAAATCTGTATCTGGGACTGAGCCGTTACATGGGAGTTATGGATGAAGAGGAAGTAGAGGAGGCAGAGGAAGAGCTTGCATTTGTAGGAAAGCGGGTACTGTTGGCAGAGGACAATGATCTGAACTGGGAGATTGCAGAGGATATTCTCTCGGAGGCGGGCTTTGAGCTGGAGCGGGCAGAGAATGGAAAGATCTGCGTGGAAATGTTCCAGGCCTCTAAGCCGGGATATTATGATGTGGTGCTTATGGATATCCGGATGCCGGTGATGACCGGGTACGATGCGGCAAAGTCTATTCGGGCTATGGATAGGGTAGATGCGGGGCTTCCCATCATTGCCATGACAGCGGATGCCTTTTCTGATGATATTCAGCGTTGCCTGGATTGCGGCATGAATGAGCATGTGTCAAAGCCCATTGATGTAGACAGGCTGACACAGATTTTAAAGAAATATTTGGGATAAAAGTTGGGAAGGAATATCGATGGATAGTGCAAAGGAAAGAAAAAAAATATTGATTGTGGATGACTCCGAGCTGAATCGGGCACTGTTGTCCGATATGCTGTCGGATGAGTTTGATATTTTAGAGGTGGAGAATGGCATGGAGGCCGCTGGAATTCTTCACAGCCAGGAGCAGGAGATTTCCCTGATGCTGCTGGACATTGTAATGCCAGTGATGGACGGCTTTGAGCTTTTAACCGTGATGAATAAAAACGGCTGGATCAAAAGCATTCCTGTGGTGATGATTTCTGCGGAGACAGTGCCCACCTATGTGGATCGGGCATACGATCTGGGAGTGCTGGACTACATCAGCCGACCCTTTGACGAGAGAACCGTGCGCAGGAGGGTTATCAGTACCATTATGTTGGCGGCCAAGCAAAAAGAGTTGGCCCATATGGTGACAGACCAGATCCTGGAAAAAGAACAGGATAATAAGTTGATGGTGGAAATCCTGTCCAACATCGTGGAATTCCGAAATGGGGAGAGCGGCCTGCATGTGCGGCATATCTGTACCTTGACGGAGCTGCTTCTTCGAAGTCTACTCCAAAAAACGGACAAATATCCCATCAGCAAGAAGGATATTCCCATTATCTGCAATGCGGCTGCCTTACATGACATTGGAAAGATTGCAGTTCCCTCTGAGATTTTGAATAAACCTGGCCGGCTGACAGAAGAGGAATTTAAGATTATGCGGACCCATTCGGCAGAGGGAGCCCGGCTTTTGCGGGCCACCACCATACGGGAGAATGAGCCCTTGGTTGAGATGGGATATCAGATCTGTCGTTGGCATCACGAGCGTTACGATGGCGGAGGTTATCCGGATGGCCTGAAAGGAGAGGAGATCCCTATTACGGCCCAGATTGTGGCCCTTGCGGACGTGTACGACGCCCTGACCAGCAAGCGGGTCTACAAGCCGCCTTTCTCACACGAAAAAACCATGGAAATGATTTTAAATGGGGAGTGTGGCGTGTTTAACCCCATTCTTTTGGACTGCCTGAAGGATATTTCTGATCAGCTGGAGCGGCAGCTGAACGCATTTTCCTCTCCCTATGACTCCCAGGATGAGATCCATGACACCATGGAGCAGATCATGGAGCGGGGCAGCCTGGATGTGTCAGAGAGGACCCTGCGTCTGCTGGAGCATGAGCGGACCAAATATCAGTTCTTTGCGGAGCTGTCTCAGGAGATCCAGTTTGAATATACCACCACACCGGAGATGCTGATTCTCTCCGAGTGGGGAGCAAAATATCTGAAAATGCCGGAGACCATATTAAATCCCAGGGAGGATGCCTTTGGAAAGGAGCTATTTACAGAGGATCAGTTCGAACAGCTGCTGGAAAGGCTAGAGAGTACCAGTCCGGACGATCCTGTGGTGGAGCAGACAGTCTTACTGAATATCCATGGGGTGGAGCGCTGGAGCAAGGTTATCACCCGATCCATGTGGGGAGAAGGGGAGCCGCCGGAATATGTGGGAGCCATTGGTAAAATTGTGGATATTCACGAGGATATTGAGAAAATGAACCGGCTGAAGGTGATGGCTGTTCATGATTCTCTCACAGGGCTTTTGAACCACAAGGCAGCCAAGGCCCAAATCTCCGAGATCCTTTCTCAGGATGAGAAAAAGCAGTGTATTCTTTTGCTGTTTGACCTGGATCATTTCAAGCAGGCCAATGATAAATATGGCCATCAGTTTGGGGACGAGGTGTTGAAATTTGTGGCGGAGACTCTCAAGAGCAGCACCCGAACGGGAGATATTCCTGCCCGCATGGGTGGCGATGAATTTTTGCTTTTTATGGAGTATAAAACCGATATGGAGGCGCCGGTAAAGCGTATTTTCAACATTCTGTGTGGAGAATTTAAAGGCTTCCCCATCCGGGTCAGCATGGGTGTGGCTTGTGCCATGGATTGTAACGGGGACTATGAGACCTTGTTCCGTATGGCGGATGAGGCTATGTATGCGGTGAAGAAGAGCGGACGGAACAGCTACCGCTTTTATAACGAAGAGCTGAAAACAACACTGATAGAGACAAAAAAGGAGTAGGGGATATGACAGTAAAAGAATGCTATGAGGCAATGGGTGCGGATTATGATGATGTAATGGGACGTCTTCGCAAGGATGAGCGGGTGCAGAAATTTTTGTTGAAGGTTCTGGATGACAAGAGCTTTGCTCTGTTGTGCAGCTCTTTGGAGAGCCGGGATATGGCCGAGGCTTTCCGGGCGGCCCACACGATGAAGGGTGTTAGCCAGAATTTATCCCTGATGCGGCTGTATCATTCTGCCAATGAAATGTCAGAGCTGCTTCGGGACAGACAGGATTATGGAGCTGACATTGAGCCGGTTCTGGAGAAGGTGCGGGAGGACTATGAGCTGACCATAGCTTGTATTAAACAGCTGGCAGAATCTGCCCAGGCGTGAAAAAGGTGTCCGTATTAGACGGACATGAAAAGAACGCTATCTGCTCCGCAGCACGGGAGTGCCTGCGGAGCGTAATTTTGTATGCATGACCTCCTTATACGGGGAGGGGCCGCTTTTTCAGGGATAGACGAAGCGCGGAAAATCAGAATAAAGGGAAGGAAACGGGAGATGAAAAAACCGGTTTTGGTGATTATGGCGGCAGGGATGGGCAGCCGGTATGGAGGCCTAAAACAGATTGACCCGGTTGATCCGGAGGGACATATCATAATGGATTTTTCCATATATGATGCAGTAAGGGCCGGATTTGAGAAGGTGGTCTTTATCATAAAAAAGGAAAATGAAAAGGATTTTCGGGAGGCCATTGGGGGGCGTATGGAGCAGCAGGTGCAGGTGGAGTATGTGTTCCAGGATCTAGCCTGCCTGCCCGAGGGCTTTCAGGTGCCGGAAGGAAGAGTAAAGCCCTGGGGCACGGGACATGCAGTGTTGTCCTGCCTGTCCGTGATTGACGGACCCTTTGCAGTTATCAACGCAGACGACTATTATGGTCAGGAGGCCTTTTCCAAGATTTATGATTTCCTCATGGAACAGGAGGACGGGGAAAAGTACCAGTACGCCATGGTGGGCTATCTGCTGGAAAATACCCTGACAGAGCACGGCCACGTGGCCCGGGGAGTCTGTGAGATAGATGGGGCAGGGAAGCTTTCCGCCATCACAGAGAGAACCAGGATTGAGAGACGAACCAATGGACCAGCCTTTACGGAGGATGAGGGGGTCACCTGGCAGCCGGTATCCGGGGAGGCTGTGGTGTCCATGAATATGTGGGGCTTTACGGCCAGCATGCTCAGGGAGTTGCGGGAGCGCTTTGCAACCTTTTTGCAGGAGAATTTGCCCGAGAATCCCCAGAAATGCGAATATTTCCTTCCCTTTGTGGTGGATGAGCTAATCCGGGAGGAAAAAGCGGAGGTCACAGTGCTAAAATCCCAGGATAGGTGGTATGGTGTTACCTATAAAGAGGATAAGCCGGTGGTGGTAAAGGCCATCCAGGATATGAAAGAGAAGGGACTTTATCCCCAATGGCTGTGGAAGCAGGGACCAGAGGAGCTATTGCGGATTGCAGAGTGCTTTTGTCTGTCCGGGGAGGTGGATACCATTGAGCCTTATGGGAGTGGGCACATCAATGATACTTTTCTGGTGACTTGTCGCCCAGAAAAGGAGAAGAGAGTCCAGCGCTATATTCTTCAGCGGATGAATCATCAGGTGTTCCGAAACCCGGAAGAACTGATGGAAAATGTGGTCCATGTCACCGAGTTTCTTCAGAGCAAACTTCGGGAGTCAGGGGGAGATACGGACCGGGAGGCCATGCGGCTGATTCCCACCAGGGACAAGGGCTTCTGGGTGAAAACCTTAAGGGGAGATTACTGGCGGGTGTATGTATTTGTGGAGGGAGCTTCCAGCTATGACACGGTGGTGAAGCCGGAAGATTTTTATGAGAGCGCTGTGGCCTTTGGGCATTTCCAAAAGCTTCTGTGGGATTTCCCAGCTGCCAGTCTCCATGAAACCATTCCCAACTTTCACAATACTGTTGCACGGCTGAAACAGTTCCAGGCCGCCTGCGCTCAGGATGTATGTGGTCGGGTGAAGGAGGTAGAGGAGGAGATCCGGTTTGTCCTGGACAGGCAGGAGGAATGCCATATTCTCTGTGATATGCTGGCGGAGGGGAAATTACCCTTGCGGGTAACCCACAATGATACCAAGCTAAACAATGTATTGATAGACAATGTGACCGGGAAAGGCATTTGCGTCATTGATCTGGACACGGTGATGCCTGGCTCTGCCCTGTATGATTTTGGAGATTCCATTCGATTTGGAGCTAATACGGGGGCCGAGGATGAGAAGGATCTGTCCAAGATTTCCTGCGATATGGAGCTGTTTGCCCTGTATGTAAAAGGATTTATTCATGGCTGTGAGGGAACCTTAACATCTGAGGAAATTCGCATGATGCCTATGGGAGCCAAGCTTATGACGCTGGAATGCGGCATGCGTTTTCTCGCAGATTATCTGGAGGGGGATGTGTATTTTAAGATTCACCGGCCAGAGCAGAATTTGGATCGGTGCCGGACACAGTTTCGCATGGTAGCGGATATGGAGGAAAAATGGGAGACCATGGAGCGCATTGTGGGGGCGTATCTTCCCAAATAGAATACAAAATCATTCGCAGTAGCCGTCGAACTCTGGCCATACAGATTACCCGGGCGGGAGAAGTTGTGGTGCGGGCGCCAAAAAAAATGGCCATGGCCCGCATCCGGGAATTTGTGGAAATCCACAGGGATTGGATAGAGAAGAAGCAGCAGGAAGCCAAGAGAAAGGAGGAAGAGTTTCCCCAGTGTAGCCCCCGGGAGGAGGCTTATTACCGGGAACAGGCTGCACGGGTACTGAGAGAGCGGGCCGCTTACTTTGCGGATCAGATGGGGGTGACCTATGCCAGGATCACCATTCGGGGGCAGAAAACCCGCTGGGGTAGCTGCAGCAGCAGGGGAAATTTGAGTTTTAATTGGAAGCTTATGCTTTGCCCCCAGGAGGTGCAGGACTATGTGGTGGTCCACGAGCTGGCGCATTTAAAAGAGATGAATCATTCTCCGGCTTTTTATAGAGAGGTGGAGAAGGTGCTGCCGGATTATCGCAGACAGATACAATGGCTGAGGGTATACGGAAAATTATAGGGGTAGTTTATGGGTAGAATAAATATGGATGAGGCGGAAGCCAGGGAACTTTCACTTTTTGATCAGGCAATTATGTTTGCAACAAAGGCACATACAGGCATAACCAGAAAGGGATCAACGGTGCCCTATATTGTGCATCCTCTGGAGGTGGCGGCTATTGCAGCTACCATAACCACGGATGAGGAGATTCTGGCAGCAGCCGTGCTTCACGATGTTTTGGAGGATACGGATACCACGCCAGAGGAGTTGGGGATTGTGTTTGGCCCCCGGATTTTATGTCTGGTGCGGGATGAAACGGAGGACAAAAGGCGAGAGCTTCCACCTGAGGTAACCTGGAGGCAGAGGAAGGAGGAGACCATCCGTTTTCTCCGGGAGGAGGCCAGCTGGGAGGCAAAGGTTTTGGCCTTGTCGGACAAGCTTTCCAATATGCGGGCTGTTTACCGGGACATGCAGCAGGTGGGAGATAAACTATGGGAGCGCTTTCATCAGAAGGATAGGAATATGCATGCCTGGATGTATCGGAGTGTGCTGGAGGCTCTGTCAGACCTGGACCAATATATTGTCTGGCAGGAATACCGCTGGCTGGTGGAAGCTGCCTTTGGAAAGGATACCTGACGTTTTCACGAAAAAAGCGGGCTGGAGCTCGCTTTTTTTCTGTGGATTTAGTCCTTGAAAAAAGGCATAAAATAGAATAAAATGTCTCAATAACACAAAAGGAAGCAGATAACGTATGGCCCGGTGGTTACGGGCGGGAAAGGAGAAGGAATGAAGCCATATCAGCAGTTGAATAAAGAGGAGCTGACGGTTCTGTATGGAGAGCTGACAGAAAAGTATGAGGAAGCGAAGGCAAAGGGCCTGAAACTGGATATGTCCCGGGGAAAGCCCAGTGCAGAGCAGTTGGATCTGTCTATGGAGATGATGGATGTGCTCCACAGTGGCGTGGATATGAAGGACTCGGAGGGCATAGATTGCCGGAATTATGGGGTTCTGGACGGAGTGAAAGAGGCCAAGCAGCTTCTGGCTGATATGTCTGAGGTATCTCCAGACAAAATGATTATCTATGGAAATTCCAGCCTGAATGTGATGTATGACACGGTTTCCCGTGCCATGACTCATGGTATTATGGGACATACTCCCTGGGGGAAGCTTGACAAGGTGAAATTTCTCTGTCCGGTGCCAGGTTACGACCGCCATTTTTCCATTACGGAGTATTTTGGTATTGAAATGATTCCCGTGCCTATGACACCTGCAGGACCAGATATGGATTTGGTGGAGAAGCTGGTAAGCTCTGATGAGAGTATCAAAGGAATCTGGTGTGTACCCAAATATTCCAATCCCCAAGGCATTACCTATTCCGACGAGACAGTACATCGGTTTGCCAGGTTAAAGCCGGCTGCTGCGGATTTTCGGATTTTTTGGGACAATGCCTATTGCGTCCATCATCTCTATGACCAGGATCAGGACTTTTTGATTGAGATTCTGGAGGAGTGTGAGAAAGCGGGAAATCCGGATTTGGTGTATAAATTCTGCTCCACCTCCAAGATAAGCTTCCCAGGCTCCGGTGTGGCCTGCATTGCCACTTCCCCCAACAATCTGAAGGACATTAAGTTGCAGCTGACTATTCAGACCATTGGTCATGACAAGGTAAATCAGCTGCGCCATGTGCGGTTTTTTAAGGATATTGATGGAATTCATGAGCACATGCGCAAACACGCGGCAATTTTGCGGCCCAAGTTTGAAGCTGTGCTGGACACCCTGGATCAGGAGCTGGGCGGCCTGGAAATCGGCAGCTGGATTCGCCCCAAGGGAGGATACTTTATTTCTTTTGACGCTCTGGAGGGCTGCGCACGGAATATTATTGCAAAGTGCCGGGAGGCCGGGGTGGTAATGACAGAGGCCGGAGCCACTTATCCCTATCATCAGGACCCTCATGACAGCAATATTCGAATCGCCCCTTCCTTCCCCACTCCCCAGGATTTGGCCATGGCTACAGATATCTTTGTGCTGTGCGTGAAGCTGGTGAGCGTGGAGAAGCTGCTGGAAAAGCTATCGTAGGCCCCAGCTTTTTGGAAAAGTACACTGGTACTGGAAAATTATTCCAGTACCAGAAAATATGCCAGAACCAGGATTCCCAGCACAATGCGGTACCAGCCAAAGGCTTTGAAGTCCCGCTTTTTAATGTAGCTCATGAGAAAGCGAATGGCCAGTACAGAGACCACAAAAGCCACGGCCATACCCACCAGCAGAATGGTTATCTCTGTGCCTGTAAAAGCAAAGCCAAATTTAACGATTTTTAAAAGGCTTGCTCCGAACATAACGGGAATAGCCAGAAAAAAGCTGAATTCCGCCGCTACAAAGCGGGAGGTTCCCAGCAGCATAGCACCCAGTATGGTGGCGCCAGATCGGGAGGTCCCCGGGATCAGAGCCAGCACCTGAAAGGCACCGATGAAAAAGGCCATGGGATAGGTGAGTTGCTGAAACGATTTTACAGTGGGACGGCGGTCCCTGTTGCGGTTTTCCAGGATAATAAACAGCACGCCGTACACGATCAGGGTGATGGCCACAGTCTGGTAATTGTAAAAGAGGGCATCGATCTTGTCATCAAAGGGGATACCGATAATAGCCGCAGGCATGACAGCCACCAGCACTTTGAACCACAGGGACCAGGTCTCTTTTTTAATCCAGCCTTTTTCTGGGGTGGTAAAGGGCCACAGCTTGGAAAAGTAGAGGGTCACCACAGCCAGGATTGCCCCCAACTGAATTACAACCAGAAACATCTCCATAAACTCGTCGGACACATGGAGCTGCACCAGCTCGTTGACCAGAATCATATGTCCAGTGCTGCTGATGGGCAGCCATTCGGTGATGCCCTCGATAATGCCCAGCAGAATTACTTTTAACCATTCTATTACATTCATTAGCAGGTCCTCTCTTTCCGTATATCTCAGTTTACATAGCATTCCTTCCTATTATAAACGGCAATCCTGGAGAAAGTCAATGTGGAAACAGGTCTGTAATGGGGCTGTTTTCCGGAATACGAATAATTACCCAGTTTTTTGAGGAAAAATGGTAATTTATGCAGAAAAATTAAGGATTTATTCGTTTTCTCTCTTGTTTTTTTTCAAAATGGTGCTAAAATGGACCATAGGTTTAAGAACCTGAATTTTTAAATGGGAGGAAACGATTATGAAAAAATTAATTGCGGCAGCATTGATAGCTGTTATGACTCTGTCCCTGGCCGCCTGCGGTTCTAAGGAAGCAGAGGAGCCAGCCACGGCCACAACCCCGGATACGGAGACAGCGCCGGAGACCGAGACTGACAAGGAAGAGGAGCCCCAGGAGAACCAGGAGCCGGCAGCAACCCCGGACGCAGATGGGGGGGCTTATGGGGAGTTTACCACAGTAACGGATGGCGTGCTGACCATGGGCACCAACGCGGCATTCCCGCCCTATGAGTTCTATGAGGGGGAGAATATCGTGGGTATTGACGCAGAGATCGCAGAGCTTTTGGCTGAAAAGCTGGGACTGAAGCTGGAGATCGTGGACATGGATTTCACGGCCATTATCACCTCTGTACAGACCGGAAAAGTAGATATGGGACTGGCCGGTATGACAGTGGATGAGGAGCGTCTGAAGAATGTAAACTTTACCGATTCCTATGCCACAGGTGTGCAGGTGATCATTGTCAAGGAGGATTCTGACATTCAGTCTGTGGAGGATCTGAAGGGCAAGCTTATCGGTGTGCAGGAGGGTACCACTGGTCACTCCTACTGCAAGGATGATTACGGCGAGGAGAATATCAATGCTCTGACCAACGGAGCTACAGCTGTGCAGGCGCTTGTGAATGGTAAGGTGGATTGCGTGGTGATTGATGAGCAGCCGGCTATCAGCTTTGTGGAGGCAAATGAGGGCCTGAAGATTCTGGAAACGGAGTATGTGGTGGAGGATTACGCAGCAGCTGTTTCCAAGGACAATGACGGGCTTAAGGACGCCCTCAATGCCGCTTTGAAGGAGCTTAAGGAGGATGGCTCCATTCAGGAAATTCTGGACAAGTATATTAAGTCTGAATAAGCTTAACAAAAGAAGCCGAAGGGTGCAGGGTGTTTAAATGGAAAGTATTAAGAGCGGGTTTTATCAGACCTTTATTCTGGATAACAATTACCAGTATTTTATCAGAGGGATCGGGATTACGCTGTTGGTGACAGTGTTTGCCCTGGTATTGGGGCTGGCGCTGGGGGTGTTGGTGGCGATTATACGCTCAGCCCATGACCAGCAGCCGAAAAATAAGAGAGGAATCATTCTGCGGGTGCTGAATCTGCTCTGTAAGGTGTATCTGACGGTGATTCGGGGGACACCTATGATGGTGCAGCTGTTGATTATGTGGTTTGTGGTCTGGGCCAGCTCCCGGGCCACAGACGGAAATATGGTGCGCTGTGCCGTGCTTTCCTTTGGCATTAACTCTGGTGCCTATGTGGCGGAGATTGTCCGCTCCGGTATTATGTCCATTGACAAGGGACAGATGGAGGCGGGACGTTCCCTGGGGCTTAGCTATGTAAAGACCATGCGGTTTATCATAATCCCCCAGGCTTTTAAAAATGTGCTTCCGGCTCTGGGCAATGAGCTGATTACCCTTTTGAAGGAAACCTCCATAGTGACTGTTATTGGTTTGAAGGATCTGACCAAGGGGGCGATGATCATTGCAGCAAATACCTATCAGGCCCTGGTGCCTTACGTGGCCATTGCTGCTATTTATCTGGCTATGGTTATGTTGCTTACCTGGCTTTTGGGCATCATGGAGAGGAGGCTGAGAAAAAGTGATATACGTTAAGGATTTATCTAAAACCTTCGGGGACAATCAGGTAATCTCTCATATTGATGCGCATATTCGGCCGGGAGAAAAGGTGGTGATTGTGGGGCCCTCTGGTTCCGGAAAGTCCACCTTTCTCCGGTGCCTCAATCTATTGGAGCTGCCAACCAGCGGTTCTATCACCTTTGATGGCCAGGAGATTACTGCTCCCCACGGAGACATCAACCACATTCGCCAGCATATGGGGATGGTGTTTCAACATTTTAACCTGTTTGCAAATTTAACGGTAAAGAAGAATATTATGCTGGCCCCTGTGCAGCTGAAGCTGATGACCAAGGAACAGGCGGCGGAGGAGGCCATGCGGCTTCTGCGCCTGGTGAATCTGGAGGATAAGGCGGATTCCTATCCGGTGCAGCTCTCCGGCGGGCAGAAGCAGCGAATTGCCATTGTGCGGTCTCTGGCTATGAAGCCCAAGGTGATGCTTTTTGACGAGCCCACCTCCGCGCTGGATCCGGAGATGGTGGGGGAGGTTTTAGAGCTGATGAAAAGGCTGGCCGATGATGGCATGACCATGGTGGTGGTGACCCACGAGATGGGCTTTGCCAGGGAGGTGGCTACCCGGGTGCTCTTTATGGATGAAGGCGTTATCAAGGAAGAAAATACCCCTGGAGAATTTTTCTCCAATCCCAAGGATGTACGGCTTCGGGAGTTTTTGTCTAAGGTGTTGTAAGGGAAGAATCCCTTGTATGGAAGAAATGATATAAGGCCCTCTCAAAATGGGAGGAAGTTGTGAAGGAATTTTGTGTAAGGGATTGCAAGCTTTGCAGGATAGAAAAAGAACTGTCTGGTATAGAAGAGACAGTTCTTTTTTATGTACGTATTATTTTACTTTTTATTTGTAACGAAACGCCATTTTCCAGGATATATAGGGGAAGATGAAAAAGGATGGAGGTGAAATCTTTGCAAGAGATTGAGAGAGCCTATACGCAGCATGCACAGGAGGTGTACCGGTATCTCCTAAGCTTGTCCCACAATGAGGATGTGGCGGAGGAGCTGACCCAGGAAACCTTTTTTCGGGCTATGCGAACCATGAAAAATTACGACGGCACCTGTAAGCTGTCTGTATGGCTCTGCCAGGTTGCGAAGCATATCTGGTATCAATGGCTTGCAAAGCATTCCAGGCAGAAGCAGGTGGAGCTTACGGAGGAAATACCTGGGGGCGATTCTCCGGAGATCGCCACCATGCAGCGCATGGATAAATTGGCTCTGTACCAGGCCATTCATGTGCTGCCTGAGCCCATGCGTGAGGTGGTTCACATGCGGCTTACCGGCGAGTTTTCTTTCAGGGAGATTGGGGAGATCCTGGGAAAAAATGAAAACTGGGCCCGGACCACCTTCTATCGCGCCAAACAGAAAATCATGGAACAGATGGAGGGGTAAAATGAAATGTTACATTGTTAGGGACCTTCTACCCAGATATCTAGATGAGTTGACCGGGGAGGAAGCTTCCGGGGAGATAAAAACGCATCTGGATACCTGTGAGAGCTGCCGTACCATTTATATGCAGATGGGGGCTGACATTCCCCAGGAGCTATCCTTGGAGGAGAGAAAAATTGATTTTTTTAAGAAGCTTAAAAAGAGGCTTCGAAGGCAAGAAGCCGTGATTGCCCTTTCGGCCGGTCTAGTCCTGCTGGCTTTGATGGTCCTTATGAAGTATTTGAATATTCCGGTACCTTATAATCAGGAGCATATAGCTGTGGGAGTGGAGCATACAATAGCCATTTCAGAGCCACCTTATCAGACCATGTGGAGGGATTTGGATCTTTTGGATTTTGAAGCCACCAAAGCATTTCTGGCCGGGGAATATGAGGACTGTGAGAGAAGGGATTTTGTGAAGCTTCAATATTCCGGGTTTGATAATACCAATATTCAAAAGTATGGCAGAACCCTCAATCGAAACGGAGAAATGGTGGATGTTGTGTATTTTTGTGCAACGAGAGAATTGTGGGATATGCTGTTTTCCGGGGATCATGTCCAGGAGGAGCGAAGAGGCGGCTGGACAATCATTGGGAACCTGGATGACAATACGGTTTACCATGCATATACCCCGCGAATGACAGAGATTTATTATCTGCCTATGAGGAGCATAAGCCGTCTTGCAGGGCTTTCAGACGATGCTTTTGACGCAGAGAGAAGGAAGGGGGTGTTGGTTTGGAGCGGGGTGATATGAGGAATCGTGAAATGGGAAGAGGTGAGCGTTTATGAAATGTAGCATTGTAAAAGAATTATTACCCAGCTATGGAGACGGCCTGACCAGTGAGGAGACCAATGAAGAGATAAGGGAACATCTGGCAACATGTAGTGCATGCCGGAATTATGAGAGAGAAATTTCCAAGAAGGCTTGCCAAAGCCCAGGAGAGGAGGATGCCTTGGAGCTCCTGGAAAAATTGCAGGCAAAAATACGGCGCAATCGTGTAATTGCAGCTGTTTCCGCCTGTATTCTGGTGATTGGCCTGGTTATCTTTGCAAGGAGCTATAAGTTTCCACTTCCTTTTGACAGGAACCGCATGGTGGCGGAAAGCTATCAGGGAGTGGTGGTAAGCCAGGAGCAGCCATTTCAAAAAAGTGTGTCTCCACGCCTGCACGATTTGGACAGCTTGAATCTGGAAAACACCCAGAAGGTTTTGAAGGGGGAATATGAGATTGTAGAGGCTGTGAAGCTTTCGGTCCTAGGAATCAATGATGTTATGCTGTCATCTAGGAGCAGGGTCATTGAGAGGAGCGGCCAGGAAATCAATGTTCTCTATTTTTGTTGTTATAAAACCCTGTGGGGAAGTATTTTTCAGGGAGATTTTTCCCCCTATCGGGAGAGCCTTGCAGTTTGGGGACTTGGTTTGACACGGGATACGGAGGAGGGGGACAATCCTGCCACATATGAGCCCAGAATGACGGAGGTTTATTATCTGCCCATTAGGAATCTGTCACAGAAGCTTGACAGCCTTTCCGATGAAGCCTTCGATGCCATGCAAGAGCAGGGGATGCTGGTCTGGAGCGGGATGTCTATTTAAAATGTTTGCGTGTGATATAATGTGTAAGAGGGAGAGTCCCCCAAAATGGTGGACCTCCCTCTTTATTAATCGCCACACACCAGAGAAATACGGCGCAGGCTTCTAACTTATGCATGATCTGTAAGAAGCGCATCCCGCTCCTTTTCCAGACTGTTAAGTGCATCCGCTCCCTCCAGTATCTGAAAGGTTAAGATGTTTTCATGGGAGTCCAGAGGCGGAAGCTTCTGGGTTTCCCCGGTACGCCCTAAAAAGGAGGCATTGGTGGGCTCCAGGGCCAGGGCATAGTCTCCGGAGGCTGGGCTTTTCCACTGAACCAGATAGGGAATCTGTTTTAGATTCCAGCGAAGGCACACAGCCAGATTTAGATCCCGGCGCACAGCAGCGGCAAAGGTATTCCCCTCCTTGTCACAGGCGCAGGTATGGAGAAATACCTGTTCTGGAGCCTGATCCTGGGGAGGACTCATGTGGTTCCAGGAATCAAGTCCCAAAGAGGCGTTCTCATCCCTGGGTTGGCACGTAAGGCTGGGAATCCAAATTTGGGTGTCCTCGGTTAGGAACGGATAACCAAAGTTACAGTGGTATAAAAAGCACAGGGGTTCCTCCCGAAAGGCCTGATTTTCTATGGTGTCCTGAAACGTAATCTCATTTTTTCCATAAACAGAGGTCACCCTGCGGCGCAGTACCAGATTCTCGCCGAAAAGCTCAGCCTCCCGCATTTCCCCGGAAACCTCCAGCAGGTAGTCCTCCCCAACAAAGTGGGCATCCATAGATACCTTGGAGGCCGGGGTGGCCCGCATCCGTCCATGGGAGGGATAGAAGGAGCCCTCAATCTCTGTTGCACCGTGGATGTGCTCCAGCCCGCAGGTCATCATAGCTCCGCCCATAATAGAGCGGCAACCCTGATCCCCTACAGCCGTGTACATCACATGTCCCTGGAGCCCGGGCTTGGACAGAAAGGACAGGTTCATGCCCTGATAGGTAATACCTGATGGGTCCAGACATTTGTCCGCCATAAGGGAATACTCCAGTCTATCATTTTTCACCTGGATACAGGAAAGCCCGCTGGCCGGTCCGTCCTGATGGATCACCGGCCTTACATAGGCTATCTGCTCCAGGCTGCCGCAGTAGCGCAGCAGATCCTCGCGTTTTTTCATTTGGCCTCCGGATATTCGTTGCAGAGATACCGGTATACCGGTTCATCCTCCTGGATTTTTGGGAAACGTCCCATGTTTTCATAAAAACGGTTATCGGTATTGTCGTCGTTGCACTGGCTCACTTCACCGATCAGGCATTTACCACAACCTTTCTTAGCCCAGAAAGCGTGATAGATGCCCTGGGTTAAGGTGACACTCTGGCCAGGAAGCAGCTCCAGGGTGGTGCCGGCCGGTACAGTCATGGCTACACCATCCGAGACCAGGTGGACATCACTGACTTTATCCAGGTCCTCATCAGCCGTGGAATTGTAAAGCTGCATGCACAGAATGCCGCCGCCCCGATTGATAATGTCCTCCTGCTTTTTCCAATGGAAATGCATGGTACACACCTGATCCTCGTCGCTGATCAGAAGTTTTTCTGCATAAGGCTTGTTATATTTGGGATTGTTCTGATTGCCGTTTCGGATGGTCACCAGGATTAGGCCATACTTGTCAAAGGTGCCTAGGCCATAATCAGTAATGTCCCAGCCCAGCATATTATCCCGGATCTCATCGCATTCATGGCCCTTTGAGGCCCAGTCCTCCGGTGTCCAGCTGCAAAAAGGTGGCAGGGCAAACTGGAAGGAGGCGATAAACTTTTCACTTTCTTTAATCAAAGCATTGATTTCACTGCGTTTCATAAGCTATTCTCCTATTATAAGTACCGCTCCAGTCCTCCCAATGCCCAGGGTCTGGAAGCATTTTCGTCCAGCTGGCCCGAAACTGCTTCCGTGCATTGGAAGGACTTACGCTGAAATAAGTACCGCTCCAGTCCTCCCAATGCCCAGGGTCTGGAAGCATTTTCGTCCAGCTGGCCCGAAACTGCTTCCGTGCATTGGAAGGACTTACGCTGAAATAAGTACCGCTGGTTTTAGGTTTACAGTCCGGATTCCTCTACCAGCTTGTCGATGTGGGCTTTTTCCTCCTGGGTGAGGGGCTCGATGGGGAAGCTGGTGTAGTCTGTGTCGGTCAGATGTAATAGATAGCCCAGATATTTCATGGCGCTGAGCCAGGATTTTCCTACGGACAGGGATTTGCGTACCTGCCATACCTGGCGTTGCAGGTCATAGGCCTTTTTGGCGTCTCCGGCCTGGGCGGCCGTATACATGTCCACAAATACCTTGGGGAACAGGCAGCCAAGGCCAGGGACACAGCCGTCAGCTCCAAAGATCATGGCTGCGGAGCACAGCTCCTCGGCCCCATTAAAGATGCTGATAGGAGCGTCCTCCAGCAGGTACAGACATCTCTGGAAATGCTCCCAGTCAGCGGAGCTGTCCTTAAAGGCTACAATGTTTTCGATCTGGGCCAGACGGGCAATGGTTTCCGGGGCAATGCAGGTGTTGGTCATACCAGGAATATTGTAGACCACTACCTTACAGTCCGTGGAAGCTGCCAGCTTTTCATAGTGCCGGAGGATCTCGTCCTGGCAGGTATTCTGGATATAGAAGGGAACTGTGGAAACCAGGTATTCAGCACCCAGATCCTGGGCCTCCTTGGCATTTTCCAGAGCACGCTCCGTGGTGGAATCCACGATGCCACAGAATACAGGGATTTTTCCGTTTACATGCTCCACGGAGGTTTTTAAAGCTCCCCGCCATACCTCCCGGCTGGTGCGCATGGCTTCTCCCGTGGAGCCCATGGTAAAGACGCCGGTGACGCCGCCTGCGATACAGTGGTCGATGACCTTGCAAAGGCCAGCCTCATCCAGGGTTCCCTGGTTGGTGAGAGGGGTGATAATTGGCGGGATAATGCCGCCCAGAGTTCCTTTGGTTACTTTTTTCATCATCTTGTTCTCCTATTTGTTTTGTATTTGGTGCAATACCTTTAGGGACAGCATGGCATCCTCTATGCCATAGACTGTTGCCTCAGATGCTCCCCAGATATGCTCCAGAAATGCCTGGCTTTCCTCCCGAAACATGTCGTCCCGGTCTGTGGGAAAGGTATGACATTCCCACTCCTTTTGGTGGGCCCGATACACCCGAACAGTACAGGTATCCCAGGTGGAAAAATCTACAATAATGCAGCCCTCGGTACAGATAAGCTCGATTTGCCGGCGCCTGGGCTGCTGAAAAAAGTCCAGATGGACGGTGGCTGTGCAGCGGTCCGGAAAGCCTATGAGAATTTCCGCCACATCCGGGGCCTGGATACCAATGTCGCTGTAGGAGCCGTAAACGCAGTGGATTTCTCGGGCTGGCTGGCCGGCAAACCACAGAGTCAGATCCAGATCGTGCATGAGATCAAAGGCACCGGAATACCGGGCAGAAAACAGGGTCTTGTAGTCTGGCCGCACAGAGGGAAAGTGCTCTCCCATCAGAGAGCGAATGGAGACTACACGGCCCACGGCATTGGAATCCATAAGGGCCCGGGCTCTCTTTATACCCTGGTGATAACGGAAGCAAAGGCCGATGCACAGGGACTTTTGTGTCTGTGACAGCTTGTCATACAGCTCATCCACTCCCTCCAGGGTATCGGACAAGGGCTTTTCACAGAAAACATGACAACCTCCCTCCAGGGCCAAAAGGGCCATAGGGATATGCATTTTGGGAGGCGTTAAAAGGTAAACTGCGTCTGGGTGAGAGGACAGACCTTCCTGGAAGGAGGGATAAATCTTAATCTCCGGGTAGAAGGCCTTAGCTTTTTCCACCGAGGCGGCCACAGGGTCGCAGGCGCGGATATCCGTCACTCCCAGGGCTCGCAGGGCCCGCAGATGTCGCTGGCCAATGGAGCCCAGTCCGGCAATCAACACCGATTGCTGGTTCCAGTTTTTTAACAATGCGAATCCTTCCCTTCTATCATCATATTACCAGATGGTGAGACCACCGTCTACCACCAGGTTGTGGCCGGTTACAAAGGAGGAGGCTTCCGAGGCCAGATAAACGGCGGCGCCCTTCATTTCCTTTCCGTCCTGTCCCATGCGACCCATGGGGAAGGTCAGACTGTAGGCGTCCACAAAAGCCTGAGGTTGGTTGCGGAAAAAGCCACCAGGGCTGATGCAGTTTACGCGGATATTGTAGGGGGCCAGATAGGCGGCCATATCCCGGGTCATATTGATCACGCCTCCCTTGGCTGCATGGTAATCAATGGTTGCGCCACCCATGGGAGTGCCCTCATAGACCCGGCGATCCTTGCCGATAATCCCGGCAGTAGAGCCAATATTGATGATCACACCAGCCTTATTGGGGATCATATAGGCATCGGTCACATGCTTGGCGCAGAGAAAGGTGCCTGTAAGATTGGTGTCTATGACCTCCTGCCACATCTCCAATGGCCGTTTGTGAAGAGGCGCGGTTTCTGGTGTGCTGGTTACGTTTCCGGCATTGTTGATTAAGATGTCAATACGGCCGGTTTCTTTGAGGATTTCTGCTACCAAATGCTGCACTTCCTGCTCATTTCTTACATCCAGGGCCATTCCCAGGGCCTCTCGCCCTGTGTGACTGGCAATAAAATCCGCGGATTTTTGAGCACTGTCCGGATTTCTGCTGGTCACGACCACGTTTGCACCAGCTTCAGCCAGAGCTAAAGCCATGTCAAAGCCCAGATTTCGTGCGCCACCGGTAATCACAGCCCACTTACCATCCAGCCGGAACAGATCCATCACATTCCAGTCGGGATTGTACTCTTGTTTCATTCTTGAACCCCCTTTTTATAATTGATAATAAGTATTATTTCACAAAAAAAAGGCAAAGTATATTGATGATTCTTGCAATATATCCTAAAAACCGCAATCCTAGGGAAAGCATTTCCGATTCCCATGGGATTTGGAAAAAAAGGAAACCATGGGAAATTGACAGGAAAATTGAGAAAAGATATACTAACTAAAAATAAAGTGAAAAGGAGGCTGCCTATGTTTGAAGAGTTGTTTCCCCATTTTCCGTCTTATAATTTTGAGACCTATAAGACGGAAATGGACAATATTTCCATCACCTTTGCTCCTATGGCGGTAGCTCAACCGGACAATCCCCATAATCCCTTTGAACACTGCCATGGGGAGTATGAGCTTTTGTTTGTCATGGAGGGAACCAGTACCTATATCATCGGACAGGAGCAGCTTCATTTTTCTGGTCCGGTTGCAATTCTGATTCCGCCAGGAGTAAATCATGCCACAAATATTCTGCTGGAGGAGAATGTGACCTTGAGCATTGGATTCAGCATGTATGGACAGGGGGAATCGGAGACCAAGCGGTTTATCTATGAGGCCACCCGGGGCGGAACCAGGGGGATTTATTGTGAGATGTCGGAGGAGATTTTTCAGCTTCTTTTGGCTACTTACCGGGAGCATAACCGACATGGGGTTTTTTGCAGGGAGAAGGTAGGGGCTTATTTTAAGATTATTCTCACGGGATTGATGGAAATATTTTCCAGAGATGTGCCGGAATTTACCTTTCAGGAGCCGGAGGAGCATGACTGGAACAGTGATATCTCCCGGCATATTCTCACCAAGCAGGTACTGGATTACATAAACATGAATTGCGGCTATCAATTTACGGTAAACGATTTGGCCAATGAAATCCATATGAGTGTGGGGAATCTTCAGCGGATTTTAAACAGCACTCTGGGCAAGACCTTTACGGAATTATTGCGGGAGGCGAGGATTTACCGGGCCAAGGGGCTGATCCAGCGGACGGACAATAAGCTTAGGACGATAGCAGAGCTGTGTGGGTACAGCTCCTACGAGCATTTTTATAAGCAATTCCGTCAGGTGGTGGGAATGTCTCCCCAGGAATATAAGGAGCTGGAGGACACAGGGGAAGAGGCGAAGATGTACGGAACAAGCGAAAATTGACATTATCTGCGTTAGAGAGTCATTTACTTTGCATGTGGGTATGGTAGAATATTGACATGATAAAGGCCCTCAATTCCTGATATAGTAGAGAAAATGCACAATACCAGAATGCCTTTTTCTGGCATTCACATAAGAAGTTCGGCAAAGTGCATAAAAACTCGCTGAGGAAGAAAAGGACTGGCTTAACCATTTTTATGAAAAGGAGAGTTGCTTATGAAAACACGTAATCGTATTTTGGCCCTTTTGATGGTGCTTTGCCTGGGAGTATCCCTTACGGCCTGCTCTTCCGGCAAGGAGGAAAATGCTCCGGCATCGGAAAATAATCCCCAGACGGAGGAAGCCCCGGAGGCCTCCAAAGAGGAAGAAGGAACAGGGACAGAGGCTGCACTTCCCAAGGATGTGACCCTGACCTTCTGGACGGATCAGTCTATTAATCCGGATACATGGCAGGCAGAATTTGCCCGCTTTGCCAAGGAGTATGAAGAATATAACTATTCTCTGGAGATCGAGGCCTTTGCCGGATCAGACCGTGCCACCAAGGTGGCGGCAGCTATTGAGTCCAACAGTCTGCCAGATCTGTGCCTGTTTGCCTGGTTTACCAGCTCTGACTGGTGCCATGAGGGACACCTTCTGGACATCAGCGATGTGGTGGACCCGATAGGTAGCCAGCTGTACAGCAGCGTATATGAGGAAACTCGGCTGGGTGGAAAAAGTTATATGCTTCCCCTGTGGTCCAATTACTGGAGCTTACTTTACAACGCAGATATGCTGAAGGCAGCGGGGCTGGAAAAATATGTAAATGAAGACCCTAACGACATTTCTATCTGGACCATGGCTGAGTATGAGGAGATTCTGGAGGGAGTTAGCAAGAATATGTCCGGTGAGCAGTATTGCCTGCCCGTATTTGCCGCAGACAATCAGGCAGATACCACCAACATTCTGTGGCTGTCCTCTCAGGGCGGACAGCTCTGGGGTGAGGATGGACTGAGCCATGCAGGAAACGATGAGAAGGTAGTGGCAGCTCTGGATATGCTGAAAAAATGGGCGGATGCAGGATATACCAATTCTAATATTATCAGCAAGTCCAACAATGCAGTAGCTTCCGAGTTCAGCAACGGTCTGTGCTGCTTTACCAATGGATACTACAGCAACTACACAGATTTTAAGAACCAGATGGAAGCTGGAGATATTGATACCTTTGATCTGCGTCTGGCTGCATTCCCCTTTGTGAACGCAGACGGATCGGATGATTACCGGTTTGCCAATTATGTGTACGGCTTAAGCATGTTTGACACGGGCAACGCAGACCAGATCGCAGTAGCCAAGCTGTTTATGACATGGCTGTCCCAGGATAAGGAAGCTCTGACCAATCTGTGCATGGCTGTTTCCTCCTACAAGGAGATTGCTGAGGACGCAGATGTGATTGCGGCCAATCCCATGTTTGAGTCCTACAACAAGTATGTGGATGCAGATCACATTATGAACTTCCACGGCAGCGTGGCTGGCTATGTGTCCACCAGAAGTATGCTGTTTCCGGAGCTCCAGGCATTCTTCGGCGGACAGAAGGATGCAAAGCAGGCGATGACCGATTATATGAATCAGGCCAATGGGTCCATTCAGGAGTACATTGATAATTCTGTGATTTTGAACTAAATGCAGGATTCCCAAGCTGGAGGGGAAGGCGTGATTTTTTGGAATCATACCTTCCCCTTTGGGGCTGCCAGTTTCTCAACGGACAGCCCCTTTTCTACTTTTACCATAAAGGAGGGGATTTTACACGATGAATAGTAAGGGCAGGAGATCCGTAAAGGAGGCATTGCAGGCCTACTGCTTTGTGGCGCCATTTGTGATTTTCGGTGCGATCTTTATGGTTTATCCCATCTGTAACCAGTTTGTGCGCAGCTTATACAACACAAAATGGGGAGGAAAAACGGTATTTGTAGGGTTGGCAAACTATATGGAAATATTTACCAGTCCCACCTATTTGAAAGCCATCGGCAACACCCTGCTGTTTGTGGTGGTGGCAGTTCCGCTGCTGATATTGCTGGGCCTGTTTATTGCAGGCAGCATTTTTGATAAGCACCCCATCTATGTCTCCACCGTGCGTGTATGTCTGTACATTCCCACCATTGTGTCTATGGTAGTTATGTCAACCATATGGCGGTTTATGCTGGATTCCCAGAGTGGTCTTATTAAATATTTTGCAAATATTTTCGGGGTGCGAACGGTGGATTTGTTAGCCGGCTCCACTTCAGCCAGAATTATTATTATCATTGTTCTGATTATTGTGAATCTGGGTCAGTGTGTGTTGCTGTATCTGGCGCAGATGATAGGCATCAGTAAGGATTTGATGGACGCATGCCGGGTGGATGGCGGTAACCGGTGGCACCTGTTTCGCTATATATTGATTCCCCTGTCGAAACCCACCACAATCCTGGTTTTTATTACTGATACCTCCCTGGTATTAAAGGTATACGTGGTGATCCAACTTTTAACCTCTGGCGGTCCCAACTACGCCACCAGTACCATGATGTACCGGTTGTATGAGGATGCATTTGTGAATTATAATATCGGCTTAGCCTCGGCTATGGGGGTTCTGATGTTTGTGGTTACCCTGGTTTTAATATCCCTGCGGTTTATCACGGAGAAAAAGGAGAGTTGATATGCATAGACGAAAAAAACGAATGTTTCAATCCAAATTTGATCTGGTGCTCAATGTAGGGGTAATCGTGGCTTGCATATTCTCCGTGTTTCCCCTGTACTGGCTGTTTACCGGCTCCGTCAAGTATTCTGCGGACATTACGAAGTTGCCTCCGGACTGGATTCCTGCCCGGGTGACCCTGAAAAATTTTGAAAAGATTTTTTCCTCGTATCCGGCCTGGCGTTGGCTGTGGAATAGCATTTTTATCACCACGGTGACAGTGGTGTGCATTGTGGTGGTGTCCTCTATGGCTGCCTATGCGCTCTCTAAACTTCGGTTTCCCGGGAGAAAGCTTTTGTTTAACATTAACATTGCCTGCCTTTTGATTCCCATTGAGATCTATATCCTGCCCCTGTATCGGTTTGTGTACGGAGCGGGGCTTCAGGGAAAGTATCTGGGCTATATATTGCCTTGTATTGTATACCCTATGGGGGTATATCTCCTGAAAAACTTTTACGATGAGATCCCCAATGAGATTATCGAGGCCACGGAGCTGGATGGGTGCAGCCGCCTGCGGTTTTTTATCACCCATGGAATTCCTTTATCCAAGCCGGGACTGGGAGCTCTGGCCATTCTTTCCTATATTAATGTGTGGAATAATTATCTGTGGCAGCTGCTGATGGCTACCAGTGACGACAAGAGCTACACGGTGGTGGTAGGTCTGGCTCGGGTTATTAATTCCACTGGCGCCGGGACGGCGGATCAGAGCCTGTTTGACTTCGGTCTCCGATATGCCACGGCCACCTTTACGGCCATTCCCATGTTAATTATCTTTATTATCTTCCAGCGGTACTTCACAGAAGGGATTTCTGCCGGAGCTGTAAAGGGATAGAAAGAAAAATACAATCAAGTGTATAAAAGGGGCCTTGCAGTCTGCGGGGCTCTTTTTTCGTGGGGTACTTCTTTAAATTGCTATTTCTGTTTGCTATAATGGAAGCATGACATGGAATTGCCTTATAAACCATAAGGGCAACACAAAGGAGCCTGTCAGTGATCTAAAAAGAATTCCCGGGGGAGGCGCCAATATGGAGCAGCATTTGAAAAATATTGGAATTCAGAGTGTGGCGGACCTGGTGGGAAAAGATCCGGAAGATTTGTACCACAGGGACTGCCTGAAAAAGGGATTTCAGGATGATAAATGTGTACTGTATGTATTCCGCTGTGCAGTATACTTTGCAGAACATGAACAGCACGAACCGGAAAAGCTTAAGTGGTGGTACTGGAAGGATAAGGACTATCCGGAAAAATCATAGGGGAGCATGGGGATAGAGTATGGAACTAGAAGAAATGTTTCGCATCCTTGATTTACAGCCTGAAATGATACAGAGACTGGATGGGGTGCAAAAGGAATTGGATCTGGCAAAGCTGGAGGTATATTTGAAACGGTTACAGGACAGAAAGACGGCGGCTTTGGCTAATAAGCAGTTGCAGGCGTTGTTTTGGGAGGAGGAAGACCATCTAAAATTGCTCTACTGCCATTTGGAATGCGCCAGGCGCGTATTTGATAAATACCAGGAAAAGCATATTCCACAAACCATATATCAGGATACCATGAGGTGCTTCCCAAGATTCCTTAGGGAATGCAAAGGGATAAATGGCAGGATGTTTTTTGACAGGGGATGGTGGACCTACAGACAGATCAGTATGAGTATATTTCGCATAGGAGCGCTGGAATACGAACTTCGAGAGCTTGAGGGAGAACCTGTCATAGATCTTCATATACCTTCTGACGCAGATTTATCAAAGGAGGCCGTAGAGGATTCCTTTACCCAGGCGAAAGTATTTTTTCAAACTTATTATGGCAGCTATCCATATAAGAAATATACCTGTAATTCCTGGTTATTGTCACCAGCCATCACGCCAATGTTGTCGGAAAAGTCCCATATCCGATCCTTTCAGAAACGCTTTCAGATTATAGGGGAAAACAAAGAGGATAAAGAATTTATAGGGTACCTATTCCAGGTTCCAGAGAATACGGACTGTAAAAAATTCCCAGAATCAACGAGTCTACAGAAAAAAGTAAAAGAATGGATGCTCCATGGGGGAAGGGTTGGTTCTGCATTGGGAGTGATACCTGTGTATTGATTAAAGAATATACGTTCTAAAAGTAGGGAAATATCACAATGAAATGGATTGGAACAGGAGTTTTTCTATGACGGAACGGGTTTTCGGCTTAGGATGGAGCCTGTGGAGGACAGGGGAGAGGAAAAGCTATTCACACCTTCTGGAGGAAGAATTTCTGGATATAACACATGGAGAGGGTTACAGGGCTTGTGGGAGGCTGGAGAGGCGCAAAGTGACGGATGACAGAGGAGAGAGAGCTTATTTATTTGTCCAGTAGGAATAAAATGACCATTACGGATATACTAAGAAAGGGAAAGGAAGAGCCCGGGATTCCTATATTTACTGGAGCCAGATTACGGATGAGGGATAACGGAGATACGAAGAGAGAAGTAGCCGTAGAAGGCGGGGAAATTGTCAGAGCTCTTGGGGGGATACGAAGAGGGAACTCTGAAATGAGAGCTGCCGGTTTACAGGGCAGAGAGAAAGGAGAGAAACGGCATGTGCACAGCGGCAACCTATGAGACAAAAGATTTTTATTTCGGGCGCACTCTGGACAATGACTTTTCCTACGGGGAGGAGGTGGTGGTAACGCCCCGGGAGTATAGATTTTCCTTTTCCCGTATGGGAGAGATGAATCGTCACTACGCCATGGTTGGCATGGCTCATGTGGAGGATGATCAGCCCCTGTATTATGAAGCAGTCAATGAAAAGGGTCTTGGGATGGCGGGATTAAACTTTGTGGGGAATGCCTGGTATGGACCGGAGGCAGAGGGAAAGGAAAATATTGCCACCTTTGAGCTGATTCCCTGGATACTGGGGCAGTGTGCCCGCATCCAGGAGGCACGGGCCTTGTTGGAGAAGATAAAGCTTACGGATCTTTCTTTTCACGGAAAGCTTCCGCCGGCACAGCTTCACTGGATGATAGCAGATTCCCAGGGAGCTTTGGTGGTGGAAGCCATGAAGGACGGCCTTCATGTTTATGACAATCCCGCCGGGGTGCTCACCAACAACCCACCATTTCCGGAACAAATGTTCTGTCTAAATAATTACATGCATTTGTCCCCCAGGGAGCCGGAGAATCATTTCTCTTCCAAGCTTAATCTACACACCTATTGCCGGGGGATGGGAGCTCTGGGCCTGCCCGGGGATCTGTCCTCCCAGTCCCGTTTTGTCCGGGCGGCTTTTGTCAAGCTTAACTCCTGTTCCGGGGATTCGGAGGCAGAAAGTGTAAGTCAGTTTTTTCATATTCTGGGATCGGTGGATCAGCAGAGAGGATGCAGCCAGGTGGGAGATGAAAAATACGAGATGACTATTTACACCTGCTGCTGTAATGCCAGCAAGGGCATCTATTATTACAATACCTATGACAACCATCAGATTACAGCGGTGGATATGTATAAAGAGCCTTTGGACAGCCGGGGGCTTATAAGATATCCTTTGGTGCAGGGAGAACAGATTTACAGACAGAATTAGAGAAAAATAGATCTAAAATTCCCGGGAGGGGTCTGGAGACCCGAGCCCGGGGATTGTTTTTTTATGAAAATAGATAGAGATTTTTTCGGAACCTGCGGGTTTTCTTGGACATCCCCTAAGCTCCTGTGCTATAATCCATAAATACAACCATATCTATTGTGAAAAAAGGAGAAGAGGATGACAGCGATTGAGAGACGGGATCTGTGTCTGCCTTACCGGGCGGATGAAGCCCTTATGGAGGAGCATAAACGATGCCAGAGAATATTAAATAAGCTTAATCATGCGGATTTGGCGGATTTTGAGGAGATTCGGCGAATTGTAAAAATGTTGCTGGGAAAAACCGGAGACGAGGAGGCTTTTATCAGTCCCCCCTTTTTCTGTGACTATGGCTGTCATATTGAGGTGGGAAAGCGGTTTTATGCCAACTATAATTGCACCATTTTGGATGTGGCTAAGGTGAAAATCGGGGACAACTGCCTGCTGGCTCCCAATGTGGCGATTTACGCGGTGGGACATCCCCTGCACCCTGTGACCCGGGCAACTGGCTATGAGTATGGAGCCCCGGTTACCATTGGGGATAATGTATGGATTGGAGGCAGCAGTGTGGTGGTGCCGGGGGTGACTATTGGAAGCAACGTGGTGATTGGTGCGGGCAGTGTGGTTACCAAAGACATTCCAGACTGGACCTTGGCGGCGGGAAACCCCTGTCGGGTTCTCCGAAGGATTACGGAGAAGGATCAATATTTCTATTTTCGGGATAACCGGTTTGATGAGGAGGCCTGGGAGGATATGCAGGGGCTGGCAGAGATCGGACCATTGGATGGGAGTGTGTGACCTATGGATCATTATAAGGCGCTGGAGAAAAAATGGGGACAAATATTTGCATCCATGGATCACAGAGAACTGCAAAAGCGATTTTCCCTGGAGGAAGATAATCAGGCACTGTATATCACGTATTTTCAGCAACGTTATGGGATAAACAAGGCCGGGGAAGGGATTACCCTGATGGAAGACCCTGGGAGAGAGCTGTCCTTTCAGACAGTCATGGCTATTTATCATCTCTTCTACTATTCCAGGCCGGAGGCCAGGATTCGGGGAGAATTTGTGCCCTTCCGGCTAGTGAAGCGGGCGGCACCTTTTGAGGCGGCCTATCAGCGGAATATTTTGGAGCCCCTGGCCCGGAGTTTTGACGGACACCTGGAAGAGCTGAAAAGAGCATGCCAGGCCCTGGGAGGAAGACCGGTTCCCCAGGGAGATGTGGGATGTGTCATAGATGCCTTTTCCTGCATGCCCCTGACCTTTGTCTTCTGGGATGGAGATGAGGAATTCAGGGCTCAGGCCAATATTCTCTTTGATGCAGATATCACGGATTTTCTTCATGAGGAGACCGTAGTGCTGGTGGCGGAGGAACTGGCACGAAGGCTTAAGGAGGAGGCCGGGCTGGCTGGGTAAGGGACCAAAATATCAGGGCTTTTAAGCTTTTCTTTTGTGTGCTATGATTAGAGAAAGAATAGAAAGCCCAGGAAAAGGAAAGAGCAATGGCAGAGCAAAAGGAAAAGAATCCGGAAGCACGAAAGAGCTGGGAAAAAGGGTGGGAGGACTGGCAGACTTCCTGCCACTTGTGTCCTAGAGGCTGTGGAGCAGCCCGGGGAGAGGGAGAGAAGGGTGTGTGTAGGATGGATGCCCGCATACGGGTGGCACGAGTCTCTCTGCATCTGTGGGAGGAGCCCTGCATTTCGGGGGAGGGAGGGTCTGGAACAGTATTTTTTTCCGGGTGTTCCCTGGGATGTGTATATTGTCAGAATCGGGAGATCTCCCGGGCAGCTGTAGGGCGAACCGTCAGCATCCAGCAGCTGACATTCATCTTTCTCTTGCTACAGGAGAAGGGAGCGGAAAATATCAATCTGGTCACTCCCAGCCACTATGCGCCGGCTATCAAGGAGGCCGTGGAGCTGGCTCGCCAGCAGGGATTGGAGCTGCCTATTATTTATAATTGCAGCGGCTATGAAAGGGTGGAGGCCTTAAGGCAACTGGAGGGGATTGTGGATGTGTATCTGACAGATTTTAAATATATGGACCAGGAGCTGGCCCGCCGGTATTCCCGGGCCAAAGATTATCCTCAGGTGGCTAGAGCGGCTCTGGCAGAGATGGTCCGGCAACAGGGACAAGCTGTGTTTGACGGTCGAGGTATCATGAAAAAGGGCGTGATTTTACGACATCTTCTCCTGCCTGGTGCTGTTGGAAACGGGAAAAAGATCGTCCGTTATGCCTACGAAAATTATGGGAATCGGATTTATTACAGCTTACTAAATCAATATACCCCTGTGGAGAAGCAGGAGGCTTTACCGGAGCTAAACCGGAGAGTGACTCGGCGGGAGTATGACGCATTGGTAGATATGGCTCTGGAGCTTGGGGTGGAGCACGGGTTTATACAGGAGGGAAAGACGGCACAGGAGAGTTTTATCCCAGATTTTGATGACAGGGGTCTGCTGGATTTAATTCCGGTGGGAGAGGAAGCCATAGACGATGGGGAAAGTTTGAGAAGAGTGGGGGATAATAGATAACCATGAGTGGCGGGACTGTAATTTTAAAAAAGGGAGAGGGAAGAGCCCTGAAGGCCGGAGGCCTTTGGATTTATGACAATGAAATAAGGGAGATAAACGGGGACTTTAAAAATGGAGATCTGGTTCAGGTTCAGGATTTTGACGGCTACGGACTGGGGCGGGGATTTCTCAATACCTGTTCTAAAATACGGGTTCGGATGATGACCAGAAACCCCGGACAGGAAATAGATCGGGCTTTTCTCAATACCCGGGTACGGGCGGCCTGGGAGTACCGGAAGCGGACTGTGGATACAGACAGTTGCCGGGTGATTTTTGGGGAGGCGGATTTTTTGCCTGGCCTGGTGGTGGATAAATTTTCTCAGGTGCTGGTGGTCCAGTCTCTGGCTCTGGGAATCGATGGGTTAAAAGGTATGATTTTGGAGGAGCTTTGCAAGGTATTGGAGGAGGACGGCATCCAAATCCAGGGAATGTATGAGCGAAGCGATGCAAAGGTTCGACGTTTGGAGGGGATGGAGCCCTGGAAGGGATTCCTGGGACAGCCCTTTGATCCCCAGGTGGAAATCCGGGAAAATAAAGTCCGGTATCTGGTGGACGTGGCCCAGGGACAAAAAACAGGTTTTTTCCTGGATCAGAAATACAACCGTCTGGCAGTGCAAAGTCTATGCCGGGATGCCCGGGTATTGGACTGCTTTACCCACACGGGTTCCTTTGCCCTGAATGCTGGGGTAGCCGGGGCCAGGGAAGTGCTGGGAGTAGATGCCTCGGAGCTTGGGGTGGAACAGGCACGAAAAAATGCAAAGCTAAATGGCTTGGAGGAGCGGGTACAGTTTCTCTGCGCAGATGTATTTGATCTGCTGCCCAGACTGGAGCAGGAGGGAGAGCAGTATGATGTGGTGATTTTGGACCCGCCTGCCTTTACCAAATCCCAAAGCTCTGTGAAAAATGCCATAAAAGGCTACCGGGAGATCAACCGTCGAGGCATGCGGCTGGTGCGACCGGGAGGCTATCTGGCTACCTGTTCCTGTTCTCATTTTATGACGGATGAGCTGTTTACCCAGACTCTTCGGCAGGCTGCGGGACAGGCTCACAGAAGGCTCCGTCTGGTGGAGCGCAGGGCTCAGGCCCCGGACCATCCTGTTTTGTGGGCGGCGGAGAATTCCTATTACCTGAAATTCTATATTTTTCAGGTGTGTGAGGAGCTGTAAGGGGGAAAAGAGTCTGAAAACCTAGTATGTATGCGGTTTAAGGGGATTTTGAGAAAATACTGCGTTCTCTTAACTTATTGCAAAAGGGTAACATTGGCAAAAGGATCAAATAGAGTTCATTGGAAAATATTTTATGAAGATAAAAGCGGAGTGGACTATAAAAGAGAGATATATGCAGATAATTTAGTGGCGCAGACATTTTTAGAGCCAGTAAAGGGCAAAGGTAATAAAGTATATAGTTCTGAAATGTGGAAGTTTGTTCCGCATGCAATCAATAGTTTATTACTGAATTGTAAAAGAGGGCGTGGTAAATATCCGGTTGGAGTAAGTTTTGACAAAGGTAAATAACGAGCCGCGTTAAATGTCGATGGTAAGACTGTAAAGTTAGGTGTTTATAATACGCAGAAAGAAGCGTTTATGGAGTATAAGAGGTATAAGGAAGCCCTTATTATTGTGATTGCGGACAGATACAAAGGGAAGATTCCAGTCAATGTATATAAAGCAATGATGAATTGAAGATTAAAACTGATGATTAGAGTATAATTGGTAGTTGAGTATAAGGCATATGGGATGTGAAAGTCTGGTGTGCCTTATTTTTATCATTTGCTTGGTATACTTTATTGCGGAGTTCCTGCTGCAAAGATTTTATTGTGGAAACGTTTTAAATAGAATATAATAAATAAAAAAGAGAAAGGATTATCTAATTATGCCATTAAATTGTTGTATATGTGGAAATAGGATAGGATTTACGAGTGAAGAGGTTCCTTTATCCCCTATATATCCAAATTTAAAAATTTGTTTTAATTGTTCAGATAAAAAAGATGATCTTTATCGTTATAAAAACAATCTATATAATGATGCTGCAAAATATTTTCAAAAATATTTTTTTGAAAATAAATTAAAGGATGAAGTTATATCAACCATTAATGAATGGTTTGAGGATTCTAAAGGGCATATTAAAAAGCAAAAAATAGAATATGAGCAGAATATTGAAAAAGAAGAAAAAATAGAAAATTTATTAATCACCAATGGATATAATTTTGAAGGATTTAAAATTAAAAAATATCTTGGAATTGTATCGGGGGAAGTTGTTTTAGGGACAGGATTTTTGTCAGAAATTTCTGCAAGTGTATCAGATTTATTTGGAGGGCAAGATGAGCTATTTGCAGAGAAAATGATGGTTGCAAAACAGGCAGCTATGGATATGTTAAGGAAGAATGCTGTTAATATTGGGGGAAATGCTATTATAGGTGTGGACTTTGACTATCTTACATTTAAAAATAATATGATAGCGGTGTCTGCCAATGGAACATCTGTTATAATTGAAAAAAATTCAGAACCTGATTGCTAAAATAAATAGAGAGGACACGGATATAGATTTTGAACATTTTACTCCACATAGTCTACAGCATACATTTGTAACAAATGGTATCGCAGTTGAAATGGAGCCTAAAACTCTTCAAAAACTGCTGGGACATAATTCTCTACAAAGGACGAGAGACTTTTATTTTCACGTATTGGACGATACAATTTGGGAAGAAATGTCTGCATTTGTAGAAAGGGTGTACCACGGCTGCTATATATGAAAAAGTCCTTTGAAATTAGGGCTTATGAATTACCTACTTAAAGGTCTATATTTTTCAGGTGTGTGAGGAGCTATAGGAATCTGCAAGGCTGTCAGGGGCTATAGATGGCAGGAGTTTTATGGATTTCAAATATTCTCCGTGGACAATCTGGCTAAAAATAAAAAGGAGAAACATATGCTGCCACAGGAATTTACCATGCGTATGGAGAATTGGCTGGGCCAGGAGGAGATGGCGGCCTTTTTAAAGAGTTATGAGAGAAAACGAGCGCAGGCGCTGCGTGTGAACACCCAAAAGATTTCTTTGGGGGAATTTTTGCGCATAGCTCCCTTTTCTCTGAGGCCAGTACCCTGGGCGGGGGCTGGCTTTTATTATGGGGAGGAGGAGCGGCCCGGCCGACATCCCTACCATGAGGCGGGGCTCTATTATATGCAGGAGCCCAGCGCCATGGCTGTGGCAGCCCTGGCAGAGGCAAGGCCGGGAGAGCGGGTTTTGGATCTGTGCGCAGCGCCTGGGGGGAAAACCACCCAGCTGGGAGTGGCTATGGAGGGAAAGGGCCTTCTGGTGGCCAATGAGATTCATCCTGCCAGAGCAAAAATTTTGGCTCAGAATGTGGAGCGCATGGGGATTTCCCATGGATTAGTACTTAACGAAGATCCGGAAGCCCTGGCCGAGCGCTTTCCAGAATTTTTTGACAGGATTGTGGTGGATGCCCCTTGCTCCGGGGAGGGGATGTTTCGAAAGGAGGAGCAGGCGCTTTTGCAGTGGAGCGTGGGGGAGATAAACCTGTGTGCCCAGAGACAGGTGAAAATCCTGGACCAGGCAGCCCGAATGCTGCGGCCCGGGGGACGGCTTTTGTACTCTACCTGCACCTTTGCACCAGAGGAAAATGAGGGAAGTGTCACCAGCTTTTTAAACCGGCATCCGGAATTTCGCGTGGAGCAGGTGAGTGCCTATGAGGGATTTGCCCCCGGACAGCCTCAGTGGGTTTGCGGGGCAAAAGAGGTGGAGCATACCTTTCGTCTCTGGCCTCACCGCCTGGAAGGGGAAGGGCATTATGTGGCGATACTGGAAAAATATGGAGGTTTCAAAGGGCCCTCTGGGGAACAAAACCTTCTGAGGCGTAGAAAAGACTGTTCGTTAACTGCTAGGCAGGGCACTTTAGGTGGGCAGGTAAAACGGGGAGATTCTAGGAGAACCTCTTCCAGGGGAAAAGCCGCCGGCCGCCAGGCAGAGCAGGAGGCCTACCGAGTGTACCAGGCGTTTGCCAGGGAAAATTTAAGGCAGACGCCCCAGGGAGAGCCAGTGCTTTTTGGAGAGCAGCTGTATTTGATGCCCTGTGCCCTTGAGCTCTCCGGACTGCGGGTTTTGCGGGCAGGGCTCCATATGGGAACTGTGAGCAAGGGAAGATTTACACCAGCACATGCATTGGCCTTGCATCTAAAGGCCCAGGATGCCCTGCGCTGTTGCCTGCTGGAGGCAGACAGCTCTGAGGTGGAAGCCTACCTGCGGGGAGAGGCTCTGCCCTGGGAGGGCGAAAAAGGATGGTGTCTGGTACTGGTGGACGGCTATTCCCTGGGCTGGGGCAAGGCCGGAGGCGGCCTTCTCAAAAACCACTACCCAAAGGGGCTACGGCGACAGACATGAAGGGGCGGAGCGGTACTCATAAAACAGAGGAGCCCCGGCCAAGTCCCAGAAGGATTTACGGACGCAAGAGTGGCCGGAAATGCTTCTAGATATAGGGAATTGGAAGGGGCGGAGCGGTACTCATAAAACAGAGGAGTTCTCCAACTCCTCCATTAGATCCCCAAGCTCAGTCCAATGGTTGATTGCAAGCTTCCTCCTCTGTATTTGTCAGGCTCTGACAG
>JAAWAC010000013.1 GCA_022791975.1 Lachnospiraceae bacterium | reverse complement strand
GTGTCTCTCTACTTGTGTTGTGCACGGTAATTTCTATCTCAACCCGCAACCTGTTAAGGGCAATAGTCATTCCGGCATGCAGACCTTTGGTCCGCCCAACGTTTCATAGTTCTGTTCCTGTACACATCCGGCAATGTTTAGGCCGTGCCTTTCCCGTCCGCCTGATGTCCACAGGGTGTTACCTGCAAATAGTTCCCGAAAAATTTTGCAATTACTTCTTTGCTTCTTTCGGTCTCTTGGCGCCGTATTTGGAACGGGCCTGTCTTCTCTTAGCCACACCTGCAGTATCCAGCGTACCGCGGATAATATGATATCTGGTACCAGGCAGGTCCTTCACTCTTCCTCCGCGGATCAGCACCACGCTATGCTCCTGCAGATTGTGTCCTTCACCGGGAATATAGCTGGTTACCTCAATACCGTTGGAAAGACGTACCCTGGCAATCTTACGAAGAGCAGAGTTGGGCTTCTTCGGGGTTGCTGTCTTTACCGCCGTGCAAACACCGCGCTTCTGCGGAGCAGAAGTGTCCGTCGCTCTTTTCTTCAGAGAGTTAAATCCTTTCTGCAGAGCGGGAGCTGTGGACTTCTTTACAGATGTCTGTCTTCCCTTTCTTACTAACTGGTTAAATGTTGGCATTCCTTTCACCTCCTGTAATAGTGGCAGGCATGTATGCCGGCCCTGGTCAGGTTGCTTTGTTAATCATCAACGGATGGCATGCGAAAAACTGCGCTTTCACGCATGCCAGATAATTATAGTAAAAAAGCTTTTTTCTGTCAAGTTTTTTTTGAAAATCCATAATGGAATGGTAACGGAACCCGAAAAAACTTGCTGCAATCCTATTCCACTATCCCCGTAGCATCCTCACTCCCCAGGTTTTCTCTGTCCCAGATAGCACCGCCCCTGTCAAGAAAGGTCACCCCATAGCTGCCCAGCACATCCTTTATCCCCACCTGCCAATTCAACGGGCACCCAACAAGCTCTACGTGATTATAATCACATCCCTTCAGGTTCTCAAATCCAGGCTCTCCTGAAAGTCTAGAACCAGAGTGGAACCCGGGGAACCAACGGTTTGATAAATAGTCTCATATTCCTCCAAAGGATTTCCATAAACAGAAAGATAACGATATTCACATTCTGTATCAAGTTTTAAGGAGGTTATCTGATTTCTGCTGAAATCGCAGACAATCCACTCGTCACTTTGAAAAGGAATGGGTTCCTTTATCCCGTCGTCGGTCAATGCATTTCCCGATAAATCCAGGTATTTCAATTCTCCCAGATTCTCGATCCCCCTGGTTGTCTCCAGCTGGTTATCCGCTGCCGACAGTCCCTCCAAAAGGGCGCACCCTTCCAAAGCCTCCAGGGACTGAATTTGATTGCCATCAATATTCAAATATTCCAGCATAAAAGGAAGCACCGTCTTATTGGCATTAATGGCCTGGTCCAGCTCCTGGGCATAGCTTAAGCCGCCCTGTATGCTGGCCGGAGCCATCCAGCAGGAGATGCCGTTATTCTCCAGAGTCATCCGCACCCAATCTGCTTCGTCAAACTCCTCTGCTTTATAGCTTATAAAAACGTGTGCACTTTCACCCGTTTTCTTATGACTCCCCTTTTACCTGGTCCCCACCCGGCTGTCCTTACGCTTTTCCTCCTCTGTCAGATGAGAAAAGCAAACCAGGTCATGATGCATTTTTCCCAGATCATTTCTGCTGCTTTTGTCTGGTGAACCACTGTAAATATACCCCTCCGACCGCATATAAGCATTCCAGCGCCTGTGCTCCAACACTTCGATCACCGCCAGCTCCTCTGGTGTCAGTTCCTCCTCCGGTTTCCCAGCCCCTGGAATTTTGCACCATTCCCGTGCCCTCATATGAATGGCAGATGCCACAGAGGAGCGGTAATTATACTCGTATTTCCAGAACTCCTCCTCATTCCCCCATTTTTTATGCCGTAAAAGAGCCTCTGCTTCCAGTTGAGAGTCTATGATCACTTCCTCGGAATAAGAGGTCTCCAAATCGCCGATAAAATCCACCTTATAGGGCTGCCCCTGGTAATTGGCGATTCCCTTAAGGGCCTTCTTTTCCGCACTGTTATAGACTACAGCCTGTATTGCCGGCTGTGCCCCGTTGCGCTCAAACAACATGCGTAAGTTTACGGCTGTGCGTATATTCTCCTCATCCGATCCCAGGGCCACAAACACATAGGTGGCTCTGTCCAATTTTCCAATCTCCTCCGCAAATCGTCTGGTCTCAACGGAGATTCCTCCGTGAACCACCATCCGGTACTGGGCTTCCCCAGGCACATAGATTCCATTGTAATCCTTATCCAAGAGCTCCGGACATTGGGCCGAAAATGTTTCCTCCAACAGAGGATCCTGGTCAAACATATGGATTTCCACGCTATACCCGTCCATCTGGCAAAACCAGGTAAGCGCCTTCGCCATATTAGCCCCGTGCTTTCCCATTCCCACAATAACCGCCGTGATCTCTTTGATGCCATTCTTTCCATCCAGGGCATGTTGAAATATTTTCTCCCCCTCCTCATAGAGAATCCGATTGATAAGAGAGCGAATATCATTGACTCGACGCACCTTTACCAGCCCCTTATCTAAGGAAGTCAGCAAAAGCTCACCGTCCACTCTGGTGGAAAATACATACAAATGGGTGTGCTCCCGGTTTCGATACTCAGGAATGATTTTCAAAGCCTGATCGATATTTTCCGATTCATCCTGGCCGATAGCAAAAAAATACATGCTTTTCCTTTTGCTGTGAAACTTAAAATCCACCGCCTGTATATCCTTTTTAAAGCAAATAGCTCCCAGCTCCCCGGCACGCTCTATCCATTCATAGGACTCCTCATCGTTTCTCTCAAATACATCCATGAAAATAATTCCCCGCTTTTTACTATGCTTCCGGAGACTCTCTGCCAGAGTCAGAGATTTTTCACTGAGCTCTGAAAAAATATACACATCCCTAAAATAGCAACATACATACCGTTGGTATGCAGAGATATTCTTAAAAAGGAAGAGGACAAATCCAAAGGTCAGCACTGGCGCCAACACAAAAAGAATGGATGCCAACAATGTGTAGGCTGTGAAAATCCACCCTTCCTCCACAGTTATATAATCGGTGATAATGGTAAACTCTCCGTCCACAACAAACAGACGAATGGTATTATGAATGGACAAAAGCAGAACCTTTACATATTGAAAAGGCTCGTCTGCAAATATCTGGTTGTAAATGGGCAGGAACAGAACTGCTGCCGAGGCAAACACCGTGCCAAACAACACATGAAAGGAATTCAAAATACCTCTCCTCTTATTCCCTGCCTTTCCCAACGACACAGACTTCCCGATTCCCAAAACTATAATCAGCAGCGCTGCCCCAAAATAGATCTCCCAATTCATGGCCTATCCTCCAGTTCCCTATGTACCTTCTTCTCTTAAGCTCCCCGGGGACCTATACTCTTCCACTATATTTATCTTTATCCAGCCGGATCCCCTGTATTCCCTGCCTTCTCTCTTTGTAGCTGTGCTTCCCTTTGTCCTTTTTTATGGTTTTCTCTCTTTCTCTCTAAAAATATGTCTGTGGTGGATGGAATCTCTGCTTTCCGTGTAAAGCCCTCCGTGTCAATTTCCAAGCTGTTATCCGGCCTGCCAAAGGAATCCACCTGCTTGAGAATGTACAGATAGCTGTTGCCCCTGGCATAAGAAACCATATGGCTGACAAAGCCCGTGTACAGGGAAATATTCTGGGGCAAATCCGAGGCATGTTCCTCCAACTCCTGATTATACGCCTCTATTTGCCTGTTAAACCTTCGCTTCTGAAGAAGCAGCACAAGCTCTGTAAGTCCAAAGCCCAAAAAGAGCAACAAGACAAAAAGAACAGCTCCCCAAATACTCCCAATGCCCAGCATAGTCCGAAAAAAGGCAGCGGGCAAAAAGGCCAACAGCATAACGCAAGCCCAGAAGCCAAACATATCCGCATCCTTTTGGACTGCACCCTCATTCTGATAATCGTACACCAGAAAGCGGCGGCGGCTGGGGTAATTATTCCGTTTCTAGAATTCGGAGCTGTTGGTCTTCAGATGGTTGCTCCACACATCCCTAGCCGATTCTTGCTCCCCCCTTCTCCCGGCACCACAGGGTGATAATCAGAATCTCCCTGGGAAGCTTTCCATTGTAATCGTATTTCCGCATCAGGGAGGCATGATCCATCTCCTCCTCCAGAGAACGTATGGGAATATAGATGACCCGGGAACCCTTTTTTTCCTAAATCTTCCGGCTCTCATACAGCACCTCCGGAGCCGGCACGCCCCCAGCATATGGGTCAGCCGTATAAGAGGTACCCGGCACTCCTTGGACCGCTCTGCCCCCTGATTTTGCTGAAAAGTTGTTTATTTGTACTGTCCCGCGGCATTTTCCTGCTCCGGGCAGCTAAAATTTGGATTGTAAAGATAAAGATGGCATAATTGTATACCTATAGAGCTTAAAATTATAGAAGCTATCCCCTTCGCTATCCAAAAGGAGTATAGCATAATTTGTCGATATTTAAAATAATTTTTCCTTTCTTTTTTCTAATATTTTCATAATATCTTAAGAAACTGTTCTGGATTTTTAGAAACTGCTGTGATATGCTCTAAAATATTCTAAGAGACAAAATGAGGAAATTTATGCGCTATTTAAAAATAATTTTAAAGCCCTTTTCTTTTTTACCTGCAATCCTGATGCTTTACATTATCTTCCAGTTGTCCGCACAGCCGGGAGCCGTCTCCGGCAATTTAAGCTGGCGGATCACCCACAAGCTGATGGTTATCACCAACGAATCCTTTGAGGCTGGCTGGAGTCCAGATCAGATTAATGCCTATGCAGAAGAATTTCATCCCTATGTGCGCAAGCTGGCCCATGTAACGGAATACTTCCTTCTGGCCATCTGCGTTTCCTTCCCCCTTTATGTGTACCGCCTGCGGGGAATTGCCTTGATGCTGGTGGCTGGAGGCTTCTGTGTGGCATGTGCCTGCCTGGATGAATATCACCAGTCCTTTGTGGCCGGCCGGGGTCCCTCCAAACGGGACGTGTTCATTGACAGTATCGGGGTGTTTATAGGCGTAATCCTGGTGCGCATGGTCTGCTTTGTGGGGCGGGTAACCATTTTCCGGGATTGGGGTCGAAAAAAGAAAAAGAGAATTAGAAAGAGAACGCCCTAGGCCAAAGCCCCGGCGTTCTCTCTATTTGTGATTCCCTATTTCTCACTCCCGAATTCCGGACAACCACTCCACCACCTGTGCAAGCCGTTCCTGCTGCTCCGGAGTTGCTCCTTCGACCTTCTGGGCCCATACATCCTGCATATCATACCGCTGACCGGTAAGAAGCCCCTCCAACATTCCGGGAAGCTCCACATCCAAAGCATCCGAGTACACCTTACACTGGCTGATATACAGGGTATTCAGCTTCAGATAGATCTCCACCTCTCCCCAGTCAAAGCGCTTGCTGTAAACAGTCTCACATTCCGGGGATTTCCCAAATTTCCACTCCCAGGAGGAATAAAGCTTATAGGTTTCTTGCACCTTTGGATTATCAAGACCCTCCGTAGACAGCTCCGTAAACTCTCCGTATTCCGCCGCAAAGGCTTCCTTTAAGGCCTGGCGCATACCATCTGTAGTCACGGCCGGATTCAAATCCTGCAAATTGCAAACCCGGGATTGGACAGATTTAATGCCCTTGGATTTCATTTTTTCCTTTGAGGGTGTCAGGTATTCTCCTAACTTGCTCACATCCACATGCACCATCAGGGTTCCGTGTTGAATCCTACACCGGGAGGTGACGGAAAAGGCATTTCCGGAAAATTTATAGCCCTTGTCCGTAATCATATCATTCCGCCCGGAAAAATGCGTCTCAATGCCAAATTTCTGGCAGGCTTGCTGTACCACACTCATCTGCCGCTCCAGATTGTATTTCTCCGGAGAGGCCGCAAAGGTAAAGCAGAGGTTTCCCAGATCATGGTAGACCGCGCCACCCCCGGTGGTCCGCCTGGCCAGATATCCTCCCTGCTCCTCCAGAAGCTGGGCCCTGCATTCCCGCAGAGCATTCTGGTTCCGGCCAATCACCACGGTGTTTTCATTCTGCCACAGGTAAAGCAGCCTATCCCCAGGCTGTATCCCATCCGCCAGATATTTTTCCACGGCCAGATTCCACCAGGGATTGAAGGTGTAGGTCTGTATAAAATAGTTGCTCATGTCTGTCTCCTCCTTATTTGCCTGCCTTTTCAAGAATAGGGCGGGAAAATCCCGCCCTATTCTCTAGTTTATGCTGCTTGCAGATTTATTCCTTCTGCATTTTCTTACTTATACGCCAAGCTTCAGCTTTCTCATCTGCTCTACAGCTGTTACATTGGTCACCGGCTTATAGCCTTCCAGGGGTACAATCTTCTCGTTGATTGCATCCAGAATCCACTCCTTCTGGGGGAAGAAGTAGTGATCGTACTCATAGGGAGGTGTGATCCAGTTCTGCGCGCCTACGATAACAGGCGGTGCATCCAGGTAATCGAACGCCAGTTCAGTAATATTCTTTGCCACCTCATCCAGGAAGGAGCCTCTTGCGCAGGCATCGGAAGCCATAACCACCTTGCCGGTTTTCTTCACGGACTCAATAATCTTGGTGTAATCCAGGGGCGCCAGGCTGTGCAGATTGATAACCTCCACAGAGAGACCATACTTCTCCTCCAGCTCCTTCACTGCATCCATCGCACGATACAGGGTTGCGCCGACAGTCAGCATGGTAATATCGGAGCCTGCTTTCAGTACATCCACATCCCCGATCTGGATCTCGTACTCCTCCTCAGGTACACCGCCCTCATGGAATTTCTCTCCGATATCGTAAATTCTCTGGCTCTCAAAGAACACTACCGGGTCTGTTCCGTTTAAGGCTGCCTGCATCAGGCCCTTGGCCTCGTAGGGAGTAGCCGGGAAGCAAACCTTCAGGCCCGGCACATGGGCACACATGGAGGTCCAGTCCTGAGAGTGCTGTGCACCGTACTTGGAACCAACAGACACACGGAGGATCAGGGGCATCTTCAGGATGCCGGCACTCATGGCCTGCCATTTTGCCATCTGATTGAAGATTTCATCTCCACAGCAGCCGATAAAGTCTGCATACATCAGCTCTACCACTGCCCGGCCGCCACACATGGTGTATCCAACAGCCGTACCCACAATGGCAGACTCAGAAATGGGAGAGTTGAACAGCCTGGAGTAGGGAATCACATCAGTGAACCCACGGTACACAGCAAATGCACCGCCCCAGTCACGCACATCCTCACCATAGGCGATGAGCGTGGGATCTTCATAATATTTGTTGAACATGGGCTCGAAGATGGCGTCGCGGATATTGTAGCGCTTCATGGAGCTCACTTCCTTGCCGCTGGCATCAACGTGTGTCCGTACCTTCTTCTGAATATCGGTGTAGCGCTTGCAGCTCTCCTTGGGACCTGTCACAGAGGGCTCTCTGGTGGTGTCCATGCTGCGCTGCTTGCCATTGTTGTACATAAGGCGCTCAATGATCGCCGGGTCTTTCTCAAAGTCAAGATAGGGAGAAGCCTTCTCATCAGCGGCCAGACGGCAAATACGTGCCATTCTCTCCTTGGTCTTTGCCCAGATCTCTTCGAATACGCTGTCCTCTGCCACGCCGGCCTCTACCAGAGCCTTCCGATAGGTTACCAACGGGTCCTGTGCTCTCCAGGCCTCGATCTCCTCCTTGGTCCGGTAAGCATTCTGATCGGAGGTGGAATGGCCCAACAGACGATAGGTCACCACATCCAGGAATACAGGGCCTTCTCCGCTCTTTACCAGAGGCATCTTCCGGCGATATGCGTCGATTACAGCCAAGGGATTGTATCCGTCCACACGCTCTGCGTGCAGCTGGCTCTCCGTCACACCAGCACCCATACGGGCCAACTCACCATATCCCATGGTCTCTCCATAGGTCTGCCCACCCATGCCGTAGCTGTTGTTGTTTATGTTGAAAATCAGGGGAAGTCCGCCCTTTCTTCCTTCCTCCCACAGAGTCCGGTACTGATCCATGGTTGCAAAGGAAAGAGCCTCCCACACAGGTCCACGGCCCATAGAACCGTCACCTAAGTTTGCCACTACCACGCCTTTTTTGTCATTGCATTTCTTAAACAGGGCCGCACCGGTGGAGATGGTGGCAGATCCGCCTACCAAAGCATTGTTGGGGTACACACCAAAGGGCAGGAAGAATGCATGCATGGAGCCGCCCAAACCTTTATGGAAGCCATTCTCCCGGGCAAACAGCTCGGCCAGAGCACCGTAAACGATAAACTCGATAGCCAACTCTTTTACATTCCCGTCGGACTTGGTGACAGTCTTGATAGCCTTCAGGGTCTTGCCATCAAAGAAGTTCTCCATGTCCTCCATAAGCTCCTTGTCATCCAGCTTCTCAATGCAGGACAGACATTTTGCCAGGATCTCGCTGTGGCTTCTGTGGCTTCCGAAGGTGAAATCCTCCTTGTTCAAAAGATAAGCCTCACCTACCGCTGCGGCCTCCTGTCCCAGAGACAGGTGCGCGGGACCCGGATAGGTGGTATCCACATCCGCATATTTGGCCTGGGTCTTGATCTGGTTCAACATATCCTCAAACTCCCGGCAAATAGTCATATCCCGGAAAATACGAATCAGATCCTCCTTGGTAAAGTTTCCTTCCTCCAGCTCCTCCTTTACGGATTTCTTGTAAACGTTGATGGGAATATCCTTAAATGTGATTTTTCCCTCTGCACGCATTTTGTCTGGATCAATATACAGTGACTTTGGCATTTCTATTATCTCCTTTTTATATAGTCCGCATCATGTGCGGAAATTATCATGTTCCTTTATTCTATTTCGCCATGTAGCCCCCTGTGGGGCTGCGCCCTTACCTGCAAAAACGTATCTGAGAATTTTTGTAAGCAGAATTCTCCACCATTTTTTACCGGTGTATGGCCTGGCTTACGCAAAGAGCGCTTCCCGGATAACCTCGCAGACTGTGGGATGAGGGAACACCAGTTCCTTTATCTGTTCAATAGGCATCTGCTTTTCGATCATCAGAGCCGCCCCATAGATCATCTCAGAGGTGTAGCTTCCAATCATATGGCAGCCTACCAGGCAGTTCTTTTGGGTATCGATAATCAGCTTGCAGAAGCCGTCGCCCTTCTCCACCTCCGCCAGATAGCGGCCGGACATTTTCATGGAGGCCTTAACGCTTCTTACCTCCAGACCTTTGGCCTTGGCACTCTCCTCAGTCTCGCCCACGCTGGCAATCTCCGGGTTGGTGTAGATCACAGAAGGAATGGCGTTATAACGCATAAAATCCTTTTTCCCAAGAATATGGTTCACAGCCACCTCAGCCTCCCGGTATGCGGTGTGGGCCAGCATAATCTTTCCATTCACATCGCCCACTGCGTAGACGCCAGCCACACTGGTCTGCATGTGCTCGTCGGTGACCACAGCCCCCCGCTCCATGTACACATTCAGGTTCTCGATTCCTATGTTCTGGGTAAAGGCCCGACGTCCGATGCAGCAGAGAACCACCTCCGCCTCCACCTTTTTATTCTCTCCGGCCTCCTCATACATCACGCAGTCCTTGCCTACCTCCGTTACCTTGCAGGAAAGCTTAAAGTCTATGCCTCTCTTCTTATATTCCTTCAGAAGCAGCGCGGACACTTCCCTCTCAGTGGGGCCGGCAATCTTATCCAACATCTCAATAACCGTCACCGGTACCCCTATCATACTGAAATAGGAGGCCAGCTCCAGTCCAATGACTCCGCCGCCGATGACTACCAGATTTTTGGGAAGCGTTTTCATGTCCAGGATTTCCCGGTTGGTCATAACAAAGCCGCTTTCCACACCTTCTCGAAGGCCTGGAATGGGCGGAACCACAGGCACGGAGCCACAGGCCAGAATCAGCTTGTCGCCTGCATATTCCTCTCCGCCTGCCTCCACCACAAAGCCGTCCGTAGTCTGGCCCTTAATAAAGCCATCCGCCATCACCACATGAACGCCGTGAGCTGCCATAGTGGCTCCCACGCCAGACACCAGAGTTTTTACCACCTTGTCCTTGCGAGCCACTACCTTGGCATGGTCAATGGTTACATGCTCTGCAATCACGCCGAATGCAGCACTGTCTTTGGCGTGCTCGTATAGTTTACCGGAATTCAGCAGTGCCTTGGAGGGAACACATCCCTCATTCAGGCAGGTGCCGCCCAGGGCACGCTTCTCAATTAGGGTGACCTTTTTGCCGCCCTGCGCCGCCCGCTCTGCCGCCAGATATCCGCCCGGGCCTCCGCCCAGTACCAGTACGTCTGATTTTGTCATATTTAATCTCCTAATTTAGAGTTCCGCTTCGCTATTCACAAGGCCCCTGTATCTGGAAGAATTTTGCGCGCTCCCCGCACAAAATCCTTCCGGGCCTTATTTTTTAAGCTTCGCTGTTCTTGGAGTTTCGCTTCGCTGATTTATTTCATCATTAACAGGGAGAAATTCTCAAGGGCGTTGCACAGCTCCTTCATAAACTTGGAGGCTGGCGTTCCATCCAGAGCTCTGTGGTCGTAGGACAGGCACAGGCCCATGGCTGGGTAGGTCTTAATCTCTCCGTTCACCTCTTTCACCCGGGTTGTGATGCCGCACACACCCAGGATGCCTACCTGCGGCGGATTTACCACCGGTGTAAACATCTCCACGCCCAGGGAGCCCACGTTGGAAACGGTGAAGCTGGCACCGGACAGCATATCCGGGGTTGCCTTGCCCTCCTGGCAAGTCTTGGCCAAACGCTTGGCTTCTACACACAGTTCCGTGAGACTCATTTTGTTGGCGTTAAAGATGGTGGGAACCATAAGACCCTTGGGGGTATCCACGGCCATTCCCAGATGTACATTGGTGTATTTCCGAAGCACATTCTCCTCCGGCATAATGGCGTTCAGATCCGAATGGTTGGTAATAATACGGGTCACCGCAAACATGACCATGTCGTTCAGGGTAATATTGGGCATTCCCATGGCCTCGCCGTTTGCCTTGATCTGCTTTCTCAAGTTCATCAGAGCTGTGGCGTCGAAGGTGTGATAGTGGGTCAGCTGTGCCATAGTGCTTAAGGACTTCACCATAGCCTTGGCAGTGGCCTTTCTCACGCCAGAGAACTTCACATCCACATACTCCGGCTGCTCTGCCGCTGCCACAGGCGTACAAGCTGCCGCTGCGGGAGCCTGTGCAGGTGCAGGAGCCGCTGCTGCTTCCGGCTGTCCCAGAGGCTGGCTGGCTGCAAGAGCCCGCACATCCCGCTCCATAACCCGGCCGTGAGGTCCTGTGCCTGCTGCCATGGTGGCGTCCACACCCAGGGTCTGCGCTGTCATCTTGGCTCTGGGAGAAACCTTGGCATCGGGATTTCCAGCTGCCGCCGCGGGGGCTGCTGTAGCCGGAGCGGCCGCTGCCACAGAGGCTGCTGCCGGAGTGGTCCCCTCCTTTAAGCCCTCGATGCTGTCCCCCGGATTTCCGATGGCACATACATTCACCAGTACGGGAACCTCCTCCCCCTCTTCATAGAAGATCTCAAGTAAAGTTCCCTCTGCGGTAGACTCACATTCAAAGGCTGCCTTATCTGTTTCATAAGTAAAGAGTACATCCCCCACGTGGATTTGGTCACCCTTCTTTTTCAGCCACTCAGAGATCACGCACTCTTCCACGGTAATGCCAGCCTTGGGCATCAGCACACCCTGAGCCACCGGTCCCGTGGGCGCCACTGCTGCGGGAGCCGCTGTCGGAGCTGCTGCCTCTGCTGCGGGAGCTGCCGGGGCTGCCGCTGTTCCCTCCTTAATTCCCTCGATGCTGTCCCCCGGATTTCCGATGGCACATACATTCACCAGTACGGGAACCTCTTCGCCGTCTCCGTAGAAGATCTCAAGCAAAGTTCCTTCCGCTGTGGATTCGCACTCAAAGGATGCCTTGTCCGTCTCATAGGTAAACAGAATATCGCCCACCTTCACCTGGTCTCCCTTTTTCTTTACCCACTCCGTAATCACGCACTCCTCTACCGTGATGCCAGCCTTGGGCATCAATACCCCCTGGGCCACCGGTCCTGTGGGAGCTGCCGCTGCCGGGGCTGCCGGGGACGCTACAGGAGCTGCCGCCGCGGGAGCCGCTTCCCCTGGAGCTGCATTCTTCAGGGCAGACACGTCCTCGCCTGGTGTTCCAACCGCACACACATTCACCAGTACAGGAACCTCGTCTCCCTCCTCATAGAAGATTTCCAGAAGCTGGCCAGCCGCTGTGGATTCACACTCAAAGGACGCTTTATCCGTCTCGTAAGTGAAAAGGATATCTCCCACCGCAACCTGGTCTCCTTTCTTCTTCAACCACTCGGTAATCACACATTCTTCCACAGTGATACCTGCTTTCGGCATCAATACGCCTTCTGCCATGTCTCATTCCTCCATTGCATTTTCTTTATTTAAATTTAATAACTACCATAATAATACCGCCCCCGGGGCTTCTACATAACCAGAACGCCCACCTGGTCTGCCCGCCGGACAAATTCCTCTGGCAGCTCCCCGTCACTGATTATATAGTCAGCATCCTCCACATTTCCGAAGGTATAGGGCAGAATCTTTCCATATTTGGAGCTGTCCATAAGAATCACCTTCCGGGCCGCCTTGCGCATTACCAACCGCTTCACCAGCATTTCCTCCTCCTTGCCACAGGTAAAGCCTCCCTCCGGCGTGTAACCGGATACCCCGATAAAAGCGGTAGCAATGTTAATATCCTCCAGCATGGAAATGGTGGTCACCCCGGAAACCGCCTGATTGGAGCGGTTCAAAGTTCCCCCGCACATGTGGATAGTTGGATTGGTCAGCCTGGAAAGCTCCATAGCAATATTGGGGCCTGTGGTGAAAATATTCAAATCAATATCTGGCAGAGCCTGCACCAAGGCCATATTGGAGGTTCCCGCGTCAAAGAATACTGCGCTTCCCTCGTCAATCAATGTAAGAGCCTTTTTGGCCATTTGCCGCTTGGCCCGCACATTGCTCTGCATGCGAGTTTCCAGCTTAGCCTCCGTTCCATTGGACTGGGAAGCAGGCATCGCACCACCCCTGGTCCGGACAATCAGACCCTCATCCTCCAGCTTTTCCAAGTCCCGATGAATGGTCATTAAACTAACATCAGGAAAAAGGGCGCTGACCTCCTTTACGGTGACCGCTCCTTTTTCCTGAATATATTTTCCTATGCTCTCTCTGCGAATTTGATTCATGGCCGTTCCTCATGTTAAGGAATGTTATTGTTTTCACATTTCATAACAAATTATAACACTTTATAACAACCCTGTCAACGTCTTTTTTCTTTCCGCCTCTATGGGTTTCCCTCGTGGTTCCTAACAGATTTTTCTGTTAAGTATGATAAATTATTTGAAATTAATTTTTCACAAAATTTGTAATTCAGAATTGTTACTCTTGTATATTGACAATTAATCTTCAAATATGTAATATTATTTCATATTAAAGAAAGAATTTTTTCATTTATTGGAAAAATATTTTCAAGAAAGGAGAACAAATGGAAAAGCCATTACTTGCGGTCACTATGGGAGATGCTGCGGGAATCGGGCCGGAAATCACCTGTAAAGCCCTGGCAAGGCCAGAGATCTATCGTGTCTGTCGTCCCATTGTTTTAGGGGACATCCGGATTATCCGCCATATTATAGAGCGCTGTAACCTGCCCCTAAAAACACGCTGTATTTCTAAGGGAGAAGGGGGAGATACCTTTGGCACTGTGGATGTGGTGGATTATGGCAACATTGACATGTCTGACTGGGAATTCGGAAGGTTAAGCAAAAGCTGTGGAGAAGCAGCGGTACACTATACCAGGGAAGCCTGTCAAATGTGCATGGAAGGAACCGCGGATGCCATGGTTTCCGCACCACTAAATAAAGCAGCCATGCGGATGGCGGGCTATCATTATGAGGGGCAGACCCAGATAGTGGGGGAGATGACAGGCTCCGCAAATTATGGGATGTTACTTTTACTTGGTGATATGCGGGTTTTGATGTACAGCAATCATTGCTCTCTGGAGGAGGCCTGCCAAAAGGTGAAGAAGGAAACGGTGTACGAAAAAATCATGCTGGTACATGAGGGTTTGAGAAAAATTACAGCTCTTTACCAGCCGGTGATTGCAGTATCTGCACTGAATCCCCACTGTGGAGAGGAGGGAATGTTTGGAAGGCAGGAGCTGGATGAAATCATTCCGGGAATCCAGCAGGCAAAGCTCAAGGGGGTTCAGGTGACCGGACCAGTGCCCGCAGACACTGTTTTTGTGGAGGCTCAAAAAGGGACCTACGACGCGGTGATTGCCATGTATCACGACCAGGCCAATATGGCTATGAAATTACTGGGCTTTGGAAGCGTGGTGACACTGTTGGTGGGAGTGCCGGTGATCCGAACCTCCACGGGCCACGGAACCGCATTTAATATTGCGGGACAAAATCTGGCCAACGAGGAAAACCTGTACCAGGCAATTCTGGAGGCGGCAAAGCTGGCCGCATTTAAAAAAGCTTAGAAAACAAAAAACAGGAGCGAAAAATGGAACAGTTAGAGCAATGTAAAGAATCGGTCATTCATTATTCCCGGCTCTTATACCAGAGGGGCTTGGTAACAGCGGCCGGAGGCAATGTGAGTATGCGCTGCAAAGACCAGGTGGTCATTACGGCCAGTGGGGTTTCCCTTCGGGACACCTCCAGGGAAACACTGATTATATGCGATTTAAAGGGAACACTTTTGGAGTGCCCCAAAGGCCTTAAGCCCTCTAAAGAAACAATTTTTCATCTAAAGATCTATCAGGCCAGGGAGGATGTGGACAGTGTGATTCATGTACATCCGGCCTACGCAGTTGGGTATTCTATCCAGGACAGGAAGATTCCCATCCTGACTGCATCCGCCAAAATGAAGGTGGTGGATGTACCATTGATTCCCTACGCAAACCCGGGAACAGAGGAGCTGGCAGCCTATGTAGAGCAAACTGTCCGGGAGGCGCCCAGACATATTCACGCGGCAGTTTTAAAGGCACATGGCATCATTGTCTATGAAAAGGGCATGTCACAGTGCTTTGACACAGCGGAGCTGGTGGAGGATACGGCACATATTGCATTTGTGGCAGAAATGCTGCAAAGGCAAGGGTAAAAGCAAAAGGCAACAAAATACAGGGAGGTTTTTATGCAGAGAAAAAGAGTGATCAGCCTTATGATGGCTGCAATGTTGGTATTAGGCGTAAGCGGATGTCAGGGAAAAACAGAGGAAGCAAAGGCACCAGCGGAAACAGCAGAAACAGAGCCCACAGCGGAGGCAGAGAAGGAATCTCCGGATGAGGAGCCTATTGTGATCAAAATCGCCTGTGGCCTGGCAGAAGGGACCCCCATGGTAGTAGGCTCCCAGACCTTTGAGGAAAAGCTGGAGGAGCTGACAGAAGGGCGTTTTGATGTACAGGTATACGCAAACGCAGAGCTGGGAGATGACACAGTGGTGACAGAGGCCGTTTCCATGGGAACCCTGGAGGTATGCTGTACCACCCCCAGCGTGTTCACAGGAGTCTGCCCGGACGTGGGCGTATTTGACATGCCATTTCTCTTTTCCAACACGGAGGGAGCCGACAAGGTCTTTGATGGAGAAATCGGCCAGGGAATCAACAAGGTCATCGAGGAAAAGGGCGGTGTACATATTTTAGGATATTTTGAAAACGGATTCCGCAACATTACCAACAGCGTAAAAGAAATCCATACCCCGGAGGATATCAAGGGAATGAAAATCCGCACGCCGGAAAGCGAAGTATTTTTAAAGACCTTTGAGCTCTTAGGCGCCAATCCCACCCCCATGGCCTTTTCTGAGGTCTTCACTGCCCTCCAGCAAAAGACCATCGACGGGCAGGAGAATCCCTTAAACACCATCTACCTCAATAATTTCTATGAGGTCCAGGGCTATGTGACCAGAACCGGCCATATCTACGGCCCCCATATGTTCTGCATGAACGCTGCTCTGTATAACAGTCTATCCCCGGAGGATCAGGCAGCCATTGACCAGGCAGCAAAAGCAGCTGTGGAAGCCAACCGACAACTCTCCCGGGAATTGGACGAGGGCTATGTGCAGAAGCTGGAGGAGGCCGGCATGACCGTAACCGAGCTGACCCCAGAGGAACGCCAGCTTTGGGTGGATGCCGTCTCCCCCATCTACGACAGCTACACAGACCAATACGGCGAACTGATTTCCAAAATCCAGGAAATCATGGCAACCACAAACTAACTCCAAAGCCAACGCGGAACTATAAATAGGAGAATTTAATTATGGAAGTGTTGAAAAAACTATATCAGCTGCTGTTAAGACTGATGGGGCTCCTTGCAGTCATCACTCTGGCCGGAATGGTGTTGATCGTTTTCTGGAGTGTTCTCAGCAGATTTGTATTTAACAGTTCCATAGCATGGGCAGAGGAGACTTCCCGGTTTTTGATGATCTGGCTGACTCTGGTGGGATCTGTGGTAGCTTACGAAGAAAATAAACATGTGGGGTTTGATTCTATCGTAAATATGCTGCCAAAGGTACCCCGTTTACTTATAACCTTGCTCAGCTACATCCTGGTATTTGGGATACTTCTTATTTTGATTCGGGGAGGGGTTGCTCTGGCCAAGAATCAATGGAGCTGGACCTCTCCGGCCACAAAAACAAGCTATGGATTTGTGTACGCCATTGCGCCGGTTTCTTTTGGAATTATGGCGATTCAGGCAGTGATCAAGTTTATTTGCGCAATTCTGGAATTTAGAAAAAGCAGGAAAGAAAGAAGGTGACAGGGATGCTGCAAATTTTTCTAATCTGCCTCTTTGGCTTTATTGCCATCAATGTACCCATAGGGTTTGCCCTGCTTATTACAGCCACGGTCATGATGTATATGAGCGGAATTACAGAGCCATCTGTCATTGTTCAGAACATGATTCGGGGAGTAAACAGTTTTACTATTATGGCGGTCCCCTTCTTTATGTTAGCCGGAGAGATTATGAATGAGGGCGGAATTTCCAAGCGGATCGTCCGCTTTGCCAGCTCTCTGCTGGGACATATTAAAGGAAGCCTGGGCTATGTGAGTATTTTGACAGGCATGCTGTTTGCAGGTGTATCCGGGTCTGCCCTGGCGGACACGGCGGCTGTTGGCTCTGTACTGTATCCTCTGATGAAAAGCGAAGGATACCATGAAGAGCGCAGTGTGGATCTGATTTGTGCTGCCGGGACCATTGGACCCATTATCCCACCCAGCATTCCCTTTATTCTCTATGGCGTTATGGGCCAGGTGTCTATTATCCAGCTCTTTGAGGCGGGGATGATTCCTGGAATCCTGATCGGGGGTGCTCTGGGAATTGTCTGGTGGTTTTATACCAGAAATAAGGATTCCTACAGCTCCTCACGGGTATTTCTCTGGAGGGAGGTAGCTGCTGCCACAAGGGACGCCATCTGGTCTTTGCTGCTCCCTGTTATTATTATGGGAGGTATCCTGACGGGAATCGCAACCCCTACGGAATCAGCTGTGGTTGCCTGTGTGTACGCCATTTTTATTTCCCTGTTTGTGTATAGGGAACTAAAATGGAAGGCATTTCCACGGGTATTGCTGGCAGCAGCCAAGAGCACAGCCACCGTTTTTCTGGTCATTGGCTCCGCTACCTCTGTGGCCTATTTTATCTCTACAGCCAGAATTCCGGGAATGATCTCAGAGGCTTTACTAAACGTGTCAGATAATAAGTATGTGATTATTTTGCTGATTAATATCATTTTGCTGGTCATAGGCTGCGTCATGGACTTAACGCCAGCGCTTTTGATTATGACTCCCATCTTCCTGCCTATTATCAAACAGTTCGGGTTAAGTCCCGTCTGGTTCGGCGTTGTGATTACAGTGAATCTTTGCATCGGACTTTTGACGCCGCCGGTGGGTACTGTACTCTATGTGGGTTGTGGAATCTCCAAAAAGTCCATTTCCCAGCTTTCCCGTGCAATGGTTCCCTATATTTTGGCCATGCTGGTGATTTTGCTTTTGATATCTTATGTTCCCGGAATTGTAACACTGATACCGGATTTACTGGCATAGGCGAAAGGCTTTTTGTCCTCCCTGTTTTTTTGGACATTCCGAAGAGTCCTGTGCTATAATAAGCACACGAATGTTATAGGGAAAGTTTGCCGAAAATAGAGGGAGTGGAAGGATATGGACCGGGATAAACGGATTTGTGAGATAGAAAAGTTTGTTGTGCGGAATAAAATCGTGACGGTTTCGGAGATTGCAAAACATCTGCATATTTCCGAGTCAACTGTCCGCAGAGATGTGGAGATTATGGCATCCAAGGAGCTGGTGATCCAGCGGCATGGGAGTATTACCAGCAGCAATTTTAAGGGGCAGGGCTTTGAATCTTTTGACCGCAGGAAAGAAGAAAATCTGGAGGAGAAAAGGGCCATCGGACGCTGTGTGGCAAATTTTCTGAAGGATAATGATGTGATTTTTATGGAAGGCGGCACTACCCAGCTGGAAATTGCCAGGTGCATAACGGAGAAAAACATCACGGTGATCACCGTGGATCTGAATATTGCCATGATGCTGGCTGCGAGCGCTTCTGTGACCACCATTGTACTGGGCGGATGTATTTGGGCCGGAACCTATCTTCTGGTGGGGGACATGGTGGAGATGAATATTAAAAATATGCATTTTACCTATTACTTGTCTTCTCCAGGAGCTATTATGCAGGACGGAAGACTGATCTATCACAACATTCAGCTCTCCTCCATCCGGACCCAGGGAATGGCTCTGGCCGAACAGGTGGTCATTGCCGCCGACAGCTCCAAGTTTGGAAAAAGCGGTTTTTTTTCCAATGGATACTTACAGGATGTGGATGTGCTGATCAGCGATGAGGTCCCGGAAGCCTACCGGGAGCTTATGCCTGAGAGGGGAAGGATTCTCATTGCCGAGTAAGCTTAAGAGGGATAAACCATGGAACGTTTGCTGATTTTAGCAGATGATTTAACAGGCGCCGTGGATACGGGAGCATTCCCGGTAGCCTGTGGAAAGGAAGTTATCGTATATACGGAGGCGAATGCCTGGCAGGATGCAGGTCAGATGCAGGTCTGTGTCAATATGGGAACTCGAAGCCTGCCCAGAGAAAAGGCCTATGACCTCCATAAGATATTTGCAGAAAACAATCGGGATTATGAAGGCATTGTAATAAAAAAGCTGGACATGGGATTTCGGGGAAATCCTGCTGCGGAGATTGAGGCACTGTTACTGTGGGGAAGATGGCCTGTCTGTTTCGTGCTGCCGGCCCTGCCTCAGTTTGGAACCTTTACCCTCTACGGAAATCAGTTTGTAAAAGGACAGATTCTGGAAAAATCTCTGTATGCCACAGATCCTGTCCACAGAGCCCGGGAATCCTCTGCCCTGGATATTTTTCAAAAGGCAACAAGGCTTTCTGTGGCGGGGATTGATATTGACGCGGTAAAATGCGGTCGGTTTCGGGAAGTTGTGGAGAAAAAATTAGAGGATTCCTGTAGGATTTTGATTTTTGATGCGGTTTCCGATCAGGATTGCAGAGATATTTTTTCTGCCCTCCACAGAGATTATCCAAATGCCTTGTGGGCCGGAACCCTGGGCCTGCTGGGAGGCGTGACCAAAACCCTATATGGAAAAGGAACAAAAAAAGAGAAGGAACCAGAGAATATCCGCTGCGCCTGTTTTTGCGGCTCTGCCTATCAGGTATCAAGAGAGCAGATCGCATATAGTGAAATGCGAGGGCTCAAGGTGGTGCCCCTAAAAATAGATGCCTGCCTCAAGGGCCAGGAGGAGGAAGAGCTGCAACGGGTGGCAAGGGCCTGCCAGCTGGCCAACCAAAAACAAAACTTTATGGTAATACCTCATGTCCCCCAGGAGCTTTCCGGCAAGGATTTACCCCAAAAGATCTTGCAAATACTGGTTAAATGTGCCAATGAAGTATGCTCTCGGGTTTTTGTGAACCGCATTGTGATTATAGGCGGAGAAACGGCTGGTGCGATTTTTCGCTCCTTTCAGGTCACCCGCCTGCTGATTCAGGAAAAGCCGGAAACAGGCGTTGCCGCGGGTCGATTCCTGGATGGCATCTATGCCGAATGGGGATTTGCAGCCAAAGGCGGCTCCGTGGGAACTCTGGAGGCTCTGGAAAAAATGCTGGGTAAGACACAGTAAACATACCAGGAGGACACCTTCGTCTTCTCCCACTGGACCATCGCCGCTCATATCACCCAAGCAAAAACGGGTTCTGTACAGCCAAGATTACAGCTGACAGAACCCGTTTTATTTAGATGAAAAACTCATGTCCGTGGTAGGCAAACAGTCTGGTAAGATTTCTGTCAAACCAGGCCATATTCTTGGGGTTCGCGTGAGCCCGGGCGGCAAAGTATAGCGCTCCCTGGGATTCATCCTCCCCACACAGTACCCGCTCCACAGCCTCCACTGTTTCCGGAGAAACCACTACCCGCTCAATCTTCCCGGTTCCTACCGGAGAAAACTGAGCCCTTCCATCCACTCTCTGATAAATAACCTCCTTCACACTTGCTCCAAATCTTCCAGTCTCCAGACGGTTCAGTACCACATTGGCTACCAGCATCCGGCCCTTAATATCTTCCCCGGAGGTCTCCGCCTCCACCAGCTTTAAGAGCGCTGTATAGTCTTCCTGAGAAATCTCAACAACCCAGCCTGGATTCCCTTGGTTTTCACTTTCATTCTCACTTTCATTTTCTGACAGCTCCGAGACATCAGGTGTCTCCGGCCGTCTGGCCTGTGCCAGGCCTGTATCTGCTGGTCCCAAAACAGCGTCCATCTCTGTCAGCTGCCGCATTTCTTCTATATAGCTCACACTTGCCAGAACCGTCTCTCCGGCAAGCTGTACCTTCGTATCTTCCACTTCTTTGCTTTCGTAAGAGTTAGCCGTCTTTCTGGTTTCCTCATTCGTATTACCTGCTGCTCCCAAAAGGAACAAAACCATACTTAATACAACTGCAATAACTCTTATTCTGTTCATAATCCATATTTTAACAGATTATCTTCATTATGTCAACCTAATTATTACAAAATTATTACAATTATTATTTTTTCTTTACATTATGATTTCATTTTTATGTCAGTTCCATCCATTTTCTTATTCCGCCCCAGTCCTGGTACGAGCAAAACCAGAAGCAAAGGAAATATCACCGATGCCAGGAGCCCTGCCTTCAGCTCCCCGTCTGCCAGGCCGGAAATCATCCCTACCAGTCCCGGGCCTGCGGAGCAACCCACATCCCCGGCCAGAGCCAGCAGCCCAAACATAGCTGTCCCTCCCATGGGTATATAAAGGGAAGCCATGCTAAATACCCCAGGCCACATAATGCCCACCGAAAATCCACAGAACCCACAACCCACTAAAGACAGAAGGGGCCAGGGGGCAAACACGGCCAGCAGATAGGCGCCTACACAGAGGGATGCACTTACAAACAAATAGGTCTGTAATGGGATCTGGCTCCCCTTTTTCCCATAAAATAAACGGCTAGCTCCCATAAGAAGAGCAAAGGTGCAGGTCCCCAGTAAATCCCCCAGAGTTTTGGATACCCCAAGGCCCGTCTCCGCAAACAGAGAGGACCACTGGGACATGGCCTGCTCCGCCGCACCGCTGCAAATCATCAGCACAAAAAACAACCAGAACAGCCGCAAGGAAAGCAGCCTGCTTAGGGAAAGCCCTGCACCATCCTCCGATAAGGTTCTTATCGGCACCCGACCAAACAAAAAGGCATTTGCCAAAGGGACGAGGGCCCAAAGCAATGGGAGATAATTCCAGTTTTCCAGGCCAAACAGATTAAAATACAAAGTGGAGGCCAACACCACTGCCATGTGTCCCCAGCAGTAAAAAGAATGTAACATGCTCATGGCCGAGGCCTTTTGCTCCCCGGGCAACGCCTCCACCAGAGGACTTACCAGAACCTCAATAAGCCCTCCCCCCACCGCATTGATCCCCATGGCCAAAGCCAATCCCACTACCGGCCAGGGCAGCCATATGGGGAAAAAATTTAGCCCTGCCAATCCCACTACACAGAGGAAATGAGCAACCACTAAGCAGGCCCGATACCCCAGCTGCTCCACATAGCGGGCAGCCAACACATCCACCACCATTTGGATAAAAAAGTTCATAGAAATCAAAAGTCCCAGCTGCTCCACAGACACTTGGAACTGTTTTTGAAAGGTTACAAACAACAGTGGTGCCAGATTGTTGATAATCGCCTGGGTTATATAGCCCAGATAACAGGCCTTTAAGGTATGTTTAAAGCTCCCATTCATAGGATATTCCTCTTTCTCAGACAGTTTTCCCCAGCTTTGGTCAGAAAACCTCCTTGTTTTTTATACTTCCTCTTTTGTCTCTGTGCTATAGCCTATACCAGCTTCCCGGCTCCTCTGCAAACACTGGTAAGGGAAGACCATCCCTGGCCTGCATACATATGCGCCTGGTGTTCTCCCGCCAATTTTGATGGTCCGCTTCTCGTCGTGGCTCATGGAGCACAAAGCTCTGTCGGATGTCCAGCATTTTCTTAAGCAAACACCGGGTGGAACTCACCCCCACGTAGGGAAAGGGGAGAAAAAACCAGTCAAGTTCTTTCTTCCAGCAGGCAATTTGCGCAAACAGCTCACCCCTCGGAGCCGCGTCTCCCGCCACCACCCATCGCTGCCCGGCTACCTCCATCAAAAGGGTTAGGTTAGGCACCTGGGCATATGGGACACCCTCATGTATTGTATGCAGAAAGCCTGTGCGAAATGCCCCCAGCTGCATCCAAAAAGGCCCCTGGGCTGTTTTCTCCCTGGTTATGGCCTGCAAGTGATATCCCCCCAGGGGAAGGCTCCCTTCTCCTGGCAGCCCTTTTTCCTTTCCGGCCGACAAAAGCTCCTGTATAACCGGAACCGTGGAAATCACCTGTAATCTGGGATTTCTCTCCAGCGCCTCCTCCACATCTTCCCGACAGAAATGGTCCCCATGCCCATGGGTAAAAATCAAAGTCTTCAGGTTGCCCTGCTCTATCTCATCCAGAAGCTCCTGGCGTATCCCAGGCGGCGTATCCGGGTACAGTCTAGAGGGATCCCTGGAAAACACGTCAATCCCTATGGCCTGCCCTTCTGCCACCAATACCATGCCTGCGTTTGATACATAGCGCATCATGCATCTGCGTTCTGTCACTGCTTTTCCTCCTCCCGCTTCTTCTTCCTATACTCGGAAGGTCCGTTTTCAACGGTTCTCTGATGCTCATTGAGCAGAAATAATAGCCGGGATAGGGCAACCCACCAGCTCTCTCCCCAAGTGATACAATCATCTCATAACAACAAACAAATTGCAAGATATCCCAAATAACTTAAAAAGAGGATTTCTTATGAAGCTAAATTTCACATCCAATGGAAACCGCCTATGAATGACATTATGGATAGAGGGTCTGCACAGAAAACCGTGCCGACCCTCTTTTTCTTATTGCTATGAAAAACTTTTCCCATTTTTATCTTCGACGTCCGGTTTCAATCACAGGAATCGGTGTGTCATCCTGCAAATCCAAATCCCGAATATATTTTCGAGTTTCTGCCACTATCACCGGGGAAAGCAGCAGCACCGCCAACAAATTGGGAACAGCCATAAGGGCATTTAAAATATCCGCAATGGTCCATACCAAGTCCAGAGCCACGACAGGGGCAATGGCGGCCACCAGCACATAGATCAACCGGTAAGGCAACAATCCTTTCTTTCCCGCAAAATACTCCACACACCGCTCCCCATAGTAGGCCCAGCCCAAAATGGTAGAGTAGGCAAAGGAGATAATGCCCACCACCAGAATCACAGGTCCCAGATAGGGGATCTGTCCAAAGGCCATGGAAGTCAATACACCGCCATTGCTAATCTCATTGGCGTTGATAGCTGGATTCTTCATAATGGTAGAAACCAGCACCAGTCCGGTCATCAGACATACCACTACCGTGTCCCAAAAGGTTCCTGTAGCGGAAACCAGCGCCTGGCGCACGGGATTCCTGGTCTGTGCCGCCGCCGCTGCAATGGGAGCAGATCCCATACCCGATTCATTGGAAAACAATCCTCTGGCCACACCATAGCGCATAGCCATCATAACGCCGCTTCCCACCAGGCCGCCTGCAGCCGCCCCCGGGGTAAAGGCCAGTTTACAGATGGTTTGAATGGCCGGAAGAATAAAATCGTGATTGATTCCCAAGATAATCAGGCAGCCCACCACATAAAAGAAAGCCATAAAGGGAACCAACTTCTCGCAGACCCGGGCAATGCTGCGGATACCGCCGAAAATAACCACCGCTGTCAAAACTGCAATGACTACGCCCACCAGAGCACCGTCAATATGTAAATTTTCCTCACATACAGTGGCAATGGCATTTACCTGGGTGGCACAGCCGATTCCAAAGGAGGCAGCGCCCGCTAAAACGGCAAAAATCAAAGCCATAACTTTTCCCAGTTTTTTCCATTTTAATCCCCTCTCCAGGGCATACATGGCTCCGCCCTGCATCCGGCCATCCGCTGTCTTTACCCGATATTTCACCGCAATCAAAGACTCCGCATACTTGGTGGCAATGCCGAACACACCGGTAAGCCAGCACCAGAGCACAGCCCCTGGGCCTCCCATGGCAATGGCTGTCCCCACTCCGATAATATTACCAGTGCCAATGGTAGACGCCAGCGCTGTGGCCAGCGCGCCAAACTGGCTAACCTCTCCCTCCGCATTCGGGTCCTTGGTTACAGATAAACGAATTCCCCTGGAAACCGTTTTCCACTGAATAAATCCCGTGCGAATGGTCATAAACAGATGCGTACCCAGAAGGAGAAGGATCATTCCCCACCCCCACACAACTTCATCGATTTTGTTGATAACATTGATTGTCGCTTCTATCATTTCCATCATACTCGCTCCTCCCTGCTGCTATTACTGGATATAAAAACAGGCAGACATTGTTTCATGTCCACCCTCAGACTTCTTTCCCATATCCAATTTTTTCAATTATAGCATGGTGTTTCCCGTTTGCCAAGAAAATATTTTCTTCGTTTTCTATTTTTAACCAAAAATTTTATTGTTTCTTCCTTTTACACAGAATTCCTTCCGAATCGAAAAAAACAGCCACCCAAAGAGCAAAAAAGAGGGCCTGCCACAAAACTCCGACAGCCCTCTTCTATCTTATTTTATGCTGGTCCTTCTGTCAAGGACAGCTCTTTTACAGGCCTCCAGGCTTTGGCTCTACACCTCAGCCGGCTCCTCTTCCGCCTCTTCTTCAGCAGTCACGTCCTCATCTGCCTCTTCCTGGTCCGTCATATCATCCGAGTATTCCTCGTCAGAAAGCTCCTCCAAGTCAAAGTCAAGCTCCTGGCTCTCCTCCAGCTCCACTTCTTCGACGCCTTCCAACTCATCCAGTTCCTCCAGCGTCTCCATATCACTGTCCAGCTTCACATTCCGGTAACGCTTTAAGCCAGTACCGGCCGGAATCAGCTTTCCGATGATAACGTTCTCTTTGAGACCGATAAGGGGGTCTACCTTGCCCTTAATAGCCGCCTCAGTTAACACCTTGGTGGTTTCCTGGAAGGAAGCCGCAGACAGGAAGGAATTGGTGGCCAGAGAAGCCTTGGTAATACCCAACATCACCTGCTTGCCCTCAGCCGGCTGCTTGCCCTCCCGAATCAGCTGTTCATTGACATCATCAAACTCCAACACATCCACAAGAGTGCCAGGAAGAAGCTCCGAATCTCCATTATTCTCCACCCGGATCTTTTTCAGCATCTGGCGCACAATTACCTCGATGTGCTTATCATTGATCTCCACACCCTGGAGACGGTACACTCGCTGTACCTCCTGAATCATGTAATCCTGTACTGCCCGGATTCCCTTAATCTTCAGGATGTCGTGGGGATTCACGCTACCCTCGGTAAGCTCGTCACCGGCCTCCAGAACCTGGCCGTCCTGCACCTTCATACGGGAACCATAGGGAATCAGATAGGTCTTGGACTCTCCATTGTCCCGGGTCACCTGGATCTCCCGCTTTTTCTTGGTGTCCAGAATGGTCACTGTACCTGGAATCTCCGTGATAATGGCCAAGCCCTTGGGCTTTCTGGCCTCGAAAAGCTCCTCCACACGGGGAAGACCCTGGGTAATATCGCCACCGGCCACGCCACCGGTATGGAAGGTACGCATGGTCAGCTGGGTACCCGGCTCTCCGATGGACTGAGCCGCAATAATTCCCACGGACTCTCCTACCTGCACGGCCTCCCCTGTAGCCATGTTGGATCCATAGCACTTGGCACAGATTCCAATATGGGATTTACAGGTCAAAATGGTACGGATCTTCACCTTGTCATAGGGGTTGCCGTCCGCATCCACCCCGTTCTTTATAATGGCTTCCGCCCGCCTGGGAGTAATCATGTGATTGGCCTTTACAATCACATTCCCCTCTCTGTCACAGATGGTCTCACAGGAAAACCGTCCCGTAAGACGCTCCTGGAGGATTTCAATCTCCTGCTTGCCATCCATAAAGGCCTTTACATACATGCCGGGGATTTCCTTCCCCTCTGAGCAATCAATCTCCCGGATAATCTGCTCCTGGGAAACATCCACCAGACGACGAGTCAAATAACCGGAGTCTGCTGTACGCAGAGCCGTGTCAGACAGACCCTTGCGTGCGCCGTGGGCGGACATGAAATACTCCAGTACGTCCAGTCCCTCACGGAAGTTGGACTTAATAGGCAGCTCTATGGTATGTCCCGTGGTATCTGACATCAATCCACGCATGCCAGCCAACTGTTTAATCTGCTTATCGGATCCACGGGCGCCGGAGTCTGCCATCATATAAATGTTGTTATACTTATCCAGACCATCCAGAAGGGCCTTGGTCAGCACTTTGTCCGTTTCCTTCCAGGTCTCCACAACCTCCTTGTAGCGCTCCTCCTCGGTAATCAGGCCACGCTTATAGTTGCGGGTGATCCGGTCCACCGTATCCTGCGCTTTTGCAATGAGCTCCGGCTTCTCCGGGGGCACGGTCATATCCGAAATGGATACAGTCATGGCCGCTCGGGTGGAATATTTATAGCCCATGGCCTTAATATCATCCAGCACCTCTGCCGTCTTGGTAGCTCCGTGGGTATTGATAACCTTCTCCAGAATTTGCTTCAGGCCCTTTTTGCCCACATGGAAATCAACCTCCAGCTTCAGCTCATTGCCTGGCACGGTTCTGTCCACAAATCCCAGATCCTGGGGCAAAATCTCATTGAAGATAAAACGCCCCATGGTGGAATCAATCATATCGGAAATCACACTGCCATCGGGAAGCTTTTTGCTTACCCGCACCTTAATCCGGCTTTGCAGTTTGATAATTCCGTTTTCATAGGCCAAGATAGCCTCGTTTACACTCTTAAAATACTTGCCCTCTCCCATCTCTCCCGGACGCTCCTGGGTCAGGTAATAGATACCCAGCACCATATCCTGGGAAGGGACAGCCACCGGACCTCCATCAGAAGGCTTTAACAGGTTGTTGGGAGACAACAGCAGGAACCGACACTCAGCCTGAGCCTCCACGGAAAGGGGCAGATGCACCGTCATCTGGTCTCCGTCAAAGTCTGCGTTAAAAGCAGTACACACCAGAGGATGAAGCTTAATGGCCTTACCCTCTACCAGAATGGGCTCAAAGGCCTGGATTCCCAGTCGATGCAGAGTAGGGGCCCGGTTCAGCATCACCGGATGCTCTTTGATAACCTCCTCCAGTACATCCCACACCTCCGGCTGTACCTGGCGCTCCACCATCTTTTTGGCGCTCTTGATGTTGTGGGCCGTGCCATTCTGCACCAGCTCCTTCATGACAAAGGGCTTAAACAGCTCAATGGCCATCTCCTTGGGCAGACCACACTGGTAAATTTTCAGCTCTGGTCCTACCACGATAACAGAACGTCCGGAGTAATCCACGCGCTTACCCAGAAGATTCTGACGGAAACGTCCGGATTTTCCTTTCAGCATATCGGAGAGGGATTTCAGGGCCCGGTTTCCCGGCCCGGTCACAGGACGTCCTCTCCGTCCATTGTCTATAAGGGCATCCACCGCCTCCTGAAGCATGCGCTTTTCATTTCTCACGATAATGTCTGGCGCTCCCAGCTCCAACAGCCGTTTTAAACGGTTGTTGCGGTTGATAATTCTTCTGTATAAATCATTTAAATCTGACGTGGCAAAACGTCCGCCGTCCAGCTGCACCATGGGACGCAGATCCGGCGGGATCACAGGAATGGCATCCATAATCATCCACTCCGGCTTGTTTCCGGAGCCGTGGAAAGCCTCTACCACCTCCAGGCGCTTAATAATGCGGGCGCGCTTCTGTCCGGTGGCATCCTTCAGGGCTGCTTTTAGCTCTGTGGACTCCTTCTCCAGGTCAATGGCACGCAGAAGCTCCTGGATAGACTCCGCACCCATGCCTACACGGAAGCGGTTTCCATATTTCTCCCGCTCATCCTGGTACTCTTTTTCCGTGAGAATCTGCTTATACTGGAGACTGGTGTCTCCCGGATCCAGTACAATATAGGAAGCAAAATACAGCACTTTCTCCAGGGTTCTGGGAGACAGATCCAGGATCAAGCCCATACGACTGGGGATTCCCTTAAAATACCAGATATGAGAAACCGGAGCCGCCAACTCAATATGCCCCATGCGCTCCCGGCGGACATTGGACTTGGTTACCTCCACCCCGCAGCGGTCGCAGACAACGCCTTTATATCTGATCTTCTTATATTTTCCACAATGACATTCCCAGTCCTTGCTGGGTCCAAAGATGCGCTCACAATACAGGCCATCCTTTTCCGGCTTCAAAGTCCGGTAATTAATGGTCTCGGGCTTTTTTACCTCACCCCTGGACCACTCCCGAATCTTTTCCGGAGAAGCAAGACCAATCTTGATGGCATCAAAGGTCATCGGCTGATACACTTCATTATTTGTCGTCTCTGGCATGTGTGGCACTCCCTTCTATTCTTCGTCATCCAACACGTCATCAAAATCCGGGAACTCATCGTCCTCGTCGTCTTCTTCCTCTTCCTCGATGTCCACCAGCTCGTCGCCTTCAAATTCCTGCTTCTGGAATCCGTAATCACGGAAGGACTCCTCGTCACCGCCAAAGTTCCGATCTCCCTCAATGATAGAGCGCAGATCCACCTCGCCGTAATCGCTGGTCTCCATGATCTTCACTTCCGTATTGTCCTCCCTGAGCACCCGTACATCCAGTCCCAGAGACTGCAATTCCTTTAAGAGCACCTTGAAGGATTCAGGGATTCCCGGCTCCGGAATGTTGTCGCCCTTGATAATGGCCTCGTAAGTTTTCACCCGGCCCACCACATCGTCGGACTTCATGGTCAGAATCTCCTGGAGGGTGTAGGATGCACCGTAGGCCTCCAGAGCCCATACCTCCATCTCACCGAAGCGCTGTCCGCCAAACTGAGCCTTTCCGCCCAGTGGCTGCTGGGTTACCAGAGAGTATGGTCCTGTGGAGCGGGCATGAATCTTGTCATCCACCAGGTGATGAAGCTTCAGGTAATGCATATGCCCGATGGTAACGGGACTGTCAAAATATTCCCCGGTCCGTCCGTCACGAAGCCGCACCTTTCCATCTCTGGAAATAGGCACGCCCTTCCAGACCTCTCTGTGATCCCGGTTCTTATACAGATATTCCAAAACCTCCGGAAGCAACTCCTCCTTATGTCTGGCCTCGAACTCTTCCCAGTCCAGATTTACATAATCATTTGCCAAGTCCAGAGTGTCCATAATATCCACTTCGTTTGCCCCGTCAAACACTGGCGTGGCTACCTGGAAGCCCAGGGCCTTGGCCGCCAGACTCAGGTGAATCTCCAATACCTGTCCGATGTTCATACGGGAGGGCACACCTAAGGGATTCAATACGATATCCAGGGGGCGTCCGTTTGGCAGAAAAGGCATATCCTCCACGGGAAGTACCCGGGAAACCACACCCTTGTTTCCATGGCGGCCTGCCATCTTGTCACCCACGGAAATCTTCCGCTTCTGGGCAATATAAATGCGCACGGACTGATTCACGCCTGGAGGCAGTTCATCGCCGTTCTCCCGGGTAAATACCTTGGCATCCACCACGATACCATATTCCCCGTGAGGTACCTTTAAGGAGGTATCCCGGACCTCCCTGGCCTTTTCTCCAAAGATAGCCCGAAGCAGCCGCTCTTCCGCTGTCAGCTCCGTCTCTCCCTTGGGGGTTACCTTCCCCACCAGAATATCGCCAGCCCGCACCTCTGCGCCTATGCGAATAATTCCCCGCTCATCCAGATCCTTTAAGGCGTCGTCTCCCACACCGGGCACATCCCGGGTGATTTCCTCAGGTCCCAGTTTGGTATCCCGGGCCTCCGCCTCATATTCCTCAATGTGCACGGAGGTATATACATCCTCCTGCACCAGTCTCTCACTTAATAATACTGCGTCCTCGTAGTTATAGCCCTCCCAGGTCATAAATCCGATAAGAGGATTTTTCCCCAGGGCAATCTCTCCGTTGGAGGTAGAAGGTCCGTCTGCAATAACCTGACCCTCTTCCACCTTGTCACCCTTAAATACAATGGGCTTCTGGTTGTAGCAGTTACTCTGATTACTGCGGGCAAACTTGGTCAGCCGGTAGGTATCCCGGGTGCCATCAGCACATTTCACCACAATCTCATTGGATACAGCCCGCTCCACCACACCGGCCCGTCTGGCCAGCACACACACGCCGGAGTCCACCGCTGCCTTGGTCTCCATACCAGTTCCCACCACAGGAGCCTCCGTCACCAAGAGTGGCACGGCCTGCCTCTGCATGTTGGAACCCATCAGAGCCCGGTTGGCATCGTCATTCTCCAGGAAGGGAATCAGAGCTGTAGCCACAGAGAACACCATCTTGGGAGAAACGTCCATATAGTCAAACATGGAACGCTCATATTCCTGGGTCTCTTCCCGGTAACGTCCGGATACGTTCTTCCGGATAAAATGTCCCTCTTCGTCCAGAGCCTCATTGGCCTGGGCCACATGGTAATTGTCCTCCTCGTCGGCAGTCATATAAACCACCTCATCAATTACCCGGGGATTCTTGGGGTCTGTCTTGTCGATTCTCCGGTAGGGAGCCTCCACAAACCCATATTCGTTGATTCTGGCATAGCAAGCCAGTGAGTTAATCAGACCGATATTAGGACCTTCAGGGGTCTCAATGGGACACATTCTTCCGTAATGGGAGTAGTGTACGTCGCGCACCTCAAATCCGGCCCGGTCTCTGGACAAGCCGCCAGGACCCAGGGCAGACAGACGCCGCTTGTGAGTCAGCTCACCCAGGGGATTATTCTGGTCCATAAACTGGGATAGCTGAGAGGATCCAAAGAACTCCTTCACCGCCGCCGTCACCGGCTTAATATTGATCAGAGACTGGGGGGTAATGCCCTCCTGATCCTGGGTGGTCATACGCTCCCGGACAACTCTCTCCAGACGGGACAGACCAATGCGGTACTGATTCTGCAAAAGCTCGCCCACGGAGCGAATCCGGCGATTGCCTAAATGGTCGATATCGTCGTCGTTGCCCATGCCGTATTCCAGATGCATGTTATAGTTAATGGAGGCAATGATATCCTCCTTGGTAATATGCTTGGGGATCAGCTCATGCACATTCCTGCGAATGGCTGCTTTTATGTCCTCCAGATCGCTATTTTCTTCCAGTATTTTTTCCAGTGCCGGATAATATACTAATTCTGTAATCCCCACCTCTTTGGGATCTACATCCACAAAGCTTCTGAGATCCACCATCATATTGGAGATTACACGGACATCCCGCTCCTCATGGCGAATCATCACAAAAGGAACTGCGGCGTTCTGGATCTTATCAGCCAACTCCGCCGTAATCTCCGTGCCGGCCTCCGCCAGGATCTCTCCCGTGGTAGTATCCACCACATCCTCCGCCAGAGTCTGGTAACGGATTCTATTTTTCAGCAAAAGCTTCTTATTAAATTTATAGCGTCCCACCTTAGCCAGGTCATATCTTCTGGGGTCAAAGAACATACTGGTAATCAGGCTCTCTGCGCTCTCTACAGCCAGAGGCTCACCAGGACGGATTTTTTTGTACAGCTCTAAGAGACCCTCCTGATAGTTTTCCGCCGTATCCTTGGTCAGGGTGGCCATAATCTTCGGCTCCTCGCCGAACAGCTCTATAATCTCTGCATTGGTTCCCCATCCCAAAGCACGCACCAATACCGTAATGGGGACCTTTCTGGTTCTGTCTACACGCACATAGAAAATATCATTGGAGTCCGTCTCATATTCCAGCCACGCACCGCGGTTTGGAATCACAGTGGAGGAAAACAGTCTTTTACCCACCTTATCATGGTCAATGGCATAGTAAATACCAGGGGAACGAACCAGCTGGCTGACAATGATACGCTCCGCACCATTGATTACAAAGGTGCCTGTCTCCGTCATTAGGGGCAAATCACCCATGAATATCTCATGCTCATTAATCTCATCTGTCTCTTTATTGTAAAGACGCACCTTTACCTTCAGGGGTGCTGCATAGGTGGCATCTCTCTCTTTACATTCCTCGATGGTATATTTGATATCGCCCTCACCAGTACAGAGTGTGAAATCCACAAATTCAAGACTCAAATGTCCGCTGTAATCTGCGATGGGAGAAATATCTGCAAAAACCTCCCGCAGGCCTTCATCCAGAAACCACTGATAGGAATCCTTCTGAACCTCAATCAGGTTGGGCATTTCCAGAACTTCTTTTTGTCTTGAATAGCTCATTCTCGAACTTTTACCGGTTACAATAGGACGGATTCTGTTCTTTTCCATTGACGTTCACCCCTTACTTTCTTTCTAAATGCGGCATTTATAGCTTTTCCTGCACAAATAGCCGGAATAAAAAGCCTATGTCACCACAATAGTGCATTTTCCATGATAACACATACTTTTCTACATGTCAACATAATTTTCCAGTATTTGTCCACAAAACCAGCTTTGCCATCCACTGCAACACCAGCAACACGCCTCCGCCCACCAGCAGTTCCCGAAAGGCAGCCAGATGCCAGATGGAAAATACGCGTTTTTTCAGAAACTTCTCATATCCATAGCTGCCCAGAAAGTACAAATAAAACAGGACCATATAAATCACAAGTGGATGCGCCAACAGGCTGTCCAGAATGCGTCCCTGAAACAAATAATCCACAGCTCGTGTACCCCCACAGCCGGGACAGGGAATCCCGGTCAGAGTATACAGCATACAGGGAAGAAGCTGCCCGCTTAAATGGATCCCTTTTTGACGAACAATAGCTGCGGCTCCTGCCGCAGCTATCATTCCCAGTATTCCTATATAAAAGAAAACCGTTTCCCATGTAACCTGATATTTCTTCATTCTAAAACCTGCTTCTTCTCACTCCAGGGTGATCACCAGAGGACTTGCTGGAAGCTGAGAAACATTCTCATCCAACTCCAGGCTCTTCTCATACTGCGTGTTATTCATGTAGCTCCCCGTCCAGTCATCCAGGCCAATCCCCATAGTCAGAACAAGCACAAGCAGCAAAATGGATATTAACACGGAAAGGCCATTGAGAACCGTACCCGCAATAGCTAACCCTTTGCCATCCCGGTTCTGCACCAGACTGATAATTCCCAACACCAAGCCAATAATACCCATAATCAGGGATAGCCAATAGAGACAGCAAACAAAAACCAATCCCAGAATGCCCAATACCAGAGATACTACCGCAAAGGTACTGCTACCACTGTTATCCGGTTCGCCCACAATAACCTGGGGACCCTGATAGACATTGTAGCCATTATTTCCGTTATAGCCATTGCCGCCATTATAACCGTTATTTCCGTTATAACCGTTTCCGTTACCACCATTATAACCGTTATTTCCATTGCCACCATTATAACCGTTATTTCCGTTGTAACCGTTTCCGTTACCACTATTATAACCGTTATTTCCGTTGTAGCCGTTTCCGCCATTATAGCCGTTGCCTGCAGGCTGCTCCGGCGGCTGTTCAAAATCGTTTCTATAGTCCACTGCTCTTCCTCCTATCAACTACAGCCATACGGCCGAATATACTTGTCATCCCTGATTTTGCACGGTACAGTGGCCGTAATGCTTAATAATAAAGCAGCCCTGAGAAATTAACCAGATAGCAAATGCCCACCTGAATAGCCGTGCAGATCACAAACATGACAATAACCAGGCCATTCTTTTCCTTCAGGTTCTGATTAATGTACTGGTAGCCAAACAAAATTCCCAAAAGAATTCCCAGAGCACCACAGAGGAGCCAGCCACCCACACAGCTTAAGCCCAACAGTACATTGGCCCAGGCCTGGCACGTTCCGAACCGGGATGTATTTCTCCTGATTACTCTGATACACACCGTTTACTGCAAGATCCACCTTGTTTCCGATTGCCACAATGCGAATTTCTGCTCCATCAATCACAATGGGACAATCAATCAACACAATAAAGGGATTCTGAGATTTCAACTTATATGTAGCCCCATCAACAAGAAGCTTTGATCCCCATCCGGTTTTATACTCAATTTTATGCTCCGTTCCATTAACCGTTACATTCCATACCTTCCTCATTCTTGGTATCCTCCTCACCCTCTATTTTATGACAAAAAGGGCACATCCCAGGATGTGCCCCCATAACGGTTGATTACTTTAAGGTTACAGTTGCACCAACCTCTTCGAATTTCTTCTTCAACTCCTCGGCCTCTGCCTTGGTAGCGCCTTCCTTTACTACCTTGGGAGCGCCGTCTACCAGCTCTTTTGCTTCCTTCAGGCCCAGGCCGGTTGCATCGCGAACCACCTTGATAACCTTAACCTTGGAATCTCCAGCTGCGGTCAGCTCTACGTCGAAGGAATCCTTCTCCTCAGCCTCGGGAGCGGCCGGACCTGCTGCAACCATCACACCGGCTGCTGCGGATACGCCAAACTCTTCCTCACATGCCTTTACCAGCTCATTCAGCTCTAATACGGACAGCTCTTTAATAGCTTCAATAAATTCTGCAGTCGTTAACTTTGCCATTTTATTTTCCTCCTGATTATTTCATGATAATTTTATTATTTTGCTTTTGCTCTAGCCCCAGGCGGCCCGCTTTTCGCTTGCCCTCCCTAAGAAGCTTAAGCCTCTGCGTTTTTCTCGGCGATCTGGTTCAGTACCCGAGCCAGATTGCTGATGGGTGACTTCATGCTGCCAAACAATCTTCCCAGCAGCTCTTCTCTGGACGGAACAGCAGCGATTGCCTGCATACCTACTGCATCGTAGTAGGTTCCCTCGATCACGCCAGCTCTCATCTCAAGCTTCTGGGTCTCTTTTGCATACTTGGCGATAATTCTCGCCGGAGCAGTCGCATCTGTCTTGGAAACTGCAAGCGCATTGGTTCCTTCCAGGTGCTGAGCCAGGCACTCAAATTCTGTGCCCTTGAATGCAAAATTCATCATTGTGTTTTTGTAAACCTTGTAGATAACGCCTGCTTCTCTCAGCTCCTTGCGGAACCGGGTATCCTGCTCCACGGTAAGACCACGGTAGTCTACCAGAACAGCACAGGCTGCGCCTTCCACACAGGAAGCAATCTCTTCTACCACAGGTTTTTTCAGCTCAACTTTTGCCACGAATGGTGCACCTCCTTTATTTATTTTGGCACTCCCTCTTGCATACAAAAACCTCTCTGCCCTAAGGACAGAGAGGATATTCTTTCATTCTTCCGATCCCCCCGGCTTTTGCCGGATCCGGACAGCCCCCTTAAGGAACTCACCTGACAGATGGGATTCGAAGTTTGACTCTCCTCGGCAGGCGTTTGAAACCTTATGCCTATCGGCACCTGCTGTCTTTGGGTAGTGCTCATGCTGTAAAAGCATATCATATTAAAATCTAAATGTCAATCTATTTGGCAGCTGATTTTAGCTGATTCTTGCCGGATTCAGCTTTACGCCGGGGCCCATGGTGGGAGCCAGGGTTACGCTCTTTAAGAACTGTCCCTTTACGGCAGCAGGCTTTGCCTTATTGATTGCATCTAAAAGCGTCTGGAAGTTGTCCGCTAACTGCTCCTCGGTGAAGGAAGCTTTTCCAATCGGCACATGGATAATATTGGTTTTGTCCAAACGATACTCAATCTTACCAGCCTTGATCTCCTGGATGGCCTTGGTCACATCCATGGTTACAGTACCCGCCTTGGGGTTGGGCATCAGACCCTTGGGTCCCAGCACCCGGCCCAGACGTCCCACAACACCCATCATATCGGGAGTTGCCACAACCACGTCAAAATCCAGCCAGCCTTCATTCTGAATCTTCGGGATCAGCTCCTCTGCTCCTACAAAGTCTGCCCCCGCAGCCTCAGCCTCGTCTGCCTTGGCATTCTTGGCGAATACCAGCACCCGTGCAGTTTTGCCTGTTCCATGGGGAAGCACAACAGCTCCGCGGATCTGCTGATCTGCGTGACGTCCGTCACAGCCTGTTCTGATATGAGCCTCGATGGTCTCATCAAATTTTGCAACAGCCAGCTTTTTTACGATGGCCACTGCCTCATCTCTATCGTATTGAGCCTGTTTGTCATAAAGTTTTGCAGCCTCAACGTATCTCTTTCCTCGTTTCATATTAAATAACCTCCTGGTGGTAATTGCGGGCTTAGCCCTTCCACTTGTTTGTTGTTATCCAGTTTCAAATCACCTGCTGCATTTTTACAGCGATTAGTCCACGACTGTGATGCCCATGCTTCTCGCGGTACCTGCAATCATGCTCATAGCAGAATCCACATTAGCCGCATTCAGATCCGGCATCTTAATCTCTGCAATCTTTTGCAGCTGTGCCTTGGTAATGGTGGCTACCTTTGTCTTGTTAGGCACGCCGGAACCAGACTGGATCTTGCACTCCTTCTTCAAAAGGACTGCCGCAGGCGGGGTCTTTGTGATAAAGCTGAAAGAGCGGTCTGCATAAACTGTGATAACAACCGGAATGATCATTCCGTCCTGGTCTGCGGTTCTTGCATTAAACTGCTTGGTAAACTCTACGATGTTTACGCCGTGCTGACCTAATGCAGGACCTACAGGCGGAGCCGGTGTTGCCTTTCCAGCAGGAATCTGTAATTTACTATAACCTGTTACTTTTTTTGCCATTTTAGGCACCTCCTTGTGGTAATAGCGGGATTGACCCTCCCATCATTTCTGTTACATCCTTCGGATTTCTGAAAAATTGATCTCCACTGGCGTTTCCCGCCCAAAGAGATCTACATTGATCGTTACAGACTGCTTATTATGGTTCATGGACTGGATCACACCCACCGTGTCCTTCCATATACCGCCTATGACGATCACAGTATCACCTTCTGCAAAATCAACTGTGACATTTTCGGTTTGGATTCCCAGCGGCCGCATCTCGGCTTCTGTGAGCGGAACTGGCTTGGAACCAGGCCCAACAAAGCCTGTAACGCCCCTGGTATTCCTTACCACATACCAGGTATCGTCATTCATAACCATATGAATCAGAACATATCCCGGAAACATCTTCTTCTGAACCTGCTTTTTCGCACCGTTCTTCATCTCCACCACGTCCTGCATGGGAACTCTCACTTCAAGAATCTGTTCCTCCAAATGTCTGTTTTCAATCGTCTTATTAATGTTGGCCTTTACCTTGTTCTCATACCCAGAATAGGTATGCACTACATACCAGTTTGCCTCTGACATACAATCACCCTCACCCTTATAAAGTTACTAGAAAATCAATCCCATAGGTAATGATAATATCCAGTATTTTAATGATGATCCCCAATGCCACGGAAGTAGCTACGACGGCTATCGTCTGCCGGGTCAGTGATTTCTTGTCTGGCCAAATGATCTTCTTGAACTCAGCCTTCAACCCTTTGAACCAGCTCTTTTTTGGGGCTTTATCCGCTTTGACAGCTGTATCTCCCATCGTTCACTTTCCTTTCCGACTTGTCCTACTTCGTTTCCTTGTGCATGGTATGCTTTCTGCAGAACCGACAGTATTTCTTTGTTTCCATTCTGTCCGGGTGATTCTTTTTCTCTTTTGACATGTTATAATTCCGCTGCTTACACTCCGTACATGCCAATGTGATTCTTACGCGCACGACTTCCACCTCCGCTTGCTTTCATTTTCCTGGTGGCCTGCAAAAGCCACCGTTTTTTAGGCATAAAAAAAAAGCCTACTTCCATTCGCCTTGTCATCTTACCACGGAAACAGGGCCGGTGTCAAGGAGTTTTCGAAGCTTTGGGGAGATAGTTGACCATAATTCACATCATTCATACGGTTTCCCTATACTCCCCTGCTCTCCAGATGCCTAGATCCATCTCTTGGAAGCCCTTTGGGAACCATATGTTTCCAAGGGAGCCCAACCTGTCTCCATAAACTGCGAGAGAAGCTTCTGCATCACGCCAAAGGTTATGAATTCCTCTGGTTTCATTCCTTCTGGCTCATAAGCACGTACAAATTCCGGAATCTGTTGCAATGCCTCCAAAATTTCCGGTTTAACCGGCATGTCAATCCGTTCTTCTTTGGGAGGATCTGCCTCCAATACCATATCCTGCACACGCGTTGTAATACTAAATGTTACATTGGCGCCTGCCAGCTCTGCCAAATGATAATGTCCCCGAAGACCCGCCGGCATAATCTTGGCCGCATATCCTTGTTTCCTAAAGATTTCATAGGAACGCTTTGCAATCGCAATTCCCACCATGGTAATCACATCCGATTTTGCCAGCAGTGTATCCAGGTCTGTATATTGGCAGTTTCCACTCTCCAGGGATGGATTCTGGCAGGAATCAAAAGCCAGCACCTTCATGCCCAATGCCTGCGCTATCCAGCCCGTAGTCTGTCCGATCCTTCCAAAGCCAATGATTCCCTAGGTGGGAATATTGGTTACGGGAATGCCCTTTTCCTTTGCAGCCTGTACATCCACCACATTGTATCCCGTTGCCAGCACACCCACAAATTGAATCTGCGGACACTCTTCAAAGACCTGCCTGGGAAGGGGAGTTTTGTTGGTAAACACAATCTCTGCATTTCCAATGCGTGAAATAGTCTCCCCTACATCGTCTAGAGGGGTCCTGTCATAAACCTTGTAATTTCCAATTTTTTCCATCCCTTCCCAGCTTAGATCCCCAGGATTTAAGGTATATCCATCCAATACTACTATGTTCATTATGTTTTCCTCCCCAACTTAATCCTCCAAAAGCGCCCACGCCCGGTTCATTACCCGTTTCGTGTTAGCAATAATAATTTCTGGTTCCTCATCCTTCCAGGGCTTTACCTCAAAGGAAAGTACATAGGGCTTCTCTGCCTGGAAAAATCCCTCTTCTTTCAACACCCGGAAAAAATCCAGCAGTTCCTCTGTATCATTGGCGCTGTGAGGAAATCCAAATCTGGGATGCTGATCTCCATATGCCTCCTGTCCCGGCTCCACCACCGCATTCCCAATATGAAAATGGGTGATATAGGGGCGCAGGGTCTTAACTACAAACCGGGTGGTTTCATAGGTGGTGGGAACATGAGACAAATCTACCATCAGCCCAAAGTTAGCATGGGTCATCCGTATATCTGCGGCGAATTGTGCCGCATAGGGCGCCGGTCCAATCAGGGCCGCCTTATCCATGTCATAATCAAAGACCTCCAGCTCCACCATCATTCCCCTGGACGCCCCATAGCTGCAAACGGCACGCGTAGTTTTCAAAAGCTGCCCATATGCCTGATCCTTTGTGTTGGCCTCCCATTTACCCGCCAAAAAAGCAATTCCCTTTGCCCCCAACTCCTCCGCCTCATCCACAGCCTCCAAAAGCATGGCCTCCGCCTTTTTCCGCCCCTCCTCATCCAAATCGTTGGGATTCAGACCAGGCCCCAAAACTCTTAGCTGCGCTCCATAGCAAACTTGCAGATGGGATTGTGCCAACAACTTTTTTGCCTTTTCCCTAGTTTTCTCATCTCTAAAGCCGCACACCTCCAAAGCATCAAAAAAGTCATCCCGGGCAATCCGGCAAATGGAGTCCAGCACATCATAGGACGGATGACTCATCCACTGAATAGTGCCTACCTTAAAATATTTGTGAATAGATTCTCTCATTCATTTCCGCCTCCTACCTTTATAATTCCAATGTTTCTCTATCCGCAGTACATCCCACCGTTAACGCTGATGGCCTCACCTGTGATAAAGTCCGTATCCTCCTGGGCCAAAAATGCCACTGCCGCTGCAATATCCTCAGCCACCCCCAGATAGGTCAGAGCCTTCTGCATACAGAAAAACACTCCCTTGAGATTCACTGCATGCACCAGATCCCACTCCTTTTCCGTAATCTCCCGAATAGGTGTGGAAAATAAAATTCCCGCATTATTTACCAGAATGTCAAAACCGCCAAACCGCTCCGTTGTCCTGGAAAACATTTCCTCAATGCTGTCTAAAGAAGCCACATTGCCGTAGAGCCCCATAGCCTCCTTCCCCTCCTGGGAAATCAACCTGGCCTGTTTTTTAGCCTCTTCTTCCTTTATATCTGCCAGCACCACCTGTATCCCCTCTCGGGAAAGCCGCCTGGCTATGGCTAACCCGATTCCCTGAGCGGCTCCGGTTATGATCGCCGTTCTTCTTTTTTCCGTCATCTTTCACCTCATAATTCTTTGCGCTATTTCCTCTCTTAGATGCGTTTCCCTCAATCAATATTTCTTAATAAAATGTACTGGCACGTCTACCTAGCCCCACGTGTCAGCACATTTTCAACAAGAAAATAACGAACTCTTTTAATACAAGAAGTCCACCAAGCCTGTTGTCAATAGGGGGACAAAGGTCAGCAAAATTAAATCTACAAGCAGCATAATATAAAATGGATTGGCTTCTTTCATAAAATTTTTCATTTTACATCCTGTAATTCCACAGGTGAAACCCCCATGGGTGGAGACAGAGCGCCTATGGAAGCATTGAAAATATAAATCATGGCAAACTGAATCTCGTGAATGCCATATGTCTTTGCAATAGGTGCCAAAAGCGGCACTAGAATAATCATGGACGCGTTTCCTTAAACATCCCCACAAGAATTAAAAAGATATTTACAATGATCAGAAAAACATATTTATTGTCTATAAAAGAAACCATCCATTCTGTAAGCTGCTGGGGAATCCGCTCCTTGGTCAGCGCCCATGCAAACGCGCTTGCAGCCGCAACAATCAGCATAATGGAAGCCGTTGTGGTTACGGTCTCCTTCAAGCTGTTTATCAAGTCTTTTCCTCTCATCTCCCGATAAAGCATTCCCAGCAGTAGTGCATAGATAATAGCTACTGCCCCTGCTTCCGTTGCTGTAAATATTCCCAGGCGTACTCCTCCAATAATAATAATAGGAAGCAGCAAGGGCAAAATAGCAGGCTTTACCGCCCCTTGAAACTCTCTTGTAGAAATTTTCTCTTTCCGAATAGGCACATATCCCCGTCTTTTGGAGATTATACTGACCATTATCATAAGAGAGATGCAAAGAACAATTCCTACGCCAATGCCTGAAATAAATAATTTTCCAATGGAAATGTTTGCAATGCAGCCATATAGAATCATGGCAATCCCTGGTGGAATCAGAGGGGTAATCATTGATGAGACAGCTGTTACCACCGTGGAAAACTCTTTGGAAAATCCCTTGTTTTCCATTTCTGGCACCAGCATTTTAGCCTCCATAGCTGCATCCGCTATATTAGATCCGGAAAGTCCACCCATCAATGTGGAGAGCAGTACATTCACCTGTGCCAGTCCTCCGGACATACGTCCTGTAAGGATGGCACAAAAATCCATAATCCGTCTTGTCACACCAGTATCGTTCATTAAAATGCCGGCAAATACAAAAAAGGGTACTGCCAGTAAGGAAATGCTTTCCACACCTGCAATAGTCTGTTGCGCGTATACCACCGCATTTACATTGGGCATCAACCAAAAGTATACTGCCAAGCCTGCCAACACAGAGACAAACACTGGAATCTTTAAGAACAAAAGAGCCAACATTACAATGGCTGATATGGCTACAATCTGATTCATACGCCACCCTCCTGTTCTATTTTTGTTTTTCTATGAAAATGTACGGTATAAAGGCAGTTGGCTATCATGGATACCAGCGCAACCGGAACAATTCCATAAATGAGCCAATAGGGAATTCGAAGCATGCTGGTCAGTCTTCCACTGCTGATAAAAAGCCGTACATATCCCACACTTTGCAGGCACAAGTAACTCAGTGTAGCCAACACTGCAAAATCAATGATTACTTGTATTCCCCTCTGTATTTTCCTGGAAAAGGAATCCACCAAAATCTCAATGGCCACATGGTTTCCTGTGCGGAAGGCAGCCCCTCCCGCGCAGAACACAATCCAGACCATACAAAACAACTGCACTTCCTCCAGCCAGGTATATGGCTTCCCTACGATATACCGCATAATCACCCCTGAAAATGTCAAAGCCACTAACAGTAACAGCATCAGGGAGGCAATACAGATATCCCAGTTTTTTATTACTCTCTTAAAATTCTGTCCCATTCCTGTTCCTCATATCTTATTTCCCCATTGCTTCCATCACCGTCTCATATAAGCCATCGGACCATCCAAAGGTATCTTCCATCTCATAAAAAGCTTGCGCCTTTTCCTTAAACTCCTCTTCCAGCTGCTGGGACATTTCTGTAACCGTAACTCCTTCGTCAATTAGCAGCTGTAGATATTCCTCTGCGGATTCATTTTGCAGATCATTATTGTAAAAACCGGCTTCCTCACCTGTTGTAAGCAAAAGCTCCTGCTGCTCCGGGGTAAGACTGTTAAAGAAGTCCGCACTTACCAGCCATACACAGAAATTTTTCACATGTCCTGACATAAGTAAATATGGCGCCACCAAATGTAACTTTTGTCCATATAGACCAGATAGTACATTTTCCACACCTTCTACGGTTCCCGCCTGTATTGCCTGATACACCTCTCCAAAGGCCATTCCTACAGGAGCCGCATCCAACACTTCAAAGCCCTTTGCCTGAATCTGGTTGGCCGGAACCCGGATTTTCATTCCCTTTAAATCCGCCACTGCACCAACCGGTTTTGTAGTCAAAAGATTTCTTGCGCCATAGATCCAGTTGGACGTCAGAAGCTTCAACCCCTTTTCCTCCAAGGCTGCCTCCTGCTGTGCGTACCACTCACTGTCTAATAAAGTCCAGCAAACCTCCCAAGTGTCGAAAAGAAATGGGCCCATGGTAATCCCAAAGTCAGGCACCCCATAATCTACGAAAAATGCCCCATCAGCCAAAGTACATACAGGTTCCCCTAACAGCATAGAGTCAATCAAATCATTCTTATTTCCTAACTGGCTGTCCGGGTATAGCTCCAGCCGAATACTCCCATCTCCCTTTTCTTCCACCAGCTTCTGCCAATATTCCAGCGCCTGTCCAATAGGCTCCGTAATGGAATTTTCAAATCCAATTTGAATCACAATCTCCTGCTCTTGGTTTTTTACCGTCTCCTTATCCTCCTGCTCCCCTTTGTCTTCAACATTCCCTGCTGGTTCTGTCTGGGAGTTTATTGCAGGTTGGGAGCTCTTTCCACATGCAGCCAAGGTAATGGCCATAATCCCACCTAAGAACATTGCCCCAATTTTTTTCATATTTTTGCCTCCTTTATGCAGTTTTGTTTCCATAGATCTCTCTATATTTTGCCACCGCCTCTGCCATCCACTGGATATTCCGGGGATTACAATATTCTGGCACACTGTTAGAATCACAAATAATAAAACCACCACCTGGTCCCATCTGCTCGATTCTTTCCTTTACCGTAGCATGCACCTCTTCCTCCGTAGCGTCTCGCAGAGTATGATTGATATCAATATTTCCTACCAGACAAACCTTCTTTCCGTATGTTTTCTTCAAGTAGTCTAAGTCCATGGTCCCCGGCTCCAGCGGATGAATTCCATTCATGCCCAGTTCCAACATTTTGTCCAATAATGGCACAAGGTTTCCATCACTGTGATATATCCACGGTATTTTTATATGGGAGACCGACTGCTTTAAATAAGGCGCAAAAAACTCGTCCCATACAGCAGGAGAAAACATCAGCGATGTCTTAAAGGCCAAATCATCAAAGCTCCAGAAAAAATCAAATCCACATTCTTGCAGGTTATCAATGATTCTGCTTACCCATGTGGTATATTTTTTTGTATATATTGTCTTATTTCTGTCTTTTGAGTTTTGATATAAAATGTAAAAACAAAAGTTTAAATAAGAAAACCACAAGGAGAAACTGTTGACAATAATAGGAAATTCCATTAGAATATAGGAATAAGAAGATTAAGATGACAGACAATTCGCCGCACGTGAATTATAAAACAAAAAATTATAACCGCACAGTTGGGCAGACTGAGGCGGTTGTTTTATTTTGTATTTTTCCATGCTGGAGTTTGAAATTCCACCGCAGCTTATAGTAGAAAGGAACTGCCACTTATGCCAAAAAAGCTCTCCCTGAAGCAATTCGCCTACCAGACTATAAAAGATAAAATATTAAATTGTGTCTATATGCCCAATTCTTTTTTAAATGAGGATCTGCTCTGTGAGGAGCTAAATATAAGCAGAACACCTGTTCGAGATGCGCTGAGCCGTCTGGAGCAGGAACATCTGATCCGGATTCTTCCCAAAAAAGGGTTTTTAGTCGCTCCCCTGTCTGCCAAAGAAATCAATATGGTGTATGAAGGCCGGATTTTGCTGGAAACCTACATTTTATCCACCTATTGCCAGGAGCTTCCTGACACGGTTCTGGATCACCTCTATGACCTGCAAGAAAAATATTATCAAAATATTGTCAACCAATTGGAGGATGTCACCCTGATAGACAATGATTTTCACGCCACCTTGACAAATCAATGCACCAACCGGTACTTTTTACATATCATTCAGGAAATCGAAAATCAAAGCTGCCGCCTGAGAGTATTGAGCGGGCGCATCAGTGATAAACGCCTTTTTGCCTCCTACAATGAACATCAGCTTCTTTTGGAACACCTGCGAAGCAATCGCATGCCGGAGGCCGTGGAGGCCATGAAGGTTCATCTGTTGAACTCCAAGGAAGCCGCCTTCCATGTTTTTATTCACGGGGCAATCTCCCTTTAGATGGATTCTGTTTTATATACACAAAAAATAGCTGTCCTGACTTTAGCCAGTTGACAGCTATCTTTATGGTCTTTCTCTCCCGCCAGTGTAGAGAAGTAGCACTCTCTCTGGCTTACGCAAGCTTAAGTCCGTCTACCCACTTTTCCAAATCCGCCTTTGAGATTCTCCCGTTTAAGAGTCTTCCCTCTACTATTCTGGCAGAATCCGCCACACTTCCTCGAAGCTCCACAGCTGCCTTCCCAAATCCACTTCCCCCGGATGTGGCAAACAGTACAATGGTTTTTTCTGCGAAGTCTCCCTGCTCCAAAAAGGTATTGATAATGGTAGGGGCCACATACCACCAGATTGGGAACCCCAAAAATATCACATCATATCCCTCTAGGTTTACCATTTCCTTTTTCATGGCAGGACGAAAGGATTTGTCCCGCATTTCCACAGAACTGCGGGAGCCTTTATCCATCCAGTCCAGATCTGCTGCTGTATAGGGAATCTCTGGAGTAATCTGGTATAAGTCCGCACCGGCTGCTTCTGCCAAGGCTTCTGCCGCCTTTTTGGTGGTACCGGTGGCGCTAAAATATGCTACTAATTTTTTGCTCATGGCTATCTCTCCTTCTCTATTTTGGGTATTTGCTTCGATATCTATTTTCTGTTCCCAGATGTCTTTCCTGCTTGTGCAAAGAGATTGGTTCTGCCCTTTTACCTCCGTCTTCTACCTCAACCTGCCATACTCCTCCTCAGTAACAGGCTCCAGCCACTCATTGGAGCTCTCCTCCCCCGGAACCTCCACAGCCAGATGGGAAAACCAGCTGTCCATCGCTGCCCCATGCCAGTGTTTTACACCTGCCGGAATATTCACCACATCACCCGGTCTCATTTCAACCGCCGCTTTTCCCCACTCCTGGTAAAAGCCCCGGCCGGCCACGCATACCAGTATCTGTCCGCCGCCGGCTTTGGCATGATGGATATGCCAGTTGTTGCGGCATCCCGGCTCAAAGGTTACGTTAAAGATACCCACCTGGCTGGTGGAAACCGGAAACAGATAGCTCTTTCCAGTGAAATACGGGGCGAACTCCTCATTGGGCTGTCCCATGGGAAACATCATGGCCTGCGCATGCTCCATCCGCGGGTCCTTTCCGCTCTCCTCTTCCGTCCACACCTGAATCGCCATGCGAAAGGCCGCCCAGGCCTTGGGCCAGCCTGCATAGAAGGCCAGTTGGGTTAAAATTTCCCCAATCTCTGTCTTTGTAATTCCATTTTTCTTTGCCGTCTCCAGATGATACTGAAAGGATGTGTCTATCATTCCACTGGCCACAAGCGCCGTGACGGTGACCAAACTCCGATCCCGAAGGGACAGCTGCTCCTCCCGGCTCCACACCTCCCCAAACAGTACATCGTCATTGAGCTGTGCAAATTGGGGGGCAAATGCTCCCAGTGTATCTCGTCCTGCTGTCTGCTTTCCCATATTCCCACCTCTTTTTTTGCTTTCTCTGTGGATTCCTTTTTCTATAGTTTACCGGATATATGGTTGCATGGGAATCTCGGATATGTTAGGATGGTATTAACTTATTGTTTATACCTATGCAGGAGGCTTTCCATGTATCATCCCTTGCTGGATACACTGCTGGCCGTGGCAGACTGTGGCAGCTTTACCAGCGCCGCCGCCCGCCTGTATGTGTCCCCCACGGCCATTATGAAACAAATCAATTCCCTGGAACAGCACCTAAACCTAACCCTGGTGGAACGCACTCCCTCAGGAATTCGCCTGACCAAGGCCGGAGAAATCCTCTGCCAGGATGCCAAATTCCTGATGGAATACTCAGCCAGGACCCTTTCCAATGCCCGCGCTTCCATGGAGCTCAAAGATCCCACCTTCCGGGTAGGCACCTCCCTTTTAAATCCGGCCCGGCCCTTTATGGATCTCTGGTACCAGGCAAACAGGGATTTTCCCCAGTACAAGCTTCACCTGGTTCCCTTTGACGATAACCATGAGAGCATTCTGAAGGTTATCCAGCAGCTGGGAACTACCTTTGATTTTTTAATCGGCGTGTGTGACTCTAAGGCATGGCTCTCCCGGTGCTGTTTTCTGCCCATTGGAAGATACCGGAAAATGGTGTCCGTGTCCAGAGAACATCCCCTGGCAGGAAAAACACTCCTGGAGCCAGAGGATTTATATGGGGAGACCCTGATGATGGTAAAAGAGGGAGATTCCCCTGTGAATGATTTTGTTCGCAGCAGTCTCAAGAAGCATCACCCTGCCATTCACATTACGGATACCCCCCAGTTCTATGATTTATCCGTGTTTAACCGCTGCGTGGAGACTGGCCATGTGCTCCTAAGCCTGGAATGCTGGCAGGAGGTGCACCCAGGGCTGGTAACCATTCCCGTGAACTGGAATTACAATATTCCCTACGGGCTCTTGTACAGTCAAAATGCATCTTCGGATGTGCTTCGATTTGTGGAAGCCGTAAAAAAGTTAGTTCTCTGATCTGCCAAGCTCCCTCCTGTGCTGGATATGGATGCCAATATGGCCAATTCCCAGAATGATTGTGGCCACCAGCAGCCAAATTACCCTTCCATAAATGCCAAGAAGGTATTGCAGGATGCCCTATTGGCAAAAGTACAATGGGACTGGTGGCAATCCAAAACAGAATATGCCCTAAATGCCCTTCCCTAATCACGAGAAAACCCATGCTTAAGAAGTCATTTAGAGCATATTTCACCTGTTGGCAGAAAATCCTTTTGTTTTAAACTGTCTTCGCGATTGGTGACGATTTTCTTTCCGCAGCTCCTGACACCACTTTTTTATTTGTAATTTTATAAATATTTCTGCAATGCTTTCCGCACAGCTCCCGGACCTTCCAGCAGTTCTACAAACATTTGTTCGATTTTATCAGAAAGACCGGCATCCACCAGATTCACACCAAAAATACTTTCGTTTTGCAGAATCTCTTTCAGCTGTCCCTGATAGGTATCCGGTTCTCCCAAACGGATTCCGGAGAGCTTCTCCTGGAGCTCTTCCTTTAAGGGGTCCGGGCTTACCTCAAAGGCCTTTCCTGCATCGTCCACACCCAGAAGATAGCGCAGCCAACCAGCCAGGGCCAGAGGCAGGCTTACCAGAGTATCCATACTACGGCCCTGGGCCACATAGCTTTTTACAGTCTCCCCAAAGCGCACACCCACCTTCTGGCTGGTGTCCGTGGCAATCCGCTGGGGTGCATCCGGCATAAAGGGATTGGGCAGACGCTGCTCCACCACCTCGTCCAGAAATGCCCGGGGGCTTAAAATCTTGGGATCTGTCACCACAGGCAGCCCCTCCTCATACCCCAGATGCCGGATAAGCTTCACAATATCTGCATCCTTCATCTCATCACAGATCAGAGTGTAGCCCAACATGCAGCCATAAACGCTCATGGCTGTGTGAAGAGGATTAAGGCAGGTGGTCACCTTCATCTTCTCTGTCATATTCACCGTCTCCCTGTCTGTGAGATAGGCTCCCGCCTTCTCCAGAGCCGGGCGTCCGTTGGGGAAGCGATCCTCTACCACCAGATATTGGGGACGCTCCGCATTCACAAAGGGAGCATAGACCCCTCCGTTTGCCGTGACAATGGGTGTCATATCCGCAATGCCGTCCGCAGCCAAGAGCTCCTCCACCTTCTTGTGAGGCCGGGGGGTAATCTTGTCAATCATACTCCAGGGGAAGGCTACGGTTTTCTCATCCTGCAAATAATCCAGGAATCCGGCCTCCACATAGCCCTTTTCTACCCAAGTCTTTGCCAGATCCACCACACTGGCCTTCAACTTCTCTCCATTATGGCTACAGTTGTCCATGCTCACCAGAGCCAGGGGGAGCCTCCCCGCCTCATAGCGGGCACACAAAAGAGCTGTCACCAGAGCCATGACGCTTTTGGGCGCTCCAGGCCCCTGAGCCATATCTTTTTGAACCGCTGGCAGGTATTCTCCCTTCATATCTTTCAGGGCATATCCCTTTTCCGTAATGGTAAAGCTTACCATTTGCAGGGAGGGCGCTGTAAAAATCTCCTTTGCCCGGTCCATAAAAGCAGCGTCGCTGCTGTCCGCATGGAGGCACTCTGCAATGGCAGCCATAACCTCCTTGCTCACAGAGCCGTCCGCGTTCATGGTAGCACTTAGGGTTAGATTATCAAAAGGCCGGTATACCAATTCTGCCTGGTTGGCAGAGGAGGTATCCAGGGCAATGATTCCGCTTTTCTCCAGCCCTTTATTCAACAATTCCTGTTGTAGCTGGGCAATGAAAATCCGGAAAATATTTCCAGCACCCACATGTACCCAAACAGGTGCTTTTTTTGTCTCGGCCTTCATGGCCTCCAGATCAAATTGGGGAAGAAGAGTGCCTGTTGCCTCCCATTCTCCTGCCCGATCCCTTATGGAAGCGGCATTTAATTGTAACATTGGCGTCTCTCCCCCTTATCTTGCTTTGGCGCTCTTGTCAATGGCTTCCCACAGTCCGTTCAGATAGGTAATGCCCAGAGCCCGGTCATAGAGACCATAGCCAGGACGTCCCACCTCATCCCAAATCATGCGTCCATGATCCGGACGCACATAGGTATCCGGGCAGGTTTCGTAAATGGCCTTCATAATCTCATACATATCCAGATCTCCATCCGTGGATAAATGACTGGATTCCCGGAAGCACCGGTCGCTTCCCAGATGCTTTACATTGCGCACATGGAGACAGCCAATACGATTCATGGAGCCAAAATGGCGAATCATTGCCGGAATGTCATTGTGCACATTGCTGCCCAGAGATCCGGTGCACAGGCAGACCGTATTGGCTGGGCTGTCATAGAGAGCAATTATCCTGTCATAGCCAGCCTGATCATGAGCCAGACGGGGCAGTCCAAAAATGGGCCAGCCAGGATCATCGGGATGGCAGGCCATCACCACACCTACCTCCTCGCAAACCGGAATCACCGCATCCAGGAAATATTTAAAGTTTTCCAAAAGCTTTTCCTCGTCCACACTCTTATAGAGCTCCATCACCCGCTCCAGATCCGCCAAACGCTCCGGCTCCCAGCCCGGCAAGCTGAATCCATTGGAATCCGCCGCTGTCTTCTGCACCACTTCCATGGGAGTCATGTTACCCAGCTCTTTTTCATCAAAGTACAGGCTGTTGCTGCCATCCTCGGGAATCTCCCGGGCCAGATCCGTCCGCAGCCAGTCCAGCACCGGCATAAAGTTGTATACAATTACCTTCACCCCGTATTTTGCCAGGTTGCGAATACAGATCTTATAATTTTCAATATAGGCATCCCGGGTGGGCAGGCCAAGCTTTATATCCTCATGGACATTGACGCTCTCAATGACCTCAACCTCCAGGCCTGCTGCGTGGACATGCTCCACATAAGCCTTGATCTCCTCTTCCTCCCAAACCTCGCCTGCTGCCTTTTCGTCCAGCACACCCATCAGGCCGCTACAGCCGGGAATCTGACGAATATATTTCAGGGAAATGGAATCCCGCCCCTCCCCGTACCAGCGAAATGTCATCTTCATAATTATTTCTCCTATTTAGAGTTCCGTCATATTCCTTCGGTGCCCATAGTCCTGGAAGTAATTTTCATCCGCCTTGCGGATGCTAAATTCCTTCCGGGCACCTCCGGATTATGACTGTTTTTGAGTTCCGTCATATTCCTTCGGCGCCCATAGTCCTGGAAGTAATTTTCATCCGCCTTGCGGATGCTAAATTCCTTCCGGGCACCTCCGGACTATGACTTTTTTTAAGTTCCGTTATACTCCTATTTTAATTATCGTCGCACTTCCACAGGCCCAGGGCAGGGGTTCCCACGTAGTAGAACTCCTCTCCATCTTCGGTGGTGTTCCAGCCATCCTTTAAGACTGCCGGGTTGTAGCGCTTTGTCACCTCTTCGTAATCTGCCCACTGGTAGCCTACCTGTTCGATCTCCTCCTTGGACAGGTTTTCCGGGCGGGTGGCATAGGTTACAGTGAAACGACCGTCGGTGGAGCCCTGGATCAGATGGGCGGCGCTCATGGTCTTGCCCTCGAAGGCTCCTTCCTTGTAGAGATCCAGCACATAGTCCCGTCCCTTGTAGCCGTACCGGCGGGTCATGGCATCCATCTCCTCATTTTCTCCAAAGGCCTTTACACCGGGCGCCAGAATCAAAAGCTCTCCTCCGTCTGCCACAGCCATCCGGGTGCGATATACGCCCTTGTTGCCCACCCAGGTGGTTTTCAGCTCTTCCGGGTCCAGATAGGTGACCATTTTCTTAGCCCGGCGCTCCACATGGACAATGTTCAGCTCCTGGCTCAACTCACAGGCCATCTCAAAGGGACGGCGGGAATCTCCCATATACAATCCCTGGAGAATCACGCCCTTTTCTGTCTCGCTGGTCACCGTCTGCAAAAAGGTCACCGGGAGCTTTCCGTCAATAAAATGCTGCTGGGCATAGTCATAAAGCTTCCTAGCCGGGCTGTCCATAACGCCCAGAGCCTGCTCCATGCCGCAGATGGCCGAAAGCATATGGGATTTATTGATCATGGAGCGGCCTCCCAGGCCCACAAAGAGATTCTTGGAATAGTTTGCCATTCCTACCACCTCATGAGGAACCACCTGGCCCACGGAGAAAATCCTGTCATAGCCTCCGTCTACCAGCAGATGGTTCACCTCCACCTCGATCTCCTCCTCATAGAGGCCTTCGCTGATCCCGCCTACCACCTCTGGCGGAACCGCTCCCAGCTTCACCGTATCGCTCTGCCAACGGTGAATCAGAATGTTTTCCTTTGGCACCACATCCCCAAAAAACTTCTTAATCTCCACATCGTCCATGGGCATATGGGTTCCCAGCGCCGGGATCACATGGACCACAGCTCCCCGGGCCGTCAGATACCGATACATAATCTGGGTAATTTCCCCTGCATAGGAATAGCAGCGGGTGTAATCTGGAGGTACGATCAGCACTTTCCCAAGCTCCGTATACTGGGCCAGCAGCTCCTCCACTGCCTGCTCCAGTTCTTCCCGGCTAATGCCCTCCCGGTTGGTTCTATAAATTTCCTTCATAGCTTCCTCCATGGCTCCGGGGAGACCTGCCCCCGGGCCCTCAATCAATCCTTATGTAAACTGGTACACTGCCTTGCCAGGGAATTTAGAAGGTAACGATCACCTTCAGATAATTTCCAGGATTCTTCTCAATATCAATAATGGTTTCTGCTGCCTCTTCCACGGGAATCACCTTGGTGAGAATCTTCATCATATCCACTTTTTTCGTCATAATCAAATCCAGAGCCTCTTCAAACTCGCCAGCACTGGTACGGGCACCCCGGATATCGATTTCCTTCTTGGTGATCATATCGGTGGGCAGGCTGGTTTCTTTCTTGGGCCAGCCGGTCAGTGTAATGCGTCCTGCATGGCACACATAATCCAGGGTACTGCGGATAGCCACGTTTGCACCGCTGCACTCCATAACCTGCTGGGCCATCATGCCACCCGTAATCTCCCGAATCCGCTCCACCGGGTCCTCTTTGCCAGAGTTGATAATGTGCTCAATGCCCAGGCTCTTGGCAAAATCCAGTCTCTCCTGCACCAGATCCAGCAAAATTGCATGTCCGCCGTAGGCCTGTGCCACCAGACCAGCCACCAAGCCGATGGTTCCCGCACCAATGATTGCACAGTATTCACCCTCTTTAAAGCCGCCTCTGTGAATGCCGTGAAGTGAGATGGTCAGGGGCTCTGCCATAGCTGCCTGCTCCCAGGTCATTCCCTCAGGAATCTTGATCAGCATATCTGCCGGATGACAGTAATATTCTGCCATACCTCCGTCCACGTGTACGCCCAGCACCTTCAAATCGTTACAGCAGTTGGTCCGTTTAATGCTGCAAGGATAGCAGTTTCCGCAATACAGATAGGGATCTACCACTACCTTGTCCCCGGGCTTTAAACCATTTTTATTGTTCTCCGGAATGGACACGATCTCGCCGGCCAGCTCATGGCCAATAATCCGGGGATAGGACACCAGGCTGTTGGTTCCCCGGAAAGCTCCGATATCGCTGCCACAGATACCAGCTGCCTTAATACGAATCAGGGCCTCTCCCTCCTTGGGCACCGGCTTTTCCAAATCCACACAGGCTACTTCCCAGGGCTTCTCCAATTTGATTGCTTTCATATTTACTCTTTCCTTTCTATCTTTTGCCCCTTATAGTTTGGGCATTTCGATCTACTTTTCGCCGAGACGTATGACGTTCTACATCTTATTTTGAGTGTAGCACAGCTGCCGGCTACTGTCAAGCACTTTTCCTGTTTTTTCCACCTGTTTTTCCCCTTTTTTCATCAGAATGCCGAATTCTCATCTTCTTTTTTTCATCACTTTTCACCAAAATCTTTTAATTTGTCCTTGTGGAATCCCAGTTTTTTTGCTAGAATATGTATAAATATACCTTCTATAACGGTATAGCCCGCAGCGCAAGGAGGCATCATGAGTGAAAATTTGTTTGACAGCATTAAAGAAAAGGAACAGCCTCTGGCTGAGCGCATTGCCGACCAGATTTCCAATCTGATCATAGACAGGCAGATTTCCCCAGGGCAAAAGCTGCCCAATGAGTTTGAGCTGGCTAAGCAGCTGAACGTAGGACGGGGCACCATCCGGGAGGCCGTTAAGCTTCTTGTGGCGCGAAATGTTCTGGAAATCCGTCGGGGACGGGGTACCTATGTGGCCAAGCACACTGGGGTAATTGAGGATCCCTTCGGCTTTGCCTATATTTCTGATGAAATGAAACTGGCTTACGATCTGCTGGAAATTCGTTTACAGCTGGAGCCCTGGGCCGCCTCTTTGGCCGCTGAGCGTGCTACTCCCGCAGATCTGCAAATCATGGAGGATGCCTGCAATGAGGTAGATGCACTGTGCCGTCTAGGAAAGAATTATCTCAAGGCTGACGAGCGCTTCCATGTATCCATCGCCCGATCCACCCAGAATCTGGTGGTTCCCAAGATCATTCCCGTGATTATTTACAGTGTCCATCAACTGGGCCCCATGAATTTTGCTTCTCCGGATTTTTCTCATACCCTGGAATACACCATAGAAACTCATCACCAGGTATTGGATGCCATCCGCAGACGGGACGCCCAGGCTGCACGCACTGCTATGTATGATCATCTGATCATTAATCGGGCCACCATCACAGAAAAAGAGACTTAAAATTCTTGAGAAAAGTAACCGAAAAAAGGCATGACTACATGCTCCATGGATGCATGCAGCCATACCTTTTTATTTTTCCTGCTATAATTTCTATTCTACTTCATTTCCCGTGGTTTCTCCTCTCACATAGGCCATGGCATTGCCCAGAGTGGTCTCGCTGATGGCTGACAAAGCTTCCTGGGTGAAGAATCCCTGGTGTGAGGTAATAAGCACATTGGGAAAGGACAAAAGACGGGCTGTGACAGAGCTCTCCAAAATCTCGTCGGAGCGATCCGCAAACACATTCTTCTTTTCCTCCTCATATACATCCAGACCCACTGCAAAAAATTTCCGAGCCCGAATTCCCTCAATCAAATCCTCTGTCTTCACCAGTCCACCCCTAGAGGTATTTACCAGCACCACTCCATCCTTCATTTTCCGGATGGTCTCCCGATTTATCATATGGTAATTCTCATCTGTGAGAGGGCAGTGAAGGGTGATCAGATCGCTCTCTGCCAAAAGCTCATCCAGCTCCACATAGTTCACAAAATCCAGCGCCGGGTTTCTATATTTGTCATAAGCCAACACCTTCATGCCAAAGCCATAGCAGAGGCGTGCCATAGCCGCGCCGATCTTTCCGGTTCCCACCACGCCGGCTGTCTTTCCATAGAAATTAAAACCCAGCATGCCTGTGAGACTAAAGTCATTCTCCCGCACTCGCACATAAGCCTTGTGAATCCGCCGATTGGCAGCCAGAGCCAGCCCCATGGCATGCTCCGCCACCGCCTCCGGGGAATACCCCGGCACCCGAAGAATGCGGATTCCACATTCCTTTGCCATGGAAATATCCACGTTGTTAAATCCCGCACAGCGCATAAGAATAAGCTTCACTCCCCGCTCATGTAAAATCTCAATGGTCTTGGTTCCCACATTACAGTTAACAAAAGCACACACTGCCTCATATCCTTTTGCCAGGCGGGCCGTACTAGGCCCCAGCGTAGGCTTTAAATAATCAATTTGAATATCGGGATATTCCTTCCTCTTTTTCTCAAAGGATTCCTCGTCATAACTCTTAGTGTCATAAAATAAAATTTTCAGCATGGCACAATCCCCTTTCTATTTCCATGAATACAATCTGTTTTTCATAGTATGTCCCTCTTTTCCTACAGCTATGAATCTACGTATGATTTCTTGTTTGTAGAAAAAGGCTCATTATTATTTTAATTTTTCTCTTGTATTGCTGGAAATTTTCAGAGTATTTTGTTATAATTAAGAAAAACACAGAATCATCACAGGGCTTATCCGCTTTTTATCCGCAAAACTGCGGCTCTGCGGATCCCTACGTGGGAGGAGGAACTTGAAATGGCAAAACGTATTATCACCATCAACCGTATGTATGGCAGCAACGGAAGAAAGCTGGGGCAGGCCCTGGCCCAGGAGCTAGGCATTCACTATTATGACAGGGAGCTGATTGACCTGGCCAGTGAGCGCAAGGGCATTCCCTATGAGGAGCTGGTTAAAGTAGACGAAAAACGAGCCAGCCAGTGGCGTTATCCGGTGGAGAACTCCACACAGATGCAGCCCCAGTTCCGTTTTCATCCCATGAACGACATGCTCTTTCACACGGAGAGCGAGATTATCCGGAACCTGGCGGAGAAGGAGGATTGCATTATCATCGGCCGCTGCGCCAATCATATTCTCAGAGGCCAGTGCTTAAGCGTTCTCATCCACGCTCCCTTTGAGTTCCGGGTGAAAACCGTGGCTGAAAGGACCATTCTGGATGAAAAGAGCGCATATAACCAGGTTAAAAAAATAGACAAGGAAAGGCGCAGCTATTATGAATATTTTACCGATGAGAAATGGCTGAGCGTCAACCAATATGACCTGTGCATGGACAGCAGCCGCTTTACCGTAGAGCAGATTGTAGGCATGCTGAAAAATCTGTACGAGACTCTGTAAGTCTCACAAAAACCACCCGGGAATCGCCTCCCGCAGCGCCTTGTCAAAGCTCTCGAACTGTTGTTCCGTCGCCCCTTCATAGGGCGGATACAGGCGCTGGGGGAATTCCGGAATCGAATATTTTAGATAGAGTTTGTCGTAAGCCCCATCCATCAGATTCCCGGGAAGAAGGCTTAACAGGGAATAAAAGGTGCTGAATTCCTGAACCATGTTCATCAGTGTCTCCCTGTCCCTGTTTACACCGGCCTCAAAATAAGCAAAGGCAAGGCGGTAGTTAATATTGCAGAGGGAAATGAGCAGAGATGCCTCTCCCATCAGGCTGGCGTAAGCGTAGGCATCCTCCAGAAAAAAGAACTGAATGGGCAGCTCCCGCTTCTGGAGATCGCAGATTTCCAGAAGCGTAGCCCCTGTATGCTTCACGGCCACCAGGTTGGGAATCTCCTCTGCGATGCGGGCATACGCAGCTCCCCCCAGCTTTTTTCGAGAACGGAGACCATTGTTGTAGTGCATAAAAGAAAGGTCCGGAAACCGGTCACAGATATAGTGTAAAAAGGTCAGAGCCTCCTTGTCTGAAACGGCTCCCCAGGCGGGAAAGGATATCTGAAAGTCCGTGATCCCTTCCCTGGCTGCGGCCTCAATGCGCTCCACAATCTCGTCCGGAGACAGGCTGATAACGCCCACCATGGGCCGAACGCCCTCCCGTCCCTTTGTCTCTGCCCGAAAAGCCCGCACAATATCCATAAACTGCCGGTTGCTCACCGAGTAGCCCTCCCCAGCCGTGCCAAACAGATAAATGCTCTTGATCTTTTGATCGCAGAGCATGGAAACCTGCTTTCGGAAAAGCTTCTCGTCAAATTGAAAGTCTTCTGTCCACGGAATGCACGCTGTGGCCATAATCTCTCTGGGATACCGCTTTGTCATAAAAGTTCTCACTCCTTCCTCTCCTTGTAAATCCGAATGTTTTTTCTTCTGTCAAAAAAATTATATCGTATCCGGCCTGAAATTACAATCGCCTGGGAAAGCCAAATCATCTGGAAAAATCAAATCATCTGGGAAAGCCAAATAGACTACTCCCCGCTAGTGACCTCCTCATAGGTAGCATGCTCCTCCAGCTGTCGGCTTAGCTGGGGCATAGACTTTAAATCTCCCAGAAGAATCACTCCGCAGAGCCGATTGTTTCGAAAATAATACTTCTGATAGCGCCCCTTTCCCATATCCTGTAGCTCCACAGTCTTATAATACAATTCTGGGTTTTTCCCATTGTCTCCTGCCGCATACAGGGCCGTATTCATACCGTGGAAGGTAAGGGCAGGCTCATGGAGTGTGTATTCCAATTCCTCCCCCGCCGCGTTGGCTCCTGCTGTTTCCCCCTGCTCTACAGCCTGTGCCCATACCCCGTAGTTCATCCCCTGATATTCTGCACAGTCTCCGCAGGCGTAGACATAAGGAATATTGGTCTCCATCCGACTATTCACCACCACGCCTCTCTGCACATGCAGTCCCATCTGCCGGGCAAGCTCCACATTGGGCCGCACTCCTGTGGAAATCACCACCAGGTCCGCCTCAAAGCAGGGACCATCTTCCAGCTGTACCCCAGTCACATGACCCTTTCCCTGGATTTTTTTCACCTGCACGCCTGTATAAATGGCAATGCCCTGCTTTTTAGCCAGCTGTTGCAGCTCCCTTCCGGCTACCTGATCCAGCTGCCGTCCCATAAGCACAGGAGCTGTCTCCAACACCGTGACCGAAAGTCCGGCCTTTTTAAGCTCCCAGGCTGCCTCCAGCCCCAGGACGCCTCCACCGATGACCACTCCACCCTTTGCTTTCTTTAGAAGACTCTCAAGCCGCCGCACATCCCCCAGACTGCGAATCGCGCATACCTCCGGAAGCTGCCTTCCTTCTATGGGCGGAATAAAGCATTCACTGCCCAGGGCGTAAATCAAGCGGGTGTAAGGCACCCGGCTTTTGTCAGCCAGCACCACCTCCTGTTTTTCCTGATCGATAGCCTCCACCCGTTTTCCCAACATCTGCGTGATTTGCTGATCCTCATACCATTCCCGTCCCGCAATGGCAATCTGCTCAGGAGAGAGACCTGCCACCAAAGCCTTGGTCAGCATAGGACGATTATAGGCGGGATACGGTTCCCTGGAAATCAGTGTCACTGTGCCGGTCCGATCCCGCTCCCGAATAGCCTTGGCTGCGTAATAGCCTGCCGCGCCATTTCCTAAAATCACATACTTCTCTCTGGTATTGTGGGAAAAGCCGCTCTCCCTGGCCTCCACAGGCACAAAATTTTCCCGTCCCACCCCGCACACCGGGCAGATATCCAGGGAAGCATCAAAGATTTCCCCGCAGACCAGACATTTCACCAGTTGGCGGCTACCCTGTTTCTGGGGCCGGATGGGCTCCTTTTCCTGAACCATGCAACCAAACTGAAAGCCATATTCATAGGCACTAATCAGATCCGCCTCATTGGGCTTAAACCGCACTCGGAATCCTTGCATTACCTTCATCTTTAACTGCTTTAGCCTCTGGGTAATATTAGGCACTCCCTCACCGCTCCAGCCATAGCTTCCAAAGGCTCCCGCATATTTTCCCCCATGGGTAACAGGAAACATTCCCAGCGTCAGCTCCCAAATAGGCTTTAGGGCTTCCCCCACAATGGTTGGGGTCCCAAGCAAAATGCCATCTGCAAACAGCAGCTCCTGGCCCACCTGCTCTGCATCTGCCTCCACCATGTTATAAATCCGCACATTCACGTCTCCGCTGTCCCGGATTCCCTCTCCGATTCGTTCTGCCAACTGACCTGTATAGCCATAAGCACTCACATAAGGAATCACCACTGTCTTCTTTCGGTTGGGATTTTCCACCTGGGACCACTGCCGGTATTGGGCTATCACACTGCGAATCCGATCTCCCACCAGCACCGGCCCATGCCCGGTACAGATCATGGTAATGTCCAGATGTTGAATTTTATCCAGAGCCTTCTGCATGTAAGGCTTAAAAGGTCCTATGATATTATCATAATAATACTTCAGCGCTTTCTGATACTCTTCTTCCTTTTGGATTCCCCCAGACACCACTTCTGGCAGGCAGTAGTGGGAGCCAAAGGAATCACAGGTTACCAGGATCTGTTCCTCCTCAATAAAGGTATACATGGTATCTGGCCAATGCAGGTTAGGCACTGCCAGAAACCGCAAGGTTTTATTTCCGATGCTCATTTCCTGATCATCCTTTACGGCGATTCCCACAAAATCCTTATTCACAATCTCCTTTAAGAAACCCAGAGCGCAGGAAGTGGCCAAAATCTTCATCTGAGGACTGTATTCCAAAAGCCGCTCTACGCTTCCCGCATGATCTGGCTCTGTATGGCTGACCACCAGGTAATCTATGCAGGTGAGATCCGCCACCTCCTTTACCTTCTCCAAATATTCCTCCACAAATATCGCTTTGGCTGTCTCAAATAAAATTGTCTTATCCCCCGCCTGCATTACGTAGGAATTATAGGTGGTACCAAACTCCGTGTACATGATAATATCAAATACCCGCAGCTTCTCGTCCAAAATTCCTGTCCAGTAAAAATGCTCCCTCAGCTTCACTGCTTTCATTCTGTCTACTCCTTTCTTCCACAGGGTTTCCCAATTTTCCCACACTTCTTACATTCGAACTTATGTTTTTTTCTCCTGTTAAGGTCTTTCTTTGCTGGAAATATTTTGCCATAGGGTCCTCCACTTTATGCATGACATATTTTATTTGCTTACATGTCCTTTCTATGATAAAATTTTTAACGTTGTTACTTGTTGCCTTTGCGGCATTGAGAAATACCTGTATTCATGTTATCATGGGATTGTATAATTGTACAGAAAGCTGGATGCGATTTTCTGATAGATGCCCTCTAGTTTTACGAAAGAGGGTGGTGCCCATGAGCGTGATGGAAGTTTTGACATGATTGCTTGTTATTTTCGCGGCTCTGTCTTACATAGACAATCATAAAAAGAAATAAGCATCCCGACCCTGAGAAAGTTGGACGCTTATTTCTTTAATTAGCTAAAATTTTACTGAGGGCAAATCGGAACTTCGTGTCCGATAAACCTTTCTGATTAGATTATACACCAGAGCCGCTTGTTTTGCAAGTGGCTCTGGTTGACTGTTTGGACTGTTCTATTCTATACCAGTCGTTAGCTGTTCTACCTGTTACATGCAATTCTGCATTTGTGCTGCATGTTGACACCACTTCAAAAGCGGTACTGTCACCACTTCCATCATTTGCAGAGGTCTGCACGTACATCTGCAAATTTAGTCTTTCAACAATTTCTATTCCTGTTGATTCGTTTGTGCCTCTGTATTTTCTTCTGTTTCTGGTGTATCAGTCTCACTATAAATATGCATTGTAAGTAACAGGCAATTATTTTATAATCGAGTATATAAATCGGAATCTATGGAACAAAAAAGGTTGGAGTGAATATGTGTACTGAAAAAGATAACGAAGAACTTATAGAAGCCCTTGTAAAAGCTGCCAGATTAGCGTTTCTGTCTTTAAAAGAAACAACTAAAGAACATTTTTATTTCTATGCTTTTATATTCGATGAGGGCTTGCATCCCTATATTTCAGCATGGTCTTATGAAGCCTTAGAAAAATCAATGATTGAACAGCAAATACCGAAGGAAGAGAAGAATTACTGGAAATGGGACAGCGCAGATTCTCCCTATGCCGTCTATGGATATGACGAATTTTTTGGTGAAGTGAGTGAATTGCTGGACAAAAGAGCAGATGGATTATCAGATGATGAACTTTATGGGATTGAGTGGGTTGTACGGATTGATTCCATGGAGGAAGCAATGAAAAGGCTTGATGGTTCGGGTCTTTTTGGAACTGGAAAAGAACGGGAATGTGTAGTTATTAATGTAGAACAGACACCACCTGACGAAGATGGCTCGGAATACAACAGGGCCTTACGATTAAATCCATCTTCAGCCTTGCTGTCTGAATATTTAGAAACATGTGAGTAAATGGGGAAATTCTAACCTTTGCTTCATTTTTAAAGTGGCTGGGTGTATTGATGTGCCCTACCCCAGCGAAACAATCACACATTTCAAGCATCCGTTTCCAGGCACAAAAAAGACCGGAAAGCCTTTAAAATCAAGCTTTCCGGCGCCCCTGCCAAGGAGTCGATGCGACAGGATTCGAACCTGCGACCTCTGCGTCCCGAACGCAGCGCTCTACCAAGCTGAGCCACGCATCGCTGGACTGATATATGTTATCAGCATGAAGTATCATACCATAATTCCCCTTATTTGTCCAGTATTTTTTTACTCCCATTCAGCTACCATTTCCGTCCCATTCATGCTGCAATCCCTGATCTCACTCCCCAGCAATCCCTGATCTCACTCCCCAGCAATCTCTTAACTGTCTCTGCTTCCCGCCACTTTCCCAAACTTCCTTCTTCGTCTTTCTCTCAGGATCCCGCAGCTCAAAGCAGGCAGTCCTCCGCGCCGGGAGCCTGCCTGCCCTCTCATTTTAATAGATATTTCGATACTTCTCCACAGCCTCGCTCATGGCCATGACATTTCTGGGGGAACACCACCCCGGGACGCTGTTGGAATCGCAGATCACGTACCCGCCTCCCGGTCCAAAGGTCTCGATTCGGGTGCGCACATCCTCATAGACCTCTTCCACTGTGGCATCCTTTAAAATATGATTGATATCCACATTTCCGATCATTCCCACTCTACCCTTATAATTTTTCAAAAGCCACTCCTGATCCATGGAGCCCCGCTCCACCGGGTGAATGGCATCCACCCCCATCTCCAGAAGATCCTCCAGCACCAGAGAATAATTTCCGTCGCTGTGATAGATAAAGGGAACCCGAATAGGCTCCATGGCCCGCTTCATCCGCTCCTTAAAATATTCCCGAAACATGGTGGGAGAAATCAGCATGGACTTGGTATAGGCAATGTCATCGGCTGTCCAGAAATAATCAAATCCCAGCTCCATGAGATTTTTGTTAAAGCGGCGGCTCCAGCTTGTATACATTTCAAGGGTTTTCTCAAAGGTGTCATCCTCCTCCGCCATCATCACCGCCAGATTCTCCATACCAATGCTTAAAAGGGTGGGGGAGGCTCTCAGGCGGATTTTTACTCCCACGGCAAATTCATGCTCTCTGCACAGCTCCACCATACCCTTTATTTTATCTAAGCGAACCGGATCATCCGGGTCCGGCATCACGGCCTTGCATTTCCGGTACATCTCCTCACTGTCAATCAGACCGCTCCCCACAGTGGCATCGCCGCCCCGCATATCCCAGGTAACAAACATGGGGGGATGCACCTGGATGGCCACGGCATCCACATGTAATTTCTCGGCACATTCAGGAACACAGCTGAACACTGGCTCCACATCCGGCTTTGCCTCATCATCCGGATGTCCCAGCCATCCCGCATTGTTCCTGCCATTGTACACAGGCAGGGTAATTTCATGGCCGATAATGGCCTCCTGTACATTCTGGTAAATCACTGCCAGGACAAAGGGCACCTTGTCAGGCACGCCTCCCTTTATGGCCGTAAGAAATCTCTCCGCTTTTGTCATTATCCTTCTCCTTCCCTAATAAATATTCCGATATCTTTCCACGGCTTCGCTCAGGGCCAATACATTCCTGGGAGAGCACCAGCCCGGGACACTGTTGGAGTCACAGATCACATATCCCCCGCCAGGACCATAGGTTTCGATCCGGGTTCTCACATCCTCGTAAACCTCCTCCTCTGTGGCATCATGGAGAATATGATTGATATCCACATTACCCACCATAGCCAGCCGGCCCTTGTAGTTGGCCAGAAGCCACTCCTGATCCATGGAGCCCCGCTCTATGGGATGAATGGCATCCACCCCAATGTCAAGGAGATCCCCCAACACCTTAGAATAGTCCCCATCGCTGTGATAGATAAAGGGCCTGGTAACAGGAGCCTTGGCATGGCTCATGCCCTCTTTAAAATACTCCCGGAACATTTCTGGGGAGATCAGCAGAGAATTGGTGTAGGCAATGTCATCAGCAGCCCAGAAATAATCAAAGCCTGCCTCCATCAGATTTTTGTTAAAGCGATGGCTCCAGCTTGTATACATCTCAATGGTTCTCTCCAGAGTGTCATCCTCCTCCGCAAGCATCATGGCCAGATTCTCCATGCCAATGCTCAGAAGGGTGGGGGAGGCCCCCAGGCGGATCTTGGCTCCTACCGCAAATTCGTGTTCCCTGCACAATCCAATCATCTCTTTGATTGCATCAATCACCCCCCCATCGTCGGGATCTGGCATGGCCCTTTTGCACCTCTCAAATACTTCCCTGCTTTCAATGATTCCTCCGGCCACGCAGGCATCTGTTCCCCGGATCTCCCGCTTTACAAACATGGGCGGCACCACCTGAATCACCATGGCATCCAAATTTAATTTTTCAGCTGTCTCAGGCACACAGCAGAAGCAGGGCTCCACTCTGGGGCCCTCCTCTGGAAAGCCCAGCCATCCTGCATTATTCATGCCATTGTATACAGGCAGAGTAATTTTGTGACCCAGAATTTCCTCCTGCACATTTTGATAGATGGAGTGTAACACAAACGGAACCTTATCCGGAATTCCTCCCTTTAAGGCCGTAAGAAACCGCTCTGCTTTTGTCATGACCCTTCCTCTCCTTTTTCATATTTCCATAAGCCCAACGCTGGCTTGCCCACAAAATACACTTCTTCTCCCTCCGGCATGGTGTTAAAACCCTCTTTTAAATGGTCAGGATTGTATTTTTCCAGGGCCTCCTCGCAGTCCATCCATGCAAACCCCAGAGACTCTATCTCCTGCCTGGCCATATTCTCCGGCCGAGTAGCATAGGTAATGCGGAAGCGACCGTCCGAGGAACCCAGCATCAGGCAGCCTGCCGTCAAAACATCCCCCTCAAACAGTCCCTGGTGGTACCATTCCAGAATTTTCTTCCGGCCCCGGTAACCAAAGCGACGGACAGCCCGGTCCACATCGGGACTCTCTCCCGCCTTTTCAACTCCTGGGGCAATCACCAGCAGCTCTCCCCCATCCGCGATGGCCATCCGGGTACGGTAAATAGCCTTATTGCTAATCCAGAGAGAATGCATCTCCTCCGGGTCCGCATAGGCTACGACCTTTTTAGCTGGCTTATTCAGGTGATTGATATTCAGCCGAATGGACAATTCGCAGGCCTTCTCATAGGGCTTTCGGCTACTCCCGATAAATAAGCCGTTCAGACAGGCCTTCTGCCCTTTCATAGTCACCACGGTCTGGAGATACACCACCGGAAACTTCCCGTCAATAAAGCGTTCCTGGGCATAGTCAAACATTCTGCGCAGTGGGGAATTCATAACTCCCATGGCCTTCTCACAGTCACAGACCGCAGAGAGCATATGGCTCTGGTTGATCATTTCCTTTCCGCCGATTCCAATAAACAGACTCTTGGAATACCCTGCCATACCTGCGGCCTCGTGGGGCACCACCTGCCCTGGGCAGAATATCACATCATACCCATTTTCCACAAAGCGATAGTCTACCTGAACAGGAACCTGGGCAGCATATTGGCCCTGGCTAATCTCCTCCAAAAGCCAGGCAGGTATGTTCCCCAGGGTATGGCAATCCGTCTGCCAGTTATGTACCAGAATGGCATCCGGGGGAACCTCTCCCCGAAAAAACACCTCTCTCTCCTCTTCACTCATCGGCACATGGGTGCCCAAAGCCGGCATCACATCCACCTGTGCCCCCATTTCCCGGAACAACCGGTATAAATGCCCGGTAATCTCCCCGGCAAAGGAAAAGCAGCGGGTGTAATCTGGTGGTATAATCAAAACTTTTTTAGCATGGGGGTATTGGGATACTGTGTTTTTGACAGCGCTTAACAAAGCATCCCCGGATATCCCCTTTTTTTCATCAATGAAATATTGTTCTTCCATATAAAAAGGCTCTCCTAATCCCAAAGGATACCGAACTTATGTTCTATTTTCTATAATACCAAAGTTAGCAGCCTTTACACGCCACCCAGCTTCATCATTCCTGGTACCAGGGTACTGATTCCCGGAAATACCACTAAAATCGCCAGTGCAATCAGCAGGAACACAAACCAGGGAATCAACGCTTTGATCAAATCTACCATGGGAAGCTTCCCCACCTTAGCCACAGCAAAAAGCACAACTCCGAAGGGCGGCGTCAGCACCCCAATCATAAGAGTAAACACCATAACGATCCCCAGGTGTATGCCATTAATGCCAAAGGCCTGTGACATGGGGAAAATAATGGGTGTCAGAATAGTCAAAGCCGCCACCGTCTCCATAAACATCCCCACTACCAGAAGGGCCAGACAGAGCAAAAGCAGGAACATCCATTTGCTGGTGATAATGCTCATCAGGGAAGCGATCAGGGTCTGGGGAATCTGTGCCTTGATCAGCACGGAGCCCAACAGCGTGGACACAGCCAGCAAAATACAGATAGGGCCGGCCTCCACACAGGTCTCCTTCAGAGTTCTCCAGTAATCCCGAAAACTGATGGCCTTGTAAACCACCACCCCCAAAAAGGAAGCATACACCACGCAGACCGCAGCAGCCTCTGTGGGGGTAAAGACTCCCGTGTAAATTCCCAGAATAATGATAATGGGAGTAAAGGAAGGCAGAATTCCCTGCTTTAAATCCTGAAAGGTCTGATGCCAGGAAACGAAATGATCTCTGGGATATTTTCTTTTGACCGCATAGATCACCACAAGAGCTGCCATGCAGAGGGCTATTACAATTCCCGGGAGAATCCCCGCCACCAGCAGGGCCCCCACGCTGACGCCGGTTACCATACCATAGATAATCAGAGGCATGCTGGGGGGAATAATGGGTCCCAAAGTGGAGGATGCCGCCGTAACCGCAGCCGAAAACTTCCGATCATAGCCAGCCTCATCCATGGCCTTAATCTCAATCTGACCCAGTCCTGCCGCATCTGCAATGGCCGTGCCGGACATCCCAGCAAAGATAAAAGATGCCAGAATATTTACAAATCCCAGTCCTCCCGGAACCCAGCCAATAATCGCCCTGGCCGCCTTAAATAGCCGGGTGGTAATCCCGCACTCATTCATCAGCTTTCCTGCAAATAAAAACAGGGGAATACAGAGAATTGTAAAGCTGTTCACCCCGCCTATCATCACAGAGGTAATGGACATCCACTTCATCCCGGTGCTCAGATACATAATGATAACAGAGCCAGCGGCAATGGTATAGGGAACAGGAAATCCAATCATAAACAGTACAACCAGTACAAGCAGTCCCCAAATCGGACTCATGAGCCATCTCCCCCTTTCGTCTCAGATGCGATTTTCAAAGCTTCGCTGGCCATCTCCCGCTCATTCTCCTCCTTCTGGGTATAGACCTGCGCCTCCCCTGCAAAGAGCCGCAGAGCGCGCACCAGATTTGCCATAAGAGTCAGCACCAATCCAGCCAGCACAATCATCTGGATCAGAGACAGTTGCAGCCACACATTGGAGGGGAGAACCGTCTGGTTCTTTATGGAGTTCTGAATATTCAAATAGATGCTGTAGCAGAACATCACGCTAAACCCTGCCATAAAAAGGTTGAAAATCCCCATAAGAATCGTTCGCAGTCTCCGGCCCAGCAAATCAAAGCACACGGTAATCCTCAGATCCTGCCCCCGGTTGGCCGCGATAGGCCAGAGGAGAAATACAAAAAGCACATAGCAGTATCTGGCCAGCTCCTCTGTACCGGAGGTGGAAATGCTCACTGCCCTTGCAAATATTTGATACATAATGATTGCGATAATTCCGCACAGCAGGGCAGCGCACAGACTTATAATAATATTTTCAATAAAATCCAAAATGCCTATTACTTTTTTCAATCGGTTCCTCCTTCAACAAAATTTTTTACAAAAGAAGGGACAGGCCAAAGCTTTCTTCTCACAGCCCGTCCCTTTTCTCACAGTTTGCAACTATTTGGAGCAGGATTCAATGAGCGCCATGCAATCCTCATAGCTGATATTGCTCCATTCTGTGGAAAACATTTTCTGCCACCATGCATCGGACGCTTCCCGGAAGGATGCAATATCCACGTCCTCCACCACCGTGGCTCCGGCATCCTTGTATTTTTGCAGCCAGGTGGCCTCCTCCTCAGCAATCAGGGATTCGCACTCAGCCATGGCGTCCTGTCCAGCCTTGCGAACTGCCTCCTGATACTCAGCAGGCAGGGATTCAAACAGCTGATTGCTCATAAAGATTCCGGCACATTCGCACACATGATTGGTCTGCACCACATAGCTGGCAACCTCAGGAATATTCAGCAGACCGGAGTCTGCAAGGGGAATCTCTGTGGCATCCACTACGCCTGTCTGGAAGGAGGTATAGAGCTCCGACAGAGCAATGGGAACCGTGGTGGCGCCACAGGCCTGCCAGGCAGCATTCCAGAGGGCAGAGGAATTCATCCGAAGCTTCACACCCTTTAAATCAGACACATTCTTTACCTCTTTGCTGGTGGTAAGGGTCCGCATGCCCCGATAGAAGGGACCACAAAGGTCCAGTACATTGTGATCCTTGGCCCAGCCTTCCCGAATAGCCATCCAATAATCGCTGTCATATACCTTCTTGTAGGTCTCCAGATCTGTAATCATAAAGGGACTGTTAAACCAGCCGTCCTCCGGGCTGTAAGTAAAAATAGGAGCAGTTCCGGTTCCGCAGAACTCCAGCTCTCCCGAGGAAACCTGGGCCAGCGCATCGTCCTCACTTGCAATGGTTCCATCCGGAAATACGGAGATGGTAATAGCACCATCCGTATATTCATTTGCCAGCTCCGCAAATCTCTCATACATCTGCACCACCACACTGCCGCTGGCGTATGTGGTGGAAAAGCTCCAGTTGTAGGTCTCGCCGCTGGGTGCAGGCTTGTCCTCTGCCTCCTGTGGTGCTTCCTGGGTAGAATTCTCCGGCGCAGGTGCAGGCGTCTCCTGAGAGCCTTTATCACCCCCGCAGGCTGCCAGGGAAAGGACCATAGCCGCGGATAACAAAATGGATGTGATTCTCTTTTTCATGAATTTTCCTCCTGATATTCGTCCTGCATCGGTCCGGCCGAGACAGATGCCATTTTTCTAGGTACTTCCTAATCTATCTTACTAAAGCGCTTTAATAATCCTCAATATTGTTTATTTCTCTTTAAATATTCCTCCCGCTCGGTGAGGCGTTCTTCTGTATCCTGAAAGTTCTTTTTGCTCACCAGGCTCAGCAGGATTTCTATATTTGCCATCATGGTCACATAGGAGTTAAAAAAACTGATTCCGTTTTTTCCCGACATCAATACATAATCACAATGAGATGCAATGGGAGATCCGATCTCGTCTGTCATTACCACCAGACGGCATTTTTTCTTTTTAATGATATCCAGGCTAATGAGAATATTTTCCGAATACCTGGGATAGCTGATAACAATAGCCAAATCCTTCTCATTTAGGTCATATAGCTCCTCGGATATATTTCCCGGATTGGTCAGACAGATCACATTCCCCCGAGTTAGTTTTAACAAACTCCCAAAAAATACCACACACCCCTCCGCTGTTCGAAACCCGATGATCAGCACCCTCCTGGCCTCCAAAATCAAATCGGCAATAGCGTTATAGGTATCATAGGTATTTTTCATCAGAGACTCATGGAGATTCTGAAACATAATGGCGCTACACTGATTGATGATATCCTTGGTGCTCTTTCGCTTTACGTCCTGTAAAAGCTCCGGGGACTGAAGCATGGACTGACTTCGGTTTGTCAGGCGCAGGACCTCCTCCTGGAGTTCCTTGCGGAATTCCGAAAACTTACTGTAGCCCAGCTTGTTGGCTGCCCGTAGAACCGTGGTATTGCTTACCTGAATCACCTGGGCCAGCTCCGCCGTGGTAAAATAGCAGGCCTCCTCCTTGTGTATCATAATAAAATTCAAAACCTTTCGTTCACTTTTGGTCAGCCTTGCATTTCTGATTCTCTCTTCAATGTTCAAAATCTTCTCGCCTTTGGATTTTTTAATTTATTTTATACTAGCATTGTTGTTGATTTTTTTCAATAAAGTCCAAATATATTCATTTTTTTCGCTGTTTTTTACAAAATTTATATACTTTTTGCACATAAAACTCCTTGTTCTGGGTTAAATAGGTTTTTATTTTCTATCAAATCATCCAAAATTGAATCAAAATATCCATTTTCAAACAATTTTACATTGAAAAAAGCAGAGAAAAATCCTTTCTTTGGATTTTTCTCTGCCTTATCCTTCTACTTCCTGTCTTCCCTTTACGGGGTGGAATAATTCCAGGTGTATGAAAAAATATGAGCTCCGATAATTAGACCACTAAGCGCTGGATTATTATTGTGGGTGCGGAAAAATACCCGATTCCCCACATTGGATTCCCCTGCAATGGCCCTTCTGGCTGCGTCATAGCAGGATCCACTGACCGTATCCAAGGCTTCATTGAGAACCAGATCAAAGCGTCCGGAGGTCACTGGGGAAAACTGACCGCTGGCCCGAATAACGCTCATAATATCATTTTGTCCAAATCTGGGGTCCCGAATCCGATTCATAACCACGGCCCCCACAGCCAGCTGACCGGCCGCCCCCTGGTTGGCTGCCTCACAGTGGATTAGCACGGCCAGCGCCGTTACCTCCTCCTCAGAAGCCGCATATCCACCATACTGGGTATTCTCCTGCCCGCTAACCTGCTCACCAGTCACCTCTCCCAGTGAGGCATTGATTTCCTTTAGCTTCGCAGCTTCGATCTCCGCCTCAATGCGCTTCTTTTCCCGGATCAGATCATCCAGCACAGCCTTTTGATTGGCCAGGGTATCTTCCTTTCCGTCCACCTCAGCCTGAGCGCTGGCAATGGCGCCAAGCTGCTTGCTGATATTTTGCCGGGTACTGTTGGCTAGGGCCTCTACCTCTTTCTGCTTTTCCACTACCTGGGCATGAAGCTGGTCCAGAGCCTCCTTTTCCCCTTCTAGCTTCCATTCTTTTTCCTCTATGGCGTCCCTGGTTGCAATATACTCCTCCATTTTCTGGCTGTCATACTGCACCAGCCCTGCCGTATTGGTGGCTCTGGTCAAAGCCTGGGCGAAGCTTCCCTCCACCAACAGCAGCTCAAAAAAGCCTGCCTGGGGATTCTCATACATGTACTGGATGCGGCTCTTCATGTCCTCATACTGCTTGTCCGCCACAGCCTGGGCTTCCTCAAGCTCCTTCTGGGTTTGTTGGATTTCCGCCTCTTTGTCTCCAATCTGCTCCTCCAGATCCTGAATCTGGGCGGAAATATTGTTGTACTGCTTATTCAGACCGGACAGATAGTTCTCCATATCTCTTTTGGCATCCTCCAGCCTCTTCTGCTTCTGCTCTGCCTCTGTAAGCTCCTTCTCCGTCTGCTCGATCCGGTCCTCCTGCTCATCAATCTGGTCGTCAATATGCTCCGTGGCAAAGCTTGGCATGCCAAGGCTACACATTAGAAGCAGACTCAAAAAGCCATATCCAATTTTCCTTATCTTTCTCCTTCTCATGGGTATCGCTTCCCCTTCTCAGCCTCTTTTCTCCCAGGGCCCATAGCCTCAAACAGGACGGCTGGCGTCCCATTCATATCTGGTCAGCTGCCCCTGCCGCTTAAGCTCTCCAAAGTCTTGCTGCCGCAGAGCCTCATACAGCACAATGGCAACAGAATTTGACAGGTTTAGAGAACGGGTGTCTCCCAGCATAGGAATCCGGATGGTGCTATCCCCATGATTCAGTAGAATCTCCTCTGGAATCCCTGCATCCTCTCTGCCAAACATAAGATAGCAGTCCCTTTCGTAGGTCACCTCCGAATAAACCCTCTGTGCCTTGGTTGTAGCCATATAAATTTTAGCCCTGGGGTTTTTCTCCTGAAAATCCTGGAAATCCCTGTACACCGTCAAATCCAGATCCCTCCAGTAATCCAGACCAGCCCGTTTCACATCCTTTTCTCCCAGGCGAAAGCCCAGAGGCTCTATGAGATGCAGCCTTGTGCCGGTAGCCACGCAGGTGCGGCCAATATTTCCGGTGTTGGCCGGCATCCTGGGCTCAAGCAGCACAATATTCAAAGCCATGTCTATCCCTCCCTGCGCAGTTTTTCCACAAACCGTGCCAGACGCTCCAGAGCTCTTTTTAAATCCTCCAGAGAATAGGCATAGGAAATCCGCAGGAATCCTTCCCCACAGGCTCCAAAAGCCGTCCCAGGAACCACGGCCACCTTTTCCTCCTCCAGGAAACGATTGGCAAATTCCTCCGAGGTCATGCCAAATTCCTCAATGCTGGGAAATACATAGAAGGCTCCATAAGGCTCAAAACAGGCAAGCCCCATCTCCCGGAAGGCGTGCATAAGATACCGCCGCCTCTGGTCATAGGCCTCCCGCATACGGGCCACATCCTCATCCCCATTTCTTAAGGCCTCCACTGCCGCATACTGGCTGTTGGTAGGAGCACACATAATGGCATATTGATGAATCTTGATCATTTGTTTGATAATCTCTGCAGGACCGCAGGCATAGCCCAATCGCCAGCCTGTCATGGCATAGGACTTGGAAAATCCGTTGATAAGGATGGTCCTCTCCTGCATGCCGGGAATCTGTGCAATGGAAACATGGTCTCCCTTATAGCTGAGCTCCGAGTAAATCTCGTCGGAAACCACAAAAAGGTCCTTTTCTATCACAACCTTAGCAATGGCCTCCAGATCCTCCCGCTCCAAAATAGCTCCCGTGGGATTATTGGGGAAGGGCAACACCAGAATCTTGGTACGCTCTGTCACCGCCTCCTCCACCTGTCTGGCTGTAAGCCGGAAATCATGGGCAGCCTTCAGCTCCAGAATCACTGGTGTGCCTCCGGCCAACACCGTACAGGGTACATAGGACACATAGCTGGGCTGGGGAATCAATACCTCCTCCCCAGGATTCAGCATGGCCCGAAAGGCAATGTCAATGGCCTCGCTGCCCCCTACCGTCACAATCACTTCCCGATCCGGATCATAGGTAAGTTCCTGCCGACGCTTCAAATATCGGGTTATCTCCACCTTTAGCTCTCTTAAGCCTGCGTTGGAGGTGTAAAAGGTCCGCCCCCGCTCCAGGGAATAAATGCCCTCATCCCGAATATGCCAGGGCGTGTCAAAATCCGGCTCTCCCACGCCCAGGGAGATGGCATCCTTCATCTCGCTGACCACATCAAAAAACTTGCGGATACCAGAGGGAGGTATCGCTGTCACTTTGTCTGCTAATGGATTTCTCAAGGCGTCACCAACATCCTTTCATCTTTGGATTCCCGCACCATAATGGAGCCATGGTCCTTGTATTTTTTCAGCACAAAGTGGGTAGCTGTGCTGAGCACCGAGTCCAGGGGGGACAACTTATCCGACACAAACTGTGCTACATCCCGCATGGTCTTTCCCTCGATCATTACCAAAAAATCAAAGCCGCCGGAAACCAGATATACACTGTCCACCTCCGCGTAATTATAAATCCGCTCTGCCACCTTGTCAAAGCCCAGCCCCCGCTGAGGCGTTACCTTTACCTCAATCAGAGCTGTCAGCTTCTCCTCGCTGGTCTTATCCCAGTCAATCAATGTATGATAGCCGCAAATCACATGCTCCTTTTCCATCTCCGCGATCTCGTTAGCCACGGATACCTCATCCATTCCCAGAAGGATGGCCAGCTCTCTCAAATCAATCCGGCTGTTCTTCTCAATGAATGTCAAAATTTTCTCTCTCATTATCTGTCTCTCCTATATCTCATAAATCTTGTACAGCTCATCTGTTTTAGGCCTTTCCAAAAAGGCCTCCTCCCCGCCATTTAAAATCCGACGGGCTGGCCCCTTTGTAGCCTTTCCAATGACCGTAGCCGGAATTCCCGCCTGCCCAAGGGCCCGGACCAGATCATGCCCTCTTTCCGCTGCCATAAGCATACAGCCGCTGGAAATCAGATAGTAGGGATTCAGCCCAAAATACTCACAGATCTCGATGGTCTCCTGGCGAAAGGGAATCGCTTTCAAGTCTATCTCCAGGCCAATTCCTGATGCCTCGGAAAGCTCCCACAAGGCTCCATAGATGCCACCCTCCGTCACGTCATGCATGGCGCTGACCCCCTGTTCCACTGCCACGGCCGCCTCTGGCAACACAGAGATAAAGGCGTCAAAGCCTTGCGCTGCCTCCACAAAGTCACGGGAGAAGCGTTTCAAAAGCTCCTCTTCCTTTTCCTTGGCAATGATACTGGTGCCCTCAATGCCTAGCCACTTGGTCACCAAAATATCCTGCCCTGGTCTGGCCCCGGCTGTGGTCACCATTCGGCCCTTTTTCACCTTTCCCACGCCAGTCACGCTGATAATGGGTTGGTTGACTCCCCGGGTCACCTCCGTATGGCCTCCCATCACCTGGACCTGGTATTTGGCGCAGGCCTCCTCCACCTGCCCCATGATTTCTCGGATATCCGTCTCCTCTATGGTCTCCGGAAGCAGAGCTGTCAGCAGAATGCCCACAGGCTCCGCCCCGCTGCTGGCCAAATCATTGGCAGTAATCTGAATGGCCAGAGTGCCAATGTCCTTTCCTGTGCCTGTAATGGGGTCCGTGGAGAGCACAAATATCTCCCCCGGCTCCAACTCCATGGCCGCACAATCCTCCCCCACCCCGGCTCCCAAAAGCACCTCCGGCCGGGTGGTGTGAATCTGCTTTAATATCGAACGCTTTAATATGGTCTCGGATATCTTTCCTATTTTCATGCCTGTTCCACCTGTTGTCCTATCCTACTCCACCGGAGGCTGCATCCGTGCCACACAGCTTGCCATCACAGCCTGCACCGTGGCCTCGTCCTGGGTGGCTATCGCCGCTTGCAGCTCCTCTGAGAGAGCGGGATCTCCCGCGATTCCCACAGTAATGGTCCGAGGAGACGCCATGTAGCTGCTGGTATTTATCTTTTCTGTGCTGACCTCCACTCCATTTTCATACACATGCTTGTAGAGTTCTGCCTTTACTCCTCTGTGGGCTCCCTCCACGTGGTAGTAGCCGATGCCCTGGCCCGGAGACGCCACAATTACCTGACCTGGGTCAGTGGTTCCCAATGTCTTGCTGGTGTACTTGATTTCCCGGCTGGGAGAGCGGGTCTCCTCCCCATAAATGGTAAAGGTGATCACCTTATTGCTGGTGGTGCTTCCCTCTATATAAATGGGGGAAGAAGTATTATTTTTAAATTTCAGATCCTTATAGGTGCCTGCAATAGCCGCGTCTGCCGCCGGATCTACATAGGTAACGATCATGGAATGGGGAGAGCGCTCCACAATTTCCAGCTCAGCCAGAAGGGCCGCATTGTACAGGGTGGTGGATACCTGACAGATTCCTCCTCCCAGGCTGTCTACCACCTTGCCATTGAGATAGGCTCCGGCCATTTGGTAGCCATTGGCCTTGGTAAAGGGGCTGACGGACTCATAGGCGGAAAAAGTATCCCCCGGATACAGAAGGGTTCCATTAATCAACTTGGCCCCATTGGACACATTCTGGGAGCGGTTTCCGTTGGATGTGGCATAGCTGGTGGAAAAGGTTCCCAAAACATCCTTTACCTTGCTCAGCTCCTCCTCACTTCCCCGGGGATGCTCCACCTCCGCCGGTAACTCCACCTGGCCGTTTTCCTTGTTCCACTCCTGCTCCACATAGTTTATCACTGCTGTCTTGGAGCCCTCCACGTTAAGCTTTACCCCTGTGGTACCAGGAATTATCCGAAAGGAGCCTCCCTCCCGGACAAGATCCGCGTCCACAGCATCCACGTCGAACTTTACACATTCGGATTCAATCACCTGAGAAACCATGCTTCTATCCACGGTCCAGGTAAGCTCCAATACCTTATTGCTGCGCTCCAGCTCCTTGCGCTCCTTATACCTTTTAATAATGTCCCCGCTTTTTCCAATGCCCAGGGCCTCATCCACCACCTCGGGATTGGCGCACCTAAGCCCCAGCTGCGACATTTGTACCGGCACCTCGTGCTCCTCCACCTGCAAGGTCAGTGTCTCCTGCCCCAGGGTTTTGGTGTAATTTTCCAGGGCAGCCTTTGCCTCTGCCTCCGTCATACCAGATACATCCACCTCATCCAGGTACACCCCCGCATGAATCAGCACATCTTCCTTTGCATCCGCTTTTATGCCAGCACCCCAGAATAGAGGCATACACAGAAACAGACTACACAGAAACTTTTTCATAAAACCACTCCTTTGACGTATTTTCCCAGCCTTTTTACAGCGCATAGGAAAGCATGGGAATTATCATGGCTAAAATTACAATGGCGATAATCACTGTTGAAATGATTCTTCTTGTTTTTTTATCGTAAAAATTCATCTGCTCCTCCATTTTCCTGTATTGAGACGGATTTTTGGTTTTCTCCGCCTTTCCTTTATCCGACCTTAATCACTAAAGCTAGTGCAAGATCCTTCCATGCTCCAGGATAATCCTGTCTATAATTCGGGAGGCCTCATTTTTCATCAGAGAATCCACCTGGACCGGTATCTCTATTTTATGATATTTCAGCAGATCATTCAAGTACCCTTTTTGCGCCGGTGTAATAGGACTTTGCTTTTTTGCCTCATAAATCAGTGGTACTGGATCAAAAAGCTCCAAGGGGCTACCTGGAAACTCCTGGTACAGCCGCTCATACAGACACTTGGCTGAGCGGGCATCCTCCTCCGCTCGGTGGTGCTGCTTCTGGCATATCCCGTAATAAGTACACAAATATTCCAGATTCCGATGCTCCAGATCTGGCAAAAGCTTCCGGGCAATTTTCAGCGTGTCCACCCCTGTCTTTTCAAAGGTGAGTCCGTGATTGACTGCCGCCCGCTTTACAAAGCTGTAATCAAATAAAATATTATGGCCAAGAATGGGCAAATCCTGGCAAAACTCCACCAGACTTCCCACAGCCGTCTCATATTCCATGCCTGTGGCCGCCATCTCATTGGTGATGCCAGTCAGCTCCTGAATCCGCGGCGTCACCTCCCGTCCCGGATTTACCAGCGTGGAAAGGACCTGCTGCTCCTCTCCCTCCACAATTTTCACCGCTCCGATTTCCAAAATCCTGTCTCTGGACGGATTTAGCCCTGTGGTCTCCAAATCCAGCGCTACATATGTATTAATCATACCTCTCCTGTACCTTTTCCATAAATAAATCCTGGCTTTTTCCCTGGAAGCCCCTTTTGCTCTCCCTCTCTATTTTCACTGGCTCTTCCTGTTTTGTCAACCCCTGACATCTGGAAATCCACCCCTACGGGCGCTCTGCCAGATATAAGGCCGCATCTTTTGTCAAAGGATTCCTCTTTTTATAATCAAAGATCCAAAACTGGGGACCTTCCTCCATCTGCTCCGATCCTTGTCCTGCTTCCTTATCTCCTACAAAATAGCGCCCAGCCTCCACATGCACATCTTTTCCCCAGGCTTTTTGTATTTGTCTGATTTCTTCCCTCCAGGGTGCCAAATCCAGAGCAAAGTCAGGCCGGCTCTTGGCATTCTCCCGGAGATAGTAGTCAAAGGTTAAAAGCTCCCGGTACCGCGGTTCCCATTCCCCTCTTCCTTCTCTTTCCAGGCGCTGCCGGATAAATTCCAGCAAAATCTCGTACCTTCTCACCCGGGCATGCTGTACCTGATGCCAGCCTTTTTTTTCATAGAACCAGGCCAGCTCCCTAAAAAAGGCGAAAGCCGAGGGCCACAGAAGTAGGAGATGGGCAAGGGTCAGGGAGAACTGGTGGCTGTTGTAGTAGATTTCCACCATCTCCTCCACCCCTTTTAGCTCCATCAAATCTTCATAGGACATCCAGGGGGTGGAAAGCACCTCATAGGGCGGCTTTTCTCTGTATTGGATTCCATAGTCCAAAGCCTGCTTTTCCATGAGAGTTCCCTTTAGCACCTTTAAAAAACCCAGCTGTAGCTGTTCCGGACCAAGGGCAAATACCCGGTCAAAGGAGCGGGCAAAGCGCTCCAGGTTCTCAAAGGGAAGTCCGGCAATAAGATCCAGGTGCTGGTGAATATTTCCAAAGCTTTTCACCTTTAACACCTTCTTTTTTACCTCTGCAAAGTCCATTTTCCGGTGGATTTCCTCCAGAGTCCTGCCATAGGTGGACTGCACACCCATCTCCAGCTGCACCTGCCCTGGCCGCAGCTGCTCTAACAGGGCCAATTCCTTTTCCGTGAGTAAATCCGCCCCGATTTCAAAGTGAAAATTGGTTCTACCGTTGTCATGCTCCAGCAGAAACTGCCAAATTTCCAGGGCATGACTCTCCCGACAGTTAAAGGTCCTGTCCACAAATTTCACCTGAGCCACCCCTGCCTCCAGGAATGCCCCAAGCTCCTGTTTTACCAATTCCATATCCCGGAAACGCACCTGTTTTTCCAGGGAGGACAGACAATAGCTACAGGAAAAGGGACAGCCCCGGCTGGATTCATAGTAGATGATTTTGTTGGAAAAATTTTCCAAATCCTTGTAAGGAAAAGAAAGCTTATGGAAATCCACAGGCTTTTCCTGGGGATACAGACAGATTTCCCGGACTTCTTTTGTTTTCTTTGTAAAAGCAAGCCCCGGAATATCCTCCAGCCGGATAATTTCCCTCCAGGCCCCATACTCCTGAAAGTCTTGCAGATAATATTCCAGCAGCCGGGGAAAGCTCTCCTCCCCCTCTCCCAGCAGTATGCCGGTGATAGCCGGATTCTCCTCAAGCACCCGGGCTTCATCGTAAGATACCTCTGGTCCCCCTACCCACACAGGCACTTGGGGCATGATTTTTCTCCACTCCGCCGACAGCTCTTTTACATATTCCCAGTTCCAGATATAGCAGGAAAAAAACAATACATCTGGCTTTCGCTTATAAAGCTCCTGCAAAATAACATCCACACGGTGATTTATAGTAAATTCTTCCAGATCCACAGAAATCCCTCGGCTCTCTGCCGCCGCCTGCAAGCTGTAAACTGCCAGGTTGGAATGAATATATTTGGCATTGATTGCCGTCAACAGAAACCGCCTCTTCACAGGCTAGTCCGCTCCCTTCTTTGGCAGGGCCATGCGGTTTATCTGGGTAGCCAGATACCCGGCCCCAAAGCCATTGTCTATATTTACCACTGCAATTCCCTCCGCACAGGAATTCAGCATAGTTAACAGAGCCGAGATACCCCCAAAATTCGCCCCGTAGCCTACAGATGTAGGCACCGCAATCACCGGCTTGTCCACCAATCCGGCCAGAACACCAGGCAGCGCTCCCTCCATGCCTGCCACAGCAATGATGCAGTTTGCCCGGCGGATCTGCTCCATCTTGGCAAACAGACGGTGAATCCCCGCCACTCCCACATCGTAAATCCGCTCCGTGTAGCTGCCAAAGTACTCGGCCACCCGGGCCGCCTCCTCGGCCACCGGAATATCCGAGGTCCCTGCGGTACAGACAGCTACAAAGCCCTGAAGCGCAGGTTTTGTATACCTAAGGCACAGAATCCGGGATGCCTCCTCGTATTCCACCTCAGGAATCACCAGGGCCACTGCCTGGTACTGCTCCTGAGTAGCCCTGGTTCCCAACACATTTTCCCGTCGGCCGGCAAAGCTGCTATAGATCCTCTGAAGCTGCTCTTCACTCTTTCCCGCACAATAAATCACCTCGCCAAAGCCGGAGCGCAGTCCCCGGTGATGATCGATTTTCGCACAGCCCAGGTCCTCGTAGGGAAGCTTTTTCAGCTGCTCCTCCGCCTCCTCAAGGCTTACTTCCCCCTCCCTAACCTGTCTTAGCAATCTATGCACATCCATACTGAACTGAAATCTCCTTTCTCTCCACTGGCTTCCCCTGTATCTTACGCAAATCTGCGTCCTCTGTCAATGAAAACCGCCTGTATTGTGTAGTAAAAAGGAGGTTGCATGCGTTCTTAATTATATATAGAAACATTCTGAAAGCCTGTACGGCTTCCCGGCAAAGGAGGAATCCATATGAAACAAACAGAAACAAAGAAAACCCAAAAATCAGCAACTCGAGCCCTTTGGTATGGGGGAATTGCTGCTGGCCTTGTGCTGGTTTTGACAGGCGGCCTGCTGGGAAGCCGATTGGAGCGCTTTCACCCTGGAGACGCTTTTGTTGTCTCTGCGGCTTCCTATCCCCAAATGGCTGCCTATCCGGATGAAAGCCAGTATACCACTGCTTCCGGCGATATAAAAGATTCTTATTACGATGCTTATGACGCCTGGTGGGAGGAACAGCGGGCTCGCATGGAACTGCCCGACGGCATCTCTCCCGTTTCCCTGGATTTCTATGGAGCTACCATGGCCAAGCTTCTCAAAGGCGCCCCGGGGGAAAATCAGGTGTACTCTCCCCTAAATCTCTATTTTGCCTTAAGCATGCTGGCTGAAATCACCGACGGAAACAGCCGCAGTCAAATTTTGGATTTACTTGGCGTGACACGTGTGGAAGACCTGCGGGAACAGAATCAGGCCCTGTGGAAAATCAGCTATTGCGACGACGGAGCTTCCACCTGTATCCTTAGCAACTCCCTGTGGATGAATCAGTCTGTGAATTTTAGAAAGAGCACCCTGGATAGTCTGGCCCGCAGCTACTACGCTTCCTCTTTTAAGGGTGAGATGGGCTCCGAAGATTTAAACCTAGCCTTTCAGAACTGGCTGAATCAGCAGACTGGTGGGCTTTTAAAGGAGCAGGTCGCCCGCCTGACCCTGGAACCGGAGACCGTGCTGGCTCTGGCCTCCACCATGTACTTCCGTTCTAAATGGACCCAGGAATTTTCCAAGGGGCAGACAATAGAAGGGACCTTCCACACGGATCAGGGAGACATCACCTGTTCATTTATGCGCCAGTCTGACAATCGGAATTATTACTGGGGAGAGCAATTCTCCGCTGTAGGCTGCTCCCTGGAAAGCGGCGGAGACATGTGGTTTTTACTGCCAGATGAGGGCGTCTCCCTGGATAAGCTTCTGGAAGATGGCCAGGCTGTGGATTTTTTGCTGTCAAAGGGCCAGTGGGACAACAGCAAATCTCTGATGATCCATCTGTCTGTGCCCAAATTTGACGTCTCCTCTGATTTGAATTTACAGACCACCCTTTCCTCCCTTGGAATCTCCGATGTTTTTGATCCTGCCCTAGCGGATTTCTCTCCTCTGTGCCAGCCTTCGGATAATCTGTTTTTATCCCAGGCCAAACACGCCGCCCGGGTGTCCATCGATGAGGAGGGCTGCCTAGCCGCAGCCTACACGGTCATGGCCGTATGCGGCGCCGGAGCTCCCCCAGATGAGATAGAAGAGATTGATTTTGTATTGGATCGCCCTTTCCTTTTTGGGATTACGGGGACCACAGGGGAACTGTTGTTCGCAGGAGCAGTACATCAACCCGGGTCTTCTGACTAGAGACTGTGATCCGCCCACATCCCATACATCAACTTTTCGCTTACCACGGCTATAAATCTTGCATGTTACTCTGCGTTGCTTGTAGCAACGGGCAGTTTCTTATACAATCGTGGTAACAACTATAAAGAAAGGAGTCATCCCCTATGTTAAACGAAAATATTAAAGCAATCAGAAAATCCAAAGGTCTTTCACAAGAAGAACTGGCGATCAAGTTGCATGTGGTGCGACAAACCATCTCTAAATGGGAGCAAGGACTATCCGTACCTGATTCTGATATGTTAATCTCCATATCAAAAGAATTTGAAACACCTGTGAGCACTTTGCTGGGGGAAACCGTTGTGGAGTCCAAGGTTGATGACCTAAAAGCGATTTCCGAAAAACTGGAAATTATTAACCTACAGCTTGCACAAAGAAAAACTGCAAGAAGAAAACTCCTCCATTGGTTTCTTATCTCGCTGTGTATAGTCCTAGTAATGATATTTGCGGTCTTAATAATATTAAGTAGCCCTTATTTAGGTTGGGATTATAAAGCTCCGGAAACCGCTGTTATGGGAGTAGCCTTCCACGCATTGGAATGGCTGTTTGTGAGATTAGCACCCATTGTCTTTATAGGGGCAATCGTTGGAGTTTTCCTGACACGAAAGAAAGCATAAAACTGCCCTACTTTCAAGGTTCCGGCTAGAATTGAAAATTCCAGTGGTCTATTGCACGACCTAAGAGAGATAAGCCAATGTTTATCTCTCTTTTCGTCCATCTTAAGACACAAAAATAAGGGTATGCTGGATTGCTCCAACATACCCCTATTCCTCAAAGCATTGATTATCCTGGGTTCCTTCACAAAAAACAAGAGCGGGTGATGGGAATCGAACCCACATATCCAGCTTGGAAGGCTGGTGTTCTACCACTGAACTACACCCGCTTGTAACCCGATGGCGCCCTTTATAGGCTTTCCTTACGGACGTTTTGTATAGTACCATAAAAGCATTGAAAAGTCAATCCCAAAAATAAAGAAATCGCCTAAAAATCACCAGAAAATCATAAAATTAAACATCATATCCCTAAGAATCCTGGTAATATTATAAGTAATCAACCAATAGTTGCGCTATAATTGGTGGTGGCAACTGCCTGTTTTTGATAAACTGTACCTACTCTAGGTAAACAAGGGGATACACGCCTCTTATCCACGGAGTCTATCATAAAAGGAGGATTCTTCGTATGCAATTTACTCTTATCATGTTCCTGATCAGTATCATCTTTGCCGCTCTGTTTATAGGTTTCATTGTGCTTCTGGTCCAGGCCCTTCTCAAGTATACCCGCACCCAGGATATCCGCTGGGAAAAAAATGCCGTAAAAATCTCCCTGGGAGAAGCCATCAAAACCCGCCGTACAAACTGCAAAATGACCCAGGAATTTGTGGCAGAGGCCCTTGGGGTCAGCAGACAAGCTGTCTCCAAATGGGAACAGGGTATCTCTGACCCCAGCACCTCCAATCTTCTGGCCCTTGCCAAACTATTTGGTATTTCTGCGGAAGAATTGCTCCGGGACGTGGAATAATTTCAGTCCAGAAAATCAAACAGGCTCAGTTGCCTTACAGGCTCCTCCCGTTTTTTGGGCTTCGTCCTCTCTTTGCTGACGGCATCCTCCGGAATTTCCTCCAAAAATTCTGATGGATCCCCGGCTGTGAGGAGCACCAGCTCCTCCCTGGCTCTTGTCATGCCCACATAGAACAGCCTACGCTCCTCACAGATATCTGTATGCCCCGATCCGATGGTAAGAGGAAGCCGTCCCTTTTCCAGGCCACACAGAAGTACCACAGGGAATTCCAGTCCCTTAGAACCGTGTAAGGTCATCAAATTCACCGCATCAGCCGTATAGCGCCGTCCTGGAAAGCGCCGGAGATCACTCTCCACTCCCAGCAACACAGCATTCAAAAATTCCTCCATGGTTCCGGAAAGGCAGGCCATATCCTGAAGCTTTCTCATGGAGGGATCCTGGGTGAGCCCCATATCTATGGCCCATTGCTCCAAAAGCCTGGCAGGCTTTCCCTTATGCACCAGAGAGCTGTATTTTTCCACCGTCTCTTCAAAGCTCTTTGTTTCCCCTGAAGTGCTCCTTGCAGAATCCTTTGGGGTTTCCTGGCAAATGTCTTTTCTTTCCTTCCAGAGCATACTTTTGCGGATATTTTCCCGCCGGGTATCCTGGGGATTTAATAGAAAGCGGAAAAAGCGCAAGGCTCCCCCAACTGCCGGTTCAGACAAAAAGCTGTCCCGTCCTCCTATGATGCAGGGGATTCCCTCCTGCCTTAGACACCGCTCCAAAAGCTCCGCCTGCCGGTGGGTACGGTAAAGCACAGCAATATCCCCAAAGCTTCGATTTCGCTCTCTTTCCCCCTCCCCCACGCCTTCATGGGCCTGAAGCATATCCACACCGCCCACCTGGCGCGCGATCTCCCTGGCTATAAAAGCTGCTTCCTCCCAGGATCCCTCTGCTGTCACAAGGCGCACCCTGGGTCCTTTGGGACAATGGGACTGCAAAAGCCGTTTCCCTCCTGGATTTTGGGAAATCACCGGTAGCGCTGCCTCCAAAATCTGTGGGGTAGAACGATAATTTTGTACCAATGAAATCTCCCGAAGTTTGGGAAAATCATGTTTTAGTTCCCCAAAGCATTGAGCACTACTGCCCCGAAAGCCATAGATGGATTGATCGGGATCTCCTATAACAAACAGTTGCTTTCCCTTTTGATTCCAACTCTTAAGCAGCTTATATTGTATAGGATTGATATCCTGAAACTCATCCACCAGAAGATAACGGCCAAGCCCGGTTTTCTCTTCCCCTTCCTCTCCAAAAAGGCGTAAGGTTTCAAGAAGTAAATCGTCATAGTCCCAGAGTCCGCTTTCCTTTAGACTACAGTTGTAGTCTTCCAGGGCAGTCAGCTCTTTTTCCGTGAAATTTGGCTGCTCCTGTTCTCTGGCAGTTTTATAGAGGGAAAACAATCTCTGAAGACTCTCCGGCTTTCTCTTGACTCCTGCCTTTTCGGCCGCTTGCCGAACTAATTCCAAAGTCTCTGCCTCATCCGCCAGAATCTTAGTCTCCCCCTTTTCCTGGAGATAGGCTAGACAAAGGGCATGGAAAGTCCCCGCCCGAAGCTTCTGCCAGCTCCGCCGATTCCCCGCCTGCTTTCGGAGCCGCTCCCGAAGCTGTCCGGCCGCCCGATTGGTAAAGGTCACCGCCATAATCTCCGAAGGCTTCACCTTGCACTCCTCCAATAGGTAGAGAATATGGGAGATCAGTGTAAAGGTCTTTCCAGTCCCGGGGCCTGCTGTCACCGCAACCGCCCGATCCAGGGCCCCAATCGCCTCCTGCTGCCGAGCATTTTCCCCAGGAAGCTCCCCGAAATCTTGCCCTTCGCTGGTTGTTTTTTCCCCACAAATCTTTCCCAGCTCTTCGCCTTCTCTCTCCACACAGGCCCAGGTATTTTTCTTCTCCGCCTTGTTCTCCTGCTCCCAAAGCTCCAGGCTACTAAAAAAGCTTAGCTGTCCTTCCGATCCTTCCAGCTCCTCCTGATGAAACAGGCTGATTTTTCCATATTCTCCGTCAAAGCCCGGAGTGCGCTCTACCTTTCCCTCCCGCAGACGGCGGATTCCCTCTGCTATCAGCGCGCCGGACACTCCCCGAATTTCCTCCACAGGAATGGTCCGTAGAATCTCAAATTCCGATCCAAGCTTCCCCAACATGGTCTCATATTCCCGGGTCACCCGCACACTGGCCGCCGAACGTCCCATAGAGGCCCCAATTACCTCTGGCAAGGGCACCAAACTTTCATATGCCTTGACCCTTCCTGGCACAAAACCCTCCGGCCTGTCCGAGAGCTGCTCTATGCGGTGAGAAACCCCCATAGTTAGTCTCCGGCCACACACAGGACAGTTCCCCTTATAATGCTCTGCCTCCAGAGGACTTAAAGAAACCCCGCATTTCCGGTGTCCATCAAAGTGATATTTGCCTTCCTCCGGAAAAAACTCAATGGTTCCCTGAAGCCCCTCCCCTGCCTGGATTGCTCCGTATAGCCCCTCATAGGACAGAGAAATATCCAAAAGGTTTGCCTCCCGTCCCAGCTTGGCCGGTGAATGAGCATCAGAATTGGAGATCAGCTGAAACTTGTCCAAAGCAGAAACCCGCCAGTTCATAGGCGGATCAGAGGATAACCCCGTCTCCATGGCATGAATATGAGAGCTCAAATCTCCAAAGCACTCCTCCACCTTGTCAAAGCCGGAAAAGGCTCCGAAAAGGGAAAAATGCGGGGTCCAGATATGGGCTGGCACATAGATAGCCCGGGGACACAGCTCCAGCACAAGCTCCAGAAGATCGTGACAATCCAATCCCAAAATAGGCCTGCCATCAGAATGAATATTGCCGATGGTTTCAAGCTTTGCCGCTATGGCCGCCGCATCCTCCAGGCCTGGCAACAAAATCAGGCTGTGAACCTTTCTGGTTTTATCATATTTTTTATAAATGGAGCTGAGTTCCCCACTGACCACAAACCGAGGCTCCCAGGATGTCAGGGCTCCCTCCTCCTGCACCCGATACTCTTTTTTCAACCGGTAGAGCCCTTCCTCCGCCGGTTCCAATTTCTCCTTAAGCTCCTCCCGCCAGGCACTGTGGGTAAAGTCCCCGGTGCCTATTATGTGAATGCCCTTGCGTCTGGCCCACAAATCCAGATACTCCGGGGTACAATCCCGGCTGGTTGCTCGGGAATACCGGGAATGGATATGTAAATCTGCAATGTACATGCCTTTATCTCTCCCAAAAATGATTGGTTACTTTGTATTGTAATATTGTATCAGATTTCTCGTAAAAGAGCCATTGTCTATTTTAGGCAACAAAAAAAATGCCCAGAGCCGGAATCGAACCAGCGACACGAGGATTTTCAGTCCTCTGCTCTACCAACTGAGCTATCTGGGCATATGCCATATATTTGGCAACATGCAAATTTTACAATAGTTTTATAGGGTTGTCAAGAAAAACTTTCTATACATGCCAAGATCATGAGTTTTAGCCATTTCATTGACATTTTTTCTACCTTCTGCTATATTGATCTTAGTAGTCATTCTGTGACATTTCCCATGTCCACAGACCCGGGAGGACCTGCTGGTTCTCCTCTTTTTAATATGGGTACTAAAACTATATTTTCATGAAAGGAGTTTTACGCTATGATTTTTGACACCATGCAACACGCAGATCAGTATAAGAGCCTAAATCCGGCTATTAACCGGGCTCTGGAGGCTGCAAAAGCCTACACGCCGGAAAATTATCCTGGCGGTCGGGTAGAGCTGGAGGGGGATAGCCTGTTTTTGAATCTGGCCGGCTATGAGACACACCCGAAAGAAGAGGCCTTGATGGAGGCCCACCGGCAGTATATTGATGTGATGTATATGGTGGAGGGATCTGAAACCATCTATGTGAAATCCACCGATCAACTTACCTGCATTACCCAGGAATATACCGCCGAAGGAGATGCCCTGCTGGCCAAAATGGACCAGGATGTCACTGCTGTCCGTCTGGAGGCGGGAAGCTTCATTATCCTGTTCCCCCAGGACGCTCATGCACCTGGCTGCCATGCAGAGGGACCTGTGACCGTGAAAAAGGTTATCGGTAAGGTGCGTATTTAACTCTGTAAAACGTGCACACGCTTCTTTAAAGAAAGGATTTCTTTTATGGAATTAATGAAACAGCTTTTTCGCACATATGTTTATGAGAATCCTCTGCCCCAGCTTCGGGCGAGAAATTCTGCCTTTCTTCATCTGTGTGAGCTGCCCGATGGTCGTATTCTGGCTGCCCATCAGATGGGACAGGCCTTTGAAAGCGTAGACGGAACCACCTATCTCTCGGAGAGCACTGACAAGGGACGCACCTGGTCCCAGCCCTGGCAGGCCTATGATAAGTCCCAGGAGACCATTCCTCTCACGGATTCGGCCAAGCTAACACTCCTGCCTGATGGCAGAGTGCTGGCCTTTGGCTATGCCTTTCTCCGGCCCGATCCAGAGCTTCCGCTGGGAAATCCCCAGACCGGCGGGCTTTTGGAGGACCAGGTCTATTTTTCCATCTCCCAGGACACCGGGCGCACCTGGTCCCAACACCAGGTGGTTCCAACCATCTGGAACGGACACACGGAGGCCTCCGCGCCTATCTCCATTCTTAAGGACGGAAGTTGGGCAACTCCTATCACCGGATTTACCGATTGGGAGGGAAACGCCATCTCCCGCAACTGCGGACGGCTTCTGCGCAGCTTTGATGAGGGGCGCACCTGGAATGACCAGACCGTATGCATGGAATTTCCAGGAGACTCTGTTACCTGCTATGAACAACGGATGTGCCAGCTAGCAGATGGTACCCTGGTGGTCATCGGCTGGAATGAGGATACGGCCAAGGGTCTGCGACTAAATAACCATGTTACCTTTTCCCGGGATAATGGCCGCACCTTCTCGGCTCCTGTAGACACGGGTATTGGTGGACAGGCCTCCTCTATCCTGGCCCTGGAGGGGAATCAGGTGCTTTCCCTTCACGCTGTTCGCCGGGATTCCCAGGCTCCAGGCATCTACGCCTGTCTGGCTGATGTCAGCGACGGCCAATGGAAGACTCTGGCTCTGGAGCGGGTATGGGCACCCCATGTACCTATAACCAAGGATAATAAAATGGCGGAGATTTTCTCCTTCCTGAAATTTGGCCAGCCTGGTCTCATTCGCCTAAAAAGCGGGGATTTCCTCATGTCCCACTGGATCTGTGAGGAGGGCTGTTATAAGACCTGCTGTACAGGCTTCTCTCTTTCTGGGAATAAATAGGAATGATATTTTATTATTTAAGAAAAGAGGAAGAAATGGTTCCCGAGAATCACTTCTTCCTCTTTTTGTTGCTATCTCTTTCTATCTACGAATCTCCAAAAGCTTTTCTCTCAGCTCACCTTCCATGCGCTGCATTTCCACCTCAGCCTCCCGGCGCTTCTGGCGTCCCTCCTGCTGAATGCGCATCACCTCATCCAGGGTGGAAATCAGGGTTGCATTGGTGTTGCGCAGGGTTTCAATGTCCACGATTCCCCGCTCACTTTCCTTTGCCGTCTCCACAGTAGCCAGTTTCAGAGCCTCCGCATTTTTCTTTAACAGCTCATTTGTCATATTGGTAACTTCCCGCTGGGCCGAAGCCGCCTGAGCCGAGTGCTCCACACCCAGAGCCAACACCATCTGACTTTTCCACAGAGGAATGGTATTGACAATGGTGGACTGAATCTTTTCCACCATCTGCACGTCATTCCCCTGCACTAAGCGAATCTGGGGAGCCGTCTGCATGGCAATGGTCCGGGTCAACTCCAGATCATACAGCTTCTTCTCAAATCTTTGACACAGGGCATCCAGATCCCGGGCCGCCTGGGCATCCTCTGGCAGGCCTGAGCGCTCCGCCTTTGTAAGGGCCTGAGCCAGCTCCTGCTGCCTGGTTTGTTCCAGCTTTTTCTTTCCAGCCAGAATATACATGGAAAGCTCTTTAAAATAAGTCAGATTCAGCTCATACATTTTATCCAGCAGAGCCGCGTCCTTCAAAAGCTGGACCTGATGTCCCTCCAACACCTTGACGATTTTATTAATGTTAACTTCCGCCTTTTCGTACTTGGCCTTCATGGCTGTAAGCTTATTGGAGCTTTTCTTAAAGATTCCAAGAAATCCCTTCTCCTCCTCCGCGTCAAAGCCTTTCAGCTCTGTCACCACATCAGAGAGCGCTTCCCCCACCTGTCCCAAATCCTTGGTGCGAACATTTCCCAACACATCCTCGGAGAAATCTGCCATTTTTTTCTGGGTGCCTGCGCCGTACTGAAGGACCACATTGGAATTGCTCAGATCAATCTGACCGACAAAGCTATCCACCATCCGGCGCTCCTCCTCGCTGAGCATACTGTCATCCCAGGCAGGCTCTGCCGGCTTTTCTTCCCGAATGACCTCTGGAACAGGAGCCTGTTCTTCAAAGGGGTCCAGTGTCAATACTGGCATTGTTTTCTTTGTTTCCAAATCTGTCATTGTGTATCCCTCCTAAAATCCTGTTCTGTCAAACCCTCCTGGGCCAGCATGGTCTCTAAAACCGAGATATCCGCTGAAACGTCCCAGGCCGTATCACGAAACAGGCTGTCCAACAGCTTCTCAAAAGCCACATTCAGCGTGTCCAACGCATCCTCTATCTCTTTTTTGGAGCTGGCAATATGCTCCCCCTGCACAGGCTGTGCATCCAGCTGTGCATAGGCATCCAAAAGCTTTACCGTGGTAGGCAGATAATACTCCATCAGCTTTCGAATATCCGGAACCATCTCCGGATACTGCTCCACCCGCACAAAAATCTGCCTTACCAGCTTCTCTATCCGAGTTATCTTTGCGGAGATCTCCTCCCCTGGTATGTCATTGTTGCATTTCTGTATCCGCCGGATATAAGCTTCCCCAGCCTCCAACACCTCCTGTACCTGAGCAGGGACACTCTCCCGCTCCTGGGCTTCCTTTCGCTCCTGGGCCATTCGCAGCTCCCGCTGGCTCTCTGCCTGGAGATACTGTCCATAGGTCTCATTGGACACAATGAGACAGGTCCCCTGCCTGTCCAGGTGCCCCTGCAAAAACCACTGCTTTCTCATCATCCGCTGGATATCCTTGCGAATATATTTTAAGTCCCGCCCCATCCGGGTACCCAGCTCCTTTAAATCGCAGAATGTCCGGCCTCCCAGAATCTCCACATAGCTCTGGAATCGATTCGCCTCCGCCCGCATGGAGCCACCCTTAACCGCCATAAACACAGAGCCGGCCAGCAAAAGTCCCAAAAATATTCCGCAGAGTAAAATACTGCTTCCCGGCCAGAAGTTTGCAAGCCCTACAAGGGTCATGACCAATAGCAGCAGTAACAGCACTCCGGAAAAAATACTGCCGAAAACCGTAAGCAGGATTCCTCCCACTCTCCGCCCAGACACATTGGCAAACAGCACAGGCCACTGCGGCTTTGGGTGCCTGTCCGAACTTTTGCGAGGCCCCACATATGGCTCCGGCTCCCATCTAACCCCATTCTTGAAGGTTACCTGCTGTCGCAAGTTCCGGGCAGCCTCGTCCACAGCCCGGCCCGCAGCTTGACCCACCTGACGCATCCCAACGCCCACACCCTCCATGGCCTGCTCGATGGTCTGGCTGAGATTGCTGTTCAGTCTCTCAAAATCTTTGGTTTCTATGGCATCCTGGACCACGTCCCGGATGTTGCTTCCCAGATTATTCCAGTCAAATTCTGACATGTTGTTTTTATGCCTCCCTTAAAGGCTTTCTAGTATCTGTCCCATGCATTTTATGCTATTCATTATATATGAATCGAAGAGAAAAAACAATACGCAAAAGGAGCCAGAACCGTGTTTTCACTGCCCTGGCTCCCCGCCTCATTGGCGCCCTTATCTCGTTTGCCTAAATAGCGCCTTTATCTCATTCTGCTGCCTCAATGGCATCTGTCTTGTAAATAAATTTTACACTGCCTTCCATATCTTCTGAAATTCCCGCAAAGGAACGATATTCCTTTGCCAAGTCCTGCACAGCCTGCAACCTGTCTGTAAGGCCCTCCACGTCTCCCTCAAAGGTATCTACAAGCTTCTGGATGCCTTCCTCATTAAATTTGTTTACACCATCCTGGAGTTCCTTTCCTCCATCCCAAAGCTTATCAATGCCATCTGTCAATTTATCGCTGCCTTCTTGAAGCTCCTTTGTTCCACTGTGCAGCTCCCCGGTGCCGTCTGCCAAATCCTGGGTCCCTTCATAGAGGGTCTGGGTCCCTTCTGCCAGCTGCTTAGATCCATCGCTTGCGCTGGCCACTCCTGCTGTGTAGGTTAAAAGTCCCTGATAGAATTGATGATAACTGTCCAGAGAATTTTTTAAGCCCTGCAACTGGGGAATCGTTGCCTCCAGCTTCTGAATGCCCTCGTTAAGCTTCTTTATGGCTTCCTGTAGCTGTTTTAGCTGGTCTGCACTTCCCGCCGACGCTGCCACACACTTCCATGTATTCCCAGTTACCTGGGGATTGGCCCCAGATATCTCCTGTACAAAGAACTCCCTTACCGGCCCGGCGAGAACCGCCATTTCCTGGCCAGCCTCTGTATTGGTCTCTGCCTTTTCAGATTCTGGTGCTGACTCTGGCGCCAGCTCCTCCTCTTCAGGCTCTGACACTAACTCTACTGCTGGCTCCTCCTCTTCCACTTTACTCTCCTGTGTCTCTGAAATATCCTGTTTTGATGCATCCTCCTCCACTGGCCCGGTTACCGGTACAGAGTTTTCCGATGGCTCTGTGGCTCTTCCTGGATTCTCCCAAGCTTCCGCCTCACTCTCTGGGCTCTCTGTGGAAGCCTCGGTTTCATCAGACGCCTGTTCAGGCTCCTCCTGAATGCCTGCGTTGTTCTCTGACTTTACAGCCCCATCCACAGTTGTCAAAACATCTGTGGCATCCTCTGTAGGCTCCTCTTCCAGACCTATGGTTGCCGCTCCGCCTCCCACCATAGCCATCAAATCCTGAAGCTGTTTCTCATAGCCAGCCTTTACTGTCGTCAGTTGCCCACAGAGTTCCTCCAACACCTCCCCATAGTTCTCTCTGGTCAGTGTGGGAACCGTAATTCCCAACTGCTCCAGCTCTTTAAGCTGTCCATTGGCCGTGGCCAAAAGCGTATCAAATACCTGCCCGGCCCCGGCATTCAAAGTCTCATTGTTGGCCTTTAGAGTCTGTAATCCCTGATTCAGTTCCGCAGCCCCATCCCGCAGCTGCTGGGCGCCACCTTTTAGGCTGCCAGCTCCGTTATCCAGCTCCCGGGAGCCATCCCTAAGTTTTTGAATGCCATCTGTCAGATCCCCAGTTTTGTCATGAAGCTCCGTGATTCCATCATAGAGCTCACCAGTGCCATCCATAAGCTCTCCCATGGCTTCCTCCAGCTCATCCAGGCTGTCAGAAAGCGCATCCACACTGTCCACCTCATCCAAATCCAAATCACGAAACAGGCTGTTGCTCACCACGGTCATAGTAGTTACTAGGGAAAAATCTGACACATCTCCTGTAACCTCCACATAATCGGGGATATCCAGATCCTCTTTATCTACATCCAGATTTTCCTGCATGCCTGGCATAGCATATCCCACCACCATCAAATGCTCCCCATCATTGATTACCCGGCCACGGGAAACCTCCACATTGCGGAATTTTTCATTGTCCAGCATCATACTGGTAATGGCGGCAAAGGGCACATAGAGCTCTCGCTCCTCCTCCCCCACCATCACCTTTTGCTTCTGCTGGTTGGTATAAGTAAACCGGATAACTACGTGACCGCTCTTTCCTGCCAGATCCTCTGGAGAAATCTCCTTTCCATCTAACATATAGGAAATCTTTAAGTCTACTGGCAGCTCTTTTTCAATACTCCCCTGATAGTAAATATCATTGCCTCCCGCATCCCAGACTCCCAGGCCTTCTCCCTTCTCTTCAAAGGTCTCCAGTCCTTTTACATTTTGCACATGGGAAAGCTCTGTCAAATCCTCAATCTGGCTGCTTCCCATGGCATTTTTAATCCAGTCACTTACAATGATTTTCTGGGTGCTCCCATCCGCTCCTGCGATCACATAAACCGTCTCATCCTTGGAAAGATTTTTCAAATCCGCGTCGCTAAGCGCCAGGCGCCCCCTAGTAGACAAAGCCTCCACCTGTGGCTTCTCCTGTCCCGACACCTGAATCACATCCCCACTGTTCTTTGAGTTCTGCGTCCCTGTCCCCACAAGATATACGCCTCCGCTGCCAGCTGCCAGCGTCACAGCCGTCACAATGGCCGTAGCCCGCAGACTTCTCTCATTCTTAAACTGTGCCAAGCCTTTTTTCCATTTATTATCAGTCATCTTTCCATCCTCCAATTTTTAGTCGCTGTGGGGCGGCACGAAAGGGGAAATTCCCTTCGACGCACACCTCACACTCTGAAAAAATTTCGCTGTTTATAAGTTCCTTTATTATATCTGGCTATGCTGCCTCTATCTGCCTTCCGGATTTCTGGCCGTTGGCTTTTGCGCGAAAGCCAAGGCTTGTTCTGCAAATCACTCCATCCAGAAGCATAAACAGGGCTGGCAATACCAAGAGTACGGCGGCCATACTGATGATGGCTCCCCGGGCCATCAAATCACACAGGGCACTGATCATATCCACATCCGAATACAGTCCCACCCCATAGGTGGCTGCAAAGAATCCCAGGGCACTGACAACCACGGAGGGAATCGAGGTGCTAAGAGCCGTTGTCACAGACGTCCTCTTATCATTTCCCCGGAATCGTTCCTGCTTGTAACGGGTGGTCATTAGGATCGCATAGTCCACGGTTGCTCCCAGCTGAATGGTGCTGATACAGATAGGCGCCACAAAAGGCAATGCCGTCCCCAGATAATGGGGTAATCCCAAATTGATAAATATGGCAAATTCAATCACTGCAACCAGCACAAAGGGCAAGGTGATGCTTTTCAACACCAGGGCAATAATAATGAAAATCGCCAGGACGGAGACTGCATTTACCACCTTGAAATCATGGTCTGTCACCTCTATCATATCCTTGGTACAGGGCGCTTCTCCTATGAGCATCCCCTTTTCATCGTAGTTCTTTAGCACCATATGCAGCTCATCGATCTGCTGGTTTACCTGGTCGGTAGCTGTTTTATATTGTGAGCTAATCAGAAGCAGCTCCCAGTTGTCGCTCTCCAGAAGCTCTGTCACTTCCTTGGGCAAAAATTCCCGGGGAATGCGGGAGCCTACGGCAGACTCCAAGCCCAAGGCAAATTTAACGCCCTCCACCTGCTCCATTTCCTGGAGCATTTCCTTTTTATCCCTGGCAGGTAGCTTGGCGTCAATGAGAACCATATGGGTGGTACCCATGTCAAAGGTATCCTCCAATTTGGCATTTGCCACCGCAAACCCTAAATCCTTGGGCAGGGTCTCTGCCAAATCGTAATACACCTCCTGGCTGGTCTCCCGATACCCCAGATAAGCTGGCGCCAGCACCACTGCGAACAATGCCAGAAATATAGGATAATGCTTTACCACAAAGGCTGCAAATCGATTCATATCAGGCATCAGCGGACGGTGCCTGGTCTTTTCAATCACAGGGTCCAGGACCAGAATCATTGACGGCAGGGTGGTCACACAGCCAATCACTCCAAATATTACGCCCTTTGCCATGACAACTCCCAAATCCATGCCCAGAGTAAAGCTCATAAAGCACAGAGCAATAAAGCCCGCTACTGTTGTGATAGAGCTGCCCACCACAGAGGTGATGGTTGCCTTAATGGCATGGGCCATGGCCTGCTTTTTATCTCCCCGGAACCGCTGCTTCTGCTCCGAGTAGCTATGCCACAGGAAAATGGAATAATCCATGGTCACGGCCAACTGTAGCACCGCAGACAATGCCTTTGTTAAATAGGAAATTTCTCCCAAAAAATAATTGCTTCCCAGGTTTAAAAGAATGGCCATGCCAATGCTGATTAGGAAAATAAAAGGAATGGCCCAGCTATCCATAAACAGCATCATGACTCCGCAGGCTAGGATCACCGCCAGCCCCACATAGACCGGCTCCTCCTCCTCGCACAAATCCTTCAGATCTGTAACCATGGCAGACATGCCTGACACAAAGCATTTCTCTCCAGCCAGGCGCCGAATCTCCCGGATGGCATCCATGGTAGCATCCGAGGAGGTGGAGGTGTCAAAAAACACAGCCAGCATGGTGGCATCTTTCGTGTTAAAGGCTTTATAGAGCTTATCTGGAAGCATCTCCATGGGTACAGACAAATCCATCACACTGTCATACCAGATAACGGAGTCCACATGCTCCACCTGTTCCATCTGCGTCCGCAGCTCAGCCACCTGGCGCTCCTCCATGCTTTCGATTACCACCATGGAAAAGCCGCCCTTTCCAAACTCATCCATGAGAATATCCTGACCTATAATGGTTTCCATATCCTCTGGCAGATAATTCAACATATCATAATTGATTCTGGTGTTGAGCATTCCCCAAAGAGAGGGGAACAAGAGCCCAATAGACAAAATTAAAATAGGTATTCGACATTTCACAACTGCTTTTCCAAATTTCATCATCTCTCTCCTCCTACATAAAGCCTTGCATCCGTCCGGCTTATACTCTTTACCGTACAGATGCCCACACAAAGATTCAGGATTCCCTCCAACAAAATAGTCAGTCCCATTAGCCTTAACAGCCACATGCCCCCTGCAAAGGGCCTTACAATCAGCAGTAGTCCAAACAGGATGGTCAACAGGGCTGTCACTGCTATCAGCCACCATTGCGGAATGCCAAATCGGCGGGAATCCAGAGCCGTCTGTACCTTAAGAAGACCATCTGTCAAAGCCACCATCCCTGTGGTAAAATAGACCAGACGAATTATACTGGCAGAATGGAATATCATAACCAGCCCAAGCAGCAGAGAAAGCAGGCCAAAGGCCAAATCAAACTGAAATGCCAGCCGGTATAAATCCTTGGACCAGTAGCCCACCAATTTCATGGCCCCACATGCAGTGAAAAGCCCGCCTGTCAGATAACATACGGCTTTTGCTGAAAGCTCTGGGTGCACCATGAGAAAAATTCCTGCGACACAGAAAACTATAGATGATAAAATATATCCGCTTTTGGCTGTCTGGACCCTCTTCAAAATGTTTCACTCTCCCTTCCTGATTCCTTTATGATTGTAATCCAGTAGCACTGGGAAAAAAATGGATAAAAAAAGAGCGCTGCACAAATTTTGTACAGCGCTCCCTTTTTATCCAAAATTCAGACATCTGGACCCTTTTGTCTAAAATCCTGCCAGGTCTCCCTAACCAGGGAAGCACCCAGACTACCCTTCAGCAATGCTCCCAGGCGGCGTATCAGCTCCTCGGGATTATCCTTCATGCCCCGGCTGAGCCATTGGGTGGTCAATCCCACCATCCCACTTTTGTAGAATTGAATAAGCAGCTGGGTATCCTCCTGATTAGCCAGGCACTTTTCTGGCACTCCCTCTGTCAAACGTTCCACCAAGCGCTCCATAACCTCCTGGGCCACACTGTTTAAATAGCGCTCCAGCTCCTCCCGGCTCACCGAGTAATAGATATGGTAAGCCGCCCGCTTATTCTTTAAGGCAAATTTTGCTGCCGCTATAAATCCCTCCTCCAGGGATTCCACACTGGCATGCTCTGCAATTACCTTGTCCGCCTCCGCATTGAGAATATATACCAGCAGTCCGTGGATATCTTCAAAATGATAATAAAAAGTATTTCGATTAATCCCGCAGTTGTCTACAATCTCTTTTACTGTAATTTTATCCAGAGGCTTTTCATTTAACAGCTGGATAAAGGTTTCCACAATGGCCATTTTTGTAAACTGCCGCATGATCTCGCTCCTATTTCTATTTTTCTTTCTTAGTTCGCAGAATCAGGGCGGAATAAGGTGGCATCTGCACATAGAGATTTCTTCCCACCACTGTATACTCCACCGGCTCTGTGGAAAAATCCTCCCACCAGGTCAGCATCAACTGCTCCATAAGGGCATCCTCCGGCACATTGACCTCCCAAACAGCCACATCGGCCTCCACCTGCTCCTCCTGGTTATTCAGAATCACCACCAGCTGTTCCCTGGCATCAAATCGTCCATAGGCAATCAGCTTCTCACAGGTGGTGATAAATTTGCAGGAGCCCTCCTTACATACGGGGTTTTCCTTGTGTATCCGTATCATTTCCTTGTGGAACTGGAGCATTTGCTGATCCTCCCGGCCCCAAGGATAGGTCCTACGGTTGTCCGGGTCTGTAAAGCCACAGACCCCTGCCTCATCTCCATAATACAGGGTGGGCGCGCCGGGCCAGGTCATCTGAAAAGCCACGGCCTCCCGCATAACACAGGGTTGCACCTCCTGGCTAGCCGCTTCCGGTCCCAGATGACCCACACGCCCCACCTTGTGGTTGGTTCTGGTCAGAAATCGGGAATGATCATGGTTGGACAGCTGATTCATGGCTATCTGCAAAGAAGGCATATAAAAGGTAGCCATATTGTATAACATACCGCTGACAAAGGCGTGTTTATTATTCAACATATCCGGCCGAAACTCATCACTATGCTTCTCCATACCTGTGAGATACCAGGTTAAAGGCTCCATAAAAGCATCATAGTTCATCACCGAATCCCACTGGTCTCCCTTAAGCCAGGTTTTGGGATTCCCATAATGCTCCGCATAGATGACCGCATCTGGATTTATGGCCTTTACCGCCTTGCGAAACATCCGCCAGAATTTATGATTATACTCATTGGAAAAGCCCAAATCCGCAGCCACATCCAGGCGCCAGCCATCCACGGAGTAGGGCGGACGCAGCCACTTTCTGGCCACACCTAAAATATAGACCAAAAGCTCATCCGATTCCTCATAGCAAAGCTTCGGGAGCGTGTCGTGCCCCCACCAGCCATCATAAAATTCATTATAGGGCCAGTCATGCTCATTGTTGAATTTGAAAAAGTTCCGGTAGGGACTGTTCGCTGTAATATAGGCTCCTTTTTCATAGCTGGAATCACTCTCATAGAAGCGCTCCCGATCCAGCCATTTATTAAAGGACCCACAGTGATTAAATACACCATCCAGAATGATCCGCATTCCTCTTTTGTGAACCTCCTCCACAAAATGGGCAAAAAAGGCATTGCTGGCCTCCAGATTTTCCTTGTTCACCACCCGCTGTATGTATTTGGTGGCATGGCGATTGTCAAAGTCCCCAGGTGAAAGGGTCTCTCCCCCATCATTTTTAATCACTGTAAAGTGAGGGTCAATATAATCATAGTCCTGGGTGTCATATTTATGATTGGAGGGAGACACAAAAATGGGATTCATATAAATCACCTCTATCCCCAACTCCTGGAGATAGTCCAGCTTATCCAAAATCCCCTGGAGATCCCCGCCGTAAAAGGACCTTACATCCATGGGCTTGGGAAAGGTATCCCAGTCCTCTACCCGCTCCACCGGCTCCTGGATATAGATGTATTCCCCGTTCTCCACATCATTATCCTTGTCCCCATTGTAGAAACGGTCCACATAAATTTGGTACATCACAGCACCTTTTGCCCAGTCAGGTGTGCTGAAATTAGGTACAATTCCAAAGGAGTATCCCTCCTGTAAGTCCCGGGTCACTCCCTGTTCATTGTAAAAATAACGGTTTTCTCCCTTATATATCTCAAAATAATAGTGGATGGTTTTCTTCCCTACAAGAAGGGGAATCTCATAATAGTCAAAAAGCCCCTCACTTTTATACTTATTCATGCGGATACGAAGCTCTCTGCTAATCAAAAACACAGCATCCACATCCTCACGCCCTGTTCGAAACCATATGGTCACAGTATCCCCTGTTCGGGGCTCTGCCGGGTTGCGGTAATTTTTCGTCTCGTCTGAATACAATGCATGCTTATTCAATTTATTACCCATATATATCTCCTATAAACAACCGGTTAACTAATAATTTTAGTCTACTATGGCCTGCTTTGCAAGAAATTTTTCACCTTTTCCCCATACTTTTTTTTCATGTTTTTTCGGTTTTTCCCAAAAGCTGCTCTTCTTTTTGTGCCTTTAAAATTGGGCAGTAAAAAAGGCAGCTGTTTGACTGCTGCCTTTTTTAGGAGAAGGTATTTCTTTTACTTATGGGGTGTAGCAAAAACTATATAATGTATTGGGGGTTTTACAAGTACTATTATAACACAGTTCCCCAATAAGTGTGCACAAACTTTACAAAATTTTATATTAGATTTTGTGAAATTCTTACAATAAACTTCCGTCATATTTACCAAATCCACAGACAAAAGCTCTTGATTTCCATGCACCTAGAATTTTAACAGCACTTTTACCACCGGTTCTGGCCGTTTATCCGCCATCTCCATGGCTTCCGCCATATTTTCAATGGGGTACACCTTTGAAATCATCTGTTTCCCGTCAATCAATCCCTTTGCCATGTTCTCCACCACAATCTGGAAGTCCTCATAGGTGTACATATTGGAGCCTACAAGGGAAAGCTCCTTGCTCTGGATGAGTCCAAAGGGGGCTCCGGTTCCGTCCCGCATAATAGCAATCTCGGAGATAGCCCCTCCCCTTTTGGTGCATCTAGCCGCCATTTCCAGTACAGGTGCATTTCCAAAGGCCAGAAAGGTGGTGTCCACACCCTGCCCCTCTGTCAACGCCAGCACTTTCTCCTCCAGATCCTCCGTCTGACTGTTGATGGTATAGACGCATCCCATTTCCCGGGCCATCTGAAGATTGTAGTCCACCACGTCTGCCACTATAATTTTTGCAGGATTGCAGATTCTAGCGCTGAGAAGGAGGCCAAGACCGATGGTTCCCGCCCCGATAATCAGGATGTTTTGCCCTGGAGCCACCTGATGCTGACGCACGGCGTGCATCCCCACTGCAATAGGCTCAATCAAGGCTCCCTCCTCAAAAGACACTTCATCTCCTAGAGGCACAATGGTCTCCTCTGGTACTACCACATACTCTCCGAAAGCTCCGCTCCAGTAAGTGGCCCCCAGGACCTTTTTATCTTTACAGATATTGTATTTTCCCACTCGGCAAAGGGGGCAATGTCCACACCCGTACTGGGGCTCTGCCGTCACCCGGTCCCCAGGCTTTACACCCTTTACACCCTTTCCCACCTCTACTACGGTGCCTGCAAATTCATGGCCGGAAACAAGGGGCGGCACCCGAAAGGGATGGATGCCATGATAGGCGTGAACCTCGGAGCCACAGATGCCTGCCACCGCCACCTTTATTTTTATATCTCTGTCTCCCTGTATACAGGGTTCCTCCGATTCCTTAAAATAAGCTACCTCTGGCTTTTCTATAAATCCCGCTCTCATAGATTTCCTGTCTCCTCTCTACCATTCTCCCTGGGCCAGAGCCACGATATTTTCCACCGTGATCCCGTTGATCTCCAGCAAGCGTTCATAAGGCGCAGACATACCAAACTGATCCTGGATGCCCACCCGCTTGACCTTGGCGTTTCCGGCCTCTGCAACAACCTCACACACAGCGCTTCCCAGGCCGTTGAATATATTGTGATCCTCCACGGTGATAATTCTTCCCACATCTCTCACGCAGTCCCGAACAGCCTCCACATCCAGCGGCTTAATGGTATGCATATCCAGAACCCGAGCAGAAATCCCCCTGGCTGCCAACAGATCTCTTGCCTTCAATGCCAGATGCACGGTGTCTCCATTGGCGATAATAGCCACATCCTTGCCCTCGGCCAGCTGTATGGCCTTTCCAATCTCAAATTTCTGGTTCTCATCATAAATCACAGGAACCGCATCTCTGGTAAACCGCAGGTACATGGGACCATAGGTCTTAGCGGCCTCCTTTACCAGAGCCTTTGTGGCATAGTAATCCGCAGGCATTATCACAGTCATATTAGGGATGGTCCGATATACCCCCATATCCTCAATGCACTGATGGCTGGCTCCGTCATTGGCCGGCGTCACTCCCCCGTGGGAGCAGGCAATTTTTACATTCAGATTGGGATAGCAGATTTCCTGGCGCACCTGCTCGCTCATGCGCAGGCTGCCAAATACCGCATAGGTCACCACAAAGGGAATTTTTCCCGTTGTAGCAAGCCCAGCTGCCACACCGGCACCATTTTGCTCTGCAATTCCCACATTTACATGCTGCCCGGGGAACTCCCCTGCAAATTCTCCTGTCTTACAGGATTTTCCGATATCAATATCAACCACATAAATATTTTTGTTTTCCCGTCCCAATTCCACAATAGCTTTTCCAAATCCGTCTCTTGTGGGTATTTTTTTCTCTTCCATGGTTAAAATCCCCTTTCCAGCTCCTTCATTGCGATTTCATATTGCTCCTGGTTGGGCGCCATTCCGTGCCAGCCCAGCTGATTCTCCATATAGGAAACGCCCTTGCCCTTTATGGTATGGGCATGGATACACTTGGGCTTGCCTGTGGAGGATTCCCGAATTCTGTCCAGGGTATTTACCACCTGCTCCATATCATTGCCGTCAATCTCATAGGTCTCATACCCAAAGGCCTCCATTTTCTTCGTGAGATCCATATGGGGAATTACCTGATCACAGGTTCCATCCAGTTGCAGATTGTTATTGTCCAAAATAATGGTCAGATTATCCAGCTTCCATGCATTAGCCGCCATAACAGCTTCCCAAATCTGCCCCTCGTCCAGCTCTCCGTCTCCCACCAACACAAAGACCCGGTAATCTCGGCCGTCCCGCTTGGCAGCTAGAGCCATGCCCACACCGCAGGAGAGCCCCTGCCCCAGAGAGCCGGTGGAAATGTCAATGCCTGGGCATTTTTTCATATCCGGATGTCCCTGTAGGATAGATCCCTCCCTGCGCAGGGTGTGAAGCGCCTCCTCCTGAAAATATCCCAGGCGTCCCAAAGCCGCATACTGAATAGGACAGGCGTGTCCTTTAGACAGAATAAACCGGTCTCTGTCAGGCCATTTGGGATTTTTCGGGTCAATGTTCATCTCCCGGTAATACAGGGCCGTCACAATTTCTGCCGCAGAAAATGCACCCCCGGGATGTCCAGACTGGGCCTCGTAAATCATGGTCAGCGCCGTTTTTCGAAGTTCCTTCGCCTGTTCCTTTAATTCCTCTACACTGATATTTTTCATTTTCTATCCCTTTCCATTTCATCCTACGTTCTAACATAGGATGTTTTCTTTTAAAAAAATTTGACTGTTTTTTGCCTTCAGGGCCCCTCCTATTGGAAGCGCCCTGAAATGTTTGCCCTATCCCAAAAGATTGGGAAGGAACATGGATAAAACAGGGATGTATGTGGTGAGCAGCAGAGCAACCACCGCCGCTCCCACGAAGGGCAGCACGGCCTTGGAAATCTCCTTCAGGGAAACATTGGCAATCCCGCAGCCCACATATAGATTCACGCCTACTGGAGGTGTTACCAGGCCAATGGCCATATTCATAACCATAATGCAGCCCAGATGTACCCCGTCGATCCCCAGAGCTAAGGCAACCGGATAGAGGATGGGCACCAAAATATAGGAGGCGGAATTGGCATCTATGAAACAGCCTGCTATTAGCAGAATTACATTGATGATCAAAAGGAAAATGTATTTATTTCCACCACTGACTTCAATAAGCATATTGCTGGCCGAGGCTGCCAGTCCTGTCACTGTGAGAACCCAGGCAAACAAGCTGGCTGTTCCCACAATAAACATCACCACCGCCGTCTGGGACACCGAGTCCTTGAGTATGCCCATAATGTCTCTTGGCTTAATGGTTTTATATAGAAACATCCCCACAAACAGACCATAAATGGCTGACACTGCCGCTGCCTCCGTGGGTGTAAAAATGCCACCATAAATGCCGCCCAGAATAATCACCGGCATAAGGAGCCCCCAAAAGGCTTCTTTAAAAGCACCCCATCTCTCTCTTCCCGATGCCTTGGGCAACAGGATCAGCTCACTTTTTCTGCTGGCCCACATCATAGCCAGAACCAGCGTGACGCCCATAAGGATTCCCGGGACGATCCCGGAGGCAAAGAGGGAGCCCACGGAGGTACCTGTTATGGAGCCATAAATCACAAAGGTGATAGACGGCGGGATAATAATGCCGATGGCTCCTGCCGTGGACATAAGTGCCGTGGAGCTGGCCTTATGATACCCTACATTTGTCATGGCTGGGATTATAATCATTCCCAGGGCTGCCACAGTGGCAGGACCAGAGCCGGAAATGGCTGCAAAGAAACAGGCAACTATCACACATACCATAGCCATGCCGCTTTTTTTATGGCCCACCAGGGTCTTACAAAAATCAATGAGCCGCTGGGAGATTCCCCCCTTTTCCATAATATTTCCGCCAAAAATAAAGAATGGAATCGCCAGCAGCACAAATTTGCTAGTGGAGGAGTACATATTGCTGGAGACCATGGATACGGGAAGCTTCTCATATAGCAGGGTCAAAATACTGGACATGCCCAGAGAAAGGCCAATGGGAACATTCAACAACAGCAACAGGAAAAAGGAACCAAATAAAATCAAGCCTACCATCTATTCCTCATCCTCCTTTTTCATCCATGTGGTGATAGCCAGCTGGCCATAGCGGATAAGCAGCACAGCCCCGCTGATGGGAATAAACATGCCAAACAACCATTCTGGCCACTGCATTCCCGCTGTTTTCTGTCCCAGAACAAATTCTTGGCGTGCCATGAGCACTCCGTAATAGAGCATAATAGCTCCAAAAACAATCCCCAGGATATGGCCCAGGATAATACATGCCTTCTGGGCCTTTTTCGGGAGAAAATCTGTCAAAAGAGTCAGTCCCAGATGCGCTCCCCGCTTGGCCGCCACAGCCGCGCCGGTCAGGCTGATAATCACCAGCCCCAGGGAGGTCAATTCCTCTACAAAGGGCATGGAGCTGCGGAACACATATCTGGCAAACACATTGATACAGGTCAAAATCGTCATTACCAACAGAATCATGCCACAGAAATTGTCCTCCAATTCCGCCAAAAATTTCTTCATCTGTCCTTTTCCTCCTTATAGCTGTCCCTGGGGGTTATTCCACTCCAAAGGCGTTGCATGCCGCTTCCCCGTAAATCCCCTTGTACTCGTCTACCAAAGGCTGTACGACCTCTTTAAAAGCAGCGATGTCCTCCTCTGTAAAGGTATAGAGCTCACATCCGTTTTCCTTCTGGAATTTTTCCGCCAGGGAATCCTCATCCGCAATAATTTGCTGGTTGATCTCCTTGGTGGCTTCCTCCACACATTCTCGAATTAAGTTTTGGGTATCTGCGTTTAAGGTGTCAAATTTCTGTGCATTTGCCATAAAGGTAAAGGCTTCATAGGTGTGTCTGGAAAGGCTGATATATTTCTGTACCTCCTGCACATTTGCGGAGTTGATAGTGCTCAGAGAATTGTCATGGCCATCAATGGTTCCCTGCTGTAGTGCGGTGAATACCTCTGACCAGGACATGGCCTGGGGAGATGCCCCAAATTTCTCATAGAAAGCGCTGAAAAATTCCCCGCCCGGTACACGAATCTTTAATCCGCTTAAATCCTCCGGCCTCTGAATAGGACGCTTGCTGTTGGTCATAGCCTTAAATCCATTATGTACAGCCCCCAGATAGTAGACTCCCTTTTGCTGCAATACGGAATCAATATATTCCCCTCCGGCTCCATAGAAGGCATCCTCCGCAGCCTGGTAATCGGAAAACAGCCAGGGCAGGGTGCTGACCATCAGACTGTTGTCCAAAGCCGCGATAATGCTGGTAGAGTGTACGTCCATATCCACAGTGCCGTCGCACAGCATTTCCAGTCCCTTTGACATATTGCCACCGGCCAGCTGATCGTTGGGAAACACGGTGACGGTGATTTTCCCGCCGGATTTTTCCTGAATTTTTTCCGCAAACAGCTTGGCTGCCTTGGTGTCGTTCCCCATATCTGTTCCATTACAGCTGAGCCGCAGGCTTACCGTGTCGTAATTTCCCTCCGTGCCCTCCGCAGCTGCCTCATCCCCTCCGGATGTCTCCCCAGCTGTCTCCTCTGAGGTATTGGATGCCTCGTTAGAAGGGCTCTCTGTTTTCCCTCCGCATCCCGTAACCAGCCCGGCTACCACTACCAGTGACAATACGATTCCTACAAATTTCTTCTTCATGGTTTTCCTCCTTATTCCAATCATCCTAACATAGGATGTTATGATGTTAATATAGCATCGCTGGAATTTGCTGTCAATAGAAATATACATTTTATCTGTTTTGCACGATATTTATTGGATTTTTTTGTGCATTTTATTGGTGAGTTTGGGTTCTTCCCAATAAAAAAACGGGAAAGATTCCTAATTTTAGAAATCCTTCCCGTTTTTATTTTTATTTGTAGATATCCTTCCAGTAAAAGTAGCTGTCATTTACTGCCTGGTACAGAGCCTCAATATCATCTCCATTTAATTTCTCCAGCAAATTCTTATGGGTAAATTCCAGATATTCCTTATCCCCCTTGGCAATCACCGTCTCAATGGTCTTTTTTCGGGATTCTCTTGTGAGCTGTACAATTACATCATGGACAATCATAACAAGGGAGTTGTTGGTCGCCTTTGCCACCTCCTGATGAAATGCAATGTCTGCCTCCAGAATCCGCTCCACATCCTCCGGCTTCCGGGCCAGCTCCTGCAACAATCGGTCGCACCGATCTTGCAGTCTGGTATATACACTCTGGTGTGGCTTCTGTTCCATAAAAAGCAACATAATCCCATTTTCCACAATTTTGCGAAGGCCTATCAAATCATCATAGGAGTCTTCCTTCTGCAAAATAATATTATAGATCATGGGATTAATAATCTGCGCCGAAAATCCCGAACATACAAAGGTTCCCTCCGCCCTGCGAATCTCCAAAACCCCATAGGCCACCAGAATGCGAACAGCCTCCCGGATGGTATTGCGCCCCACCGCAAAGGTCTCCGCCAGCTCCGGCTCCGTGGGAATCTTATCCCCCGGCTTTAATTCTCCCTCAATAATCGCACCAGTCAGACGGTCAATCACAATCTGCACCATAGATTTACTGTTGATCGGCGCCAAATAACTCTTTTTTTCTGCCATTTTCCCTTTTTCCAAAATTTACATAATAAATCGTATATTCCAAATCTTTTCTATCACACATACATGCCGCTTTGTTCCGGTATCATAACTAGTTCCCACCAACAGAACATTCAGACAATTCCCTATTTGCTGGTTATAATGTTTATCTCTTATCTGCGATAATCACAACATCCTTTTCCAGATTTCGCCTCCCGCTCTAGGAAAAGAGAAGCTCAAACTCCTCCCGGGTAACCTTTTCCTTCTCCAGCAGCAGCTCTGCTGTCCGATCCAGTACCTGGCGGTGCTCCAGGATAATGGCCTTTGCCTTATCGTAGCACTCATCCACGATGCGTTTCACCTCCGCATCAATCTTTCCGGCAATGTTCTCCCCGTAGCTCTTGGTATGGGCCAGATCCCGTCCGATAAAGACCTCCTCGTCATCCGTGGAATAATTCACAGGTCCTAAAACCTCGGACATGCCATATTTGGTCACCATGGCCCTGGCAAGCCCGGTGGCCTGCTTAATGTCCTGGGACGCCCCTGTGGTGATATCGTCAAAAATCAGCTCCTCCGCAATGCGGCCCCCCATGGAAACCTGAATGTCCTGGAGCATCTTGCCCTTGGTATTAAACATCTCGTCTTTTTCCGGCAAGGGCATCGTATAACCGGCCGCCTGGCCTGTGGGCACAATGGAAATGGTATACACCGGTCCCACGTCCGGCAGCACGTGAAACAAAATAGCATGGCCGGCCTCATGGTAGGCCGTAATCCGCTTTTCCTTTTCCGTAATGACCCGACTCCGTTTCTCTGCGCCCACGCCCACCTTAATAAAGGCCTTGCTCACATCCTCCTGGATAATATAGGCTCTCTCCTCCTTGGCTGCAAAGATAGCCGCCTCATTCAACAGGTTTTCCAGATCCGCACCCGTCATTCCCGCTGTAGTCTGGGCGATTTGCTTTAAGTCCACATCCTCTCCCAGGGGTTTTCCCTTGGCATGAACATGGAGAATCTCCTCCCGTCCCCGAATATCCGGGCGTCCCACCACTATCTTCCTGTCAAAACGGCCAGGCCGCAAAATAGCCGGGTCCAGAATATCCACCCGGTTGGTAGCAGCGATTACAATAATCCCCTCATTGACGCCAAAGCCGTCCATCTCCACCAGGAGCTGGTTTAAGGTCTGCTCCCGCTCGTCATGGCCGCCACCCATACCGGTACCTCGGCGCCGGGCCACCGCGTCAATCTCATCAATAAATACAATGCAGGGAGCATTCTGCTTGGCATCCTCAAACAAATCCCGCACCCGGGAAGCACCCACACCTACAAACATCTCCACAAAATCAGAGCCAGAAATGCTAAAAAAGGGTACTCCCGCCTCCCCGGCCACAGCCTTGGCCAGCAAAGTCTTTCCTGTTCCCGGAGGGCCCACCAGAATCACGCCCTTGGGAATCCGGGCTCCCAGCTGCACATAGCGCTGGGGAAACTTTAGGAAGTCTACGATCTCCTTTAAGTCCTCCTTCTCCTCCTGGAGGCCTGCCACACTTTTAAAGCTAACCTTAATCTGATCCTGGGTGGTCATCCGGGCCCGGCTCTTACCAAAATTGCGCATGCCGTTTCCACTACCCCCAGCCTGCTGATTCATAATGGTCACCATCAAAAAGACCACCACTACCGCCACCATAAGGGGAACCCCCAGGCTGAACATCCAGCTGTTGTCTTTCACCTTGGTAAAGGTCACAGGAATATTCTCCTGAATCAGCAGATCCTTGGCCTCCACCGTATCCGGCACCACAACCTCCCGTTCTGTTCCATCCGTAAGGATAATCCGCACTGTACCTCCCAGGGAATCCACTGTATTCTGAGAAATAACAGCGCTGGAAATTTTTCCCTCCTCAGCCGCGCTTACCAGCTGGGTATAGGAATATTCATTCTGCCCCATAAAATTGCCCGTAAAGCTGGTAATTACAAAAATCACCGCAAAAACCAGGAGCATGGACCATATCATGGATCTAAATTGTCTATTCACCTTGTTTCCTCCTAATTCTCAAACTCAATCACACCGATATAGGGAAGATTCCGGTATCTCTGGTCATAATCCAGACCATAGCCAACCACAAATTCATCGGGTATCTGAAAGCCTGTGTACTTCACATCCACCTCCGTCACTCGGCGGGAAGGCTTATCTAGCAGGGTACACAGGGTCATGGTCTTTGGATTCCGCTGCCCCAGCAAACGGACCAAATGGCTTAAGGTGCGGCCGGAATCAATAATGTCCTCCACAATAATCACATTCTTTCCGCTCAGCGGTTCATCCAGATCCTTGCTAAGCTTTACCACGCCGCTGGATTTGGTCTCCGCCCCATAGCTGGATACCTGCATAAAGTCCAAGGTCACCGGAACAGTAATTCTTTTGGCCAGCTCACAGACAAAAAATACGCTTCCCTTCAAAATGCAAATCAAATGTACCTCCTGGTCTGCAAAATCCTGGCTGATCCGTTTTCCCAGCTCCTCAATCTTGGCATCCACTTCCTCCTCAGGTATCATAACCCTGACTTTCTCTGTCATCTGTATCTCCTCCAAACACTTCCACCTTCAACAGACGTCTTGTCTGCTTGGTAACCTTATAGGCCTCACTAATCCGGCGGCCCAAAATCCAGATCACATGCTGTCCCTCCGTTAAGAGCAGCAGCTCCTCCCGCTCCTGTCGCGGGATTTTACAATCTATCAGATAGTCCTTCAGTTTTTTTCTCCCATGGTCCCGGTTAATCTCCAGAAAATCCCCCGGGTTTCGGGTGCGAATACTTAGACATTTTTTTATTTTATCATAATCAAACCATTTCGTATATGTTTTTTCCGGAATTCCCCAACATTTTTTCATATCCTCCACAGAAAAACGCCAGGTAAGGCCCTTGCTTTCATAGATTCCGGGGATTTTCGTGACTTCCGTAAAGCAAAAGCTATCCCGCTTCTTTTTTTCCTCCAAAAGCAGGCTCCCATACTCCCGGCGGGCCACAAGCCCGCCGGGAAGTGTCAGTGCCTTTCCCGTCTCCTTTTCTGTTAAATCCTGAAGAGCCTCCAGATGTGCCGCCTCAATATCCCGCAGGCCTTTCCCCAGCCGGGTCAGCGCCTGCTGCAAAACCAAAGTTCTCATAAGCGGTTCCTGCTGCCCCAAGGCTTCCAGATGGATTCTCACCTTCTTTTCTGCCCTTCCCGGCGCCTCCCGGTATAGGGGTTCCCGAAGCTCCTCCTCCACGCAAGCTTTATAGGCCCCAGCGGCCTGCCTGTCCAAATAATCCTGCACCTGGCCAAGTCGCCCTGCTGTCTTGGCTAAATGCTCGGTAGCTCGGGGCTGTATTTTTTTTTCCACATAGGGCAAAAGCTCCAGGCGCAGCCGATTGCGGGTATAGGCCGTTTCCAGGTTGGTCTTGTCTGTGCGCCAGGAAATTCCCTGGCTGGTAAGCCACTGTTCAATGTCACTCCGGCTAACCTCCAGCAGCGGACGGATAATCATCCCTCGAATCGGAGCCATGCCGCAGAGCCCCCTAAGTCCCGTTCCCCGGAATAAATGGAGGAGCAGCGTCTCCGCCTGATCCTCCTGCTGATGAGCCACAGCGATTTTATTGGCCCCTATTTCCTCGCATGCTTTAGAAAAGCAGGCATAGCGAAGCTCTCGGCCCGCTTCCTCCATACTCAGGCCTCTCCTCTCTGCCTCTCCCGCCATATCCACATGAAATACCTGGCAGGGAATTCCCCTCTCCTGACACAGCACCTCCACAAAGGCGGCATCGGCCAGGCTCTCCTCCCCCCGCAGTCCATGCTCCACATGTACAGCTGTAAGCTTAAAGGAGAGTTGCTCCCGAAGGGCCTCCAGCACAAAAAGCAGGCATACCGAATCTGCTCCTCCTGATATGCCCGCCATAATATGGTCTCCAGGTTCTATCATTTTATGCTGCCCTACATACTCCAGCACGCGCAAAACCATAGGCTGTCCTCCCATTTTTCCTTTGACCTTAGGAAAAGTATAAGCAAGGAAGCCCAAAAATGCAAGGCTTTTTCAGCGCTTCCACATGCCCAGAGCCAAAACCGTCATATCATCAGACGGATTTCTACCCTGACACTCCAGCGCGCAGGCCAACAGATGCTCTGCCACCTCCTGGGGGCTGTCAGATTCATACTCTAAAATCATCTGTTTCATCCGCTCCTCCTGCTCCCCGGCGGGAAGCGCATCCAGCACTCCATCTGTCACCATAATCACCATATCCCCATCATAAAGCTTTCTGCTGACGCATTCCAGATCCAGCTGATGGAACACGCCGGCGGGCAAGCTGGCGGAGGAAATGGTCTCCACATGATTCTCCCGCCGGATAAACGTTGTGGAAGCCCCAACCTTTAAAAATTCACAGACTCCACTGTAAAGATTTATGGAGCACATGTCAATAGTGGAAAAGCTCTGGGCATCCGAGTGTATAAGCAATGCGGAATTAATCATGCGCACTGCCGTCTCCTTGGAGAATCCTGCCTCCAAGAACTGTTCCAGCAGATCGATGACCCGCTCACTCTCCCGGTACGCTTTCATGCCGGAGCCCATGCCATCGGACAAGGCAGCCAATAGCCGCCCCTCTTTCCGGGTATATACCGAGAAATTGTCCCCGGAAATTCGTTCTTTTCTCTTTACCGCCTTTTTCACCCCATACAGTATCTCAAAATTCGTCCGCTCCAGAAACAGTACCGTAGCCCGCTCCCCACTTACAAAGGACCGACTGTCTCTGGCGGGCATCATGGATCGACCCATGATTTTTGAAACAACGGCCGCCACATCCTTTACAGCCACACACTTTCTGCGTCTGGTAGACAAGGTCAGATAAACCTCCTTTTTTCGGTTATCTTCCTCGTAGACCAAAGCCGCGTGCACCTGCAATCCCATACCTCGAAGCTTTTTGCGCAGAACCTCCTCCGATCCCTCGTCTGTGCGGAGCTCCCACACATGCTCTGCGGTATCCCCCATAATATGTGCCATCTCCAATAACTGTTGGGATACGGCCTCCCGATTTTCCTCCATCCGGTTATTCCACAATAGCTCTATTTTATCAATGGTATCCATAGCCGCCTGCTGCCCTGTTCTGCCTCCGGAAAACCGCTGGGGTTGGGAGAAGCTGCCAGCCAGGGTCTGAAAGGCCAGCTCATATTCCCTGATCCGCTCTCTGACTGGATGGAGAATCAAATTCTCATCCTCCTCCTGATTTGGCAGAGGCGCAAGCAGCCATTCCACCATCCCACCGCAGAGAATCGTAAGGGAACATACCAGGGTCCCCTGGGCAAGCCCCATTATGATCACATAGTGTTGGCCCACCTGCAGAAGGCCCACACCAATCTCCATAGCCGCCACACAGATTCCCGCCGTGATCCCATATATCCAGCGATATCCTATTCCTCTTTGCTCCTCATCCTGCCTCATTCGCCTCGCTCCTCCCTTTTTTCTGTAAACAGACCTGCTTTTTATCCCGGCCTGCTCTGGTAGTTGCTGATTATAGAGAATGAAAGCCGAATAATTTGTCAAAGCCTGTCCCTGTTCCCAAAAAGCTTTCGACAGGTTTCAACGGAAAAAAAGGAGCAGGCCCCCTGACCTACTCCTAGAAATCTTTCTTATTCCTTTGCCTTAAATAAAATCTCATCTTCATAAACCAGACCTAGACGCTCCTTGGCAACCTCCTCCACAAACATCTTGGTCTCCATATATTTCTTAAGCTCCTCGATCTCCTCTGTTCGCTTCTGCTCTTCCTCAATCTGAGCTGTCAGCTCCTGCTCTCGCTTTTCATAATCCATCCGCTTAGCCCGAAGGCTCATATTTCCATAAGCAGCTACCAGAATCAGCGTTAGCAGCGCAAAGATAATAAGCCGAACTTCTAAACGCTTTTTCTGCCTTGCCCAACGGCTGTTTCTTGCCATAGCCACTCCCTCCTTTTTATTATCTCTTTTTCCGCTTTCTTTTCATTATATATTCTTTCATTCTATTTTGCAATTTCTTTTCCAGGAAAAATAACAGCTTTCTGAATCTCAGATACAAAAGCATGCCCAACAGGACGGCCAGCAAGGCAAATCCACGGATCATTCCATCGTTCTCCAGATACATCATCCGGAAAAGCAACAAACTGTACACCATCCAATAGCATAAATCCTCCAAGGCCACAAGGGCCGTCCCATGATGAACCAGATAGCGAAACAGCCGCAGTCCCTCATACAGCAGCATCATCTGGATTCCCCAGGCAAAGGCCCGTACAAAAAATTCCATCTCGCCAACGATTCGGCTGCTCATAGGCGCTATTTAAACAAGCGGCCTAACAGGGAGGCCCCCATCTTGTGATAATCTGTTACTTCCGAGTAGGCAAGGCTGTCAATGCGGCCCTCTATATCCACCTCGCCCTTCTCCAAAGTCAGACGGTTTACATGAAGGTCTGCCCCCTTTATGGTCAGCATCCCCTGCTCCGTTTCCAGCAGAACCTCTGAAATGTCAAAGGAAATCACATCTATCACTCCGCTGATGGTACCTGTCCTTCTATTATTCAATAAAAGCTTGTGCGGCTTTGTATACGGCTTCTCGTCCAATAAAATACCCCCTAACATATTCTGCTACTTTAAAATATATTAGGGGGCGCCTCTCAATATGCTATTTTCTATAAATATCTGTACAGTTCCTTTGCTTCATCCTTTTTTGAGGTGTCCTGCACATCCAATACCTCAACCTTTACCGATCGGGTGCCAAACTGAATCTCTATCTCATCGCCCACCTTTACTTCCAGGGAGGCTTTGGCCGTCTTGCCGTTTACCAGAACCCGCCCTGCATCACAGGCTTCATTGGCTACGGTACGGCGCTTGATCAGTCTGGAAACCTTCAGATACTTGTCCAAACGCATGGCTTAGTTCACAGCGTCCTTTAAGGCCTTTCCTGCTTTAAACTTAGGAGCCTTGGAAGCAGCAATGGGCATAGCCTCGCCAGTGTGGGGATTTCTTCCCTCTCTGGCAGCTCTCTCAATGGTCTCAAAGGTTCCAAAGCCTACCAGCTGGATCTTTTCGCCTTTCTTCAGCTCTTCAGTAACGACATCGGTGAAAGCTTTTAAAGCTTTTTCCGCATCCTTCTTGGACAGTTCGGTCTTTTCTGCGATTGCAGCAACTAATTCTGTTCTGTTCATAAAGCTTGTTCCTCCTGAATCAATTAATAGATGAATGTTCGAATGATATGCTACTCCCTGTGTAGTGTATCTTCTATACCTTTCTAACTATTTATACCCGTTTCTTCCAGGTTTGTCAAGATTTTTCCATGCTTTCCCCTGTCTTTTCCGGGCATCCCGATTCACGTGGAAGTATTTTCCAGCTTTTGGGCTTTTCGCCGAGCTTTCTCCTCTTTTTCCTGTCTCTTGATGGCTTCCCAGCTGGCCAGACCCTCCTCCGGCGTCCCGGCCTTGGCATCCCCAAACACATGGGGATGGCGGCGCACCAGCTTTTTTGCCAGGCCGTCCACCACATCTTCTATGGTGAAGCGGCCTTCCTCTGAGGCAATCTGGCTGTTCATCAACACTTGCAGGAGAACATCCCCCAGCTCCTCACACAGGTTTTCATCGTCTTGATTCTCAATGGCCTGAACCACTTCCTCACATTCATTCCGAAGGCAGGGAATCATGGATTCGTGGGTCTGGGCTCTGTCCCAGGGACAACCGTGATCGCTGCGCAGCTCCGCCACAATCCCCAAAAGCTCCTGGTAGGTGTATTGTTTTTCCATGGTTTTATCCTTAAAGCATTTTTTCAATCATGGCCAGAACTTCTTCTCCCAGAGCCGCAGATTTGGCATCCGCATCCTCCAGAGAGGTTCCTTTTACCCCGTAGTAGAATTTCACCTTGGGCTCTGTTCCTGAGGGGCGTACACACAGCCATGCGTCGTCATTCAAATCATAATACAGCACATTGGAGGAGGGAAGTCCTGTGGAGGTCACCTCTCCCGTGGCCAGATTCTTCACAGTATCCAGCTTATAATCCCGGGCAGAAAGCACCTGGTAGGAACCGATCTTCTCCGGGGTGTTGGCTCGCAGGGTTTCCAGAATCTCCTGTATTTTCTGAAGTCCCTCGATGCCCTTTAAGGAAACAGATTTAATATCATCCTTATAGTAACCATATTTCTCATACATGGCTATCATAGCATCCCAGAGGGTCATGTTCTGGGTCTTATAGTAGGCAGCTGCCTCACAGAGAGCCATGGTGGCTACGATGGCGTCCTTGTCTCTTGCATGGGTTCCAATAAGACAGCCATAGCTCTCCTCAAAGCCAAAGAGATAGGTTCCTTTTCCGCTCTTTTCAAAGCCTAGGATCTGCTGCCCGATATACTTAAAGCCGGTGAGCACCTCGATCAGGCGGGCGCCATAGGCCTTTGCAATGGCATCTGCCATATTGGAGGTTACAATGGTTTTTATAAGAGCGCCGTCAACCGGAAGACCCTTGGTGGCCGCACGCTGGCCAATCTCATAATCTGCCAGAAGGCAACCGGACATATTTCCGGTGAGCACCATATATTCCCCGGTCTTGCTGTCTTTTACATACACGCCCAGGCGGTCTGCATCCGGGTCTGTAGCCAACACCAGATCGGCATTCTTTTCCTTTGCCAGATCAAGGGCCAACTTAAAGGCAGCCTTGTCCTCCGGATTGGGATAGCTGACTGTGGGGAATTCCCCGTCTGGCAGCTCCTGCTCCGGAACCACATACACATTTTCAAAGCCCAGCTCTTTTAATACCCGGCGCGCGGGAATATTTCCAGTGCCATGAAGAGGCGTGTACACAATGGTCAGATCCTTTTGAGCCTCTTTGATGCTGTCCCAGTGAATCACCTGGGTTTTCAGCTCTTCAATATAGACGTCATCCACCTCTTTTCCAATGGTAACATAGAGACCTGCTGCCTCCGCCTCTTCTTTACTCATGCTTTTCACAGTGGCGTAATCCGTCACCTTCTTTACCTCTGCCATAATGCCGCCATCATGGGGCGGGGTAATCTGGGCTCCGTCCTCCCAGTATACCTTGTAGCCGTTGTATTCCGGAGGATTGTGACTGGCGGTGATGTTGATTCCTGCAATGCAGTTCAACTTGCGGACCGCATAGGACAGCTCCGGAGTGGGCCTTAAGGATTCAAAGCGATAGGCTTTGATGCCATTGGCTGCCAGGCAACGTGCCGCCTCGTCGGAAAATTCTGGTGACATTCTCCGGGAATCGTAGGCTATGGCTACACCTCTCTCCTGAGCTCCCAGAGCGATAATGTAGTTGGCCAGGCCCTGGGTGGTTTTGCGCACAGTGTAGATGTTCATGCGGTTAGTACCTGCCCCGATGATGCCCCGAAGACCTGCGGTGCCAAACTCCAGATCCGCATAGAAACGCTCTTTGATTTCCTTGTCGTCGTTGGCAATGCTTTTCAGCTCTGCTTTGGTGGCGTCGTCGAAGTAGGGGTTGGAAAGCCATGATTCGTATAGTTCTTTGTAGTCCATTTTTTGATCCTCCTGTTTTTTTGGTAGCAGCCATGTGGGGGCCAGATGTGAGGTGGGGTGGCGCTTTGCTTGGGTTGGTTTGGGCTCGCTGGCGCTTCGCTTGGGTTCGGGCTCGCTGGCGCTTCGCCTCGGTCTAGGCTCGCTGGCGCTTCGCTTGATTCTAGGCTCGCTGGCGCCTCGCCTCGGTCTAGGCTCGCTGGCGCTTCGCTTGGGTTCGGGCTCGCTGGCGCTTCGCTTGATTCCGGGCTCGCTGACGCTTCGCTTGATTCTAGGCTCGCTGGCGCCTCGCCTCGTTTTCTGGGGTGGTGGCTGCTTACGGGCAGAGGCTGGGAAAACTGCGTTTTCCCAGCTCGCTTCGCTCGTCAAATGAAAGGAAAAGCGGCTGCCTCTTCGAGCAAGCTCGATCGGCATCCGTTTTTCCTTTCACTTGCCTCTGCCCTTTTCGTACATTATACCCCATCCTATAAAAAAATGGAATAAAAACCCTGCCCTTTTTCAGGAGTTTTTTGGAATTTTGGGGGTTTGGAAGATGTCTTTTAAAAATCTTATGCGGTTTTCTTCCTGTTCTAAAAATATGGTGAGTTTTTCGCTGCTTTTTTCTGGTATCCAGGCTTTGTTGGTGTGGAAATAGTGGTTGGCTAGTTTCCAGATTTTTTCTGGGTAGTAGAGGCGTAGGGCCAGATAGGCCTGTTCTTCTCCGCTTAAGGGGAGCTTCTGTTCGTAGGCCTCCAGCATGCGGGTGCCTAGGTCTCGGTTCCAGTTGTGTTTTTCCATGATCTTCCGTAGAAATAGATATAGATCATGGATTTGGATGTCTATGCAGCACCGTTGGAAGTTGATCAGGGATGACTGGGTGCGGCTATAGAGTATATTGTGATGGACATATTCTCCGTGGCAGATATGGCCTTCTTCGCAGGCTTTGTTGTATAGTTTCTTATAGGCGGATTCTGCCAGTTGCTCCGCGGCTTTTTGGCTCATGTCCAGGAAGTAGGTCGCTTCTTTTAAAAATAAAAGCTCAAAGTCTCCCTTTTTTTGCCTGCCCCGAATAAAGTTGCGGACTTTTTTCAGCTCCCGGTTGTGTTTTTCATATTCTTCTGTGACGGACGTGCCGTACATCCGGGGATGGCGTTCTTCTGGTGTTATTTTCCAGAGTCCCCGGGCGGCCTGGTGGAAGCCGGCCAGCAGTTCCATGGCTCTGATAAGCTCTTCTCTGTTTTTCGTCTCACAGGCCTTTCCCTCTGGCCAGTCTTTTACAATATAAAAGATCCCATCCGTATCCCTGGACAAGAGCTCTCCCTCTCGGTTGGGAACGATACAATCCGTTATGCACAGGCCAATCCGCTGCAAATATTGCATCAGCTGCTGCTCATAGGGAAGGATCATTCTGGAGCCCGCAAATTCTTTTACTGTCTTGGTACCTTCTTCCGTTTCCAGCATCACTGCCCCGCGCCCTGTGTAGGTCCTAAGCACGGTCAGATCATACTGCTCTAAAATCTGCACTGCCTTTTCATTCACAAAAATCCCCCCGTTCCTTTCATATTTATGAAGAAACGAAGGGATTTATACACGCTTTATCTGCTTTAACAGATATTCCTTTTCATTATACTCCGGATAGTCAATCACCAGCTCCAAAAGCTCCGCCAAAATGACCCCCACCTGCTTTCCAGGCTCCACTCCTGCCTCTATGAGATCCTTTCCCGACACAGCCAGGTCCTTTCGAGAAATACAGTTTTCCTCCTCCAGAATCTGCTGATAAAGCTTTTCCACACACTCCAAGTTTTTCAGGTTCTCTTCCCAGTATATGGGATTCTGTGCCAGAATATCCGCCCGGCGTACCTCTAAATAAGAAGAAAACAGATCACTTCCGATCCGGCAGATCGCCCGGCGTACCCAGCGGGCCGTGGGAGCTTTTTGTCGTTCATCATGATACAGCACCAGCTTTCGTACCTGGCGTATGGTCTCATTGTCAAATTTCAGCCTGTGCAATATCTGGGATGCCAGCTTTTCCCCTTCCGGGCCATGTCCATAAAAGTGATCCGTGCCTTTGGAATCTATGGTATGGGTCAGAGGCTTTCCTATATCGTGAAGCAGCATGGCAAGCCGAAGTACCTTGTCCGCCCGAATTTTTGTAAGGGCCACAAGGGTGTGTTCTCCCACACTGTAGCAGTGATAGGGGTTTTGCTGAGGCATTTCCATGCAGGAATCAAATTCTGGAAGAACCACCGCCGTGATTCCCGTCTCGTAGGCAGTTCGAAGCGTTTCTGGGTGCGGAGATATCAGAAGCTTTACCAACTCTGTCTGTACACGCTCTGCGCTGATCTTTTTTAGGTTTCCCGCCAGCTCTTCCATGGCCTGGCGGGTTTCTTCCTCTATCTGAAAGTTCAGCTGTGCGGAAAAACGCACAGCCCTGAGAATCCGCAAAGCGTCTTCTGAAAAGCGTTCTCTGGCATTTCCCACGCAGCGGATCACACCATTCCTTAAATCCTCCTGTCCCCCAAACACATCCACCAGCCCATCTTTATCGTTATAGGCCATGGCATTGATGGTAAAATCCCTTCGACGCAGGTCCTCTGTGAGACAGGGGGTAAACTGCACCTCTTTTGGGTGACGTCCATCCTCATATTCCCCGTCAATGCGGTAAGTGGTAACCTCAAAGCCTTCCCTGTCCAGCATTACTGTCACGGTACCATGGCGCAGCCCTGTGTCCAGAGTCCGGCGAAATAATCCCTTCACCTGCCAAGGCAGGGCCGAGGTGGTAATGTCCCAATCCGCAGCCTCCCGTCCCAGCAGGGCGTCCCGCACACAGCCGCCTACTACATAGGCCTGGTAACCGGCTGTGTGAAGGGTGTGAATGATTTGCTTTGCATTTTCTGGTATCTGTAGGTGCACGTTTCCTCCTCTTTTCCAGCACTCCCGTTTTTGATTCCTTTTTTCATGCGGCTCAAAAGGCTTCGCCTTCCTCCCCTGCTGGCTGGCGCATCAATATGCCTTTCCCCAATATACCAGGGACTTGGCAGGTCTTCCGCAACAGACACAGGTCTCGGCAATCCGCTCCTGCTGGAAGGGCATACAACGGGAGGTTGCACTAGTCTCCTCCTTGATCTTGTCCTCGCAGGCCTGATCCCCACACCACATGCCCCGGACAAAGCCTGGCTTATTGTTTACAATGTCTACAAATTCCTCATAATTTTGTGCATCATAGGTGTGGGCATCCCGATGAGCTCTGGCCCGCTCCAGCATTTCTGTCTGCATGGCTGTCAGCACCTGGCCCAGCTTTTCCTCCAGCTCATCCAGGGAAACGGTAAGCTTTTCTCTGGTATCCCGGCGCACAAGCACTGCCTGATTAGCCTCTATGTCCTTGGGACCCAGCTCTATCCTAACAGGAATGCCCTTCATCTCCTGCTCTGAGAATTTCCACCCCGGGCTCTTGTCAGAATCATCCAGCTTCACCCGGAAAGCGCCGCTTAGCTTTTCCCGAATCTCCTGGGCTTTTTCCAGCACACCTGATTTATGCTGGGCAATGGGGATCACCATCACCTGGGTAGGCGCAATTCTGGGGGGCAGCACCAAACCACTATCGTCTCCGTGTACCATAATAATGGCTCCAATCATCCGGGTGGTCATTCCCCAGGAGGTTTGATGTACATATTTTAAGGTGTTATCCTTATCTGTAAACTGAATACCAAAGGCCTTGGCAAAACCGTCACCAAAATTGTGGCTAGTACCAGACTGAAGAGCCTTACCGTCATGCATCAGGGACTCAATGGTGTAAGTAGCCTCCGCACCAGCAAATTTCTCCTTGTCTGTTTTCTGGCCCTTGATCACAGGAATCGCCAGGACCTCCTCGCAGAATTTTGCATACACATGGAGCATCTGAATGGTACGCTCCTCCGCCTCCTCTGCGGTAGCATGGGCCGTATGTCCCTCCTGCCACAGAAATTCCCGCGAACGCAGGAAGGGCCGGGTGGTCTTTTCCCAGCGCACCACGGAACACCACTGATTGTAAACCTTGGGCAGATCCCGATAGGACTGCACCTCATTGGCATAAAAATCGCAAAACAGAGTCTCTGATGTGGGTCGCACGCAGAGCCGCTCCTGCAAGGGCTCCAGACCTCCATGGGTTACCCAGGCCACCTCCGGCGCAAAGCCCTCCACATGGTCCTTCTCCTTTTGCAACAGGCTTTCTGGAATAAACATGGGAAGGTATACATTTTCCACCCCGGTTTCCTTAAACCGCCTGTCCAGTTCATGCTGAATATTCTCCCAAATGGCATATCCGGCCGGCTTTATCACCATACATCCTTTAACACTGGTGTAATCCACCAGCTCGGCCTTTTTCACCACATCCGTATACCACTGGGCAAAATCCACATCCATGGATGTAATGGCTTCCACCAACTTCTTTTCCTTTGCCATAACAAAATCCTCCACTTGTACATTTTCCGCCGGTTGGAAAACGGCGGCATAATTTTCAATGCTAGTTCACAGGTTATTTTATGCCTAGGGAAAAGCATTTGTCAAGAAATTCTCAAATATGAATCCCTATTTCCCGCATCATGCCAAACAAAGAATTAGTCTCAACCCCGAAGGCTCTGGCAACATCCGGTATTTTTGCGTTTTTGCTGGGCGTTTTTATGCTCAGCGTGCCTGCGGACACTTCTGCTGTAATAATAATATAGTGTTTCACCGCAGCCGTGGCAATTAACCAGGGGTCTGCAATGTTTCCCTGCGACCAAGCATGCAAAGCCTTCTGACTGTAATAACCACAACTTTGTATGTAACGAATAACCTCCTGATATTTCCCTACAATCTCATCCGTGACATGATTACAAACTGTAAACTTAGAACCATTCTCCCCCATCCAGTCTCTTAAAGAATCCTCTCCCTGCTCTATTTCACGCTTTACCAAGTCAAGAAAAATGATCTTCCCACACTCGGCAACCTTCAGCAGCTCTCTCCAATAGGATGGCACCAAGTCAAAAGCATAATAAAATCTGTAGGGAGTTATAAATGCACTGGTATCAAGCAAATATGTTTTATCTACCAATCAGCACCTCCTAAGTTCTGAACAATCCTTGAAAATGTTTTACGATTGGTATTGGTCAAATGATAGGCCTCCCCGTAGCTGGTTCTTCCCATTTGAATGCTTTCCCAAAGTGCCCGCACAAAATTTTTATCTAACCGGGAGCCCATGGTATTATAATAATTACCGCCGGTTTCTTCTTTATCACTGCGGCTTTTGTTGTATTTGTCGATTGCATTCCCAATCACAACATCATAAGTAACTTTTCGAATTTTTCCACTGTCCAAAGCTTTTCTTGCTATCACACTTTCACCACAGCGAAAATGCTTCGCCAGTTTATGGATTATTTGAATGCTGTCCTTCCCTTCCTCCTCCATCTCTATAATCCATCTGTCATGAAATGCCTGTTCTGGCACCAACAGCTCAGCTGTAACTCTATTGCAAAGAACCTCTTCCGGACGTATTCCCTTCCCTTTCCAGTACCTGTCATTATAAAAATCATCTTCTCCAATCCAAATGTGCACCGCCTCGTGTATTATAGAAAATAATTTTGCCCCCTGAGAATCCGCCCCATTTATAAATATAAGCGGGGCATACTTATCAGCCATTGCAAATGCTCTGAATTCATTCACCTGTAAAGGACGATGGGTATTTTTTCCACAAATTCCATTTATCATTACTAAAACGCCGCATTCTTCCAGCAAATTCCTGATATAATGAAATGCTGTCCGCTTATCGTTGCAGGCCTTATGCCAATCAACTGGAAGTCCTAAATCCTTACGAATTCTTTCCACAACCGTTTTTATGTCCCTCTCATCCTTCACACTCCCTACAAATGATAACTTTTCATATCCCAAATCCCGTCGGTAGTTCTTCATCCAATCTTGTACCTGCTCCATCTCATAAATGGTATCAATTAGATTTCTGCTTGGATTTGTAAGCTCTATACTGTCAACCGTCCGAAATTCCAATAGTTTCAATTCTTCCACTGGCGGCTTTTCAAGAAAAAAATATCCTAGAGGAATTTCTGTTCTTCTACTAAGATCTTCAATCTGACTGAAAGTAGGCGCCTTACTGCCATTGAGCCATTGGCTTACATTACTCAACAATTTTTCGCCAAGCTTTTCCTTCTGTATCTGGTCTAAAACCCATGTCAATATTTCAGGCTGAATATTTACATTTATGGTTGGCATAAGCTCCTCCTTTCTTTATATTAATTATAGCAAAAAAAGCAGAAAAAGTATCTATATTTCTTCTATTTTCCATGCCACTTTTTAAAGCTCCATCTCCCCCCAAAGCTCCTGGATCACCAGCAGGGAAAGGGGCCCCAATACAATTCCCCCAGTGCCATAAACCTTTACCCCCACATACACGCCCATAAGCACCAGAATGGGAAACAGGCCCAGCCTGCGGCCCACCAGCCGGGGCTCCAGAACCTCCCGCACCAGGGTGCAGATCCCGTAGGTGATCCCCAGAATTACCGCTGCCCCATATTCTCCCTGAAGTACCACCACCAAAATCCAGGGCACAATTACGATTCCGGTTCCCAACACTGGCAGGGCATCCAATAGGCCTGTACAAATTCCAAACAGCAGGGCGTAAGAGCTGCCCGCTAAAAAGAAGCCTGTGGTGCAAATGCCCATAATGACCAAAATAATAATACACTGTGCCTTTACATATCCGCCTACTGCCTGAAGAATTCCCCTGGCTATGCGCACCAGCTGCTGCCAAATGGCAGAGCCTGCGGATTCCTCCTTGATTTTTTCGAAATCTCCAGACCACAGTACAAAGGAAATGGCTGTAATCACCAGGGCCGCCACTGCCTTGCCCACACCCTTAACAGCCATCATGGAGCCGTCCATGGCCTTAGGCATCCAGCTTCCCTGCATCTCCCGCACCAAAACCCGAACCTGGGTAGTGACCACATGCTCAACCTGTCCTGCTGGAAATCCCAACATACGCTCTGCTGCCTGGCAGCAATTCAACAGGGCCTGCTCCATGTAAATTCCAACTTCCTCATCAGCAAAGAACCGGCTAACCAATCCCCAAAGCTGGGAACCCAGAAAATAAAACGCCACGCCTCCTGCTGCCGCAAACAACAGCAAAAACACACAGGCAGAAAAGGCCGGCTTTATCCGAAACCACTTTTCTATGCGTAAAAACAGAGGGCGCAACCAATAGGCCGCCAGAGCGGCAATTAAAAAGGGAACCATAAGAGGCACCAGGTACTTCATTCCCAGGTACACGCCCCCTACGATTCCTACCTTTTTCCAAATTTTTTCATGCTTTAAAATAAAATCCATGGGCCATTCCTGCTTTCCTGATACTGTACTCTACTGGTAGTATCTGCAAAGCAGGAAAGATTAGCCCTGAAAACCGCTGGAAACAAAAGTCTATTCCAGCTCTTCATAGGCCCTTTTTAAAAGGGGATGCTCCGGACAAATTTCAAGATGCAGAGTTTTCTTTGTCTTTGGGTGGATAAACTCCAAAAGATATGCACACAGGGCCAGCTTGTCCTCCCCCTGGAGAGGCTTATCCACATTCTGGCTTTCCACTCCCTGTGGATGATACTTCCTGTCCCCCATAAGCGGTCTCCCATGGCTGGCCATCTGTACCCGAATCTGATGGTGCCGACCGGTCAAAAGTCTGATTTTCGCCAGCTCTCTTCCCTCCTGCACCTTTAAAATCTCATATTCTAACTTAGCCAATTTTGCACCCGCAGTGCCAGCGGGTACTACCCTGGAGGTGTTAGTTTTTCCACTTTTTAGCAGATAATCTTCATAAATTCCGGACTTATCCACCAAACTATCCACATTATCCACATTGTGGATACTATTTTCACACTTTTCCCCACAGCTTTTGCCTTTTTCACCTGTGAGTTTCTCCTTACAAAGAGCCAGATACCATTTCTTCATGCTTCCGTCCGCCACCTGTCGGCTCAGCTCCCCGGCTGCAAAAGGCGTCTTGCCAAAGACCACAATCCCCTCCACAGGCTGATCCAGGCGATGAATCACACCTAGGTAAGGTTCCTGTAAATTTTTTCCATTTTCTTTGCGATTTTTCTCATAGAAATATTTTTTCAAAATACTGACACAATCCTCCTGCCCCACTTTTGCACTCTGGACAGGAACACCTGCCGGCTTGTAGCAAGCCAGCAGGTGTGCATCCTCAAATAAAATATTCAGCTTCACGCCGGATCTCCTTACAGTCTCTTCAGCAGCTCCTCCCGCTCCTTCTCGTAGCCCGGCTTGCCCAAAAGTGCAAACATATTCTTTTTGTAGCTCTCCACGCCTGGCTGGTTAAAGGGATTTACGCCCAAAATATAACCGCTGACACCGCAGGCGAACTCAAACAGATAGAACAGTTGCCCCAGAGAATACTCGTCCTGGGCCGGAATTTGCAGCTTCAGATTGGGTACGTTTCCATCCGTATGAGCCAGAATGGTTCCGTTCATGGCGCTGTGGTTGATAAAGTCCACATTCTTTCCCTCTAAATAGTTCAGGCCATCCAAATCCACCGGCTCTTTTTCCATCACGATCTCAGAATCGCAGGTCTCCACCTCCAGCACAGTCTCAAACATAATGCGAGCGCCATCCTGGATAAACTGTCCCATGGAATGGAGATCCGTGGTCAGATCCACAGATGCCGGGAAAATTCCCTTCTGATCCTTACCCTCGCTCTCCCCGTACAGCTGCTTCCACCACTCAGAAACATAGTGCAGGCTGGGCTCATAGTTTGCCAGAACCTCAATATTCTTTCCCTTGCGCAGAAGAATATTCCGGATAGCGGCATATTTCAGGGCATCATTTTCCGCAAAGGGCTGCTCCAGAGCCAGCTTCCGTCCAGCAGCAGCTCCCTCCATAAGCTTCTCAATATCCGCGCCGCTGACAGCGATGGGCAGAAGGCCTACGGCCGTGCACACAGAAAAACGTCCGCCAACATCATCAGGTACCACAAAGCTCTCATAGCCTTTTTCCGTAGCCAGGCTCTTTAAAGCTCCCCGGGCCTTGTCCGTGGTAGCATAAATACGTTTGGCAGCCTCCGCCTCACCGTATTTCTTTTCCAACATTTTCTTAAACACCCGGAAGGCAATGGCCGGCTCTGTGGTGGTACCGGATTTGGAAATAATATTGATAGAAAAGTCCTTATCTTTGAGTACATCCATCAGATCCGTCATATAGCGGGTGCTGATGCTGTTTCCCACAAAATAGATCTCCGGTGCCTTGCGGACTTCTTTGGAAACAATATTGTAAAAGCTGTGTCTCAAAAATTCAATGGCTGCCCGGGCTCCCAAATAAGAGCCGCCAATGCCGATCACCAACAGTACATCGGAATCAGACTGAATCTTGGCTGCGGCCTTCTGAATCCGAGCAAATTCCTCTTTATCATAATTCACAGGCAAGTCCACCCAGCCAAGAAAATCATTCCCAGCTCCACTTCTGGAGACCAGAACCTCTTTGGCATCCATGGCAATTTTCTCCATGCTTTTCACTTCATCCTCACGGATAAATGCTGTAGCTTTCGAATAATCAAAAGTAACCTTGTTTCCCATACGAATATATTCCATCCTTTCCATGCCGCCTTTTGGCCGCCTTATTCTTCCTTATTTTAGCAAATTTGCCAATAAGAATCAATAGATTACCGAGAAAACATGTAATCTTTGCCAAATTCAATTTAAAAATTCTGCCAAAATTTCGCGCAGAACCTGTTCCTCTCCTGGCTTTAAAGAGGCGCTCTTTTTCGGGGGCAGCTTTTCCTCTTTTCGCTGTGCAGGCTCTGTCTCCTCCTGCCTAGCCTCTTTCCAGTATTGCTCTTCCGAAAAACCCGGATAATTTTCTGAGGTCCGGCCACCCAGACTGTTCCGCACCATATCCCTGCGACAGTTTTTTAGATCCCGCTTTATCTCCCGTACATCCGCCCAGAGATAAAGCAGCAAAATACCCACTATCACCCATCCTACCATTGCAAAAATTTCAAACATCGCTCCGCCTCTTTCCCTCTGTATTGTATCCGGAAAACATTTCCTTTATCCTATCACGACCACGAAAAATGCTTCCTGTTATACATTAGTTTAGCACAGAGCTTGTCCGCAAAACAGATGGGCACTATCTATCTGTTCCGTCAAAGGCTTCCCAGTTTCGACAGCTTCCACAAAAATCTGACGATTCCCAGCAGCCTTAAAGGCTTCCCATCAAGTCCTCCACCAGACGCACAGAATGTAGGATTGCCTGTTTTTCAAAGGTGGGATAATCCATGGTGGCGCTGTCATCTGCCTTGTCGGAAATGGCCCGCAAAATCACAAAGGGAATCTGATTAAGCCAGGCTACCTGAGCAATGGCTCCCCCCTCCATCTCCGTACAAAGGCCTCTGCTCCAGCCTTTGATCTCCTCCTTTACCTGCCTGGAGGCAATAAACTGGTCTCCGGTGACCACCCGCCCTGTAAAAACGGAGATTTCCGGATTCACCTTCTCACAGGATGCCTTGGCTGCCGCAACCAGCCTTTCATCGGCCGGAAAGCTTAAAACTCCCATCCGGGGTATCTGCCCCCTCTCATAGCCGAACTCCCGGGCATCCATATCATGCTGTAAGGCATCTGTAGAGATTACCAGATCCCCAATATTGATTTCCGCCTGCAAAGATCCCGCGATCCCTGTATTGATTATGGCATCCACCTGAAACACATCTGCCAATATCTGGGCACAGATACCTGCGTTGACCTTGCCAATGCCACTGCGCACCACTACCACCTGTTTTCCATTTAAAGCCCCCTGATGAAACTCCATAGATGCCTTCTTTATTACCTTCTCGGAATCCATTTTTTCTTTCAGCATTTCCACTTCTTCTTCCATGGCTCCGATAATTCCAATCCGTTTCATTTGATTTCCTCCTTTGAAAAGCAATGCTGTAAGAAAAATTATAGCCTGTTTTTTTTGCTTTGACTAGTATCTTTCCCGCTTTTTTGCTATAATCTAGGGCGTGGTTACGGTTTTCCCGCATGCTGTCTACGAAAAGCGTATGGCTTTTGACAAGGGTATCCGTGCTATGTTGGTTATCCATTATTCTATTTTTACAAAGGGAGTTTTTATTATGACGTTTAAGACTAAAGGAACCTGCTCTGTGGCTATTCAGCTGGAACTAAAAGGAGATATAATTGAATCAGTGGAATTTATTGGTGGCTGCTCCGGCAACACCCAGGGCATTGCGCGTCTGGTACAGGGAATGCCAGCCCGAGAGGCGATCGAGCGCATTCGCGGTATTCGCTGCGGCTCTAAACCCACCTCCTGTCCAGACCAGCTGGCCCATGCATTGGAGCAGGCTTTGACCCAAGAATAAAAGGTGCTTAACTTTGCAAACGGGTAGACCTGATTTATGGTGTTCTGAACACAGCAATGCAAAATTTACGGAAAAAATTACAGGACGGATATTTCCATGTACGCAAAAGGAGAAAGCCCGGGATTGGCTTTCTCCTTTTGCACGAAGGCGGGGACCTTCGATTTTAATTTGTAAAATTTTGTAGTTTAATGTTTTGATTTGAATTTTTTGTTTTTGTTTAGCTTCTCAATCCGGAGCCTACGGCTCCTACACATACCCTTTTCAGTTACTTTATAAAAAGCATGTTTTTGTACAATAATTCTTGATTGATTACAACAATTAACGGGTTTGTTAAGTAAACAATTTTCTTTATTTAGTTTTCAAAATGCAATATTCAGTTTTTTCATCTTAAATTCTGCTGTTCAAAATTCTGATCCTAAGTGTGTTCCTGACCGGAACTCCTCAGTTTGCTGCAAAGCCAATGAAAAACAGTCTCCACAGCTTTTTATTCTTTTACAATTTCTTCCTGCAAACAGCATTGGTCCGGAAAACCAGTTATTGCACGGATGAGTGCCCACCCCGTATCGTGCGCTGCGACATGTTGTGGTTAGTGCTGGCTTATTCTGGATGTTTTTGCTGTTGGAGGAAGGGGTTAGGATGCAGTAAGTGCACCAGTACAACTGTCTGTAGTTTCGATTGTATCGCCTTTAATTACCGTATGCACACCACGAGCCCGATAATAATAGCCGCTAGTAACACGGACATCAGCTTCATATCCAGAAACTAATGCAGCATTTTCATTTTTATAATGATGTACACCAATCGTCCCATACTTGGAATTATTGGAGCTTTCATCTAAATACAATGCTAACTTCAGCTCGTCGCATACAGATTTTGAACTGGTACTCCCTGAAATGGTTACTTTCCCTTTTCCTGCATCAGAAATCTTTGTCGTGCAGAAAGATATGTAGGCACCTCTTTCAACAGAATACCAGTTATCTACAGCTTCTGTTTCTGTCGTAATTCTTTCATGATATCCAGCAACTTCTTCTGCCTGAACTGGCATCACTGTCACTGAAATGCATAAAAATCCCGACAATATCCCACAAACTGTAGATAATACTTTCTTTTTTCTCATGGTTCCTCCTTTCTATAATATTCTTTTGTAAGCTTACAATAAGAATACGATTAAGAAGGGGCTGATCATACACTTTTGAGATAAATATTTTCAATAATTGTCAAAAATTCTTTATTTTCCAGTGTTCCTTCAATAAAAAAATAGGTACTATTAACTTCTAATTCTACAAAATATGTATCTTCTATGACACCATTTGCAATTCCAAAAACATCAACTTCTTTGCTTAACGCAAAAATTTCAGTAGTGTCAATGCTTTCCCTTTTATCATTTGATTTTATATTTATCTCAGATTTGAAAAAGTCACGACATATGTAAATCATCAGAATTTGACCTTTATATGCATATTGTACTCTGGCTTCTCCTGTCTCTTCTAGAATTTCTACCCAATACAGCTCCATCCCTGCCGGCTTATATCCTAATCTTAATGCCCGGATTCCAAGTCGCTCTTCAATTTCCTGATAGATCGCATCCTCCTCTACCTCAGTTTCTATCCACTCCTCATTATTCACCTTAATAACAATTTCCCCATCTTTATGCTCAACCACAGATTCCGGCCGATATATCTTCTGACCGATAGTTCCGGTATCTAGCACAACTACCAAAACCAGTATGGCCACCATAGAGACCATGGTTCTCCAGGCGATTTTGCGGCTGCTTGCTTTGTGGTTTGCAAGGTTCCGGCGTCCTTTCCGGCACTTTCTGCCATGTTCTTTATCGCCCTTCTCCTCTGAATATTTTTCTTTTTCATCTGGCGTCGAAAGCTTCGCTTCCCGGCTGCCATCTGTAATTTTCTCTGTTTTTTCGCTGGCAGTATCTCCCAGGCGATTTCTTTTCCAGGCCGCCATCCTTTCTTCCGCCTGGGCCTCTGTCTCGGCCGGGTTTCCTGCCTGCTCTCTTTTAGCCACGGCCTCCATCAGCTGGGCATAGCCAGCCTCCAAGTCAAAGTCCATTTCTTGCAGCTTCGATCCATGCTGCCTTGCGTATTCTTCCAGAAATGCTGCTTCTGTTTCTAAATACTGATTCAGAGAATCTGTATTTTTTTTCTCCTTTGTCATCTCAATCTCCTCTCCCCCTCCAAGCATCCCAGGCAGCGTCTGTTTTTGTCACTTTCGGGGGCATCCTTTCCTATACGGCCAAATGATTGCCTTTTTTGCATTTTATCTGACAACATTCCATTGACAGAAGTCAGTGAACCTATCATAATAAATGGCAATGGAGTATGTTTACAGCTAAAATTCTAATATACAATAATAAACAGGAGGTTTTTCCTAAATATGAAACGGATTGTACTAACGGGCGGCGGCACAGCTGGCCATGTAACGCCCAATATTGCCCTGCTTCCGCGCCTACAGGAGCTGGGCTACGAGATTCATTATATTGGTTCCCGCGATGGTATAGAAAAAAAGCTAATCGAGGAACTGGGAATTCCCTATTATGGGATTTCCTCCGGCAAACTGCGCCGTTATTTTGATGCTAAAAATTTCACAGACCCCTTTCGGGTGCTAAAGGGCTATGGGGAGGCTTGCTCCCTGATGAAAAAGCTCAAGCCCCAGGTGCTGTTTTCCAAGGGGGGATTTGTATCTGTTCCCGTGGTTCTAGCAGCCAGGCATTGTCATATCCCGGCGATTCTCCACGAATCAGACATGACCCCGGGGCTGGCAAACAAACTGTGCATTCCCTCTGCGGCCAAAATCTGCTGTAATTTTCCAGAGACCATCTCTCACCTGCCAGAGTGCAAGGCAGTTCTCACCGGTTCTCCCATCCGTCAGGAGCTGTTAACGGGAAGCCGTCTGGCCGCTCTGCACTTTACCGGGTTTTCTGCCAACAAGCCATCGATTCTGGTTATGGGAGGCAGCATGGGCGCAGCGGCTGTCAATGACGCCATCCGTTCTATACTGCCCCGGCTTCTCCCCCGGTTTCAGGTGATGCATCTGTGTGGCAAGGGAAAAACAGACCCTGCCCTGGCCGGAACCCCAGACTATGTTCAGTATGAGTACATTGAGAAAGAGCTCAAGGACCTGCTGGCTCTGGCCGATATCGTAGTGTCCCGAGCCGGAGCAAATGCCATCTGTGAGCTACTAGCTCTTCGCAAGCCAAGCCTTTTGATTCCCCTATCTGCCGCAGCCAGCCGGGGGGATCAGATCCTCAATGCCCGCTCTTTTGAAAAGCAGGGTTTTTCCAAGGTTTTGGAGGAGGAAGCCCTGACAGATGACCTGCTGTATGAGACTATTTGCCACCTGTATGAGGAGCGTGCCTCCTACGTGGGAAGTATGGAGGGAAGCAAACAATCCAATGCCATTGACACCATTACCACACTGATTGAACAGCAAATCTCATGATTCTCGATTTAAGGAGCTGCCAATGGCAGCTCCCCTTTTTCGGCTGCTCGGGTTTTACAGATCCTGATATGCGTCACCGTAATTCCTTCTCAGCCATTTCTTCGCCCGTCTTAAGTAACCGTCCACAGTTCCCAGTCTCACACCATGGACCTCTGCAATTTTCTTTCTTGGAACTTCCATACATTCCACAAGAATCAGCACTTCATACCAAGTTTTATTTTTCTCACGCAAAGCGGCAAGAGCCTCCGTGCAGAAAAGTAATGCATCGGAGCGCTCCAGGAATTCTTCAATATTGTTGCTGGTATCTGACAGGTTTTCCAGCTCCTCTGTCTCTGGCAGACCTACACTTTCTCTGTACTTTCCGCCTTTCTTTTTCAAATCCCTTGCAATGTTTGCGGCAACTACCACAAGCCACGCCTTCATCTTTTCCCTTGCCATGGAATCAAAATAAAGATGCAGACGAAAGAATACTTCCTGACAAATATCCTGAGCAATATGGTAATCACCTATGTGATTAAAGGCAACCTTTAGAACCAGATTGTGATACTCCAGATATACTGCCTTAAATTCCTCCGTCTCGCTTTGCGTCGTTTCTCTTTTGTGTTTATTGCTCATATCATTCTACTCTTAATATCTCCACCAGCTCTGCCAACTCCTCCGGAGTGACATTTCCCGGGTTCCACCGAATCCCGGCGCTGTCTCCCTCATATCGTGGAATCAAATGTAAATGAAAATGAAATACTGTCTGTCCAGCTACCGGACCATTGTTCTGCATAATGTTAATGCCGTCACAGTGTAAAACTTCCCTCATGCGAAGAGCCAGCTTTTTTGCCAGCAGAAATACCCTGCTGCAAAGTGTATCCTCCAGCTCATAGATGCTGGCATAATGTTCCTTGGGCACGATCAGCGCATGCCCTTTGGCTGCTGGTCCCAGGTCCAGAAATACCCGAAAATCCTCATCCTCATAAATGGTTGAGGATGGAATTTCTCCATTTGCTATTTTACAGAAAATACAAGTTGAATCTTTCACTCTTCCCACCCTTTCTATGCGGCTTTTCCTGCCAGAATTTAACGTTAAATATTCTACACTTTGCCAATATTGGTCGAAAAATGTAGATTGTTTTCGTTTGCCATTTTTTGGAAGCAATGGTAAACTTTAGTAGAGGAGTGATACAAACCATGGACAATTTCGATACTTTTGCCATTTCCAAAATCGTACATGAAATACGCAATCCTTTGACCCTAATCAACAGCTCCCTCCAGCTTATTCAGCAGCTACATCCAGAAGTGAAAGATTTTCAATTCTGGGGACAAACCTTGGAGGATGTGAACTATCTGGGCACCCTTTTGGAAGATTTGGCTTCCTATAATGATGATTCTCAATTTTTCCGATGCGAGGTGGATGTTCGCCGGCTGGCTCTTTCCCTGGAGGAAAGCCTGCGCCCTTTTCTTTTGGAGACCCACAAGCACTTTTCTCTACACCTGCCAAGTCAGTTGCCTTCTCTATTCGGCAGTCCGGTCAAACTGAAACAGGCCCTGCTAAACATTCTGAAAAATGCCTGCGAGGCCACCTCCGATAACGGATGTATCACCATGTCTGTCCGCAAATATTTAAGCGACATTATTCTCATCATCTCTGACGACGGCTGCGGCATGAGTGGAGAGTATCTTTCCTCTCTTTTTAAACCCTTTATCAGCCATAAATCAACAGGAAGCGGGTTGGGAATGGCAATTACGAAAAAAATCATTGATGCGCATCACGGGCAGATCGAAGTGGTCTCCGCCCTGGGAAAGGGAACTACTTTTACCATAACCCTTCCTCATATGAATATTCTAGTATAGGGTAGTTGATTTTTCAAGAATTATTTAAATGAACCTTACAAAAAAAGACACCGACCCCACAGCCTTTCGCTGCAAAACCAGTGCCCTGCATGCGCCTCCAGGGGCTCGAACCCTGGACACCCTGATTAAGAGTCAGGTGCTCTACCAACTGAGCTAGAAGCGCTTACTCTCTATAATTTTTCAACGCAAAACCTATTATAATCTATGTCTTAAGAAAATGCAAGTGTTTTTTTAAAATTTTATAAATTTTTTGTGAAAGTTCTTTTATCTGCCTTGTATCTCTCAGGGAAACTCACTATAATAATTAAAAATGAATCTGTTTTACCCCACTTACATTTAAAGAAGGTTTCCCTATGAACTCAATGAAAAACAACAAATTTGAATCCAACAAAAAGTATTTTACCATCTGCGTCTACGCCACTGGGCTTCTTCTGGTGGGCTGTATTATTATCAAGGCCATTATGGACTGGGATAGTACTCTGATCTCTCTGGGACATCTGCGCCAGGTGCTCTCACCCTTTCTCATTGGGGCACTTATCGCCTATATTATCAATCCCTTTGTAAATCAGGTCCTGCGCCTTCTGGAAAGGCTCTTTCACGGCCGCTTCCGCCTGCTTAGCAAGATTTTAGCCATTCTCCTGTCCTATATAGCTGTCCTTGGCTTTGTGTCTGTGGCTCTGTTTTACATTATTCCTCAGCTAATTGACACCATTGCAGAGCTGGTCAACCTGATTCCTGACGCCTACAACCAGGTGGAGGGCTTTCTTTTGAGTCTGGAAACCAGGTACCCGGACATGGATTTTGCCTATTTCAACCAGCTATTTCAGGAAATGGGCCCGGATTTAGTCCGGACCGCCCGGGAATTTGCCACCAATGCCCTACCCAAGTTGTATGAGGCTTCCATGTCTGTTATCAGCTGGCTGATCAATCTATTGATTTCACTCATTGTCTCCATCTATATGTTGACGGAAAAGGCCCGGCTGCGCTATTCTCTGCGGCGGCTTTCCTTTGCCTTTCTCCGAAAGGACGCGGCTGTTTCCTTTTTGTCCACAGCCCGGGAATGTGAACGAATTTTCAGCAAATATATTATTGGGAAGTCCATTGACTCCCTGATCATCGGCTGTCTGTGCTTTGTGCTGATGAATATTCTCCGACTGCCTTTTACCCTGCTGATCAGCGTGATCGTGGGCATCACCAATATGATTCCTTATTTTGGTCCCTATGTGGGCGCTATCCCAGGAGCTCTCCTGACTCTTCTGGTGTCCCCGGCCAGCTGCCTTATCTATCTGATTATGATTTTAGCTCTTCAGCAGTTTGACGGCCTGATCCTGGGGCCTAAAATCCTGGGGGATTCCACCGGGCTGCGCCCTCTGTGGATCATTTTTGCCATTATGCTGGGAGGCAAGCTGGCCGGAGTCCTGGGTATGTTCCTGGGGGTTCCCATTGTGGCCATTTTCAACTTCCTTCTGAATAAGTGGCTGGACAGACGGCTACTGGAAAAGCAAGTTACCCTGGAGGACCCGGATCTCAGCGACAAATAATATATTTGTGGATGGGATTTCCCTGGGCACAGAACCGCTCCTCATATTCCGTCATAACGTTTTCTTTTAGAAGTTCTTCATCCCCGTGGAGGTCATAGGTCCAGGCCAGCAGTTTCCAGCCCGCCTCCTCTCTGGCCTCCAGGGAGAAATCAAACAGTTCCCGGTTATCCGTCTTAAATTCCACACTTCCATTTTTTTCCAGTATCTCCTGGTAACGGGCCAGAAATTCCCGGGAGGTAAGTCTGCGCTTGGCGTGACGATCTTTGGGCCAGGGATCTGAGAAATTCAGATATATCCTCTGTACCTCCTCTCTGGCAAAGACCTGGTTGATATGCTCGGCCTCCATACGCAGAAAGTATAAATTGGGAAGCTCCTCCTCCCGTTGCTTTTCAATGGCCCGCAAAAGCACACTGGAATATTTTTCTATGCCCACATAATTGATCCCAGGATTCCTTTTGGCCAGCTCCAACAGAAATTTTCCCTTTCCCATACCAATTTCAATATGGATGGGATTGGCATTGCCGAAGATTTCTTGCCATCTTCCAGGGCAATGCTCCATATCATGTATTACATAGTCACTGGCCCCGATAATTTCCCGGGATCCTTTAATATTTCGAAGTCTCATTCCCTTTCCTCCCATTTTTCTGCCTATGGCTGTTGGATTTCATGTTCCACTTCTGCCGTTATTTTCAGATAATTTTTTGTATAATTTGACACTTCCTATGTCAAGCTTTTTTTTTGGTTTTTTCCACAATTTTGACGCTTTATAAGATATAAACAAAACATCTGTTTCTATTTTTTACTATGTAAACCCGGATCATTTCCCCTTTTTATGTGGATAATGTGGATATCTTGGTTGATAACTCTGTTTCGGCCGCTTTTTAGCGCGTTTTTATGTGGATAACTTTTTCCGCTTTTCCACGATATTTGTTGATTATTTTTTGGCATAAAGAAAAGTTTGTGCATTTTGCTTATTTTTATCTGCCGTTTCTTGTCACCCCTCTTTTCAGCGTCTGATAATTATTATAAAATATATGACTTCATAAACATTCGCAAGAATTATCCCCTATTTGTTGATCTTCGGGGCATCCCCTTGTCCATGGAGGGAATCCTTTATATTGTAGAAAATTTTTGTCTGCCTGTCAACAATCCCTAGGTCTGGCACAATAATACTTTACCCGCAAAAAAACAGCAGGCAGCCTGTTTTTACAAGCGCCCGCCGTCTCTATGTTATCCTTTTTATTTCGCTCTTTCTCCTAGAATACTCTCCGCACAGCCAGTACATTCTTATAGTTTACCGGGGAGGTATATTTAATGCCTGTGGCTGCGGTGCTGGCATGCACAATGGTATTGTTTCCACAGTAGATGGCCACATGACCGCTGTAGCAGATGATATCTCCTGGCTGCGCCTCGGAAAGACTAACGCCATAGCCCACACCGCGCATAGCGCTGGAAGAATGGGGCAGCCCCACGCCAAAGTTGGCATACACGGACATTACGAAACCGGAGCAGTCTGCACCGTTTGTCAGGCTTGTGCCTCCATATACATAGGGATTTCCCACAAACTGGCTTGCAAATGCAACCACTGCGTTGCCGCCTGCGCTTCCGCCGCCATTGCCCACCACTGGGCTCTCGCTGTTACCGGTTTTTCTGGATACCTCGGCATTTCTTCTGGCCGCTTCTTCTCTGGCCTGCCGTTCTTCCTCCAGACGGGCTTCCTCCTCAGCCTTGGACTCGGCCTGAACGAAATCCGTGCGCAGATCCACGTAGTCTGTGGATACCCAGCCGTCGCCCTCCTCAATGGAAACCTTCACCCAGCCGTCAGCCTCCTCTAAAACCGTCAGCTCCTCTTCCTGGGGAATCAATCCTAAAATACTGGCATCCAGGCTGGCGTCATCGCGTACCCGCAGAGTTTCTGTGGTTACAGTAGCTACCCGCTGTCCTACCTCTTCCGCCAATGCCTCTGCCTCAGATCCGGTTACCACATAATCTCCCTTTACATATCCTGTAACATTTCCGGATGTAATCTTGTACCATCCGTCGGCCTCTTCCTCAATGGTTCCCGCAGACTCATCGTACAGCTTTCCAAGAACCTCTCCCTCCTCGCTGGGAAGGCTTCTCACATTCACATAATTGTCCACCTGCGCAATGCAGATACCCTCATATTCTGACGGAGATAAAATCTTTGCGATTTCCTCGCTGGTCTCAGGTGTACCATCATGGGCTTCGTTTAATAATGAAGCGATTCCGCCAGAATCAACTCCCAGGTTACTTGCGGCTTCTGTCTTTATGGAACTCACACCAAAGCAAATCATTCCTGCCAGGCATAAGGTTGTAATCTGATAACCTTTCATCTTATCCTCCGTGGCTTTTAATTATTACAAAATTGTTAAAACTTATGAACCAATTATAACAACTCTCATATTTGTTGTCAACCTTAGAATTTGCAAAAGCTTTAGAAATTCTTAAAAATTCTTCATAAAATCCATGGATTTCCAGTTGTTTTACCCTGATACACTGCCGGCTGGCGTTTGCAGGTTTGTATAAGTCTGCTATAATAGTGAAGTAAGACATTGCCAGGTATAGTCGCTTTTCCAATTCTTGAAAAACGTCCCTATACATGGTATACTAAATAATATTTTATGGATACTGAAATCTGTCTATTTCCATGCCCTAGGGGCTGGAAGGCGACAGGTTACAAAAAAGCGATTAGACAAAGGAGAGAAAAATATGCTGGAGCAATTAAAGTTGGAAGTTTTTGAGGCTAATATGCAGCTGCCCCGCTATGGACTGGTAACCTTTACCTGGGGCAATGTAAGCGGCATTGACAGGGAGAAGGGCCTGTTTGTAATCAAGCCCAGCGGCGTGGATTATGATGTCATGAAGCCGGAGGATATGGTAGTCGTGGATCTGGAGGGCAATAAGGTGGAGGGTCGCTACAATCCTTCCTCTGACACCCCCACGCATGTGGTGCTCTACAATCGTTTCCTGCATATCGGCGGGATCGTTCACACGCATTCTACCTGGGCCACCAGCTGGGCGCAGGCAGGCAGGGGCATTCCCTGCTATGGAACCACCCACGCGGATTATCTGTATGGCGAGGTGCCCTGTGTGAGAAATCTTACCAAGGAAGAGATTGAAGAGGCCTATGAGCGGAATACAGGGGTTCTCATTGCAGATGATTTTGAGGCCAGAGGCATAGATTATGTGGCTACTCCGGCTGTGCTGTGCAAAAATCACGGCCCCTTCACCTGGGGAAAGGATGCCCACGAGGCTGTTCACAATGCAGTGGTGCTGGAGGAGGTAGCCAAAATGGCGGCTCACTGTGAGAGGATCAATCCCAAAAATGTGCCTGCTCCTCAGGAACTCCAGGACAAACATTATTATAGAAAGCATGGAGCCAATGCTTATTATGGCCAGTAATTAGGAAAGGAACATGACCATGCCCGTGATAAAGTACAGCAGACAAAGAGAATCCATTAAACAGTTTCTTATGGGACGCAAGGACCATCCCACTGCGGATGTAGTCTATCGCAATGTCCGGAGGGAATTTCCCCATATTAGCCTGGGAACCGTCTACCGCAATCTTTCTCTGCTGTCCGAGCTGGGAGAAATTTCCAAAATTTCCACGGACGGTCCCGATCGCTTTGATGCCAACCAGGACCCCCATTATCACTTTATCTGTCGGCGATGCCATGCGGTGCTTGATCTTCCCTTGCCCCATATGGAACAGATGGAAATCCAGGCAAGTCAGGCTTTTAGCGGACTGATAGAGGGTCATACCGCCTGTTTTTATGGCCTGTGTCCTGATTGTCGTACAAGTGCAGGAGATACAGAAAAAAAGGATTGACAAGCATAGAAACTTATGATACCTTTATATCTGTAATCAGTAATCATTACTAATATTAAATAAATAAAAATAAATCATGTAAAGGAGAATTTGTACTATGAAGAAATTTGTATGCAGCGTTTGCGGTTATGTTCATGAGGGAGATGCAGCTCCGGAGAAATGCCCCCAGTGTGGCGTTGGCGCAGACAAGTTTACAGAGCAGGCAGAAGGCTTAAGCTGGGCAGCTGAGCACGTGGTAGGCGTAGCCCAGGGCGTAAGCGAGGACATTCTGGAGGACTTAAGAGCAAACTTCAATGGCGAGTGCAGCGAGGTTGGTATGTACCTGGCTATGGCTAGAGTAGCTCACAGAGAAGGCTATCCGGAAATCGGCCTGTACTGGGAGAAGGCAGCTTATGAAGAGGCTGAGCATGCTGCCAAGTTTGCTGAACTGCTGGGTGAGGTTGTTACTGACAGCACCAAGAAGAATCTGGAGATGAGAGTGGCCGCTGAGAATGGCGCTACCGCCGGTAAGTTTGACCTGGCTAAGAGAGCAAAGGCTGCCAACCTGGATGCTATTCATGACACCGTGCATGAAATGGCCCGCGATGAGGCTAGACACGGCAAGGCCTTCCAGGGACTGCTGGAGAGATACTTCGGTAAATAAAAGCTTCCACTAAAAAAGTCTGAATTGCTGGAGGAATAAATCAGAGATGGTTTATTCCTCTTTTTTGTTGACATTTCCTCCTTTTTGGTATAGTATTTATTTATATTACATATAGTATTAAAAACTACATGTTGAAATATAAATATTCGACAGGAGGTATCACCTATGAAACTACACATCAAAGACCCTGGAAGCGCAATCACTCATTTCATCGGTATGATGATGGCCCTCTTTGCATCCACGCCTCTGCTTATCAAGGCTGCACGAAATCCGGACAACATTCACATGATTTCCCTGGCTATCTTTATGGGAAGCATGATTGCCTTATATGCCGCTAGCACCACCTATCACACCCTGGATATCTCGGAGAAATGGAACCGAATTTTGCGGAAAATCGACCATATGATGATTTTTATTTTGATAGCCGGCTCCTACACCCCCATCTGCCTGATTGCTTTGGGGGACAGAAAAGGGTATTTTCTGTGCGGGCTGGTGTGGACCATTGCCCTGGCTGGCATTGTGATTAAAGCCTGCTGGATTACTTGTCCCAAATGGTTTTCCTCCGTACTGTACATCACCATGGGCTGGCTCTGCGTGCTTGCCTTTACCCAGATCTTAAACTCCCTCTCTGCCGCCGCCTTTGGCTGGCTGCTGGCCGGGGGCGTAATTTACACCATAGGAGGCATTATCTACGCCCTGAAGCTTCCCATCTTTAATTCCAGGCACAAAAACTTCGGCTCCCATGAAATCTTTCATCTCTTTGTTATGGGAGGCAGCCTGTGCCACTTTATTGTTATGTACGTTTTTATCGCTGGAATGCCACTATAAATCATATTCACAGCGCACTATTTTATAAACGCAGATGAGCCGCCCTTACCATTGGGGCGGCTCATCTGCGCATTGGTTCCACTTTTTAATTGCTCTTATCTCCACAAAGCATCCACACAGCCTGCAATATCCGTTTCGCAGGAATTCACACTGACTGCATATCTGTAACCGCTTCCCATATACCTCCTGGGAAACCTTCACGTCCTCCTCCAGAGAGCGTATATGGGAGCGGATTACCTCTTCGTATTCCTCGTTGGAAATTCCCCGCAGCAGGCATGGAATGCAAAGCTCCTGGGATTGCTCCATGGCTCTTTTAAGCCTTTACGGAGATTAACACCAGCGATTTGGGAGGCATCTTTATGGTAATCTTATCTCCCTCCACCTGGAAGTCCGTAAATCCTGTAGGCTGAAGCTGGTTGGGATTGTCAAAAGTATTCATGGTGTTCATGGCATCCGAAGTTAAAACAGTCCCTTCCACGCTGCCAATCTTCCCAAAGTCTGCAATATGGCAAACCACCTCTGCCCCTTCGTTGGGATCCACATTTACAAGGGTTGCGTTGATAGCGCCCTCTTTATCCTTGGAAATGGAGCAGCTCACCTTCTTAAGGGTTTCCCCGTCACACACATAATCGTCGGAAAGCATGGCAAAATCAAGAAGCTTGGCATCCTGGTGCACCTTGTACATATCGTACACATGATAGGTGGGGGTCAGCACCATCTTGCTTCCCTCCGTGAGAATCATAGCCTGGAGCACATTGATGGTCTGGGCAATATTAGTCATATGAATCCGGTCCGCATGATTGTTGAAAATATTCAGGCTGACTCCGGCGGAAACCGCATCTCGCAGGGTATTTTGCTGATACAGAAATCCCGGATTGGTTCCCGGCTCATTGTCAAACCAGGTTCCCCATTCATCCACGATAAGAGCCACTTTTTTGTCCGGATCGTATTTATCCATAATGGCTGTATGCTTGGATACCAGCTCTTCTGTAAAGGCTGCCGCCTGCATAACTCCAAACCACTGGCTCTCATCAAAGTTCGTGGCAGACTTGCGGGACTTTGTGCTGTCTGTATGGTAGCGCTCATTGCCGTCGGGAAGCTTGCTGATCACAATTTTGTCCCCGATTCTGGTGTAATAGTGCAGGGCAATGGCATCCAAGTACATGGAGGCATCTCTCATCAACACCTCGGTCCACTTGTAATTGGCACCCCGGGGCCCGGCTCCGATACGATAAAGCTTATTTTCCCCATAATCTCTGGCATACAGGTTGTATCTGGAAACCTCGTCCGCGTAATACTCTGCCCGCATACGACCGCCACAGTTCCAGTTCTCATTTCCAATTCCAAAATACTTCAGTCTCCAGGGCTCCTCCCGACCATTCTCTCTTCTCAGATCCGCCATGGGAGACTTCCCGTCAAAGGTCATGTACTCCACCCACTCCGACATTTCCTGCACGGTACCGCTGCCCACATTTCCACAGATATAAGGCTCCGCATCCAGCATTTCGCACAACTCAAAAAACTCATGGGTTCCGAAATGGTTATTTTCCACCACGCCGCCCCAGTGGGTATTCACCATGGTAGGACGTGACTCCTTGGGTCCAATGCCATCTTTCCAGTGGTATTCATCTGCAAAGCATCCCCCTGGCCAGCGCAGGCAGGGAATCTTTATTTTCTTAAGGGCCTCAATAATATCCGTCCGCATTCCCTTAACATTGGGAATCTTGGAATCCTCCCCCACATAAAACCCGTCGTAAATACATCTTCCCAAATGCTCTGCAAAATGTCCGTAGATCATTCTGCTGATGGTAGATTTCTCCGCCTTTGCATTTACAATGATTTGATTTGCCATCTTATTTTCCTCCGTGTTGAAATGTTATGTTTTATTGCTTATCCCTTGACGCCACCGCTTGTCAAACCGGAGATAAAGAATTTCTGGTTAAACAAGAAGAGAATCAATATGGGAAGAATTGCCACAACCGAGCCTGCTATCATTACATCATAGTTGGCGCTGTATGGATTGATCAGGGACGCAATACCGATTGTCAGCGTAAACTTGTTGCTGTCCCGCAGTACAATAAGGGGCCATACGAAGCTGTTCCAGTTTTGCATGGCCAGCAGAATGGTCATAGCTCCAAAAGCCGGCTTCATCAAAGGAACCATAATCCGGGTAAAAATGCCAAACTCCGTGCAGCCATCAATTCTAGCGGACTCCATCAGCTCCCGGGGAAGGCCCGCCACATACTGGCGGAAGAAAAAGATTGCCACCGGGGCCACCATAAAGGGAAATACAATGCCGCCTACCGTATTGATAAGCTTTATATTTACCACCAGCTTATACAAAGGCAGCATAAGGATTTCCAGGGGTACCATCATTACAATCATTACGAGAATAAAGATAAAATTCTTTCCCTTGAAATCATAAGCCCCCAGCCCATATCCCACCAGAGAGGACAGTGTCAGAGAACACACTGTAAACAGCAAGGCATAGAGCACACTGTTGGTAAACCACGTGACATAGATACCATCGTTGTAGGTAAGCAGATTGGGGTAATTGTCCCATTTAATTTCCGCTGGATTCAGGAAGAAACGCATTCCATGGGCAAAAATCTCCTGCCCATCCTGCAAAGATCCCACAAACAGATAGTACACCGGAAACAGCATAATAATCGCCAGCATGGCGAACAGGAAAAACGACACAATCGACAGAGCTTTTCTCTTATTTTTCATTAGTCGTCCTCCTTCTTAAACATGCCAAACAAATTCATCTGTACCATATTCACAGCCATGATAATGACAAGGAGTACCATACCGATGGCTGAACCCATTCCAAAGTCATTCCTCTGGAAGGCCTGCTGGTATATGTACCGCACAATGGTAAGTCCGATATCTCCCGGATTGGTCTCATTCCAATAAACATACCCTTCTGTAAACATGCGATAGCCGTTGATAATGGACAGGGTCAAAATGTAAATGATAATGGGTTTTACCTGAGGTATGGTCACATAGAAAAACTTCTGAACCCCACTGCACCCGTCAATATCAGCCGCCTCATAGAGCTCCGCCGGGATACTTTGCAGGGCTGAGAGACAGTACACCATGTTAATCCCCAGCTCCCGCCAAGCCGCCAGGGTAACCATCATAATCATACCTGTCACATAACCGGTTTTCCAGCTTATCATCTCCCCACCTAGCTTTAAAATAATGGAGTTAAAAAAGCCGCCCTCAGTCTCTCCAAAAAGCAGACGGAAGGAAATACCGGCAACTACCACAGAGGTCAGCGTAGGAATAAATACAGCAGATCGAAAGAAGTTTTTACACTTCATAATTTTCGAATTTAAAATCGTTGCAATAGTAATGGGCAGTATCATCATAATACAAACCATGCAAATGGTATAAATCGTGCTGGACTTTATGGCGTTAAAGAAGTGCACGTTAAACAGACGCTTATAATTCCCCAGGCCTATCCATGTAGTATTCTGAAAACCCTCAATCTTCTGAAAACTCATTAAAAAGCTGCTTATTGCCGGATACAAAAAGAAAATTAAAAACGAGATAATAAATGGCAAGCAAAAAATATAGGGCGCAAGCTTTTTGTTATACAAAATTTTTGTGAACCCGTTGCTCTTTGACTGCTTTTCCACAAACATCCCCCTTCCATCAAAGATCATTCTCCTAGGATATAAGATTGCCGCTCAGACAAAACCAGAGCGGCAACCTCTTTCTGCTTTTGTCTATTGCTGTGCTCTCAATTCCTCGGCAGCATTCTTTAATGCCTCCTCAGGAGTCTCTGATCCTGCCACAAATACGTTATACATAACCGTATTCTTGACCAAATCCTGAGCCGCTGTGGCCAAATCCGGATTGCTGGGGGAGGGAGCGTCTACCACATAATCCTTCATAATCTCAAAGAAGGACTGGTTATAGAAATACTCCATGGGCTCCAGAAGCTTCTCATCGCTCCATACATCCGTCCGAACCGGGTCAAACTGAAGCACTTCCCAGATATTTACATTTGCCTCATAGGTCATCTTGCTCTCATACAGAACCTCTTTTGCTATTTCCACGTTCTTGCACTGGGTAGTAATAGCGGTTCCTGTTCCGCCGATACCAACGGTTCTGGGCTGTCCCTCTTCAAATACGGGCATGGGAGTGATGGCTACCCGACCCTTCAGATCCGGCATATAGTTGGTGAAACGGCTCATGTACCAGGCAGGCATGGTCAGGGATGCGCAGCCTCCCCCATTCAGCCAGGTCCAAAATTCCTCCATACCGGTAGCTCCACCCGGGCAGGGAACAACGGCGCCGGTATCAAAGAAGTCCTTCATCCACTCCAGAACCTTAACATTCTCCGCGCTATCCATAACAACCTCGTTATCAGCAGTTAAGTAGTCTCCGCCTGCCTGCACAATCAGGGGCCAGAAGGGACGCTGGTCGGCTACCTCGAAGATAGTCATGGGCTTTCCAGTCTTTTCAAGAATCTGAATACCCATTTCCTTGTACTCATCCCAGGTTTTAATGGCATTGATGTCATCAATGCTAAAACCAGCTTCCTCTACGATGTTCATGTTCCAGTAAACGCAGGTAGCGCCTACATGGGTAGGAATTCCGTAGTAGTCATCGCCCTTTTTGTACAGATCAAACCGAGATGCTACACAGTTGTCAATCTCCCGCTCCACCAGATCGTTTAAGGGAACTAAGTCAATTTGTCCCTTTGTAAAGTTGGTGAAATAGTTGATATTGATGTCCGCAATATCCGGAGCGCCGGTTCCGGACTGAAGAGCAATCAACAGCTTGTTTGCCATCTCCGTATTGGGATATGTCTCAATATTAAGCTTTACCGGGTTATCCGGATGCTTCTCATTGTAGGCCTTCTCTCCAAACTCAAACATCTGGTTGTGCAGCTCATTTGCTGTCCACACGCTCAGCTCAATGGTTTCCCCTGCGGCTGGTGTCTCCTGCTCCGCCTGCTCTGAGCCTCCCTCTGTTGTCTCACTGGGTGTGTTTGCTGGCGCTTCCTCGGATTTTCCTCCACAGGCTGCCAGAGACAGTACCATTGCCGCTGTTAACAGTGACGCCAATAGTTTCTTCTTCATTTCTTTACCTCCTTCGTTTTCCGTTTACCTGCCCTTATCCCCCCGCGAGCGGAGATATGAGGGCCTAAATAATATATGAGCAAATTCCGTGCCAAGTCTTTAAAAAAGAAAAAATAAAAAAGAGATGTATAAAATTTCCATTTCCATCTCTTTTTTAAATGTCTAGTGTTGCTTTCCATTGTTTCATGAACATTGCGCACCCCTTTTGCACGCCCTGCTTAATTTCCCCCCCCAAGAGTGAGAGCTTATGTTTCCTGCGAAATCATTCCCCATTTTTTCATCTTCCTCCATAAGGTTGTTCGGTTAATTCCAAGGCTTTTCGCTACCCTGGTCTTATTATTGTCCATTTCCTTTAATAGCCGCTCCACATCCTCCCTTCGGATTTCTTCCGCGGCTTTTCCCAGAATTTCCTCCTGAATATCCTCCTCCAGAAGCTCCCGTACATCCGCAAGGCCTACCTCCCTGTTTTCTATGGTAACGCTGAGCCGTTCCATAAGGTTTCGAAGCTCTCGAATATTCCCCTTAAAGGGTTGTTCGCACAGAAGCTTCATGGCGGAGTCCGAAAAGCGTTCTGCCGGTGTACGAAACTGGCTACTGTACCAGCTAAGGTAATACTCTGCCAGCAGCTTAATGTCTCTGGTCCGTTGTCTTAGAGCAGGAATGGAGATCTTCAGCACGTCCAGCCGGTAAAGCAAGTCCTCCCGGAATTCTCCCCTCTCCACCATTTTCCGAAGGTTCTTATTAGTTGCTGCAACGATGCGCACATCAATTTTAATTACCTTTTTGCCTCCCACCCGGCGGATCTCCCGCTCCTGGATCACCCGCAGGATCTTATTTTGAAATCCAAGGGGAAGCTCAGAGACCTCGTCCAGGAAAATAGTTCCCCGGTGGGCCGCTTCAAAGAGCCCGGCCTTTCCTCCCTTTACCGCCCCGGTAAATGCCCCCTCCTCGTAACCGAAAAGCTCGCTCTCCAGGAGATGCTCCGGAATGGATGCACAGTTCACTGCAACAAAGGGGCCATCTTTTCTCTCGCTGGCATTGTGAATGCCCTGGGCCATAAGTTCCTTTCCCGTGCCTGTCTCCCCATAAATCAGAACGTTGGATACCACTGCCGCATACTTCCGGGCCCGCTCAATGAGACGATCCATCTCCGGACTCTGGTGAATGATATCTGCAAAAGTATAACGGGCAATCAGGCCGTTTTCACTGAGCTTATTTCGGATACGGATTTCCTTTTGCTGCAACCGCTCAATATCCTGGAGTACAATCATCGTCCCGCTGCAAGAATCATTTTCAATGGCGGTGGGAAGAAAATCCACGGAGAGCTTTATCTTGTTTCTGGTGAGGAGTACGTTGTCTATAGGTGTCTGCTCCTCCCGAACCCGTTTGCAGTTTCCTGCCAGATAGGGAAATGCCTCCTCTATCTGCTTTCCCAGGACTCTCCCTCCCGTGTCCAACATACGCATAGCCGGAACATTGATTATATCAATTTTTCCCTGGCCATCTGTGAGGATAAATCCGTCGGACATATTATCCGCCACCAGTTTTAGAGAGTCAAACTGGTGGTTTTGGGCCTCCATAACTTTGATATAGCTGACAGCCTCATCCAATACACCTATAATGGTCTCTTCACTGATTTTTATAATTTCCGAGTACACCTGATAGCCGTGATACAAAATACACTTTTCCGCGTGGGCCCCGCTGATCAGGGCATCGCACCCTTCCGCTACAGCCTGCTGCACAATGCTGTCAATCTCCTCCGGGGTATTGACCATGTAAACCTTCAGGTTTAAGTTGCTGAGAGATATCATGGCCTCGATATCCTTTAAGTTGGAATAATCACCAATGATACCTATTTTCTTTGGGTTGGCCCTTTCCCTGCACAGGGCAATGGTGTTTACAATGTCGCTTCCAGTGACAGGTATCTCAATCAGGGGGCCATCGTATTTTTCCTTTAGAACCTGGACCGAATACCCCCGCACAATAGCCAAATCCCCGTCCTCATCCACTGTCTGGTCGTACATATTCGGATAATAATGCACCACAGAGCCTGCAAAGATTCCTCGGTATCGGGATAAATGCATCAGCCGCTTTATGGTGGGCACCAACTCCGGATATGCTGCAAAAAATACTAGCTTTTTCACTGCTTCTCCCTTCTGAAAAATCAGTTTTTATTCTGCATGATTGAAAAATTATAGCATAATAAAGGTGTCTTTTCAACCGCGCCACACATTTTCCCAAAATAGCTTGATATGGAGCGGCTTTCTCACGTAAATTTTCGATATAAAAAAGCTGCTTGGCACATTTTTTGCTGTTAATAAGTAATGAAGCTTTTTTCACCATTCTTCTCACAGTTAGGAGTACCGCTTATGAGCAAAATTACCATTCAAACCAACGAGTCTCTCTTTCCTGTTGCCGAAAATTTTTATGGACTCTTCTTCGAGGATATCAACCGCTCCGGAGACAGCGGCCTCTACCCGGAAATGCTTCGAAACCGGGCTTTTGAGGATTCTATTCTGCCAGACAGATGTACGCCCATAGACGGCACCTACGGTTTTGTGACTCCTACAGGCTGGCGGGATCAGTTTAACAATGGGGAGGGACTGGCCCGATGGATTACCCAGGTTCCAAAGACACCTATTCCGGCCTGGTATCCCACAGAGGCCGTCATGTCTCTTGACCGAGAGGATGTTCTCAATCCCCACCGACTAGCCGCCCTGGATGTCTCTTTCCAGGAAGAGGGCTCCATAAAAAATATTGGTTTTCAAGGGGTTCCCGTAAAACAGGGAGCTTCCTACGAGCTTTTGATCTTTGCCAAAGGTCAGGCAACTCTGGAGGCCCGTCTGGAATCGGAGGAGGGTGTCCTGTATGCCTCCAAAGACTTAAAATTGTCTGGGGACGCCTATGCCCAATATCGCATAACTCTTATCTCCAGCGGCACAGATTCCCAGGCTGTTTTTGTGCTGAAATCCCGGGAGCCTGCCCGCATCAAGCTGGGCTTTACTTCCCTGATGCCCTGGGACACCTATAAGGGACATGGCATGCGTAAGGATCTAATGGAAATGCTGGAAAATACCCATTCCAAGTTCCTGCGTTTCCCTGGAGGCTGCATTGTGGAAGGCTTTTCCAAGGAGACGGCTGCCCGATTTTCTCATATGGTGGGACCTGTATGGGAGCGTCCCAGCCAAAATTTAATGTGGCACTACCGCACCACCAACGGCCTGGGCTTTCACGAATATCTCCAGATCTGCGAGGATTTGCAGCTTGAGCCTATGTATGTGGTAAACTGCGGCCTTACCTGTCAGGGCCGCAAGCCGGAATATTTTGAGGGGGAAGAGCTGGAGGATATGCTCCAGGAGGTTTTTGATGCCCTGGAATACGCCACAGCCCCTGCCGATACCAAGTGGGGCAGCCTCCGCGCCCAACAGGGTCATCCGGAGCCCTTCCATATTCGCTACCTGGAAATTGGAAATGAAAATGACCATGAGGTGTACTTTACCAGGTATGAAAAATTTTATAAGGCGATCCATGAAAGATATCCAGAATTGGAATTAATTTCCAACTCTCACACAGAGCTGCAGGGACTTCCCACCCAGATCGTGGATGAACATCTCTACAGCACCTCGGATACCTTTACAACCGCCGCCAAAATCTATGAGAACTATGACAGAAAGGGACCCAAGATTTTTATTGGCGAGTATGCGGTCACCAGCGGCGTACATATCGGGAATCTAAAGTCTGCCCTGGCTGAAACCATGTATCTGATGGATGCGGAAAAAAATCAGGATGTGGTACAGCTGACAGCCTACGCGCCTCTCTTCCAGAATGTATCCTACACTTCCTGGTATCCCAACTTGATTGCCTTTGACAACCATGCCTGCTTTGGTATTCCCTTTTACCATGCTCTGTCCATGTTGGCCGAAAGCCATGGAAAAGAAATTTTAAAATCCAGCATAACGGAAAAGCTTGGCTTCCCGGACCCCATAGGACTGAATGGTGTGATTGCTTATCAAAGCGGTACCTTTGTAAAAAATGTTCGGGTGGACGGACTTCCTGTAAAATATTCCCATGGAATTTTGGGAGAGGTTCAGGAGCATAAGGATGGATCCCTGGAAATCGTCTCTGACTATATCAATGAGCTGGAGGGCTATCCCAATATGGGGCATATTCCGCCTCACACAGGCTTTGTGACCTTTGGGGAGGAGGAAAAGGAATTCTGTGAATACGAGTTGGAGGTGCTATTTACCTCCCCGGAACAGACGGTGGATATTACAGTTTGGACCCACAGTACCCCCATGCTCTTTTCCCGGGATGAGACCAATCCTTTCTTTACCTCCTGGAATCCAGCCTACACCAACCGCTATGTGTGGACCATCCGGGGAGGCGTGGGCTCCTTTGGCATTTCCACCCGCTTTAACTACACCCGTTTTGGCTCCAGGGCCAAGCTTTCCATTCGTTATGGAGAGTACAACCATATCCGCATTGTTACCCGAAAAGGAGGCTATGACTGTTATCTGAACGGGGTACTGGCTCAGAAGGCCGAGATGGTTCCCTATCCTATTATCAGTCAGCTTGTGTCCGCTGATGACTCTCATATTTACGTAAAGCTGGTGAACTTTGGGGACGAGGCCGAGCATATGGAAATTCAGCTGGACTGCTCCGTGGAGCCCTCCTATACGGCCCAGGTGCTCACGGGTTTGCCCAAGGATACCAATAGCCTGGAAGAACCTTTGAAGGTATCGCCTGTTTTACAGTCCTACTCCAATGGCTCCTCCTGCTTTGACTATGAGGCTCCGGGTTGCTCCTTTAGTGTCTTGAAGTTGAAAAGGGGTTCGATGCATTTATAAAAGCCACTCAGATTAGTGGAGGGTTTGACTTTCCCCGTTGACTTTGCTAAGATAAAGACAATAGGGAAAGTGGCTTATGAATTATACTTATATTTTACAGTGTGGGGATGGTTCCCTGTACACTGGCTGGACCAATCAGCTGGAACATCGTATAAAACAGCATAAAGCAGGCAGAGGCGCCAAATATACCAGGGCGCATCTGCCTGTTAAGCTTGTCTATTGTGAATCGTTTCCCACCAAGTCCCAGGCCATGCGCCGGGAGTGGGAGATCAAGCATCTTTCCCGCCGGGAGAAGCTGCGGCTTATTGCAGATAATCCATGGGGTCCACCGGCTTCTCATCCTTCAGAAGCTTAAAGTATATGTTGGCCCCTTCCTTGGTATAATACCGGCTGGGTTCACTTACCACACCCAGCTTCAGTCCTGTCTGCACCTGGCTTCCTTCCTCCACGGTCACATCCTTAATCTGACCATAAACACCTTTAAATCCACTGCCAAAATCCACGGTCACCGTAGTTCCCAGCTCATCGCTCTCCTCTATCTTTGTGACCTGTCCGTCCGCTGCGCAGAGAACCTCCTGATCTACCCGCCCCTGAATAATCACTGCCGGGTTGTATTTGTACTGATCCAGAGTTTCAAAATACACGGTTTTATCCATGCTGTAATCCAAAAGAATATTTCCGGAAATGGGCCATAAAAGCTTGTCCGTCTCCGGAGAAAAGCTGTAGACAATGGCTGCTGCCTCCTGGGAAATGGCATCCTGGAGAGCTGCCTCCTCTGCCTCCGCGTCCAGGGCCGCCTGCTCCTCGGGAGAAAGAACGTCCACAGAGGGCTCTATGGTTGCAAAATCACTCTCCAGTTCTGCCTGAATCTCTTGCTTGGGAGGTTGGAACTCCGCCCGCGTGCTGGAAGAGGCTGTCTGCTGTCTCTCCTCTAGCTCCTTTTGTTCCTGCTCCTGCTGACGCTGCTGGGCTTCCTCAAAAGCCTTCTCTGCCTCTGCCACCTTTTGGGCCAGCTCCTCCTCCTGCTGACGCTGCTCACTCTTGCCAACCGTATACATTCCTATCATACCAGCCGCAGCCAACAGACCAAGGCTTAAGGTTGCCGTAAGTATCCGCCCGCGGACAGGATTTTTACTTGTTCTCTTTTTTGTTGTTGCCATAAGCTCACCTCATCTTTTTTTCTATCCATAGGATAGCCAGATTAGGAAAAGCTTATACACTCCATTCCCTCATAGAAATATTCTAAAATTTCCAAATATGTCTTTCCCTGGCAAGCCTTTAACTGTGCCTGGTGCATACTAAGCCCAAAGCCATGGCCCAATCCCTTGGTGACAGCCAGCCAGGCTCCCTCCTGTTGCTGTAGGGTAAAGCAGCTGGATGGCAGATTTTCCCGGATTCGAAATTCCTCCCCAGCCATCAGACTTTCTCCCAGACGAATCTCTGTCACATATCCGGAATCATCCACCGCGGTAATCTCCGGGGTCTGAGAAAGATCCAGCTGTACCAGCTGGATAAAATTTTCTGCCTCCAGATCTCCCGGACACTCTGCCACCTGAAGATAGGGATACGCATCCCCCAAAAGGCTGCCATCCCTGGTTCTTCCGGCACTGACTGCGTGATAGGGCAAATCCACATAACGCCCCTCCCACCTCAGTACCTGCCCTCTGGTTTCCTGTACAGCCTGTATTATTTTTCCATAATATTCCTCAAAAAGCGCTTCGCCCCAGATTTCCTCCAGTTCCAAAATGGAATAGTGGGGTAGTTCCCATTCTTCCAGCTTTTTTGCATCCAATTTCTGGGGAGAAATCTGTTCCTGTTGCAGATGATAGGCCAGATTGCTGCGAATAAGCACTGCCTGGGCTTTGAGAGCCTCCTTCTCGTAAGTTACTGGCATCTGAGCCGGCAAAATCTCCAAAACCCATTCTTCCAGCTCCTCGGTTCCAGAAGCTTCTTCCTCCTTGGCACTCTCCTGCCCATATGCATGTTTCCCCGTCTGTCCTCCCACCAGCATCACAGCTACATAAGGAAGCAACAACAATATAATAAAAATCGAGCCAGTTGCTTTTATTTTTTCCCTCATTTTATATCTTATGTTTTCCCCGATGAATTATACCGCCATTCTGTGCGGGAAGACAGCAAAAAGAGGACAGCCACTTCTGCCGTCCTCTTTTCTTTTTTATCCTTATTTTAAAGCTTATTCTGCCAGAGTTACCTCGATTTTGTCCAGATGCCAAATCTCATCCACATATTCCTGGATAGTTCTGTCAGAGGTGAACTTTCCACAGCAAGCGATATTTAAAATCGCCTTCCGAGCCCAGCCCTTTTCATCCCGGTAAGCTTCCTCCACCTGCTTCTGCGCCTCTGCATAGGGCTTGAAGTCTTTGAGAATAAAGTAGGTGTCTGCCCGGTCACTGCTGTTGGTATTCAGCAGGGAATCATAAATCTCCCGGAACCGCTCCGGATCGTTGGGCGCATACTGACCATTAATCAGCTGCATCAACACCTTGCGGATATCCTGGTCACTGTTGAAGATATCCATAGGCCTGTAGCCACCATGATTCTCATAATTGATAACTTCATCAGAGGACATACCAAAGATAAAGGCATTTTCCTCTCCTACTTCCTCCACGATCTCCACATTGGCTCCATCCATAGTGCCAAGGGTCACAGCGCCGTTCAGCATAAATTTCATATTGCCAGTACCAGAAGCCTCTTTGCTGGCCGTGGAAATCTGCTCGGATACATCGGCCGCTGCAAAAATCCATTCTGCGTTGGAAACCCGGTAGTCCTCAATAAACACTACCTTAAGCTTACCGTTAATAGAGGAGTCCTTATTGATCACATCTGCCACCGCATTGATAAGCTTAATGGTCAGCTTTGCCCGGCGATAACCAGCCGCCGCCTTGGCTCCGAATATAAAGGTCCGGGGATAGAAAGGCATCTCCGGTTTTTCCTTGATCTCATTGTACAGATGCATCACATGGAGAATATTCATCAGCTGGCGCTTATACTCATGGAGACGCTTCACCTGTACATCGAAGATCGAACGGGGATCTACATCCACACCGTTGTGCTCCTTGATATATTTTGCCAGGCGCACCTTATTTTGATACTTGATCTGCATAAACTCCTGCTGAGCCTTCTCATCATCTGCATAGATAGACAGTTTTTTAATCTGTTCCAGATCCGTGATCCACTCGTCTCCAATGTGATCCGTCACCCAGTTAGCCAGCAGAGGATTGCCGTGAAGCAGGAACCGCCGCTGGGTAATTCCATTGGTTTTATTGTTAAATTTCTCCGGGAACATCTGGTAGAAATCCTTCAACTGCTGGTTCTTCAGGATCTCCGTGTGCAGTCTTGCCACACCGTTCACAGAATATCCTGCTGCGATAGCCAGGTGCGCCATCTTTACCTGTCCATCGTAGATAATCGCCATTTTGCGGATCTTCTCATTGTCTCCCGGATATTTTGCCTGGATGTCCAGAATAAACCGGCGGTTGATCTCCTCCACAATCTGGTATACACGGGGAAGCAGGCGGGAGAACAGCTCAATAGGCCACTTCTCCAGCGCCTCTGCCATAATGGTGTGATTGGTATAGGCACAGGTCTTGGTAGTTACATCCCATGCCTCTTCCCAGCTTAAGCCCTCTTCGTCCATTAGCACACGCATCAACTCAGCCACAGCCACGGTGGGATGGGTGTCATTCAGCTGGAAGGTGGCCTTCTCATGGAACTTCCGCACATCACTGTGGCGCTTTTTATATTTTTCCACGGCTGTCTGCACACTGGCAGAGATGAAGAAATACTGCTGTCTTAAGCGCAGCTCCTTGCCAGCCATATGATTGTCGTTGGGGTAGAGCACCTCCACAATATTCCGGGCCAGGTTCTCCTCCTCCACAGCCTTGTGATAGTCTCCCTTGTCAAAGGAATCCAGACGGAAGGAATTGATGGGCTCTGCATCCCAAATGCGCAGGGTATTTACCACATTATTTCCATACCCTACCACAGGCATATCACAGGGAACCGCCTTTACGGACTGATAGCCTTCCTGTATAAACCGGCTGTGTCCCCGCTCGTCGGTCTCCACCCGCACATAACCGCCGAATTTTACAATTTTCTCATATTCCGGACGGCGTAACTCAAAGGGATTTCCGTATTTCAACCACTCATCGGGAACCTCTACTTGATAACCATTCTCAATTTTCTGCTTAAACATCCCGTAGCGGTACCGGATGCCGCAGCCATAAGCCGCATATCCTAAGGTTGTCAGGGAATCCAGGAAACAGGCCGCCAAACGTCCCAAACCTCCGTTTCCAAGAGCTGCGTCCGGCTCCTGATCCTCCACGGTATTCAGGTTACAGCCCAGCTCTTCCAGTGCTCCCTTTACCTCATCGTAATAGGTCAGATTGATCAGGTTATTTCCAAGGGCACGGCCCATTAGGAACTCCATGGACATATAGTATACAATCTTGGGATCGGTCTTATCCATCTCGTCCTGGGTAGCCAGCCATGCGTCAATGATAGCATCCTTGGTGGCCAAAGCAACTGCGTGGAATATCTGCTGCTGGGTGGCCTCCTCAATATTTCTCCGATACAGCGTCTTAACATTGTAGATAACGCTACGTTTAAACATTTCCTTGTCAAAATGTCTCTTGTTAGTCATCTGCTTCTCCTCACCGCTTTCATTTCTTTTTTCTACATCCCGTTAAATCTTTTCTACTCCAATGGTCACGTTTTCTCCATTTACGTTCCATTCCTTGGAAACGGATGTCTGCTGCCCCATTATTACGGCGTTTGCCAGTACCTTTTCCTGAATGGCGCTCTGATTCTTCTCCACGATTTCAGCTATCCGCTCATTGCCACTGATAAATACTGCAATGTGATCCATTACCTCAAACCCCGCATCCTTGCGCATCGTCTGGATCTTGCTGATAATCTCGTATACAAAGCCCTCTTCAATCAGCTCCGGCGTCAGGTTGGTATCCAACACAACGGTAACAGAGTTATCCGCCTCGGACACATAGCCTTCCTTCTGCGTCATCTCAATCAAAAGGTCCTCTTTAGATAATACCACCTCAGTGCCCTGAATGTCAAATTTTAATGCACCTTCTGCCTCCAGCACATCCATGGCCTTGTTTCCATCCAGACTCTCCAGCTCTTTTTTGATGCCTCCCAAAAGCTTGCCGTATTTAGGACCCACGGTTTTCAGCTGAGGCTTAAAAGTGTAGGAGGTAAATTCCCGCACATCCTGGGTGAAAATCACTTGTTTTACATTTAGCTCATCCTCCACGATCTCCTTATAATACTCCGGGAAGCTATAGGAGGCCTTGATAAACATGGTCCCGATGGGCTGGCGGTTCTTGATGTTGGCCGCATTCCGGCAGGCCCTTCCCTTAACCACCACGTCCAGCACCTCTTTCATATATTCCTCCAGCTGGTCGTCAATCCACCCCTCCTGTACTGAGGGGAAGTCACACAGATGAATGCTTTCCGGTGCATGTTTGTCAATGCTGCAAACCAGATTGCGGTAGATATCCTCAGTCATAAAGGGAACCATGGGGGCAGCTGCCTGGGAAATGGTCACCAGGGCTGTATATAGGGTCATATAGGCATTGATTTTGTCCTGCTCCATGCCCTTGGCCCAGAAGCGCTCCCGGCTCCGGCGCACATACCAGTTACTCATATCATCCACAAACTCCTGGAGGGATCTGGCCGCCTCCGGAATCCGGTAATTCTCCAAATCGCTGTCCACCCGCTTTACTGTGGTATTCAGCCTGGACAAGAGCCATTTATCCATCACAGAAAGCTTCTCATAGTCCAGGGTATATTGGGTGGCGTCAAATCCATCAATGTTTGCGTACAGCACAAAGAAGGCATAGGTATTCCACAGAGTTCCCATAAACTTGCGCTGTCCCTCCATCACTGCCTTGCCGTGGAAGCGGTTGGGCAGCCAGGGCGCACTGTTAATGTAGAAATACCAGCGGATTGCGTCCGCCCCATAGGTGGCCAGGGCATCAAAGGGGTCTACGGCGTTTCCCTTGGATTTGCTCATTTTCTGCCCGTTTTCATCCTGTACATGGCCCAGCACAATAACATTTTCGTAGGGAGCCTTGTTGAAGATCAGGGTGGATTCAGCCAACAGGGAATAAAACCAGCCTCTGGTCTGGTCCACTGCCTCGGAAATAAACTGAGCAGGGAACTGTTGTTCGAATAACTCCTTATTTTCAAAGGGATAGTGATGCTGGGCAAAGGGCATGGCTCCGGAATCAAACCAACAGTCGATCACCTCCGGCACCCGGTGCATAGGCTTGCCACACTTGGGACAGGAGAAGGTGATCTGGTCAATATAAGGCCGGTGCAGCTCCACGGTCTTTGCCTCTTCCCTTCCGCTGAGTTCAAAGAGCTCCTGACGGCTTCCCACGGAATGCATATGCCCGCACTGGCACTCCCATACATTGAGAGGGGTACCCCAGTAACGGTTCCGGGAAATCCCCCAGTCCTGAATATTTTCCAGCCAATCCCCGAATCTTCCCTTGCCAATGCTCTCAGGAATCCAGTTGATGGTATTGTTATTGCGGATCAGATCCTCTTTTACGGCGGTCATCTTAATAAACCAGGACTCCCGGGCATAGTAGATAAGGGGGGTATCGCAGCGCCAGCAGTGCGGGTAATCATGCTCAAATTTTGGCGCGGAGAATAGCTTCCCTTCCTTGTCAAGGTCCACCAGAATCAGCGGGTCCGCATCTTTTACAAATTTCCCTTCATAGGGGGTATCTTCCGTCATATTTCCTTTGCCATCCACAAACTGGATAAAGGGCAGATCGTAAGTCCTTCCAATACGGGCATCATCCTCACCAAAGGCCGGTGCAATATGCACGATTCCCGTACCGTCTGTCATGGTGACATAGTGGTCGCTGGTGACAAAATGAGCCTTTTTCTTCTGTCGGGCCGCCGCTTCTCCTGCACAGGCAAAGAGGGGCTCGTATTCCCGGTTTTCCAGATCCTTGCCCACATAGGTTTCCAGCACCTCATAGGCTGGCGTACCCTCCTGGGCCAACTCTCCCAATACCCGGTCCAAAAGGGCCTGTGCCATATAGTAGACCTGACCGTCTGCTGCCTTTACCTTCGCATAGGTCTCATCCGGATTTACGCAGAGAGCCGTGTTGGAGGGCAGAGTCCAGGGGGTGGTGGTCCAGGCCAGGAAATAGGCGTCCTCCCCCACAGCCTTAAAGCGTACAATGGCGGAGCGTTCCTTTACAGCCTTGTAGCCCTGCGCCACCTCATGGGAGGACAGAGGAGTCCCGCAGCGGGGGCAATAAGGCACAATCTTAAAGCCCTTGTACAACAGGCCCTTGTTCCAGATTTCTTTCAGGGCCCACCACTCGGACTCAATAAAGTCATCGTGATAGGTTACGTAAGGGTCGTCCATGTCAGCCCAAAAGCCTACTGTGCCGGAGAAATCCTCCCACATTCCCTTATATTTCCACACACTTTCTTTACATTTGGAAATAAAGGGATCGAGACCATATTCCTCAATCTGCTCCTTACCATCCAGTCCCAGAAGCTTTTCCACCTCCAGCTCCACCGGAAGGCCATGGGTGTCCCAGCCGGCTTTGCGGGGTACCATATAGCCTTTCATGGTCCGGTAGCGGGGAATCATATCTTTGATCACCCGGGTCAACACATGACCGATATGTGGTTTTCCGTTGGCCGTAGGCGGTCCGTCATAAAAGGTGTAAGTCTTTCCATCCTTACGATTTTCCATGCTCTTGCGAAAAATATCGTGTTCTCTCCAGAAATTCTCTACCTGTTTTTCTCTTTCAACAAAGTTCAGGTCTGTGGATACTTTTTCGTACATGCTCAGTGCTCCCTTTCTTTGAATAATAAAAAGCTTCCATCCCTGTAATAGGACGAAAGCTGCGCTTCGCTATACCACCTGTTACAGCATGCCATCACATGCGCTCCCGATAACGGAGGATTCCGTCAGTGCCTACTGCGATTCTTCAGCCTGAAGCTCCAAAGTGATTTTCAGATAATCCCTACTCGCACCGGGCTCTCACCCTCCCCGGCTCGCTTTGCCTTTTGCGATAATCCTACTGTCTTTTTCAACGCCTTCCCTGGTTTCTTTCATCTGGCATTATATAATGAAAGGAAAGTCTTTGTCAAGCCGGAGGGCAGCGAAATCGGCGAAAACCGCGAAAAACCGTGCATTTTAAAGAAATTTTAAAGAAAACGCCCCTTGTCAGTGGTTGCAAAATAACATATAATAGATTCCAAGTAATAATTTAGTAACAATTTTGTATTATTTTACCTAATAAGGAGCTTTCATGAAGATTCAATATAGATTTCTGGCGGGCCTTTTGGCCTGCTCTCTTTCTTTTACTGTTTTCGCCACTCCCCTTCCTGTGGAGGCCCGTCGCCAGACAGCCGCAGAAAAAGCCGCCGCTGAGGAGGCTGCCAGACAAAAGGAGGAGGAACGCCTTTCCTACTATAATAAAGAGATTGATTCCAATTCTATTCCCAACTGGCCCCAGGGCCCACAGATTTACGCGGATTCCGCCGTGATTATGGAAGCGTCCACAGGTACGATTCTCTATAATAAGGATATGGACAAGCCCCAGTATCCGGCCAGCATTACCAAAGTTATGACCGCGCTGGTGGCACTGGAGCACGCTTCTCTGGATGAGGTCATGACCTATTCCTACTACGCCACCCATTCCATCACCCCAGGCAGCAGCAGTATTGGCACCACTGAGGGGGAAGAGTTGACCGTGGAGGAATCTCTCTATGCTCTTTTGCTGGAGTCTGCCAATGAATGCGGAAATGGACTGGCTGAGCATGTGGCTGGCAGCGTGGAGGCTTTTGCGGATATGATGAACCAGAAAGCCGCGGATCTTGGTTGTACCAACACCCATTTTGCCAATCCCCACGGGCTCCACGATGAAAATCATTATACCTCCCCCCACGACATGGCTCTGATTACCCGGGAGGCCATAAAAAATGAGACTTTTGTGACCATTTCCGGCACTCCCTCCTACGATATGCGCGCCACCAACAAGGATGAAACCATGACTTATATGAAAAATCATCACAAAATGATTTTTCCTTTCCGGGGTGACAGCGATTACCTGGACAATACTGTGATCGCCGGCAAGCCTGGTGCTACAGACGCTGCCTTAAATACTCTGGTGACCGTGTCCGAGCGCAATGGCATGACGCTTATCGTTGTCACCATGCGCACCCACAGCGCGGACGGGCCAGTGGTTCCACTGTACGCTGATACAGCTCTTTTGCTGGATTACGCCTCGGATAATTTTAGTAAGATCAATATTGCTTCCAATGAAACCAATTTTTCCGTGGACAACTCCAACTTTTTCCACACTGGAAGCAGCATTTTTGGTGGTTCCCGTTCACTGGTGGAGGTAAATCCCAACGGCTATATTGTCCTCCCCAACGGTGTGGCTTTTTCCGAGGCCTCCCCCACCCTGGAATTTCAGAATGAGGGCATTGATCCCGATGTGGTAGCCACCCTATCCTACACGTATCAGGGACAGCCTGTGGGCCGCACGACCATTGACTTAGCCAAATCTGCTATCCAGGAGTTTACTTTTAATAAGGAAACAGGGGCCGATCAGGAGTCCCCGGTTGGGCAGGACACCAAGGAGTCCCAGGAAGCCGGACAGGACACGGAGGACACCAAGAAAACTTTTATTAAGATAAATATCAGATTGGTCTTGATTTTTATTCTGGTCATTGTTATAGTAATATTGCTGTTGATTTTCCTTCGTAAGCTTTGGAGACATTTCTATTTCCGGGAACGGATTTCCGGAAACCATCGGCGCTCTCGCTACCGGAAAAACCGGCGCCGCAGAACCGGCACCAGCTCCAGACACAGAAGTGGTCCTTCTGTCCGCTACCAGCGGACACCCAAAAAAAGAAACCGCCGAGGGGATTTTTGATTTGTAATTGTAGATGGAGTCTGGTATAATGTAAGGGTGTGGAAAATGCAGCTTGCTTTGTGTGTTATTTCATATACGTTTTCGTAGCTGAGATGCGTAGAGTGTTCGCCTGCTAAGTTTTAGTTGCGTTCGTTACTTTCTGCTAATGAAAGAGGCACAAAAGCAGCATCAGTTCCCTTAGTTAAATGGATATAACAGGAGCCTCCTAAGTGGTAGGTGTTCGATTGCCAGAGCAACGTAGAATCAACTTTTTTCTAGCTGAATGACTTGCTTATTAGCAGGTTTTTCATACAAGTCCTCGTAGCTCAGTTGGATAGAGCGATCGCCTCCTAAGCGATAGGTCGGACGTTCAAGTCGTCTCGGGGACGCTGGAATGCCGTAACTTCAAGGGTTGCGGCATTTTTGTTCCTTCAGGGATTTAGGCATAACCTCTTTTCATGTCTGTATTTTCGACCTGCCGCCTGTAGGGGAAATCCTAAACGGAATCGAACCCCCTGGCGGGAAAAACAAGGTCTGCTAATTTGTACTTTTTGATTTACCGCAACGAAAAAACAGCTATTTCTTTCATCTTGGTGTGTTTGATAATGATTATGTTCGAAAAAGTAGATTGCAGAAAGCTAATGAGCGGAAGATTACTCAATTAACAGATGATAAGCAAAAATATTTAACAGTCATAGAAACGCTTCAAAATGGATTGGATGATACACAAATGTCTTTTGATGTTACTTCATTGGAGCGTGCAATAAATACTCGTCAAGATGAAATAAAAAGGATACTTGGCGATATTGCAAAGTCAAGAAGTGAATTGGTGGAAGCAGAAGATTACGAACAAGAAATTTCAGAAATATTTACTGTTTTTTAAAGGTATTATTTACAAAATACAGTTTGCTTGGAACAAAAGCAGGATATCTTGTATGTTTAGATATCCCGCTTTTATTTTCCAGAAAATAGTCTTTAAAAATTATGCTAATTGCAAGCTAGCCAGTTCCTCCACTTCTTCTATAGAAAGACCAGAACCAATCGCAATTTCTTCAAAGGATAATTTCCCCAGTGACAAATATCGTTTTGCTGTTTCAACTTTTGTATCATGTTCCTTGCTTTTGACATAGGAACGCATAACTTCTTCCTGATCATATAATTCCATCATCATATTGACAACCTCCTTTTCTTTGCTTTCGAGATATTCCTTCAGCACATTCCTGTCTTTGCAGACGCGGATTGCTTCCTGTATAGCTTTTCTAGTCCTTCCATGAATCGATACTTGTTCCTGCATATTCTGGTAAATGTAATATACTGGTGAATAATATCATCTTCTCTTCCATCATAGATGATCTTAGCTTTAACATCTATGCAAATATCCTCCCCTCCGAATAACTCTTCTGAAAAAGATATTTCTTCTGGCTGTTCTTTTCTGTTGCCCAGATATATAACATACAATTCTGGTTTGGGCATTTTCAATTTTGTACTGTTATAAATATCCTGTTCTGTTACTCTAAAATATTCCCGATATGTCTGTACAAGATACATAAGGATACGAAACAAAATATTTACTGTCCATGTGGTCTGAGCCTCTATCAGTATCAAAAGCCGGTTACCTACAGAAAATCCCAGGTCGTTATAGATATCATCAACAAGAACATGATTGATTGTGATATCTTTTAGGTCATCTTCGGTAGTTTGTTTATCATCTGGGTGAAGTGCCTGATATAACTGTATCAAATACTTTTTATCTTTAAAAAGGTTTGTAAAAACGCTGTCTTTAATGGTGCGTTTCATTACAGGAACGGATTCTTGCTGTGAATTTTCTGGAATTTCTGCGTTATGTTCTATCAATGATGTCACCTGCCTTATACATATATTTCTCCATATTCATAATACCACAAAATCCTGTATGGTCCAATGGATATCCTTTATCTGCATTCTTTCCGGCCACCAGGAACATCATAAAAACCCAGGAATACATAGTAGGCTGCCTTTGCAGGGGAGAACCTGGCTTTGGGCTTCCTGCCTGCCGGGGCAGGGGGCAGCAGTTTGTTTTTCAGTCTCCATTTGTGGACCTCCTTTAAATGAGATTTGGTTGTGGAAAGAAAAGACCATGCCACAGAGACGGGCACGGTCTTCTTTCTTTGGTCTGGCAGGCAGGGAAAAAACGGATATGGCGCTATGATGGTTCTCAGTCTGGACATGTATTCCCGGCTTACAGATGGCGTAGAGGCGGCACTGGACAAGGCAGACCGGGCAGCCGCAGAGGACAACCGAAGAATGACCCATGAGGAAGTGTTTGGAAGCCTTCGGAAAAAAATAAATGTATGATAAGAGATACAGATTACGTTACCTGCCGCTTTTTTATGAGGATCTTGACGAAAAGATAACGTATATCGCTGAAAAGCTGAAAAACCCCAAAGCTGCCAGTGAC